>DATARR010000082.1:0-87159 GCA_036264085.1 Thermoanaerobaculia bacterium | reverse complement strand
CTCGGGAGCGCCGCTGCTGATCGGGTCGCGGCCTCTGCTGCGCGCCGTCGATCTGATCGATCTGGAAGCGGAGGCGGAGGTAATTGGCCGCCAGAGCGCCGCGCCGCTGGCGGATCGTGCGCAGGCGGACAACGTGGCCTATGTCATCTACACCTCGGGCTCGACGGGGCGGCCGAAGGGGGTGATGAACAGCCATCGGGGAATCTGCAACCGCCTGCACTGGATCCAGGCGACCCACCCGTTGGATGGGCTGGACCGGGTGCTGCAGAAGACTCCGACGAGCTTCGACATCTCGGTGTGGGAGCTGTTCTGGCCGCTGACGGTGGGCGCGCGTCTGGTGCTGGCGGCGCCCGGCGGCCATCGCGAGCCCTCCTACCTCTGGCGGTTGATCGACGAGGAGAGGGTCACGGTGGTGCACTTCGTGCCCTCGATGCTGCAACCATTCCTGGAGTCGGGCGATGAGGGGGATGGCGGCTCTCTGCGCTTCGTGATCTGCAGCGGCGAGGCGCTCGGCACGGAGCTGGAGCGGCGGTTCTTCGCCCGCTTCGGCGGCGAAGGAGCGTCGCTGGAGAACCTCTACGGTCCGACGGAGGCGGCGGTGGAGGTCACGGCGTGGCGGTGCGAACCCGCGGGCAGGCCGTCGCGGGCCACGGTGCCGATCGGCCGGCCGATCGGCAACACGGCCATCCATCTGCTCGACCCGGACCTGCGGCCGGTTCCCGTGGGGGTTTCCGGCGAGCTCCACATCGGCGGCGTGCAGGTGGCGCGGGGGTACCTGGGCCGTCCGGAGCTGACGGCGGAGCGGTTCATCCCCGATCCGTTCGCCGCCTGCGGGGCGCGGCTGTACCGGACGGGGGACTTGGCGCGCTTGCTGGCGGACGGCCGCATCGAGTTCCTGGGTCGCCTCGACCAGCAGGTGAAGGTGCGGGGTTTCCGCATCGAGCTGGGGGAGGTCGAAGCGGCGCTGCGGGCCCAGCCGGGGGTGGCGGAGGCGGCGGTGCTGGCGCGGGAGAGCGCGGGGGGAGACCTGCACCTGGTGGCCTACGTGGTGCCTGCGGTAGGGGAGAGCGCGGCCCCGGAACGGCTGAAGGCGGGTCTGCGGACGGGGCTGCCGGAGTTCATGGTGCCGTCGTCCTTCGTGGAGCTTGCGGCGCTGCCGCTGACGCCGAGCGGCAAGCTCGACCGCCGTGCGCTGCCGGCGCCGCAGCGCCTGCATGAGGACGGCCGGGCCGTGTTCGTGGCTCCCCGGGGGTCGACGGAGGAGCTGGTGGCGGAGATCTGGGAGGCGCTGTTGGAGCAGCCGCGGATCGGCGCGCAGGACGACTTCTTCGCCCTGGGGGGCCACTCGCTGCTGGCCACGCGGGTGGTGTCGCGGGTGCGCTCGGCCTTCGGGGTGGACCTGCCGGTGCGGGCGCTGTTCGAGTCTCCGACGCCGGCCTCGCTGGCCCGTCGCATCGAGGAGGCTCTGGGCGCAGGGACGTCGGCGTTGGCGCCGCCGCTGGTGGCGCAGCCGCGGGAGGGTGCGGCGCCGCTGTCGTTCGCGCAGCAGCGTCTCTGGTTCCTGGACCAGTTGGCGCCGGGCAGTCCGCTGTACAACCTGCCGCTGGCGGTGCGGATCGCGGGGCGTCTCGACGTCGGAGCCCTGGCGCGCAGCTTCGCGGCGGTGGTACAGAGGCACGAGGCCCTGCGCACGGTCTTCGGTGTGGCCGGGGAGGGGGGGGAGGCCCGGCCCGTGGCGCGCCTGCTGCCGGCCGAGCTGTTCATGCTGCCGGTGATCGACCTCGCCGCCCTCGCGCCCACCCGGCGCGAGGCGGCGGCGGCCGGGCTCGCCGCGGTGGAGGCCGGGCAGCCCTTCGACCTGGCGTGCGGACCGCTCCTCCGCATCCGCCTGCTGCGCCTCGCCGCCGAGGACCACGTCGCCCTCCTCACCATGCACCACATCGTGAGCGACGGTTGGTCCATGGGAGTCCTGCTCAGCGAGGTGACGGCTCTCTATGCCGCGTTCTCGGCGCCGGCGGCCATCCCGCCCGCGGTCTCACTGCCCGAGCTGCCCGTCCAGTACGCCGACTACGCGCGGTGGCAGCGAGACTGGCTGCAAGGGGAGGTCCTGGACAACGAGCTCGCCTACTGGCGTGAGCAGTTGGCCGGCGCGCCGCCGGTGCTCACGCTGCCGGTGGACCATCCCCGGCCGGCCGTACGGGAGGCGCGCGGCGCCTCCTGGGACCTGCGCCTCACCACCGCGCTGACCGAGGGTCTGCGCGCGCTCGGCCGGAGCGGACAGGCGACGCTCTTCATGGCCCTCCTCGCCGGCTTCCAGGCTTTCCTCGCTCGCCTGAGCGGCCAGGACGACGTCCTGGTGGGGACCGTGGTGGCGGGGCGCCGTCATCAGGAGGTCGAAGGACTGATCGGGTTCTTCGTCAATACCCTGGTGCTGCGGGCCGACCTCTCTCGCGATCCCTCGTCGCACCAGCTCCTCGCCGCAGCGCGCGAGACCTCGCTGGCCGCCCATGCTCACCAGGACCTGCCGTTCGAACGTCTGGTCGAGGAGGTCGCACCGGAGCGCAGCCTCAGCCATTCGCCGCTGTTCCAGGTCATGCTGTCGTTCCAGAACACCCCGGCCGGCAGGCAGGCGCTGGGCGACCTGCGCATGCGGCCGTTCGGGCGTCCGGTGCCGGCGGCGAAGTTCGACCTCACGCTCGCCTTGGAGGAGCAGGACGGGGAGCTGGCGGGTGTCCTGGACTACGACGCCGCCCTGTTCGACGGCGAGACCGTGGCGCGCTGGGCCGGGCAGCTCCAGCGGCTCCTGGCGGGCGCGGTGGCGGCGCCGGAGAGGCCCTTCTCCGAGCTGCCGCTGCTCGGCGCCGCGGAGCAGGCGCAGATCGCGCGCGATTGGAACGCCGCCGATCCCCCGGGGCTTTCGGGGGAGATGGAAGAGGCGGCGGCGGCCGTCCACGCGCAGGTCCTGGCCTGGGCCACGGCCCACCCGGCGGCCGTGGCGCTGGTCAGCCCGCGGGAGAGCCTGAGCTACGGCCGGCTACAGCGGCGAGCGGCCCGCCTGGCCCGGCGGCTGAGCGGCCTGGGGGTGGGACCGGAGGTGCGGGTGGGGCTCTGCCTCGAGCGGTCCGCGGACGCGGTGGTGGCCATGCTCGCCGTCCTCGCGGCCGGCGGCGCCTACGTGCCGCTCGATCCGGCGTACCCCCAGGAGCGCCTGGAGTTCATGCTCCGGGACTGCGGCGCCGCCGTGCTGCTCACCCGCGAGAGCCTGAGCGCCCGGTGCGCCGGCTTCGGCGGCACGGTCGTCCTCCTGCACGAGGGTGCGGTTGAGGTCGAGGATGACGGGGAGGAGGGCTCCGCGCCGCCGCCGGCGGCCGCGGTCGCCACCCATCCGGACCAGCTCGCCTACGTCGTCTACACCTCGGGCACCACCGGGTGGCCCAAGGGGGTGGCGATCTCCCATCGCGGCCTCGCCAACCTGGTCGCCTGGCACCGCCGCACCTACGGGCTGGGAGCCGGCGACCGCACCTCCCACCTGGCCGCGCCCGGCTTCGACGCGGCGGTCTGGGAGGTGTGGTCCTGCCTGGCCGCGGGCGCCACCCTCCACCTGCCGGACGACGCCACCCGCGCCGAGCCCGAGCGGCTGCGCGACTGGCTGCTCGACTCGCGGGTCACGGTCGCCTTCCTGCCCACGCCCATGGCGGAGCGGGTGGTCCTCCTGCCCTGGCCGGACCAGGCCCCGCTGCGCACCCTCCTCACCGGCGGCGACCGGCTGCGCACCGTGCCGCCGGCGGGGCTGCCGTTCGCGCTGGTGAACCACTACGGGCCGAGCGAGAGCTCGGTGGTGGCGACCTGTGCCCGGGTCGATCCCCGGCCGCCGGCGGCCGAGGCCGGCCCGGCGCCGCCGATCGGACGCCCGATCGACCGCACCCGCGTCCTCCTGCTCGACCGCTGGCTCACCCCCGTGCCGCCCGGGTCGGCCGGCGAGCTCTGCATCGCCGGCGCCGGCCTGGCGCGCGGTTATCTCGGCCGTCCCGACCTCACGGCCGAGCGCTTCCTCCCGTCCCCCCTCGCGGCCGGGGAGAGCGCCGGCGAGCGGCTCTATCGCACCGGCGACCTGGCGCGGTACCGGCGGGACGGGAACCTGGAGTTCCTGGGGCGGGTCGACGACCAGGTCAAGCTGCGGGGCTTCCGCATCGAGGTCGGCGAGATCGAGGCCGTGCTGGCCCGCCACCCGGCGGTGGCCCGTACCGCCGTGGTGCCGCGCGAGGAGCGGGCGGGCGAGGCGTGGCTGATCGCCTGGGTCGTGCCCCGGGCCGGGGCCGCCGTGCCCGGCGCGGCCGAGCTGCGGCGCTTCCTCGGCGCGAGCCTCCCCGAGTTCATGCTGCCGGCGACGTTCGCGACGCTGGCCGAGCTGCCGCTGACCCGGCACGGCAAGGTCGATCGCGCGGCGCTCGCCAGGCTGGCGCCGCAAGCCGGCTCGGAGAGTGAAGCGGAGTCGGGAGAGGCGTTGGCGGTGTTGGCGCCACGGGACGAGGTGGAGCTGCGCCTGGTGCGCCTCTGGGAGGACCTGCTGGGACGCCGGGCGATCGGCGTCCGCGACAGCTTCTTCGAGCTGGGGGGCCATTCGCTGTTGGCCGTCGAGCTCTTCGCCGCCGTCGAGCGGACCTTCGGCCAGCGCATCGCCTTGAGCACCCTGTTCCAGCAGCCGACCGTGGAGCACCTGGCCGCCGAGATCCGGCGGCGGCCGGCCGCGAGTCGCTCCCTGCTGGTGGAGCTCCAGCCGGACGGGTCGCGTCCCCCCGTGTTCCTGGTCCATGCCGCCGGCGGCAACGTCTTCTGCTACGTTCCACTGGTGCGCCACCTCGGGATCGATCAGCCCGTCTACGCCTTCCGTGCCAGCGGTCTGGAGGGCCGGGAGGTGCCGCGCCGGCGCCTCGACACCATGGCCGCGGCCTACGTCGTGGAGCTCCTCGCCTGCCAGCCGCGGGGTCCCTACCGCCTGGCGGCCTGGTCCATGGGGGGGCTGATCGCCTGGGAGATGGCGCGCCAGCTCGCGGCCCGCGGCCACGCCGTCGAGCCCCTGGTGCTGCTCGACTCCTGGGCCGCGCCGCCCCCGGCCGGGGACGAGGCCTTGCTCGCCACCTTCGCGGCGGACCTCGGCCTCGATCCCGCGCGCCTCGCGCCGCAGGAGGCCGAGGAGATGCGCCGGCTGGACGAGCAGGCCCGCCTCGCCCGCCTGCTGGAGTGGGGCCGGCGCGCGGGGGTGCTGCCTCTCGACTTCAGCCTGGAGCGCCTGCGCCGGTTCTACCGCGTCTTCCAGGCCAACGCGCGGGCCAGCCAGAATTACCAGCCACGCCCGGGACGCCCGGGACGTCCGGCAATCGCTCCGGCGCCGGTGATCCTGGTCAAGGCGGCGAGCCACGCCGGCCCTCCGCCCGCCGATCCAAGCCTGGGCTGGAGCCCGCTGGCGACGGCGGGTCTCACCATCCATGAGGTCCCCGGGGACCATTTCTCGATGATCCGCGCGCCGCACGTCGAGCACCTCGTGCGGTTCTTCGATTCGCCCAAAGGAGCTTCCCTATGAGCTGGGTCACCGACCTGTCTCGCCTGTTCTCGTTCCTGCTGCGCTGGACGGCGAGCCTCAAGAGTTCCCGCCTGCTGCTGGGAGTCTTCCTGATCTCCGGCATCCTCAGCGGCCTCAGCAACGTCGCCTTCCTCGTGGTCATCAACCAGGTCCTGAGCGGCGACCGGACGAGGACCGTCTTATGGGTCTTCATCGCCCTCTGCGTCCTGCTGCCGCTCAGCCGTTTCATCTCCGGGTGGGTGCTGCTCAAAGTCGCGGCCCGGGCGGTCTTCGACATGCGCACACGGCTCGCCCGCCGCATTCTCGCCACGCCGTTGCGCCAGCTCGAGACCCTGGGCTCCCACCGGCTGCTCGCCACGCTGAGCGAGGACGTGCCGGCGATCACCAACGCCCTGGTCACCGCTCCGAACTTCGTCATGCAGCTCTTCATCGTCGTCGGCTGCCTCGTCTACCTCGGCCTCCTCTCCTGGTCCGTGCTGCTCTTCGTGATCGCCGCCATGGTGCTCGGGCTCCTGTCGTACCAACTGCCGGTGCGCGCCGCCACCCGCTACATGGCGGGATCGCGCGAGGCCTGGGACCGGCTCACCAAGGGCGTCCAGGCGATCACCCAGGGAGTCAAGGAGCTCCAGCTCCACCACGCCCGCCGCACCGCCTTCTTCGCGCAGAGCTACGAGCCGGCCGCCGAGCAGATGGCGCAGATGAGCGTGCGCGGACGCAGCCTGCTGCTGGCGGCCACGAGCTGGGGCCACGCCCTCTCCTTCGTCGTCCTCGGGCTCGTCCTCTTCGGCCTGCCGGCCCTGCGCGGCTTCGACGCCCACCTCCTGACCGGCTACGCCCTCGTCATCCTCTACATGACGGCCCCGCTGGCGGGCATCGTGGAGTCGCTCCCCCTGCTGACCGCCGCCAACGTCTCGGTGCAGAAGGTCGAGAGCCTCGGCCTCGCGCTGCACGAGGACGCCGGCCTGGCGTCCCCGCTCCCCGCCGCGCCGGCGCCGAAGGAGGCGCCCGGGCTCGAGCTGGCCGGCGTCACCCACACCTACACCGTCGAGGGCGAGGACCGGGCCTTCCACTTCGGACCCTTCGACTTGGCGGTGCGGCCCGGCGACCTGCTGTTCGTGACCGGCGGCAACGGCAGCGGCAAGACGACCTTCGCCAAGCTGCTCTGCGGTCTGTATGCGCCCGAGAGCGGCGAGATCCGTGTCGACGGCCGGCCGGTGACCGATGGTGATCGCGAGGCCTACCGCCAGCTCTTCTCGGTGGTGTTCTCGGACTGCTTCATCTTCGACAGCCTGTTCGGGCTGGGAGCGGGCGATGTCGACGCCCAGGCCCGGGGCTACCTGGAGCGGCTGCGCCTCGATCGGGTGGTCTCGGTGCGCGACGGGGCCCTCTCCAGGGTGGAGGTGTCGCAGGGGCAGCGCAAGCGTCTCGCCCTCCTCGCCGCCTACCTCGAGGACCGCCCCATCTACCTCTTCGACGAGTGGGCCGCGGACCAGGACCCGGTCTTCAAGGAGGTGTTCTACCACCAGATCCTGCCCGAGCTGCGGGCGCGCAGGAAGACGGTCGTGGTGATCAGTCACGACGACCGCTACTATGACGTCGGCGACCGGGTCATCAAGCTGGAGGAGGGCCAGATCGTCTCCGACCAGGTGCGGGTGGGCGGCGCCGGCCCGGCGCGGGCCGAGGCGGCGCTGCCGGCCTGAGCGCCGGCCGCGCGCGCCGCGATGGAGGAATCATGAAAGTGGAGAAAGTCGTTCGCCACCACTTCCCGGCGGTGCCGGGAGAGCGCTTCGAGCTCGACGCCGAGCTGGGAGCGGTGCGCATCGCGGCGGGAGACGGCGAGGAGATCCGGGTCGAGGTCCTGCTGGTCGCGGAGGCGCCGGGCGACGCGGAGGCCCGGGAGATGCTGGAGCGGATTCACTGCGAATTCCTCCGGACCGCGAGCGGGCCTCTGGTGCGTTCCCGCGTCGCCGCCCCGCGCAGCTTCTGGCGCCGCGGCCGGAGAGAGGCGGACGTGACCTTTTCGATCGCCATTCCCTGCCGGCAGGACCTCGTGGTGGAGACCCGGGTGGGAGACGTGGCGGTGGCGCAGGTCCTCGGCGACGTCTCCGTCCGCACCGGCGCCGGGGCGATCGGCGTCGACACGGTCCAGGGCGAGGTCTGCGTGGAGACCGCGAGCGGCCCCATCGAGGTCTGCCGGGTCGAGGAGCGGGTCACCGCCCGCACCCGCGTCGGCGACGTCAGGCTGCTCCAGATCGGCGGCCCGGTCGAAGTCTCGACGGTCACCGGCGAGATCGCGGCGGAGATCGTCCGGCAGCCGCGGTCGGACAGCCGGCTCACCACCTCGACGGGGAGCGTCTCGATCTCGCTGCCGGGGTCCGCCGGATTCCTCCTCGACGCCGCGACGCGCATCGGCCAGATCGTCAATCGCATCCCGTCGTTTTTCAGCACCGCCGGGCTGGGCGGCTCGCTCCGTACCGAGGTGAACGGCGGCGGCCCGCGGCTGACCGTGCGCACCTCCGTGGGAGAGGTCTCCATCCGCCCGTCCGTACCCGCCTGACGGGACGGAGCCATGGAATTCGGGATCATGTTCTTCTCCAGCCAGGCCGGCTCCTCTGGGGAGGGCCGGTACCGGCTGCTGCTCGAAGCGGCGGCGCTCGCCGATCGCAGCGGCTTCTCTGCCGTGTGGACGCCGGAGCGCCACTTCCACGACTTCGGCGGGCTCTTCCCCAGCCCGGCGGTGGTCAGCGCCGCGCTGGCGATGGTCACGAAGAAGCTCCAGATCCGGGCGGGCAGCCTGATCTCCCCTCTGCACGACGACGTGCGCATCGCCG
This sequence comes from Thermoanaerobaculia bacterium, assembly GCA_036264085.1. GTDB lineage: Bacteria > Acidobacteriota > Thermoanaerobaculia > Multivoradales > UBA5704 > DATARR01. Next base: position 78,747 of record DATARR010000082.1, on the reverse strand, counting down.
AGGAGTGGTCGGTCGTCGACAACCTCTCAGGCGGTCGGGCGGCGATCTCGTTCGGTTCGGGCTGGAACGTCGACGATTTCACCTTCTTCCCCGACCGCTACCCGCGCCGCCAGGCCGTGATGTACGAGCAGATCGAGACCGTCCGCCGGCTGTGGCGCGGCGACGTCCTGGTGCGGGACAACACCTACGGCAAGCCGGTCGAGATCGCGCTGCACCCGCGGCCGGTCCAGCGCGAGCTGCCGGTCTGGATCACCTCATCCGGCAACGCTCAGACCTTCGTCAGCGCCGGTGTGCATCGCACCAACGTGCTCACGCACCTCATCGGGCAGGACGTCCCGGCGCTGGCGGAGAAGATCGCAGGCTACCGCGCGGCGCTCGCCGAGCACCACGCCGGTGCGCCCGGGAAGGTCTCACTGATGCTGCACTCCTTCCTGGGTACGGACGTGGCGGCGGTGAAGGCTCGGGTGCGTGAGCCTTTTCGCGAGTACCTGCGCTCCGCCATCAGCCTCGAGCAGCTTGCGGCCGCGGGCGGAGGCGCGATCAGCGGCGGGCACAGGATCGAAGCGCACGACATCCCCCCGGACGCCATGGAGGATTTGCTCAACCTGACGTTCGAGCGCTACTTCGACCACAATTCACTGATGGGGACACCGGCGAGCTGCCAGCCTCTGATCGCCCGCCTCGAGGAGATCGGCGTCGACGAAATCGCCTGCCTCGTCGATTTTATCGACGACCCCGGCGCGGTATTGGAGAGCTTGCAGCACCTCGGTACCCTGTGCGCGACTTGCATGTCCTCGCAGGTGGAGGCCAGGCGCGCTCGTCAGGCGTTCTTAGAGGACTTCGAGTGAGCCGGCCCAGTGTACGGTGGATGGTATCCCCAACGGGATTCGAACCCGTGTTGCCGCCTTGAAAGGGCGGAGTCCTGACCACTAGACGATGGGGACGTGGAAGGAGCGCATGACGCCAAGCGGCTGGGCGTCAGGTGTAAATTTACCACAGGCGAGCTCAACACGGGTTGCCGGTCGTGCTCCGCCTCGCCCGGCGGCGCGCTCATGGCTCGGCCGGCGGGACGCCCGCCGCCAGCAACCCTCGAAGCTGGCTCGCCAGGGCCTCCACCTCTTCCCGCAGGATCGTGTAGTGGTCGCCGGGGGAGTCGAAGACCCGCACGCGGCCGGGCGCCAGGTCATTCCAGCCCAGGGTCGGGTCCAGCTCTCCCTTCGCTTGGCCGACGGCGCGGAAGAGGTGGAGCTCGCCGCCGTAGGGGAGGGGGTGGTAGCCGGCGAGGGCGGTGCGGTTGGCCCGGAAGCGCTCCAGGAGGCGGCGGAACTCGTCGCGCTCCAGGTTCGGCGGCAGCAGGGCGGCCTGGCGGCCGAGGTCCAGGGTCATGTCGAGGGCGGAGTCGAGGTCGAGGCCGGAGAGGTCCACCTGGTCGAGCCCCACGGTGGCGAGCCGGAGCCGGGGCGGCAGATCCAGCCCCTCGATCTCGACGTCGTGGAGGTCCGCCAGGGCGAGCGCGAAAAGGCCCAGCATCTCGACGTCGTCGAGGCCCAGCTCGCCGGCGCTCAGCACGGGGGAGACGGCGTCGATTAGCGCCAGGACGTCCGTCGTCTCCCCTTGCGCCTCCAACTGGCGGGCCATCTCGTAGGCCGCGGCGGCCCCCATGGACCAGCCGGCGATCCGGTAGGGTCCCGCGGGCTGTACCGAGCGGACCGCGGCGACGTAGCGCTCGGCCATCTCCGGAATTGACTCCAGGGGCGGATCGGGCGACTGGAGACCCCAGGCCGGCTGACCGGGACCGAGGCGGCGCACCAGATCGCGGTAGGCCACGACCTCGCCGCCGACCGAATGGACGAAGAAGAACGGCCGGCGTCCGGGAGAGCCCGCCTGGAGCGGCACCAGGACGTCCCTGTCCAGGGTGTGGGTGCGGGTCGCCGTCCCGACCTCGTCCCAGGACGCCCCGGGGTGGCGCTCCCGCACGTACTCCGCGAGGGCGGCCACCGTCGGGTGGTCGAAGATGACCACCACGTGGACGGTCTCCCCCAAGGCCTCCTGGAGACGGTGGATGAAGATCGCGCTGGTGATCGAGGTGCCGCCGAGCGTGAAGAAGTCCTCGTCGATGCCGATCTCGCGGCCGGCGGGCAATCCCAGGACCTTGCGGAACTGGGTGGCGAGGAAGCGCTCCAGGGAATCGCGCGGTGCCCGCCGCTCCAGGGCGGACGGGGCGGCGGCCTCCGGTGCGGGGAGCGCCCGGCGGTCGAGCTTGCCGTTGGCGGTGAGGGGGAGGCGGTCGACGACGACTAGGGCCGACGGGAGCATGGGCTCGGGCAGGCTGGCGGCGAGGAAGGCGCGCAACTCGGCGAGGGACGGCCTGGACTCGGGGTCAGCCGCCACCCAGGCCACCAGCCGCGTCTCGCCCGCTTGGCCGGAGGTGGTTCCCACCACGGCCTCGCGCACCGCCGGGTGGCGGGCCAGGGCGGCCTCGATCTCCCCCAGCTCGACGCGGTAGCCGCGGATCTTCACCTGGTGGTCGATGCGGCCGAGGTACTCGAGGTCGCCGTCCGGCAGGCGGCGGGCGAGGTCGCCCGAGCGGTAGAGGCGCGACCCGGGCGCGCCATACGGATCGGGAACGAAGCGCTCGGCCGTCAGCTCCGGCCGCCCGAGGTAGCCCGGGGCCACGCCTTGGCCGCCGACGGCGATCTCGCCGGGGACGCCGATGGGTTGCGGCATGAGGCCGCGGTCCACGACGTGGAGCGCGAGGTCCGCAATGGGCACGCCGAGCAGGCTGCCGGCGGCAACGTCGCCCCGGCGGACGGGCCGGTAGGTGACGTGGACGGTGGTCTCGGTGATGCCGTACATGTTGACCAGCAGGGGGTGCTCGTCGCCGTGGCGCTCGAACCAGGGAGCGAGGGCGGCGGGCTCCAGGGCCTCGCCGCCGAAGATGACGAACCGCAGGGTGAGGTCCGGTGGCGCGCCCGCCAGCACCGCCTCCTCGGCCCACAGGAGCTGCCGGAAGGCGGAGGGAGTCTGGTTGAGCACCGTCACCCGCTCGTCGCGCAGCAGCTTGTAGAAGGCCTCGGGCGAGCGGGCCTGCCAGTGCGGGACGACGACCAGCCGGCCGCCGTGGAGAAGCGCGCCCCAGATCTCCCAGACGGAGAAATCGAAGGCGTAGGAGTGGAAGAGCGTCCACACGTCGTCCGGGCCGAAGCCGAACCAGTCCTGAGTTGCCGAGAACAGGCGGGTGACGTGGCCATGGGGGACGACGACCCCCTTGGGCTTACCCGTAGAGCCCGAGGTGTAGATGACGTAGGCCGGCAGCTCCGGGTCGGCGGGTACCGCCAGCCGCTCGGGGCTCTGCTTCGCCGCGACGTCCAGGGCCTCACGGGTGAGGAGCAGGGCGGCACCGCTGTCCTCCATGGCCATGGCCAGGCGCTCGGCAGGATAGGTGGGATCGAGCGGCAGGTAGCCGGCGCCGGCCTTGAGCACGGCGAGGACAGCCACCACCAGCTCGGCCGAGCGCGCGAAGCGCAGCCCCACGAGGTCACCGGGGCGGACACCGGACGTCAGCAGGTGGCGGGCGAGGCGGTTGGCGCGGGCATCCAGCTCGCCGTAGGAGAGGGTCTCTCCGTCCGCCGTGACCGCCGGCGCGTCCGGCGCCCGGTCGACCTGCCTCTCGAAGAGGCGGTGAACAGGAGCGCGGACGCTCGACCCCTCACCCGTTGGATTCCATTCGATGAGGAGCTGATGCCGTTCAGCCGCGGCGAGCAGGGGGAGGTCGGAGAGACGCCGCTCGGGATCGGCCAGGGCGGCGGCGAGCAGGATCTCGAAGGCGCTGGCGTAGCGGGCGGCGGTGGCGCCGTCGAACAGCTCGGCGCTGAACTCCAGCACTCCCTGGAAACCCTGGCCGCTCTCGACCTCGCTGAACGCGAGGCTCAAGTCGAACTTGGCGGTGGCGGTGGGGAATGCGAGCTCGCGGATCTCCAGGTCCCCGGCGGCGAGCGCGGAGGTCGGCGCGTTCTGGAGGACGAGGAGGGCCTGGAACAGGGGCGTGCGGCTGGGATCGCGCTCCAGGTGCAGCTCTGCGACCAGGCGCTCGAAAGGGAGGTCCTGATGGGCGAAGGCGGCGAGGGCCGCCGCCCGCGCGCGGACCACCAGCTCGCGAAAGGTGGGACCGCCCGACAGGTCCCCCCGCAGCACCAGGGTGTTGACGAAGAAGCCGATCAGCCCGGCGGTCTCGGAGCGGGTGCGGTTGGCGATCGGCGAGCCGACTGCGACGTCGTCCTGGCCGGCGAGGCGGCCGAGGAGGGCCTGCCAGGCGGCGAGCAGGACGATGAACGGCGTCGCCCGCTCGGTGAGGGCCAGGGCCTGGAGCTGCTGCGCGTCCGCAGGCCCCACCGCGAGCGGCCGGGTGCCCCCAGCCGAGCCGCGGCGGGGCGGGCGCGGCCGGTCGGTGGGCAGGCGCAGGGGCTCGGCTCCCGCCAGGGCGCCGCGCCAGAAGGCGAGCTGGCTCGCCAGGCGCTCGCCCTGGAGCCAGTCGCGCTGCCAGACGGCGAAGTCGGCGTACTGGATGGGCAGCGGCGGCAGGGCGGCCGGACCTCCGGCCGCCGCCGCCGCGTAGAGGGCGGCCACCTCGCGGACAAGCACGCCGAGCGACCAGCCGTCGCAGACGACGTGGTGGAGGTTGAAGATGGCGACGTGGCGCTCCCCTTGAAGCCGCAGCAGCAGGGCGCGCAGCAGCGGTCCGGCCGCGAGGTCGAAGGGGCGGAGCACCTCGTCGCGGACGATGCTCTCCGTCTCCGCGCCGCGGGCGGGCGCGGGCAGGGCCGTCAAGTCGACGAGCGGCAAAGGGACCGCGAGGCGCGGCGCCACGATTTGGGCTGGCCGCTCGTCCACTTCCCGGAACGTGGTGCGCAGGGCCTCGTGGCGGTCCGTCAGGCTCTCCAGGGCCCGGCGCAGGGCGTCCGGGCGGAGCGGTCCGCGGATCTCCAGCACGGCGGGGACGTTGTAGGACGGATCGCCGGGATGCAGGCGATCGAGGAACCAGAGGCGCTGCTGGGCGAAGGAGAGGGGGAGAGGGGCCGGGCGCGGCTCGCAGCGGAGGATGGGAGCCGCGCCGGCGACGCCGGTCCCCGCGGACAGACCCTGGCGCGCCCGCAGGCGCTCGAAGAGGCGCGCCTTCTCCTGCCGGGACAGCCCAGCCAGATCGCCCGGCGGCGCGCTCATTTCTCCTCCTCGCCCACGACCTCGGCCAGCAAGCCGCCCGCCGCCGCCAACTCCCGCTCCACGATGCGGTCCGCGAGATCGCGCAGGTCGGCGGCGTCGAACACCAGTTGCAGCGGCACGTCGAGGCTATAGCGGTCGCGCAGCCGGGCCGCGAGCTGCGTGGCGAGCAGCGAGTGACCGCCCAGGGCGAAGAAGCTGTCGCGCAGGCTCACGCGCTCGAGCTCCAACACGTGGGCGCAGGCCGCTGCCAGAGCCTCCTCCACGGGCGTGATGGGAGGCTCGTACTCGGAGGGTGAAGCCGGGACTGCAGGGACGGCGGGCGCGACGGGCGCGGGAGCCGCGGCCGGCAGGGCGCCTTCCGCCGCCGCCAGCTCCCGGTCCACGACGCGGTCCGCGAGATCGCGCAGGTCGGCGGCGTCGAACACCAGTTGGAGGGGCACGTCGAGGTCGTGCTGCTCCCGCAGACGGGCCACGAACCGGATGGCGAGCAGCGAATGGCCTCCCAGGGCGAAGAAGTTGTCGCTCACCCCCACCCGCTCGAGGCCCAGCACCTCGGCGCAGATCGCTGTCAACCACTCCTCCACCGGCGTCTCGGGAGGCACGTAGGCCGCGGCCGCGGCGGTGCCCTCGGGCGCGGGCAGGGCGCGCCGGTCCACCTTGCCGTTGGGGGTCAGGGGGAGGCGGTCGAGGACCACGAAGGTGGCAGGGACGAACGGGCTGGGGAGCCGGGCGGCGAGGTGGCTCCGCAGCTCGGCAGGATCCGCCACGGCCCCGGGCACGGCCGTGACGTACGCCGCCAGCCGGCGATCCCCCGGCCGGTCCTCCCGCAGAGCGACGATCGCCTCGCGCACCGCCGGATGGCCGGCGAGCGTGGTCTCGACCTCCCCCATCTCGACCCGGTGGCCGCGGACCTTCACCTGGTTGTCGCGCCGGCCGAGGAATTCCAGCACCCCGTCGGGCCGCCAACGGACGACGTCGCCGGTGCAGTAGAGCCGGCTCCCCCGCCCCCAGGGATCGGGAACGAAGCGCTCGGCGGTCAGGGCCGGACGGGCGAGATACCCTCGCGCCACGCCGTCGCCCCCCGCGTAGAGCTCCCCCCAGACCCCCACCGGCACCGGTCGCAAGGCCGCGTCGAGCACGTGCACCCGCGTCCCCCGGATCGGTTTGCCGATCGGCACCGTGGCCGCCAGCCGCTCGTCGGCCAGATCCGCCGCGGTCATCGCGTGGCAGGTGGTGAAGGTGGTGTTCTCCGTCGGGCCGTAACCATTGATCAGCGTGCAGCCGGGCAGCCCCTCCAGGGCGCGGCGCACGGCCGCGGGCGACAGCGCATCGCCGCCGGCCAGGAGCCGGCGCAAGGGGCGCAGCGCCTCCAGCCGTTCCTCGATCATCTGGTGGAAGAGGCCCGAGGTCAGCCAGAGCGTGGTCACCCCGTGGCGGGCGATCGCCGCCGCCAGAGCGTCGAGCGCGGGGCGGCCGGGAAAGACCACTACCCGCCCACCGTTGACCAGTGGCCCCCAGATCTCGAACGTCGAGACGTCGAAGGCCACGTTGACGACCTGCAGCAGGGTCTCGCCCGCGCCCAGGGGGGCGTAGTCGGCCCCGGTCACCAGGCGCGCGACGTTGCCGTGGGTCACCGCCACCCCCTTGGGGACGCCGGTCGAGCCCGAGGTGTAGATCACGTAAGCGAGCTGGTCCGTCGCAATCTCGGGAAGGCTGGCGGGGAGGGCCGCGGCCTCGTCCCCCGCGCCGTCCAGGTCGTAGAAGGCGGCTCCGGCGTCGGCCAGCAGGAATCGCCGCCGCTCTTCGGGCAGCTCGGGATCGACCGGCAGATAGGCGCAGCCGGCCTGGAGGATGCCGAGAAGCCTGGGGATCAGGTCGCGAGAGCGCTCGCCCACGATGGCGATCCGCGACTCCGGCGCCATCCCCAGACGGAGCAGCCGTCCGGCCACCCGGCGGGCGCGGCGGGCGAGCTCGGCGTAGGTGATCTCCTCCTCGCCGCAGACCACGGCCACCGCGTCCGGCGTGCGCGCCGCCTGAGCGGCGAAGAGGGACGGGATGGTGGCCGCCCTGGTGGCAGAGACCGCCGGAGCGGTGTCATTCCACTCCACTGTGAGCTGGTGGCGCTCGGCCGCGGTGAGCAGCGGCCGGGAGGCCGGCGGCGCCTCGGGAGCGGCGGCAAAGCCCTCCAGGAGGATCTCCAGGTGGGCCAGCAGGCGCCGGACGGTGGCCGGCGCGAAGCGGCGATTGGCGGTGAGGCGGAGGCTCAAGCTCCTGCGCGCCACCACGGTCAGAGTGAGCGGATAGTTGGTGCGCTCGGCGAGGGCGGCGCTCTCGACCCGCAGCCCTCTCGGCCCGCCGGAGGAGAGATCGAAGGGATAGTTCTCGAACACCAGGAGGCTGGCGAAGAGCGGCTCGCCCGGCGGCAGCTCGACGAGCTTCTGGATCTTGGCCAGCGGCGTCCATTCGTACTGACGCAGCTCGAGCTGGCTCTCCTGGAGCCGCGGCAGCCAGGAGGCGAGGGGCTCGGCCTCCGGGATCGCGGCCCGCACCGGCACGGTGTTGATGAACAGCCCCACCATCGACTCGACGCCGGGGAGCTCGGGCGGGCGGCCGGACACGACCGCGCCGAAGACGACATCGGGCTCCTGTGCGTAGCGCGAGAGGAGGAGAGCCCAGGCCCCCTGCACCAGAGTATTGAGCGTCACCCGCAGGCGCTGCGCGAGCGCCTCCAGCGCGCGGGCGAGCGGCGCCGGCAGCACGGCCGTCCGCTCGTGATAGTCCTGGGGACGGCCGCCGTGCGCGCGGTCGAGAGCCGCGGGGCGGTCGTACGGCACCGGGGTGGGCGCCGTGAAGCCGTCGAGCCGCCGCCGCCAGTAGCTCAGGGCCGCGGCCTCGTCGCGCCCGGCGAGCCAGGAGATGTAGTCGCGGTAGGGGCGCGGCAGAGGCAATGCAGGCAGCGGTGCCTCGCGGCCAGCGGCCGCCGCCCCGTAGAGCGCGAAGACCTCGTTCAGCAGCAGCGAGAGGCACCAGCCGTCGAACAGGATGTGGTGCGTGCTCCAGACCAGCCGGTGCTCCTGCTCGCCCGTGCGTGCCAGCGCGATCCGCAGGAGCGGCGGCCGGCTGAGGTCGAAGCCCCGCACGCGGTCGGCGGCGAGGAGCTCGCGCCAGCGCGTCTCAACGTCCGCGGGAGCGAGATGCCGCCAGTCCACGGACGTCCAGGGGACCTCGGCGGCGCGTCGCACGAGCTGCAACGGCCGCTCGGCGCCGTGCCAGAGGAAGCCGGTGCGCAGCGCGGCGTGGCGCTCGACGGTCCGCTGCCAGGCGGCGGCGAAGGCGGCCTCGTCCAGCGGTCCGGCGAGCCCGGCGGTGAACTGCTCGAAGTAGAGATCCGCTCCCTCGCCCGTGTAGAGGCCGTGGAACAGCATGCCCTCCTGCATGGGGGACAGCGGATAGAGATCCTCGATCCCGCGGCTGTTTTCGTGACCAGTGCCGAGCAGGCGGTCGAGCGCCCCCTGATCCAGGCGTGCGAGCGGGAAGTCGGAGGGGGTGAAGCCGCCGGCCGCGGGCGACAGACAGTGCTCGACCAGCGCCGCGACCTCGGCGACGAAGCCGCTCGCCAGCCGCTCGACGGTGGCTGGAAGGCAGCGCCCTGGATCGTAGGTCCAGCTCACACGCAGGCGACCGTCCAATACCAGCGCGTCGATGGCGAAGAGGGGGGCGTCCGCCAGGACCTCCCCCGCGGCGCCGCGCACCGGCTCGGGGGCGAAGGCGAAGAGCCCCCTCTCCCCCGCCGCCGCGTCGAACCGGCCCAGGTAGTTGAAGGAGACCTGTGGCGCAGGGAGCGCGGCCAGCCGGTCCCCGCTGTCGGGGCCGGCGAGATAGCGCAGCAGGCCGTAGCCCAAGCCCCGCCGGGGCACCGCCCGCAGGCTCTCCTTGACCCCCCGGATCGCCTCCCGGGGACCGCCCCCCGGCGGCAGCGTCAGGGCGAGGGGGAAGACGGTGGTGAACCAGCCGACGGTGCGCGAGAGATCGACGTCCGGGAAGATCTCCTCCCGGCCGTGCCCTTCGAGGTCGACCAGCAGCGTCCTCTCCCTCGTCCAGGCGGCGAAGGCGCGGACCAGCGCCGCCAGCAGCAGGTCGTTGACCTGGGTGCGGTAGACCTCCGGCACCTCCTGGAGGAGCGCTAGCGTCTCCGCTGCCCCGAGCTCGACCGCGACGCTCGCCCGGGCGGGAGCGCCGCCGCCCGCGAGGTCGCACGGCAGCGGCGGCACGACAGCGGGGAGCGCGAGCCCATCGAGCCAATAATCGAGCTCCGCCGCGATCTCGGGAGAGCGAGAGAAGGCGGCCAGCCGCTCCGTCCAGCTCTTCCACGACGTGGTCTTCGCCGGCAGATCGAACCCCCGGCACGCCGCCGCCAGATCCTCCAGCAGCACGCGCCAGGAGACGCCGTCGACCACCAGGTGGTGGGCGGTGAGGAGCAGCCGGTCGCCGCCGCCCTGACGGAACAGGGCGGCGGTGAAGAGCGGACCCTGCGCGAGGTCGAGCCCCGACTGGAGCTGCTCCACGGCGGCTTCGAGCTCGTCCGCCGACACCGCCGGCACCGCCGTGAGGTCGACCTCCACGAGCGGCACCGGCGCAACGGGAGCGTGCGCCTGCCGCCATTCATCGCCGGCGCCGCCGGCGCGCACGAAGCGCAGCCGCAGCGCGTCATGGTGAGCGGCGAGCCGGTCGAGGGCCGCCGCGAGCGGCGCCGCGGCGAGCCGCTCGCGAGGGACGAGCAGGACCGCCTGGTTGAACCGCCACGGCTCCCGCCGCCCCTCCGCGAAGAAGCGGCGCTGGATGGGCGTCAACGGCGCCTCCCCCACGACCGGCCCCTGGTCCTCGCCCAGGCTCTCCGGGCTTGCGTCGCCGGCGGTCACGGCGGCGAGCTCGGCGATCGTCTGGCTCTCGAAGATCTGCCGGGGGGTGAGGAGCAGCCCCTCGCGCCGGGCCCGCGCCACGATCTGGATGCTCAGGATCGAATCGCCGCCGAGCTGGAAGAAATTGTCGTGGATGCCCACCTCCGCGAGGCCGAGCACCTCGCGCCAGATGCCGGCCAGCCGCTCCTCCTTCGGCGTACGGGGGCGCACCGCGCCGGCGGCCTTGTTCGCCGCCGGTTGCGCAGCGGGCAGGGCCTTGCGGTCCACCTTGCCGTTGGCGTTGAGCGGCAGCGCGGCGAGCGGCACGAAGAGCGAGGGGATCATCGCCTCCGGCAGGCGGGAGCGGAGGAAGGCGCGCAGGTCCTCCCCCGCGGTCCCGACGACGTAGGCCACGAGCCGGCTCTCCCCGCCGATCCCCGGGCGCGCCACGACCACCGCGTCGCGCACCGCTGGATGAGCGCGGAGGGCGGCCTCGACCTCCCCCGGCTCGATGCGGAAGCCGCGCACCTTGACTTGGAAATCGGTGCGGCCAAGGAACTCCAGCAAGCCGTCCGGCCGCCAGCGGACGAGGTCCCCGGTCCGGTAGAGCCGCCCTCCGGGCGCGCCCGTGAACGGGTCGGGGACGAAGCGCTCGGCGGTCAGCGCCGGGCGGCCGAGGTAGCCGCGCGCGAGCCCTTCGCCGCCCGCCAGGAGCTCCCCCCAGACGCCCACCGGCACTGGCCGCAGAGCGGCGTCCACCACATGCACGCTCGTCCCCTGGATCGGCCGGCCGAGCGGCACCGCGGCGTCCCACCGCGCGGCGTCCCGCATGGGGAAGCAGGCGGTGAAGGTGGTGTTCTCCGTCGGGCCGTAGCCGTTGACCACCGTGCAACCCGGAAGCCCCTCCAGGGCCTGGCGCATGCGCGCGGGCGACAGCACGTCGCCGCCGGCCAGGAGCTGGCGCAGGGGGCGCAACCCCTCCAGCCGCTGCGCGACCATCTGGTGGAAGAGGCCGGCGGTCAGCCAGAGCGAGGTCACTCCGTAGCGGGTGATCGCGTCCGCCAGCTCGTCGAGCCCGGGGCGGCGGCCGGGGAAGAGGGCGAGCCGGCCGCCGTTGAGCAGGGGCGCCCAGATCTCCAGCGTCGCGGCGTCGAAGGCGAGGTTGCCGAGCTGCAGGAAGGTCTCGTCCGGGCCCAGGTCGGCCCAGCGGGCGCCGCGCACCAGGCGGACCACGTTGCCGTGGGTCACCGCCACCCCCTTCGGCTCGCCGGTCGAGCCCGAGGTGTACATCACGTAGGCGAGCTGGCTGGCGGCGACCTCGGGCAGGACGGACGCTTCGTCCCCGTCTCCGTCCGCGTCGAGATCCAGGAGGACGGCCCCGGCGTCGGCGAGCAGGAACCGCCGCCGCTCGTCGGGCAGCTCGGGATCGAGCGGCAGATAGGCGCAGCCGGCCTGGAGGATGCCGAGCAGCGCGGCGATCAGGCCGGTCGAGCGCTCGGCCGTGACGGCGACCCGCGACTCGGCAGGCAGGCCCATGGCGAGAAGGCGGCCAGCCACCCGGCGGGCGCGGCGGGCGAGCTCGCCGTAGGCGACCTCCTCGTCGCCGCAGACCACGGCGACCGCCGCCGGCACGCGGGCGGCCTGCTCCGCGAAGAGGCCGTGGATCGTCACCCCGGAGAGGACGGGGGAGGGGTCGTTCCACTCGACCGCCACCTGGTGGCGCTCCGCCGCGGAGAGGACCGGCAGGGCCGAAAGGCGCCGGTCCGGATCGGCGACCGCCGCCATGGCCAGGCGCAGGAAGCGCTCCACGCGGCGCGCGGCGGTGGCGGCGTCGAACAGGTCGGCGTCGTATTCGAGCCCGCCTTGCAGATTTTCGGGGTAGTCGAAGATCGTCAGCATCAGGTCGTAGCGGGCCCTGCCGTCCCAGGCGTCGACCGCCTCGGAGGTGAAGCTGGCGCTCGCCGCCGTCGAGTATTGGCCGTCGAGCGTCTGGACGAGCGTCTGGATCAGCGGCTGCCGGCTGGGGTCGCGGGCGAGCCCGATCGCCTGGACGAGCTGACCGAACGGCAGGTCCTGGTGGGCGTAGGAGCCGAGCGCCGACTGGCGGACGCGCGCCAGCAGCTCGCGGAACGTCGGATCGCCGGAGAGGTCGATGGGGAACGGCACCTGGGTGAGGAAGCAGCCGAGGACCGTCTCGATCTCCGGCCGGTTGCGGTTGGCGTTGTTGGCGCCGAGGATCAGCCGTTCCTGGCTGGAATCGCGATGGAGGAGGGTGGCGGTCAACGCCAGGACCAGCATGAAGAGGGTGGACCCCTCCTGGCGGGCGAGGCTCCGCAGGCCGTCCGCCAGCTCGCCGCCGACAGTGAAGGGGATCCGGCCGCCGTGCATGCGGAGCTGCGCCGGGCGCGGCCGGTCGGTCGGCAGGTCGAGGTCCACCGGGAAGCCGGCCAGCCGCTCGCGCCACCAGGAGGTGAGCTCTGCGAGGACCTCCCCCTGGAGCCAGCCGCGCTGCCAGACGGCGAAGTCCGGATACTGGACCGGCGGCTCCGGCAGCGCCAGGCTCTCGCCCCGGGCGAGGGCGTCGTAGATCGCCGTCAGCTCCCCCGAGGCGATCTGGGAGGAGATCCAGTCGGTCACCAGGTGGTGGACGGCGAGCAGGCAGAGGTGCTCCCCGTCGCCCAGGCGCAGCAGCCTGGCGCGCACCAGGGGCCCAAGCTCGAGGTCGAACGGCGCCGCCGTCCCCTCCCCCACCAGGCGGAGCGCCTCGCGCTCGCGGAGGTCCCCGGGCAGGCCGCCGAGATCGATCACCGGCAGCGGCACGGGGCGGGCGGCGACCACCCGCTGCAAGGGCCGGCCGTCGACCGTGGGAAAGACCGTGCGCCAGGCGGCATGGCGCTTGACGATTTCCCTCAGCGCCACCTCCACCCGCGCGGGCACGAGCGGCCCGCGCATGCGGGTGACCGCCGTGATGTTCAGCCCCGCGCCGTCGGGGAAGAGCTGCTCCATGAACCAGTAGCGCTCCTGGTCGAGCGACAGCGGCCAGTCCCCCTCGGCGGTGGGGCCGCTCACCCGCGGGATCGGCGGGACTCTGAGGATGCGCGCAGCCTTCTGCTGCTTCTGGCGCAGCGCCTCGAACAGGGCCCGCTGCTCGGGCGTCAGCGAGGCAAGGCGGTCCGCGACGCTCACGCTGCCACCTCCGGGAGCTGGGAGAGCCGGGTTTCTGGAGCCGCCGTCACCTGGTCGAGGATGCGGCGGAAGAGGGCCAGCCAGCGCGCCACCGTGACCCTGTCGAGGACGTCGGCGTTGTACTCGATCGAGCCGGAGAAGCCGAGGTCCTCGTAGTTGTAGAGCCCGAACAGGAGGTCCCAGCGGGAGTTGCCGTCGTAGAGCGGCACGGCGGCGGAGTCGAGGCTGCCGGCGCTGGCGTGGCTCTCGCCTTCGAGGACGAGGAGGAGCACCTGCACGACGGGGAAGCGGCTCGTGTCCGGCTCGATCTCCAGCGCCTTCACCAGCCGGTCGAAGGGCATGTTCTGGTGGCCGTAGGCGCGGACGGACGCCCTCTTCATCCGTGCCAGCAGCTCGCGGAAGGTGGGATCGCCCGCGAGGTCCACGGCGAAGGGGACCTGGGTGAGGAAGAGCCCGGCCACCGCCTCCAGCTCCGGCCGTGGGCGGTTGGCGCTGTTGGAGCCCACCACCAGCCTGTCGCGGCCGGTCAGGCGGAAGAGGAGGGCGTCCACCAGGGCGAGGAGGGCCATGAACGGCGTCACCCCCTCGCGGCGGGCGAGGGCACGCAGCCGGTGAGCGGCCTCGGGGCCGGTCGAGAACGGGATCATGCCGCCGCGCTGGCTCTGCACCGCCGGCCGCGGCCGGTCGGCTGGAAGGTCGAGGACGAGCGGGAAGCCCGCCAGCTCGCGTCGCCAGAATTCCGTATAGTCGATCAGGATCTCGCCGCTCCACCATTGCCGCTCCCAGACGGCGTAGTCCGGGAACTGCAGCGCGGGCTCGGGGAGAGGGCTCGCGAGGCCGGCGCGGACCGCTTCGTAGAGCACCATCAGCTCGTGCATGACGATCTGGAAGGTGATCCAGTCGGTGACCGTGTGGTGGAGGGTCAGCAGGCAGAGGTGGTCGTCCGAGCCGAGGCGGACCAGGGTGGCCCGCAGCAGCGGGCCGTGCTCCAGGTCGAAGACGGCGCGCGTGCGGTCGAACAGGGCGCGGTGCCCCTCCGTCTCGCGCCGGTGGGGCGGCAGGGATGACAGGTCGATCAGCGGCAGGACGAGAGAGATCCGCTCGGCGACCCGCTGCACGGGGCGGCCGTCGACTCGGGGGAAGCTGGCGCGCAGAGCGGCGTGGCGGCGGACGATCTCGCGCAGGGCCGTCTCCAGGGCGGCCACGTCGAGCTCCCCCCGCAGCCGGCTGGCGGCGTCGACGTTCCAGGAGACCAGGCTCGGGTTGTCCCGGTGCAGGCGCCAGAGCCTCTCCTGGTCGATGGAGAGGGGCCAGTCGCCGGCGGCTGTGGGGCTGGTGACGCGAGGCACCGGCGGCGGCTGCGGTGGACCGGCAGGCGGCTTGCGGCGCAGGGCCTCGAAGAGGGCCCGCTGCTCCGGCGTCAGAGCGGAGAGGCGGTCCACGACCGTCAAGATACGGTCTCCATCGCCGCCAGCCTCTGCGCCGCCTCCTCGGGCGACAGCCCCTCCACCAGGGCGAAGAGGGCTTCGAGGTCCTCCTCGCTCTCCTCGCCTCTGGCGCGGGCCACGGCCTTGGCGAGCTCGGCGATGGTGGGCGACTCGAAGAGGGCCGTCACCGGCAGGTCTACCGCCAGGCGGCTGCGGATCTGGGTCACCACCTGGATGGCGAGGAGCGAGTGGCCGCCCAATTCGAGGAAGCTGTCGTCGACGCCCATGGGAGCGATGCCGAACAGCTCCTCCCAGAGGGCGGCGAGGATCGTTTCGCGCTCGTTGCGGGGCGCCGTGTAGGGAGTCGCGAGGTCCGGCCGCGGCGCCCGTTCTCCGCCGGGGCCGCCGCCCGGGTTCATCTGAGACAGCAGGGTTTCGGCGGTCACCGCGTCGGCCTCGGCGATCAGGGCGCGCACGTCGCGCGAGGCGATCACGGCGCGGGAGAGGTCCGCGGCGAGCAGGCGGCGGAGGGCCTCGCCGCTCTTCTGCGCTGCGACGCCCCAGGCATCCAGGCTCTGCTGGACCTCGTCCGGCGACAGGCCGGCGACGCCCCCCGCCGCCGCGGCGATGAGCCAGCCATTCCACTGGTATGGATCCCAATGGGCGGCCACGGTCCGGGGCCGGCCCTCGGCCGTCCGGCGCTGGGCCAGGGCGTCGAGGAAGGCGCCGGCGGCGGCGAGGTCGAGCTGTCCCAGGCCGCCGGTGAAGGCCAGGGTGGAGGACATCAGCAGGACGAAAGCCGGCGGCTCGGGCGCCGCTTCCACGGCCTGGAGCCAGGAGACCGCGCCGCGCGTGGCGGGCTCGATCGACGCCCGCAGGGATTCGGCCGTCTTGAGCTGGATGAGGCCGCCGGTGAAGGCGCCGCCGGTGTGGAAGACACCCTGGATCGGTCCCAGAGCGGCGCGGGCTGCGGCCAGGACGGCGGCGGGCTCGCCCACGGGAATGCCCGGCGATTCGCCGGGTATGGCCACCCTGGCGTTCAGCTCACGCACCAGATACCCGGCCAGAGCGGCGCCGCCGTGACCGCCGTCGGTGATCAGGTAGGCGGCCCCCGTCTGGAGGAGCGACTCGCCGGAGGCCCCCAGGGACACCGGCACGAAGTCCCGCACCCAGCGCTGCCGCCCCCGATAAGCCACGGTGCCGCCGCCCGCCGCGGCGCCCAGCCGGGCCTCGGCGAGGAGCTGGTCGACGAGGCGCTCGGGGGAGGCCAGGGAGACGTCGACGCTGGCGCAGCTCAGCCGCGCCGACTCCTGGTGGATCACCTTCACGGCGCCGAGGACCGTGGCCTTGGCCGGGTGGACGGGATCGCCGTCCACCACCTCGTGCAGGCCGTTGGCGACCACCGTGACGTGCACCGGCTCGCCCCCGCCAGCGGTGACCACCTGCTCCAGCCGCACGAGGCTGAGCAGCCCCGCGGCCTGGGCGTCGTCGTAGGAGGGCTCCCCGGCCGTCACGCCCCAGAGATGGAGGACGTTCGCGGGCAGCGGACCCTCGACGAAGCTGCCGTGGGGCACCGTGGCGACGGCGCGCCCTTCCTCCTGCAGCCGCGCCGCGATCCGCTCGCCCAGGCCGGTCTCATCCAGAAAGATCAGCCAGCCGCCGTCCTCCGCGGCAGGTGGCGCTGCGGCCAGGGGGACCTGTTTCCACGACGGCGCCCAGAACCAGTCTGCGACGTCGGCGCGGGGGGCGGCATCTGTCGCCGGGATGCCGCCGCGGGCCGGGGGATCGATCCAGTAGCGCTGGCGCTCGAAGGGGTAGGTGGGGAGCTGCACCCGGCGCCGCCGCTCGCCGGCGAAGAGTCCGGCGAGATCGAAGCGGGCGCCGGCTGTCCACAGGCGGCCGAGGGTGTCGAGCAGCCGCGCCGCCTCCTCACCCTCGCCAAGCCGGCCCAAGGTGGTCACGGCGACCGGTGCCACAGTGCCGAGCTGGCGAGCCAGGGTGGAGAGCGTGGCACCCGGCCCCACCTCCAGCAGCGCCCGGTCCGGCTCGCGCAGCAGCTCGGCCAGCCCCTCGGCGAAGCGCACGGGCTGCGTCATGTGGCGGGCCCAGTAGCCGGGGTCCGCGAGATCCTCGGCAGTGATCCAGGTGCCGGTGACGTTGGAGACGTAGGGGATGGCCGGCGTCGCGGCTCGCAGCGAGCGGGCGATCGCCGTCAGCGGCGCCATGGCCGGCTCCATCATCCGCGAGTGGAAGGCGTGGGTGGTGGTGAGGCGCAGGCAGGTGACGCCGCGGCCGGAGAGGAGCGACTCCAGCTCCGCGACCGCCGCCTCCGGACCGCCTACGACGCAGAAGTGAGGGCCGTTGGTGGCCGCGAGCGACAGCTCGTCCCCGAGCAGGGGCTGCACCTCGGCCTCCGGCAGCGGCACGGCCAGCATGGCGCCCGCAGGCAGCTTCTGGATGAGCTTCGCCCGTTGCGCCACCAGGGCCAGTGCATCCTCCAGGGAGAGCACGCCAGCGAGAGTCGCGGCCACGTACTCGCCCAGGCTGTAGCCGATCATGGCCTGCGGCTGAACGCCCCAGGACATGAGCAGCCGGGCCAGGGCGTACTCCACGATGAAGACGGCGGGCTGGGCGTGCTCGGTGCGCGCCAGCCGTTGCCCGGCTTCGTCCAGGGGCGCCGCGTTCCGTCGCAGCAGGGTCCGGAGATCGGACGGGGAGCGTGGACCCGACTCGGCGAACAGCACCTCGCGGAGGTCCACCCCGAGATGCGGTGCCAGGATCTCCGCGCAGCGGTCGACCTCGGCGGCGAAGACGGGCTCGGAGTCGTACAGCTCCCGCCCCATGCCGGCGGTCTGGTCGCCCAGGCCGGGGAACAGGAACGCCACCGGCCGCTCGCTGCCGTCGAAGCTGCCGCGGGTGCCCTGGGTGCCCCGTAGAGCGGCGACCGCTTCAGCTCGATCCCGGCAGACCACGGCCCGGCGCCGCGAGAACGCCTTGCGCCCCATCTGGAGGGTGAAGGCCACGTCCGCGAGATCCAGATCTCCGTCCTCCAAGCGGTCCGCCAGGCGCTCGCAGGCGGCGTTCAGGGCCGTCTCCGTACGAGCCGAGACGGTGAGGAGCTGCCAGGACCGTGATGGGCCTGAAGGCTCAGCCAACGGCGCCTCCTCCAGCACGGCGTGCACGTTCGTCCCGCCGAGGCCGAACGAGCTGACGCCCGCCCGCCGTGGCGAGATCTCCGCCGGCCAGGGCAGGGCGCGGGTGGGGACGTAGAACGGCCCGAAATCGCACTGCGGGTTGGGCCGCTCGAAGTGCAGGCTGGGGGGGATGGTGGCGTGCCGGAGGGCCAGGGCCGTCTTGATCAGCCCGGCCATACCCGCCGCCGTGTTGAGGTGGCCGACGTTGGTCTTCACCGATCCCAGGGCGCAGGAGGCCGCGCCGCCGGCCGCGGCGAAGGCCTGGGCGAGGGCCGTCACCTCGATGGGATCGCCCAGGGCCGTGCCGCTGCCGTGCCCTTCGACGCAGGCGATGGAGGCAGGCTCGACCCCGGCCATCAGCAGGCTCTCGGCGATCACCTCCGCCTGCCCCTCGACGCTGGGGGCGGTGAAGCCCACCTTGCCGGCGCCGTCGTTGTTCACCGCCGAGCCGCGGAGGACGGCGTGGATGCGGTCGCCGTCCGCCAGGGCGTCGGCCAGGCGCTTGAGGACCACCACGCCGGCGCCATCGCCCACCACCGAGCCGCCGGCCGCGGCGTCGAAAGCCCGGCAGTGGCCGTCCGGCGAGGCGATCCCCCCCTCCTGGTAGAGATAGCCGTCCTTCGCCGGCACGGCGATCGACACCGCCCCGGCGAGCGCCAGGTCGGCCTCGCCCGAGAGCAGGCTCTGGCTCGCCATGTGGACGGCCGCGAGGCCGGTCGAGCACGCCGTCTGCACCAGCACGCTCGGGCCCTTGAGGTCGAGCTTGTAGGAGAGGCGGGTGGCCAGGAAGTCGCGGTCGTTGAGCAGCATGGCCTGGAGGGGGCCCACCGTGGCCAGCAGTCCGGCGTTGGGCAGCAGGTTGGAGAACAGGTAGGAGCTGACACCGCAGCCGGCGTAGACGGCCGCCCGGCCGCCCGCGCGCTCCGGGTCGTACCCCGCGTCCTCCAGGGCCTCCCAGGCGCATTCGAGGAGGATGCGGTGCTGCGGGTCCATCACCTCGGCCTCGCGCGGCGTGAAGCCGAAGAAGGCGGCGTCGAAATCCTCGACGCCGTCGAGGACCCCGCGGGCGCGGACGTAGGCGGGATCGGCCAGCAGCGCCGGGTCCACACCCGCGGCCAGCAGCTCCTCGCCGGTGAAGAAGGCGATCGACTCCACGCCGTCGCGGAGGTTCTCCCAGAACCGCTCCAGGCTCGCCGCGCCGGGGAACCGGCCGGCCATGCCGATGATGGCGACACCCTGGGGCTGGGGATCTTCGTTCATGAAACCTGACCTCACTTCTCGTTGCTGCCCCGGCGGCTGGCCCGGGCCTGGCTCATCTGCCGCAGCGCCTCCTGGCGGCCGCGGCTGCGGGCGCGGACCGCCTCGACCTTCTGCTGCGCCGCCGCCTTTGCCGCCTCGGCCCGGGGCTCTTCGGCGAGGCGCCGGGCCAGCGCTTCGACGGTGGGATGGCGGAACAGCTCGGTGACCGGGAGGTCCACGCCGAGGGCGGCTTTGAGGCGGCTGTGCAGCTTGACGATCAGCAGCGAGCTGCCGCCCGATTCGAAGAAATTGTCGTGCACGCCCACCTGTGGCAGGTTGAGGACCTCGCGCCAGACGGCGGCGATCTCCCGCTCCAGCTCGTTGCGGGGAGCCACCGGCCCGGCGCCCGCCGTGCGCGGCGCCGACATCGCCGGCATCGCCGATAATGCCGCCCGGTCGACCTTGCCGTTGACCGTCAGCGGCAGGGATTCCAGGAGCGCGAACGTCCACGGCACCATGGGCTCCGGGAGCGTCCGCTGCAACGCGGCGCGCAGCTCCGCGGGACTGGGAGCGGGCTGCCGCGCGGGCACCACGTAGCCCACCAGCCGCTTGTCCCCCGGCACGTCCTCCCGCGCCAGCACCACCGCCTCCCGCACGCCCGGGTGGCGCAGCAGCGCCGCCTCGATCTCCTCCAGCTCGATGCGATGGCCACGGATCTTCACCTGGAGGTCGACCCGGCCCAGAAACTCCAGGTTGCCGTCGGCCCCGCCGGCCCCGCCGGGCCGATACCGCGCCCGGTCGCCGGTGGCGTAGAGGCGGGCTCCCGGCCGGCCCGCGAAGGGATCGGGAAGGAAGCTCGCTGCCGTCCTCTCCGGCAGGCCGGCGTAGCCCACGCACAGGCAGTCGCCGCCGATGTAGAGGTCCCCGGGCACGCCCAGCGGACAGGGCTCGAAATGGCGGTCCAGGACGTGATAGCGGGCGTTGGCGATGGGCCGGCCGTAGGGGATGCTCGGCCAGCGCGGATCGACCTCGGCGATGGGGAACCAGTTGGACCAGATCGTGGCCTCGGTGGCGCCGCCGAAGCTGACCACGCGGGCACCGGGAAAGGCCGCCCGCACCTGGTCCGGCAGCGAGACGGGGATCCAGTCGCCGGAGAGGAGAGCCAGACGCAGGGGGGCGCTCCGTTCCGTCTGCGCAAGCAGGGGAACGAGCTGCTGCAGGGCCGCCGGCGCCGAGTCCCAGATCGTCACCGGCGCGGCCGTGAGCAGGCCCGCCAGCCGCTCGGGGTCGCGCAGCGCCGCCTCCGGGGCCACCTGCACGGTGGCGCCCGCCGCCAGGGTGCCGAACACGTCGTAGACCGACAGGTCGAAACACGGCGAGGTGACGAACAGCAGGCGGTCGCCCGGCCCCACGCCGAAGGTGGCGTTGACCCAGCGGAGCAGGTTCACCACCGGCCGGTGCTGCACCACGATCCCCTTGGGCACGCCGGTGGAGCCCGAGGTGTGGATGACGTAGGCCACGTCCTGCGGCGAGGCGCCGATCTCCCGCGGGGCGGGCCGCGCCGCGGGGGAGGCGGCGACGTGCCAGCCGGTCCACAGCCGCTTGCGGCGCACTCTCTCCACCCTCTCTTCGGTGCCGCGGGTCAGCACCACGTCGTAGCGGAGGCGCAGCTCGTTGTCGAAGCCCTGGTTGCGGTGGTGGATCTCGACCCGCCCCAGGTCGTGGAAAAAGTTTTCGTCCACCTTGAGCTCGAGCCGGGGCGCCGGCGCGCGCTCGCCGAGCGAGCGCCGGAATTCCTCCTGCCGCCGCGGGTCCAGGACGTCGGCCACCAGCACGGCGCCGCCGGGGGCGAGCAGGCGCAGGGCGGCGCCGAGCACCCGCTCGAGGTAGAACGGCCCGGGGAAGAACTGCACCGTGCTGGCCAGGATCACGAGGTCAAAGCTGTTCGCCTCCCAGGATTCGACGTCGTGGGCGAACCCGACGGGCAGCTCGACGTGAGCCCATCCCTCGCGCGCCGCCCGCTCGCGGTTGCGCTCCTGCGTCCGTGGCGAGGGGTCGAGCCCCACGTAGCGGGCCACCCGCGGCGCCAGCTCCCAGAGGATGAGCCCTGAGCCGCTGCCGATCTCCAGCACCCGCGCCTCAGGTCGCAGCCAGGGGGCGGCGAGGGCCGCCACCCGGTCGCGGTACTCGTCCACCTCGGCCTCGCTGAACGGCTCGCCGATGTAGCTGCTGACGAAGCCGCCGGCCGTCACCCGGTCCACCGCCCGCTCGGCCACGAAGTCCCAGAGCGAGGTGACGCCGGCGGCGTCCAGGGGCTCGGGCTCCGGGCGGGGAGTCGCCACGTCCAGGCAGACCACGTCGACGAGGCGGGGAAGCCGCCACTTCAGCTCCTCCACCGCCGCCAGGCGCGAGGCGCCGGTGACCAGGACGCCCGCCGCGGTGCCGGCAGTACCGGCGAGGATCGTCTCCACCCGCTCCGCCGGCCAGGAGGGATCGAGCGGCAGGTAGGCGGCGCCGGCCTTGAGCACGCCCAAGAGGGCGGTGACGAGGTCGAGCGAGCGCTCCATCCAGAGGGCGACGGGCGCCGTGGGTCCCGCTCCCAGGCGGCGCAGCAGCCCGGCCAGCCGGTTGGCGCGCTCCTCCAGCTCGCCGTAGGTCAGGCCCTCGCCGTCGCAGACCGCCGCCAGCGCCTGCGGAGCGGCGTCGGCCCGCGCCTCGAACAGCGCGTGGATCAGGGGATCGTCCACCGCCTCCCGGGCCGTGTCGTTCCACTCCGCGAGGAGCTGGTGGCGCTCGGCGGCGGCGAGCATGGGGAGCGACGCCGGCGCGGCACCGGCGTCGGCCACCGCCGCTGCCAGCAGGGCCGCGAGGTGACGGCACAGGCGCGCCGCCGTGGCCGGCTCGAACAGGTCGGCCGCATACTCCAGGACGCCCGCGAAGCGGCCGTCCTGGTGCGCCAGGGCGAAGGCGAGGTCGAACTTCGCCGTGCCCCCCGCCACCTCCTCGGGGCTCAGGGCGAGCTCCGGCAGCGCGGTTGCGACCAGCGGCGTGTTCTGCAGGGCCAGGGCGACCTGGAAGAGGGGCGTGCGCGACAGGTCGCGGTCCGGCTGCAGCTCCTCCACCAGCTTCTCGAACGGCAGGTCCTGGTGAGCGTAGGCCCCCAGGGTCGTCTCCCGGAGCTGCCGCAGCAGGTCGCGGAAGGTGCGGACCGCGGCCAGGTCGGCCCGCAGCACCAGGGTGTTGACGAAGAAGCCGATGAGCCCCTCGGTCTCCAGCCGGTTGCGATTGGCGACCGGCGAGCCCACGGCGAGGTCGGACTGGCCGCTCAGCCGGGCGAGGAGGGCGAGGAGGGCGGCGGCGAGAACCATGAACGGCGTCGCCCCCTCGCGCCGGCCGAGGGCCGCGAGGCGCGCGGCCAGGTCGCCGTCCAGGGTGAACCGGTGCTGGGCGCCACGGAAGGTCGGCACGGCCGGCCGTGGATGGTCGGTGGGCAGCTCGAGGCCGGCCGGCAACCCCTGGAGCTGCCAGCGCCAGTAGCCGATCTGCCGCTCCAGCCGCTCGCCCGCGAGCCAGCGCCGTTGCCAGGCGGCGAAGTCGGCGTACTGCACCGGCAGCGCGGGCAGCGGTGATGGCACGCCGCTCCCGCCATGGATCGCGGCGCCGTAGAGGGCCCCCACCTCCCGCATCAGCACGCCCATGGACCACAGGTCGGAGACGATGTGGTGCAGGGTGAGGAGCAGCTCGTGGTCGTCCGGCGCCAGGCGCAGGAGCGCGGCGCGCAGCAGGGGACCCCGGGCGAGGTCGAACGGCCGGCGGGACTCCGCCGCGGCGAGGCGAGCCCTCTCGGCCTCCCGCCACGGCGCCGGCAGCGCGCCGAAGTCCACCCGGGGGAGTGCCCAGGGGGCGCCCGCCGGTGCGATCTCCTGCACCGGCTCGCCGTCGCGCTCGGGGAAGGCGGTGCGCAGCGTCTCGTGGCGGCGGACGACCTCCCGCAGCGCGGCCTCGAGGCATGCCGCATCCAGCCGGCCCTGCAGGCGCACGGCCAGGGGCACGTTGTAGACCGCACCGCTGCCCTGGAGCCGGTCGAGGAACCAGAGCCGCTCCTGGGCGAAGGAGAGAGGCAGCCCGGTGGCGGTCCGCGCCACCGGCAGGATGGGCGCGGGGGCTTCGCCGCCGCTCTCCCGCGCCGCCGTGGCGGCCGCGATCGTCCCCGCCAGCTCCTCCAGGGTGGGGGCCTCGAACAGCCGGCGCAGGGGGAGGTCGACGGCGCAGGCCTCGCGCACCCGCGACACCACCTGGGTGGCCAGCAGGGAGTGGCCGCCGAGGTCGAAGAAGCTGTCGTGGAGGCCCACCCGCTCCACCCCCAGGACGTCGCTCCAGATGCCGGCCAGCAGCTCCGCGAGCGGCGTATCGGGCGCCACGTAGCCCGCGTCGCCGGCCGTCTCTCCGGGGGCCGGCAGGACCCGGCGGTCCACCTTGCCGCTGCCGGTCAGGGGGAGGGTGTCGAGCCGCATCCAGAGAGTGGGCACCATGAAATCGGGGAGGGCCGCGGCGAGGAAGGCCCGCAGCTCGCTCCAGGAAGGGACGGGGGCGCCCGCGCGGAAGACGCACCAGGCGGCGAGGCGCCGGCCACCAGCCTCGCCGGCCTCACCGCTGCGCACGCCGGTCACGGCCTGGAGCACGGCGGGGTGGCCGGCGAGGGCGATCTCGACCTCGCCGAGCTCGATGCGAAATCCTCTCACCTTCACCTGGGAATCGCCGCGGCCCAGGAGCTCCAGGGTGCCGTCGGGCAGCCAGCGGGCGAGGTCGCCCGTGCGGTAGAGGCGCGCGCCCGGCGTGGTGGCGACCCCGGTCAATGGACTGGGCACGAAGCGCTCGGCCGTCAGGTCCGGGCGGCCGAAGTAGCCCCGGGCGAGACCCGCGCCCCCCACGTAGAGCTCGCCGGGGACGCCGGCCGGCACGCTCTCCAGAGCGGCGCCGAGCAGGAAGACATGCGCGTTGTCGAGCGGCCGGCCGATCGACGGCCGCTCGGGCCAGCGGGCGGGATCGCCGTCCAGGGTCAGCCAGGTGGCGGCGTGGGTCTCCGTGGGGCCGTAGTGGTTGTGCAGCACGGCTCCCGGCAGGCCGGCGAACAGGGCCCGCACCTGGGGAGTGACGTAGAGCTGCTCGCCGGCCGCCATGACCTCGCGCAGGGCCGGTGGCGGCCCGTCCTGTGCCGCGGCCACGGCGAGCTGCTGAAGGGCGACCAGAGGGACGAACAGCCTCTCCACCCGCTCGGCCGCCAGCAGGCGCAGCAGCGCCGGTGCGTCGCGACGCGTCTCCTCAGAGACCAGCACCAGCGTGCCGCCCGAGGTCCAGGTGGAGAAGGCCTCCTGGAAGGAGACGTCGAAGGCGAAGGGCGCGAACTGGAGGGTGCGCGTCCCTTCCCCCGCCGGCGACGTGCGGAGCTGCCAGGCGAGCATGTTGGTGGCCGCCTCGTGGGTCATGGCGACGCCCTTGGGGCGGCCCGTCGAGCCGGAGGTGTAGATCAGGTAGACGAGGCTCTGCGGCCCCGTCCCGGGATCGCCGGCCACGGCGCCGTCCTCGCCCGTCCCGGCTATCGACTCCCGCGTGAGGACGACCGGCGCGCCCGCGTCCGCCACCATCAGGCGCCGGCGCTCGGGGGGGTGCGACGGATCGAGCGGCAGGTAGGCTCCGCCCGCCTTCAAGACGGCGAGCACGGCGATCCACTGCTCCGGCGAGCGTTCGCAGAGGACGCCCACCGGCACGTCCGGTCCCACGCCCTGAGCGCGCAGCCGGCGGGCGAGGGCGCCGGCCCGCCGCTCCAGCTCGGCGTAGGTCAGGCGGTCCGCACCGCCGGCCACGGCGACGGCCTCCGGCGTGCGCGCCGCCTGGGCCGCCACCAGCTCGTGGACCAGCAGGCCCCCCGGATGACGCACGGGGTTGCTCCCCCAGGCCAGGAGCTGCCGCTGCTCCTCCGCCGTCAGCAGCGGGAGGTCCGAGAGGCGGGTCTCCGGCGCGGCCACGGCCCCGGCCAGCAGGGTCGCGAAGCGCCCCACCAGGCGGCCGGCCGTGGCGTCGTCGAACAGGTCGCGGTTGTACTCCAGGCTGCCTTCGCCCTCCCCCAGGTACAGGGTGAGGTCGAACTTGGCGGTGGGAATCTCGACCTCCACCATTTCGGCGGCGATCCCCGGCAACGCCAGCTCCGGAGCGGGGGCGCGCAACACGAGCATGACCTGGAACAGGGGCGTGCGCCCCATCTGCCGCTCCGGAGCCAGCTCCTCCACCAGCCGCTCGAAGGGGAGGTCCTGGTGGGCGTGGGCCTCCAGAGTGGCGGCGCGGGCGCGGCGGGCGATCTCGGCGAACGACGGATCGCCCGCGTGGTCGAGGCGCAGCGCCAGGGTGTTGGTGAAGAAGCCGATGAGCCCCTCGGTCTCCAGCCGGTTGCGGTTGGCGATGGGTGCGCCCACCACCAGATCGCTCCGATCGGTCCGATCCGTCTGATTCATCTGCGGAGCATGGCGGGCCAGCAGGGCGTCGAAGGCCGCCAGCAGAGCCATGAACGGCGTCCACCCCTCGCGCCGGCTTAAGGTCCGCAGGTCCGCCGCCAAGGCGCCCGGCAGCGAGAAGTGGAGATGGCCAGCTCGCGGCTCCGAGACTTCCGAGACTAGGGATCGCGGCCGGTCCACCGGCAGCTCCAGCGACTCGGGGGCGCCGGAGAGCACCCGCCGCCAGTGGGCGAGCTCGCCGGCCAGCACCTCGCCGGAGAGCCAGCGCCGCTGCCAGACCGCGAAGTCGGCGTACTGCACCGGCAGGGGGGGCAGCCCGGCCCCGCGGTAGAGCGCCGCCAGCTCCCGCAGCAGGATCGGCAGCGACCAGGCGTCCGAGACGACGTGGTGCAGGGAGACCGCCAGCAGGTGGTCCGCCGCGCCGAAGCGGACCAGGGCCGTGCGGGCGAGCGGTCCGGCGGCGAGGTCGAACGGCCGCCGCGCCTCCGCGGCCAGCAGGCGCTGAGCCTCGACTTCGCGCAGCTCACCAGGCAGTCCGGACAGGTCGATCCAGGGCAGCGCCACAGGAGTCGGTGCGAGGATCACCTGCAGCGGCTCCGGCAGGGCGTCCCGGAAGACCGTGCGCAGCGACTCGTGGCGCCGGACGATCTCCGAAAGCGCCGCCGCCAGGGCGTCCGGCCGCAGGGGGCCGCGCAGCCGCAGGGCGCCGGGGACGTTGTAGGCCGGGCTCTCCGGCTCCAGACGGTGGAGGAACCAGAGCCGGCGCTGGGAGTAGGAGAGGGGCATCCCCTCCGGCGCCCGCGGCACGGGGGTGATCTCTGGGATCGCCGGGCCACCCTGGGCCGCCGCCAGCCGCCGCGCCAGGGCCGCTGGCGTCGGCGCCTCGAAGAGCATCGCGAGTGGCACGTCGACGCCGAAGAGGGCTCGCACCCGCGACGCCACCCGGGTGGCCAGCAGCGAGTGGCCGCCGAGGGCGAAGAAGTCGTCGTCGACGCCGACCCGCTCGACACCCAGCAGCTCGCCCCAGATCGCCGCCAGGAGCTCTTCCACCGGGGAGCGTGCCGCCGCCTTTTCGCGGCTGCCGTCGCGCCACTCGACGGCCGGGAGGGCCTTGCGGTCGACCTTGCCGTGCGCGGTCAGCGGCAGGGCATCGAGCGCCACGAAGGCGGCGGGGATCATGTGGGCCGGCAGCCGCGCTGCGAGATGGGCCTGCAATCCGGCGGCGTCCGGCCGCCCGTCGACGCCCGCCGCCACGTAGGCGGCGAGCCGCCGGTCGCCGTCTGCGCCGGGCACGGCCAGCACGGCGGCCTGCCGCACCCGCGGATGAGCGAGCAGGGCGGATTCGACCTCCCCCAGCTCGATGCGGAAACCGCGGATCTTGACCTGCGTGTCGCCGCGGCCCAGGAACTCCAGGCGCCCGCCAGGCCGCCGCCGGGACAGGTCGCCGGTGCGGTACAGCCGGGCTCCGGGAGGGCCGAAGGGATCGGGCACGAACCGCTCGGCCGTGCGCGCCGGGTCTCCCAGATACCCGCGGGCCAGCACCCCGCCGAGGCACAGCTCGCCAGGGACGCCGAGGGGGACCAGCTCCCCCGCAGAGTCCAGCACGTGGGCCGAGCGGCCCGCCAGCGGCGCGCCGATGGGGACGGTGCCTTCTCCGTCCGTCACCTCGTGAGCCGTGGCGGTGATCACCGCCTCGGTGGGACCATAACCGTTGAGCAGGCGCACGCCGGCGAGCGGCGTCCGCCGCCAGAGGCGCACCGCCTCGGAGAGCATCTCCTCGCCGCCCGCGATCACCACGCGCAGCGAGGGCGCTGCCGCGGCGAGCCCCTCGCCCTCGCGCGCCCACAGATGCCAGACGGCCGTGGGCAGGTTCACCACGGTCAGCCCCAGCTCCTCGATGCGGCGCGCCAGCTCGTCCGCGCCCCAAGCCTCGGCGCCCCGCGGCGCCACCGCCGCCCCTGCGGTGAGGCCCGGCAGCACCTGCTCCAGGGCGGCGTCGAAGCTCGGCGACGCAAAATGGAGCACCCGGTCGGCCGCCGTCAGGCCGTAGAGGCGGACCATCGCCGCCGCATGCCGGGCGAGGTCCCCGTGGGACACGCCGACGCCCTTGGGCCGGCCGGTCGAGCCCGAGGTGTAGATGACGTAGGCGAGCATCTCGGGGTGGATGGGGCCGGCCGGATCGGCGTCGCTCCACCCCCCCTCCTCGCCGGCCTCGGGCGGCACGAGGGCGACGCCTGGGACCTCCGTGCGGGCGACGAGCAGCGCCGCGCCGCAGTCCGCCAGCATCAGCTCGCGCCGCTCGCGGGGGTACCGCGGATCGATCGGCACGTAGACGCCGCCGGCCTTGAGCACGGCGAGGAGGGCCACGATCTGCTCCGGTGATCGCTCGAGGGCGACGGCGACGGGCACCTCGGGACCTGCGCCCAGCTCCCGCAGACGGTGGGCCAGGCGGTTGGCGCGGGCGTCGAGCTCGCCGTAGCCGACGGTGGCGCCGGCGGTCACCACGGCCGGCGCGTCCGGTGCCTGGCGCGCCCGCGCCGCGAACTGGAGATGGACGGGGGCCACCTCCGCCGCGCCGGGCTCACAGGCGCTCCCCCACTCCACGAGCTGCCGGCGCTCGGCCGCGGACAGGAGGGGCAGCCCGGAAACCCGACGCCCGGGCTCGGCAGCAGCCCCGGCGAGCAGGACCTTGAAGTGGCCGGTCAGCCGTTCGATCGTCGCCGGCTCGAAGAGGGAGGTCCGGTACTCCAGGGCGCCGGTCACGCCCGTGTCCAACTCGTGGAGGGACATCGTGAGGTCGAACTTGGCCGCCGTGGTCTCGTAGTCGACGAACCCCACTTCGAGCCCCGGCAGCCGCAGCGGTCCGCCGGGCGTGCTGAGCAGCGAGAACATGGCCTGGAAGACGGGGGTGCGGGCCGGGTCGCGCCCGGGCTGCAGCTCCTCCACCACCCGCTCGAAGGGGACGTCCTCGTTGCCCTGCGCCGCCCGCACCCGGTCGCGCACCCGCCGCACCAGCTCGCCGAAGCCCGGGTCTCCCGTCAGCGGTGCCCGCAGCGCCAGGGTGCTGACGAAGAAGCCGATCATCTCCTCCAGCTCTTGGCGGCTGCGGCCGGCCGAGGCGATCCCCACGGCGAAGTCGTCCTGGCCGGCGTAGCGGGCGAGGAGCGCGAAGAAGCCGCCCAGGAGGACGGCGAACAGGGTCGTGCCCTCGCTGCGGGCCCGCTGCCGCAGCGCCGTGGTCAATGCCGGCGGCAGGTCCACCCGCCGGGTGGCCGCGGCGCGGTCCATCACCGGCGGCCGCGGCCGGTCGGTGGGCAGCTCCAGGGCGGGGACGCCGGCCAGCTCCCGGCGCCAGAACGCGAGCTGCTCTTCCAGGACCGGCTCCGAGAGGGCCTGGCGCTGCCAGAGCGCCCAGTCGACGTAGCGCAGCGGCAGCTCGGGGAGCGGCGAAGAGGCGTAGAACGCTCCCAGGTCGCGCAGCAGGACCTGCAACGACCAGCCGTCCGCCGCGATGTGGTGGACGGTGACGACCAGGACGTGCTCCCGGTCCGCCAGCCGGAGGAGGAGGAAGCGCGCCACCGGCCCCCGCTGGAGGTCGAACGGCCGCGCCACCTCGGCCCGCACGGCACGAAGAACCTCCCCCTCTTCGTCCTTGAAGTCCCTGCTGTTCCTGAAGTCCCTGCTGCGGTCTTCAGCCGGGAGCACCACCTGCACCGGCTCCTCTCCCGCCTCGGCGTACACGGTGCGCAGCGGCTCGTGGCGGCGCACCACCTTCCCCAGGCTGGCCGCGAGGCGCTCCGCGTCGAGGTTACCCTTCAGGCGCAGGGCCAGCCCCACGTTGTAGGCCGCGCTGCCCGGCTCCAGCCGGTCGAGCAGCCAGAGGCGCTGCTGGGCCAGGGAGAGGGGATAAGGACCCGCGGGTGGCGCCGCGGGGATCGGCGAAACGGGCGCCAGGGCAGCCTCCGGCCGGACGCGCTCCAGCCACTCGGCGAGCGCGGCCACCGTGGGCGCCTGGAACAGCGCCGCCACCGGCACCTCGACGCCGAAGGCCGCGGCGGTGCGGAACGCCGCCCGCACGGCCAGCAGCGAATGGCCGCCGAGGGCGAAGAAGTCGTCGTGGACGCCCAGGCGCTTGAGGCCGAGCACCTCGCGCCAGACCGCGGCCAGCCGCTCCTCCGTGGCATTGCGCGGCGCCGTGTCCCCCGCCGGCGCGGACCGCTCCGGCGCCGGCAACGCCCGGCGGTCCACCTTGCCGTTGGGGGAGAGGGGGAGCGCCGGCAGGACCTTCCAGGCCGTGGGGACCATGGCTCCGGGCAGGAGGCCGCGCAGGTAGCGGCCGAGCTCCGCGGTCAGGTCCTCGGCCGCGTCCTCTTCGGGCACGACCGCTGGTACCAGATAGCCCACCAGCCGCGCTCCCCCGGGGCCGTCCGGGCGCAGGGCGGCCACCGCCTGGCGCACGGCCGGGTGACGCTCCAGGGCCGCCTCGATCTCCCCCAGCTCCATGCGGACGCCGTGGAGCTTCACCTGGTGGTCGGCGCGGCCCAGGAAGTCGAGCTGGCCGTCCGGCAGCAGCCGCGCCCGGTCGCCGGTGCGGTACAGCCGCGCGCCGGGCGGGCCGAAGGGGTCGGGGACGAAGCGCTCCGCCGTCAGGTCCGGTTTTCCGAGATAGCCGCGCGCGAGGCCCGAGCCCCCCAGGAACAGCTCGCCGGGGACGCCCACGGGCAGCGCCTCGCCGTGCCGGCCCAGCACCCGGGCCCACCGGTTGGCGAGCGGCCGGCCGATGGTGACCAGGGCGGCCCCCCGCGGCACCACCGTCCAGGTCGAATACGTCGTGTCCTCGCTGGGGCCGTAGAGGTTGACGACGCGTTCGACCTGCGGGTGGGCGTAGAGCCGCGCCACGAGGTCCGCCTTGAGCGCCTCGCCCGCCAGGTTGACCGTGCGCAGCCCCGCCGGCAGCGGGCCCTCCACCATTTCGGCCAGGGGTGAGGGGACGGCGTTGACCAGCGTCACCTCGGGCATCGCCGCGAGCTGGGGGAGCCCGAGGATGCTCGGGGCCAGGATCACCCGGCCGCCCGCGGCGAGGGGCACGAAGATCTCGAAGATCGAGAGGTCGAAGCAGACCGAGGTCGCGGCCAGCACCCCCTCGAGGTCCTGGCGCGGGAAGGTCTCCAGAGCCCAGAGCAGGAGGGCGACGGCGCTCCGATGCTCGATCCCCACCCCCTTGGGCCGGCCGGTCGAGCCCGAGGTGTAGATGACGTAGGCGAGGTTGTCCTCGGTGGTCGCATCCGACCGATCCGACCGATCCGACCGATCCGACCGATCGGTCCGATCCATCAGAACCATGGGACCCGCGAAGAAGTCGAAGCGGCCGGCCAGCGCCGAAGCGGTGACCAGCAGCTCCGCCCCGGAGTCGGCGAGCATCAGCTCCAACCGCTCCTGGGGATAGGCGGGATCGAGTGGCACGTAGGCGGCGCCGGCCTGGAGGATGCCCACGATCGCCGCCACCAGGTCCGGCGTGCGCTCCAGGCAGAGGCCCACCCGCGCCTCCCGACCTACTCCCAGGCTCCGCAGGTGCCCGGCGAGGCGCTCCGCGCGCGCCATCAACTCGCGGTAGGTGATCCGCTCCCGCTCGCCCACTACCGCCACCGCGTCCGGCGTGCGCGCCGCCTGCGCGGCCACCAGATCGTGGAGGCAGCGGCCCGTAGGGAGATCGGCGGCGGTGTCGTTCCACTCGGCGGCGACCTGCTGCCGCTCGGGGCCGGTGAGGAGAGGGAGGGCGGACAGCCGGGTCGACGGCTCGGCCGCCGCGGCGCCCGCCACCAGCGTCCGCCAGTGACCGAGCAGACGGTCGATCGTCACCGGCTCGAAGAGGGCGGTGGGGTATTCGGCCAGGACGTCCCAGCCGCCATCCGTCCGCGGGGAGACGGCGAGGAGGAGATCGAATTTGGCCGTGCCGCTGTGGCGCCGCACGGGCTCCAGGCCGAGCCCGGCGGCCCGGCGCGCCGGCAGCGGCTCCTCCAGGACGAACAGGACCTGAAAGAGCGGGCTCTGCGCCAGGCCGCGGCTCGGCTGCAGCTCTTCGACCAGGCGCTCGAAGGGGAGGTCCTGGTGCGTGTAGGCGCCGAGAGCCGCCTCCCGCACCCGCGCCAGCAGGTCGCGCAGCGCCGGGTCGTCCCCCACCCGGACGTCGAGCACCAGCGTGTTGACGAAGAGGCCGATCAGCCGCTCCACCTCGGGGCGGCGGCGGTTGGCCACGGGTGTGCCGACCGGGATCGCCGCCTCGCCGGTGAGCCGCGCCAGCAGGGACTGGAAGGCGGCGAGGAGGGCCATGAAGAGAGTGACCCCCTCGCGCCGGGCGAGCCGCTCGACCGCCGCTACCGTTGCCGCCGGCAGCACGAGGGAGCGCACCGCGCCGCGCGGATCGCGTATCGCCGGCCGCGGCCGGTCGGCCGGCAGCTCCAGCACCGGCAGGCCCGCGAGCCGCTCGCGCCACCAGGCGAGCTGCCTCTCCAACATCTCTCCGCGCAGCCATTCCTGCTGCCAGAGTGCGTAGTCGGCGTACTGGACGGGAAGCCCGGGGAGCGGCAAAGCCGCGTAGAGGGCCGACAGCTCGTCCAGGAACAGCCCGAGCGACCAGCCGTCCGACGCGATGTGGTGGAAGGTGACGAGCAGCCGGTGCTCCGCCGGCCCCAGGCGCAGCAGGAGCCCCCGGCAGAGGGGGCCGCGGGCGAGGTCGAAGGGCCGGCCCGCCTCGGCGCGGGCCTGCCGCTCGGCCTCCCGCGGTCCCGCCGCTAGATCGGACGGATCGGACGGATCGGACGGATCCGACAGATCGGACAGATCGATCATGGGGAGCGACACCGCCGCGGACGGCTCGATGCGCTGGAACGGCTCGCCCTCGCGCTGGGGGAAGACCGTGCGCAGGGCCTCGTGCCGCCGCACGACCTCGCCGAACGCCGCCGCCAGGGCCGGCGCGTCGAGCGGGCCCGTCAGGCGCACCTCGCCCGGCACGTTGTAGAGGGCCGTGCCCGGCTCGAGCTGCTCCAGGAACCAGAGCCGGCGCTGGGCGAAGGAGAGCGGCAGCGGCTCTCCAGGGGCGCGCGGCACGGGCAGGACGGGCGGCGCCGACTCCGACGCCGGTGTCCCGGCGATCCGCGCCGCCAGCCGCGCCACGGTGGGCGCCTGGAAGACGGCGGCGAGCGGCAGGTCCACCCCGAAGACGCGGGAGACCTGGGCCACGACCCGCGTGGCGAGGAGGGAGTGCCCGCCCAGGGCGAAGAAGTCGTCGTGGACGCCCACCCGCTCGCGCCCCAGGAGGCCGGCCCAGATCCCCGCCAGCAGCTCCTCGTCCGGGGTCCGCGGCGCGTCCGCCCCCGCCTTCTCCAGGGCCTCCAGTGTCTGCGAATCTGCCGCCCGGCGGGCCAGCGCGGCGCGGTCCACCTTGCCGTTGACGTTGAGGGGCAGGGCGGGGAGTGCCACCCAGGCGGTGGGGATCATGGCGTCCGGCAGGCGGTCGCGCAGGAAGCCGGGCAGGTCCCCCGGCAGCGCGGGCGCCACGAAGGCCACCAGCCGCCGCTCGCCGCCCGGGTCAGCCAAGGCCAGGACCGCGGCCTCGCGCACGCCGGGGTGCTCCGTCAGCACCACCTCGATCTCGCCGGGCTCGACGCGGACGCCGCGGATCTTCACCTGGTCGTCCAGCCGGCCGAGGAACTCGAGAGCCCCGTCCGTCCGGCGCCGCGCCAGGTCGCCCGTGCGGTAGAGCCGGGCGCCCGGCGCGCCGAACGGGTCGGGGATGAAGCGCTCGGCCGTGAGGTCCGGCCGCCCCAGGTAGCCGCGGGCCAGCAGGCCGCCCAGGCACAGCTCGCCGGGCAGCCCGGCCGGCTGCGGGTTGCCGTGGCGGTCGAGCACCCGGGCCACCCGCCCCGGCAGGGCGCGGCCAATGGGAACCGGCCGCGCCGGTCCCGCTTCGCCATTCTCCGGCCGCACCGCGTGGAGGGTGGCCGAGATCACCGCCTCGGTCGGGCCG
Source organism: Thermoanaerobaculia bacterium (assembly GCA_036264085.1). Lineage (GTDB taxonomy): Bacteria > Acidobacteriota > Thermoanaerobaculia > Multivoradales > UBA5704 > DATARR01. The sequence continues at coordinate 45,048 of DATARR010000082.1, read as the reverse complement.
TAGCAGTTGAGCAGCGGCACGCGGGCGAGCGCCGTCCCGCTCCAGCGGCGGACGGTCTCGGCCCGCAGCTCCTCGCCGTAGGTGCCGAGCAGGCGCAGGCTCTCGGGAATCTCGCCAGGGGCGGCGTCCTGCACCCAGCGGCTGAAGAAGGCCGCGGGGAGGTCGGCGACCGTCAGCCCGAGGGTCGCGATGCGCTCCGTCAGCTCGCGGGGACCCCACAGGTCCGGGCCGCGCAGCACCAGGGTGGCCCCGGCGAGAAGCGTCGAGAAGATCTGCTCCACCGCCGCGTCGAAACCGGCCGAGGGGAACTGCAACACCCGGTCGGCCGCCGTCAGCCGGTAGGCGCTCCCCCAGGTCAGGCAGTGCTCGACGGCGGCGGCGTGGGTCACGGCCACCCCCTTGGGACGGCCGGTCGAGCCCGAGGTATAGATCAGGTAGGCGAGATGCTCAGGCAGGATCCGGGGCCGTGGCCCCGGATCCCCCTCCTCCGGCCGCGCGTCGAGCTCATCGAGGAGGACGACCGGCGCGCCCGTCTCCATCTCCGGCATCGGCAGGCGCGCGGCCACGCGCCGCTGGGTGACCAGGGCCGCGGCGCCGGCGTCCTGGAGGATGAAGGCGAGCCGCGCCGCCGAGGCGTCCGGGTCGAGGGGGAGGTACACGCCGCCCGCCGCGAGGATGCCCAGGGCGCCGGTCACCAGGTCGGCCGAGCGCTCGACGCAGAGGGCCACCGGCATCTCCGGCGCCACGCCCATACGGCGAAGCTGGCGGGCCAGCGCCTCCGCCCGCGCCACCAGCTCGGCGTAGGTCAGCCGCTCCTCATCCACGACGACCGCCAGGGCGCCGGGCGACCGGGCCGCCCGCGCGGCCACCAGCTCGTGCAGGGGGTGGACCGGCGCCGGGCGGGGGGCCGCGGCCGGAGCGCACCAGTCGTGCAGCAGCTCCTCGCGTTCGGCGGGGGTCAGCAGCGGCAGGTCCGAGAGCGGGCGCTCCGGATCGGCCACGGCCGCCGCGAGTAGGGTCCGGAAATGCCCCAGCATCCGCTCCGCCGTGGCGGCGTCGAAGAGGCTGGCGTTGACCTCCAGCGACAGGCCGAGGCCGCCGGACGGGAGCTCCGCCGCGTTGAGGGAGACCTCGAGCTGCGCCCGGCGCTCCGTCAGACCGATCGACTCCAGCTCCAGTCCGCCCAGGCGGATGCGGGCGCCATCCTCGCCCAGCGCGAAGGCGGCCAGGCCGGGGTCGTCCCCAGGACGCCTCTGCTGGAGGGCGAGCATGGTCTGGAACAGGGGCGGCCGGGCCGGATCGCGGCGGGGCCGCAGCCGCTCGGCCAGGAGGACGACGGGCAGGTCCGCGTGCTCCAGACCGGCGAGAGCCGTGCGCCGCGCCCGGTCCATGAGGGCGTGGAACGGCGGGTCGCCCGCGAGATCGGCGCGCAGCGCCACCGGGTTGACGAAGTAGCCCGCGACGCCCGCCCACTCCGGCGCGCCGCGCCCGGCGGTCGGGGTGCCCACGGCGAAGTCGTCCTGGCCGGAGTAGCGCCCGAGCTGGGCTTGGAAGGCCGCGAGCAGGGCCGCGAAGAGGGTGGCCCCCCGCGCCGCCGCCAGCCTTCGCAACGCCTCGGCGAGCTCGACGGGCAGCTCGGCGGCGCGGGAGAGGCCACGCCAGGTCTGCACCGGCGGCCGCGGCCGGTCGGCCGGCAGGTCGAGATCCGGCACGCCGTCCAGCGCCTCGCGCCAGAAGGACCACAGCCGCTCGCCCTGGCGGGCCAGCCGCTCCGCCTGCCAGGGGACGAAGTCGGCATATTGGAGGCTCGGGGTATCCAGCTCCTCCCCGGCATACAGCGCCGCCAGCTCGCGGGCGGCCAGGGCCAGCGACCAGAAATCGCAGACGGCGTGGTGGACGGCGAGCAGCAGCACCCGCTCGCCGCCGGCGCGCTCGTAGACCCGCACCCGCAGCGGCGAGGCCGCGGCGAGGTCGAAGGGGTGCCAGGCCTCCTGCGCGAGGCGCGCCTGGAGCCCTTCCTCGCTCCACTCCCGGGCGTCCGCCACGGCGAAGTCGGGCGTCAGGCCGGCCACGGCCCGCTGCACGGGCTCGCCGTCCACCTGTCGAATCACCGTCCGCAGCGCCTCGTGCCGGGCGGCCAGGGCCGCCAGGGCCCGCTCCAGGGCCGGCACGTCCAGGCCGCCGCGCACCCGCGCCGCCACGGCCACGTTGTAGGCTCCCGCCTCCGGCGCCAGCCGCTCCAGGAACCAGAGCGCCCGCTGTCCCGGAGAGAGCGGTTGATCTCCCGGGAGCGATACCGCCCGCGGCGGCTTCGCCTCCACCCGCAGATCGTCATTCAACAGGCCGTCCGCCAACTCGCCGATCCCCGCGCCCCGCAGCAGCTCGGCGAGCGGCATGGACAGCCCCAGCACCGCCTCGACGCTCCCCTTGAGCTCGACCGCGGTCAACGAGTCGAGACCCAGGGCCGTCAACGGCTGGCGATCCGTCACGCTCGCCGCAGCGACGCCCAGGATGGCGGCGGCCCGCTCGCGCAGCCAGGTTCTCAGCATCGGCAGCATCGTCCGGCGCTCGGCCGGCTCCAGGGCCGCGAGCCCGCCGGACGGCAGGTCCAGGGCGGTCTCCGCTGCCGGGTCCGTCGCGGCCCCCGCAGCCAGACCGCTACGGCTCAAGGCCGGCAGCTCGCCCGCGAGATAGAGCCGCCGGCAGAGGCCCCGCTGCACCTTGCCGCTGGAGGTCTTGGGGCACGCGCCGGCGCGCAGGAGGACCACCTCCCACACCATCACCTCGTGCTCCTCGGCCACGGCCCGGCGCACGGCCTCCGCCACCGCCGTGAGGTTGTCCTCCTGGTTGGCGCGGCGCCGGCGCTCCACCTCCAGCACGATCACCAGCCGCTCCTCGCCCCCGGCCTCGACGGCGAAGGCGGCGCTGTTGCCCGGCCGCAGGTCCGCATGGCTGGCTTCAGCCGTCCGCTCGAGGTCCTGGGGGTAGTGGTTGCGCCCGCGCAGGATGACGAGGTCCTTCAGCCGGCCGGTGACGTACAGCTCGCCGCCGGTCACGAACCCGAGGTCGCCGGTGCGCAGGAACGGCCCCTCGCCGGTCGCCAGCAGGAAGGCGTTGAAGTCGCGGGCCGTGGCCTCCGGATTACGCCAGTAGCCGCGGGCGACGCTGGGGCCGGCGATCCAGACCTCGCCTTCCTGACCCGGCGGCTGCTCAGCGCCGGTCTCGGGATCGGCCACCACCAGCCGCTGGCCCAGCCACGGCCGGCCGCAGCTCACCACCCGGCGCGATGGCTCTGCCTGCGCCACCCGCGGTCGCCGCCCCAGCGCACCGCCGGCGACGAACAGCGTCGCCTCGGCCAGGCCGTAGCAGGGGTAGAGCGCCTCGGGCCGGAAGCCGCAGGAGGCGAAGGTCGCGGCGAAGCGCTCCAGCGTCTCGGCCCGCACCGGCTCGGCGCCGTTGAAGGCCACCCGCCAGCTCGCGAGGTCGAGCCCCGCCCGGGCCTCCGGGGTCGCCTTGCGCACGCACACCTCATAGGCGAAGTTGGGGCCGCCGCTGGTCGTGCCGCGGTAACGGCTGATCGCCTCCAGCCAGCGCAGGGGGCGCTGCAGGAAGGCCAGGGGGGACATCAGCACGCACCGGCCGCCGGCGTGGAGGGGCTGCAGCACGTTGCCGATCAGTCCCATGTCGTGGTAGAGCGGCAGCCACCCCACCACCACCGAGCGCTCGTCCTGCGCGAAGGCGGCGCCGATCATCCGCTCGTTGTGCAGCAGGTTGGCGTGGGTGACCTCGACGCCCTTGGGCTCGGCGGTGGAGCCCGAGGTGTACTGCAGGAAGGCGATCGACTCCGGGTCCGGCTCCGGCGCCTCCTCGTCCCCGGCCTCCTCCAGCGTATCGGTGGCGAGCCATCGCAGCCATCGCATCGGCGCCAGCTCCGGCAGGCCGCTCACCCCGGCGAGCAGGGACGACGTGGTCAGCGCCACCCGCGGCTCCGCATCCTGGACGATGGCGCGCAGGCGCGCCTGCGCGCGGTCGTGCGGGCGGGGTGGATAGGCGGGCACCGCCACCACCCCGGCATAGAGGCAGCCGAAGAAGGCGGCGATGAAGTCGAGTCCCGCCCCCGGCGGATACAGCAGCAATGCCCGTTCCCCCGGCGCCGCGACCTGGCGCAACGCCGCCGCCACCGCCCGCGCCCGGGTGTCGAGACCGGCGTAGGTCAGCCGCCCGGCCTCCGCCCCGCCGTCCGCCAGGAAGGTGAACGCCACCTGATCGGGGCGTTCCGCCGTGCGGGCGCGGAGCATCCCCGCCGGCGTGGCGAAGGGGAGGACCTGCTGGAAGCTGTGCGTGCTCATGTTTTCGCTCGGAGGTCTCCTCACCAGGGGCAGGAAGGGGGGCCTCGCACGGCCCAACATATAGTGCCCCGGGGCTCATTCCACCGAGACAATTGAAGACCCTGGAACGGAGGGGGATTGTCCCGCCCGGCCCGGCGCGCGGCACTAAACCTGCGAGGAGAGGGTGTCCCCCGCAGGTCCGCCCGCAAGCTCAAAGGAGAATCCATGTTCGGTACCGATATCAATGAAAGACTCGAAGAAAACCCCCTCCGCAAGGAGCTCATCCATCATCCATTCTTCAAGGAAGTCCGCAGCTCCGAGCTCGACCGCGAGACGGTCGGCGTCTTCCTCGGCCAGTGGTGGCACCCCCTGCACTACTTCCCCCACTTCCTGTCGCGCACCATCGACGTGGTGCCGATGCTCGAGATGAAGACGGCGATCTCGAAGATCCTCTATCAGGAGCTCGGCGAGGGCAGCCCCGCGCGGGCCCACGAGCGGATCTACGTCTCCACCATGACCGACGCCGGCTTCGATGCCGCCACCGTCTCCGAGGCGGCGCCGTTCGAGGAGACCCGGCGGCTGGTGCAGCGTTATCAGGAGGCCTCGGCCGACCGGCTGAGCGCCTTGGGCTTCGTCTATGGCACCGAGGTGGCCGACCTCGCCATGGTGGGAGGCATCGGCAACGCCGTCCGCCGTGCCACCGGTGTCCAGGACCTGCCCTGGGTGGACATCCACGTCCTTCAGGAGCCCGACCACGTGGAGCAGGTCAACGAGGCCATCGAGCCGGACTTCACCCCCGGCGAGATCGACCGGATCGTGGCCAGCGCCGAGGAGATGTGGAGCCTCTGGATCGCCTTCTTCGATCGCCTGCGCCAGGTGATGTTCGGCGCCCGGGTGGCCGAGCCGCTGACGGCGGCCACGGCCTGAGAACGGTGAGGTTTAGGGTAGGGGCGGGTCCGCCCCTACCCTGGGAAAGGGTAACGCTCTCGCCTACTCGGGCTTCCAGGTCGGGACCCGGCCCGGCGTCCACGGGGCGCCGGCGGCCTCGAGCTGATCCTCCAGCCCCTTGAGGTCCATGTCGATCGTTTTGCGGACGTCCTCCAGCACCGGGGCGAATTCGGCCGCGGCGACGGCGTAATCCTCCTGGAAGGTCCGGGTCGCCTCCGAGGACGTCGACCAGTGACCCTCGACGATGTTGTTCACCCGCTCGAGGATGGCCGGCGGGGTGGGCTCGTTGCGGGAGGCGAGGGTGGGATCGCCGGAGAGCTTCACCTGGATGTCCTGCAGGTGCAGGTCGATCTGCCGCGCCCTCTCGATCAGCTTGACGTCGGCCTGCGGCGTGTCGAGGATGGCCTTCTGGATGTATTTCATGTGCTCCCGGGCCTCCTCGACCGCCTGCGCGGCGCCGCGCACCGCCCGCTGCAGCCGGGCCGTCTTGCGCTCGAACGTGAGCTGGGCCGCCTGGTCCTTGGCCGGCATCGAGGCCAGGGCGAGGGGCACGGCCTCGAAGGTCTGCGGCTGGCCGAGGGGGGTGGTGACGCCGTCCACCACCTTGGCCAGGGAGACCGTGTACTTGCCCGGCGCCGCCATCGGACCCTGGGGCCCGGGGCCGCCGAATTCCTCCCGCCGGCTGGGCGTGACCGACACCGGCGTCGAGGGCGGGAAGTGGAGGTCCCAGGCGATGCGGTGGACGCCCGACTTGCCCGGCGCCGTGATGCGGCGCACCACGTTCCCCTCCTCGTCCTTGACGGTGAAGAGCAGCGACGGCTCGACCTCCCGGTCCTCCTCGCGCAGCGACTCCCAGGTCGGATAGACGAGGGCGCCGCCCTCCTTCTCCAGCTTTTTCTCCGACTCCTGCCGCACCTTGCGGCGGGTCTTCAGGTCGTCCTTGAGGAAGTAGGTGAAGACCGCGCCGAACGGCGGGTTGGGGGCGAGGTAGTACGAGGCGCCCTGGAAGCCCTGGTCCCGTCCGCCCATGGGCGAGGACTCCATGTACATCCACGCCTTCCGCACCGGGAAGAGGGCGGCGTCCTGCTCCAGCGTCTCCGCCTTCACCTGCCGCAGCGGCGTGATGTCGTCCAGGATGTAGAAGCCGCGGCCGAAAGTGGCCACCGCGAGGTCCCCCTCCCGCCTGTGGATGACGAGGTCGCGGACGGCGATGGTGGGGAGGCTCGCGAGCTTGATCCACTTCCTGCCGCCGTCGATGTTGAAGTAGAGGCCGAACTCCGTGCCGGCGAAGAGGAGGCCGGGGTTCTGGAAGTCCTGGACCACCGTCCACACCGAGCCCCGCTCCGGCAGGTCGCCGGCGATCGAGGTCCAGGTGGCGCCGCGGTCGGTGCTCTTCAGCAGGTAGGGCTTGAAGTCGCCCATCTGGTGGTTGTTGAAGGCCGCGTAGACGGTGTTGGCGTCGGTGGGGGAGGGCTCGACGTCGGAGACGTAGGTGTTCTCCGGAATGCCGGCGAACCGCTCGATCTTGCGCCAGTTGCCGCCGCCGTCCTCGGTGACCTGGATGAGGCCGTCGTCGGTGCCGGCGTAGATGAGCCCCTCCTTCACCGGCGACTCGGCGAGGGCGACGATGTTGCCGTAGAACGAGGTCGAGGCGTTGTAGGCCACGGTGTCCGCGCCCCACACCTTGCCCATTACCTTGAGCTTGCGGCGGTCGATCTGGCGGGTGAGGTCGGGGCTCACGGCCTTCCAGGTGTTGCCCCGGTCGTCGCTGCGGAAGATCTTGTTGGCGGCGAAGTAGAGGCGGGTGTGGGAGTGGGGGCTGACGATCACCGGCGCGTCCCAGTTCCAGCGCAGGGCCGGCTCGCCCTTGCCGGGCTGGGGCTGAATGGCGACCTGCTCGCCGCTCTTCTTGTCGTAGCGCACCAGGCCGCCGTACTGCGACTCGGCGTAGACCGTGTTCGGGTCCTCGGGGTCCACCTGGCTCTGGAAGCCGTCGCCGCCCTGGGTGACGAACCAATCGGAGTTGCGGATGCCGTGGTCGTTGTTGGTGCGCGACGGTCCGCCGAGACTGTAGTTGTCCTGCGTGCCGCCGAAGACGTTGTAGAACGGCAGCGCATTGTCCAGGCTCACGCGATAGAACTGGGCGATGGGCAGGTTGCTCTTGAACTGCCAGTTGGCGGCCCGGTCCCAGCTCTCATAGAGGCCGCCGTCGCAGCCCACCAGCAGGTGAGCGTGATTGGCGGGATCGATCCACAGGGCATGGTTGTCCACGTGCTTGTGGCGCTCGCCCAGCGGATGGAAGCTCTGGCCGCCGTTGTCGGTGACCTGGATCAGCACGTCCACCGAGTAGACGCGGTCGGCGTTGTCGGGGTCGACCCAGATCTCCTGGTAATACTGCGGGCTGCTCGAGACCGTGTCGCTGCGCTTCTCCCAGCTCCCGCCGGCGTCGGTGGAGCGGAAGAAGCCGCTCGACTTGCCCACCGACTCGACGGTGGCGTAGACGGTGTCCGGGCTGGTGGGGGCGATGGCGAGGCCGATGCGGCCGATGTCGTCCTTGGGCAGGCCGGACGACAGCTTCTTCCAGGTGGCGCCGCCGTCCATGGACTTGTGGATGCCGCCCTCGGGGCCGCCGTCGATCAGCGTCCAGATGTGCCGCCGCCGCTGGTAGGCCGAGGCGTAGAGCACGTCGGGATTGCGCGGGTCCATGGCGAGGTCGCTGACGCCCGTGTTCTCGCTGATGGTGAGCACGGCCTTCCAGGTCTTGCCGCCGTCCGTCGTCTTGTACAGGCCGCGGTCGCCGCCCGGCGCCCAGAGGGGGCCCTGGGCCGCCACGTAGACGACGTTGGAGTCGCGGGGATCGATGAGGATCTTGCCGATGTGCTCCGACTTCTTGAGCCCCACGTTCTCCCAGCTCTTGCCGCCATCGACGGACTTGTACACGCCGTCGCCGTAGGAGACGCTGCGCTGGCTGTTGTTCTCGCCCGAGCCCACCCAGACGACGAGCGGGTTCCTGGGATCGACGGCGACGCAGCCGATCGAGAACGAGCCCTGGCCGTCGAAGACGGAGGACCAGGTGGTGCCGGCGTTGGTGGTCTTCCACACGCCGCCCGAGGCCGCGGCGACATACCAGGTGCTGGGCCTGGTGGGATCGACGGCGATGTCGACGACGCGCCCCCCCACCACGGCGGGGCCGATGTTGCGCAGCTCGAGCCCGGCGAAGGTCGAGGCCGAGAGGCCCCCCTTCTTCTCCTCGGGCTTGCCGCCCTTGCCCTTTCTGTCGGCCTTGGCGGCGGCCTTCTCGGCCTTGTCCGTCTTCTCGGCCTGCTCGGCCTGCCTGGCCTTTTCCTTTTCAGCCTGCTGGGCCGGAGTCTGCCCCTTGTAGGCCTGGGGCGGCGCCGCGAAAGCGCCGGACGCCAGAAGCGCGCCGAGCGCGAGCGCTACAGAGATTCGTTTCACGAGATTTCCTCCAATGCGGCCGGTTGGTCGTGCCGCGACAGGATTCTAGGGCTTTCGGGGGGCCTTTGCCCACCACGCCGCAGCCTCGGCCATGCCGTCCTCGTAGCTGCGCAGCGGAGCATAGCCGAGCTCGGCCCGAATGCGGTCGCTGGAGCAGCGGCCGACGAAGGAGCCTGCCGGCTTCTCCGGCTCTTCCGCCCCGGGAGCCGGCGGCGCGTCCGGGAACCAACTCCGCACGTCCTCGACGTAGCGCCGCCAGGGGACGTGGCCGTCGACCACGTTGTAGGCGCGGCCGCTGGCCGCCGGATGGGTGAGTGCGAGCTCCATGGCCAGCCCCACGTTCTCGACGTGGGTCCAGGGCAGCGCGCTGCCGCCGGCGAGCGAGACCTGGCCCTGCCGGATCTTGGCCGGCACCAGCACCGCCCAACTGGAAGTGGGGTGGACGCCCATCACCGCCCCGAGGCGCAGGATCGTCGCCGCCAGCCCGCGGTCCATCTCGGCCTGGAGGGCGCGCTCGGCTTCGGCCTTGGTCAGCCCGTAGTACGGGGCGGCCGCGGGAGTGTGGGGATAGGGCTTCTCGATCGTCTTGAGCGGCGCCGTCTCGTCGACGACGGAGCCGCCGCGCTCCCAGTCGTAGACCGAGATGGTCGAGACGTGGATGAACCGCCTGCAACCCGCCTCCCGCGCCGCCGCGGCCAGCGCCGCCGTGCCGCCGGCGTTCACGCGCCGGGCCTCCGCGAGGTCGCTGCCGATCGTGGCGGCGCCGTGCACGACGAGCGCCATGCCGTCACAGGCTCGCCGGGCCGTGGCCGGATCGACGAAGTCCCCCTCCATCTGGGTGACGTTGGGCGAGCCCAGCCCCGGATGGTCGCCGCGCCGGCGAACGAGCGCGCGGACCTCGGCGCCCGCCGCCGCCAGCCGGCTCGCCAGATGGCTGCCGACGAAGCCGCTGCCGCCGGTGACCAGGACGGGGAGGTTCTGAAGGGGGGATGGCCTTCCGCTATGCAGCTTCATCGATCAACCGGAGGGCGAGGCCCTTGCCGAGCACTGCCAAGGCCTTCTGGATACGGGGCAGCTTGGAGGAGTGTCGCGGATCGAGCAGTCTGCGGACTTCCTTTTCGTCACAGCCCAGTTTTGCCGCCAACTCGGACTTGGTGATCCCGGTTTCTTTCAATGTCAGATACAGAGCCGCCTTGGCTGCGGTCTGTGCCGGGACGGGAACCATTGGGAGAGGTGCTTCCTGAGAGGGCTCCGGAATCGGATCTCCCCGCTGAATACGTCCCGCGATGGCTTCCTCCAAAGCATCAGCGGCTTCCGCGAGGGCGTCCTCCACGGTCTCACCCTGAGTGATGGCCTCCGGGAGGTCCTTGAAAGTTATGACGAAACCTCCATCCGTCTCGTCCGGAGTCAGCGTCACGGGATAGGTGAAGTCGTGGACCATGGTCTGCCTCCTACTGGTTGAGATCCTGGAGTGTCAGGCCTAGCTGCTGGAGCATGGCGTGGAGAGTTCCGGTCTTGAGCTCGTCCTTGAGGTCGCGAATGACCGTGAACCGGCTGCCGAAGTACAAAGTACCGTGACTGCCTTTGCCACGTTCCGGGATGAACTCCATAGTCACTCCTCGTCTCTTGGCGATCTTCCGGATGCGGCGAACGAGCTCCGATCCTTTCACGGCACCTCCGCAGTATCGGACAAATATGTCCGAATTTCAAGAGCCCGGACGAGCGGACCGCCGCCGGAACATCAAATACGTCGGCACTCCCAGCACCACCAGCCCGAGACCGATCAGCGACTCGACGGGGCTCTCCTTGAGCGTGTTGCCGATCAGCAGCAGGCACGCGAAGATGAAGAGGGCCGGCACCACGGGATAGCCCCACGTCCGATATGGCCGGGGCGCGTCCGGCCGGCGGCGGCGGAAGACGAAGACCGCGGCGGCCGTCATCGCATGGAACACCACCGAGGCGAAGATGACATAGGTGTAGAGCTGCGAGTAGCTCCCCGAGACCGTCAGCACCACCGACCACGCCGTCTGCGCCCACAGACTGGGCACCGGCGTCCGGTACACGGGGTGGATGCGGGCGAGCGACTTGAAGAACAGGCCGTCCTCGGCCATGGGGAGATAGATCCGCGAGCTGTAGAGAATGGTGGAGGAGAGGCACCCGAAGGTGGAGATCAGCACGATCAGCGACACCAGCCGCGCCGCCCACGGGCCGAAGAGGACCGCGGCCGCCGTCTCCGCGATGCGCGGCGTCGCCGCCATGGCGCCCACCGACAGCGCCCGCGCATAGACCACGTTGAGCAGGAGATAGAGGACGACCACCGCGCCGGTGCCGAGGATCAGTCCCCGGGGGAGGCTGCGTCCGGGGTCGCGCATCTCCCCGGCCGAGCAGGTGAGGCCGTACCATCCGTCGTAGGTCCAGAGCGCGGCGATCATCGCCACCCCGAACGCCGCCAGCAGCCCGCCGGGGACGTGCCCCACGGGTCCGAACAGGTGGGGAGTGACGGGCGCCCGCGCGAACAGTCCCAGGGCGATGAGCCCCACGATGGCGCCGATCTTCAGCACTGTCAGAGCGTTCTGCACTCCGGCCCCCTCCTTGAGGCCGACGTGGTTGATCGCCGTGAGGATCAGCAGCGCCGCGACCGCCGCCACCTGCCCGCCCGAGAGCGTCCAGCTCCAGTGCTGCGTGACGGGCACCGAGAGCAGGACGTGCTGAGTGGAGAACCACGGCAGGAAGCTCCCCAGGTACTCTCCGAACGCCACTCCCAGCGCCGCATTGCCGCCGGACATGATGACCAGGAACGCCGTCCACCCGTAGAGGAAGCCCATCAGGGGGCCATACGCCTCCTTGACGAAGTGGTACAGTCCCCCCGCGCGCGGGAACATCGCCCCGAGCTCGCCATAGCTGAGCGCCCCCGCCAGCGTCAGCAGCCCCCCCGCCAGCCACACCAGCAGGATCAGCCCCGGATGGGGGAGCACCTTCGCCATGTCCGCCGTGGTGATGAAGATGCCCGTCCCCACGATCGACCCGATGGTGAGCAGGGCGCCGTCCCAGGTGGAGAGGCCGCGGACGAGGGTGGGAGCGGAGGCGGAGTCGTGAGGCTCGGGTATCTCCGAGAAGGGCGTGGCCAAGGGTGGCACCTCCAGGTTGGGTGGGGTCCGATTCGCGGCCTATTTATACAAGGAAGCGGGGATGGTTGACATCTGGAAAGCGCTTTTCGCCGATCTCAACGCGGTTGGGACCTCGCTCCAAGCGGCTGGGACCAAGCTCGAAGGGACTGGGACCGAGATCGCGATGGCTCAGACCTCGGTGCGAGTCCCTCAGACCTCGGTGTAGACCCCTTGGAGCTCGATGCGAGTCCCTCAGACCTCGGTGCAGACCCCTTGGAGCTCGGTGCGAGGGGCTCAGACCTCGGTGCAGACGCCTCAGACCTCGGTGCCAACCGCTTTGAGATCGGCGCCTGCGGCTTCAGGCCGTGCCGGGATCTTGCAGGAACCGCTCCAGCAGACGGTGGAAGTGGTGCACGCACTGCTCCCGCTTCGGCGAGTAGCGGCCGCGGTGGTAGAGGCGGGAACGGACACCGCGCTGGACGCTCTCGACGACCGCTTCGTCCTCGCGCTCGACGCGGTCGAGGCCGGAGCCGGCGCCGCGGTCGAGCCCCGAGTTGGAGGCTGCCGAAGACGCTCTGCGCCGTTGGCTGGGACTCGACTGAGCTTCGTGGATACTGAGGGTGAGGACCTACGCCCTGAGGATCTCCGCATCGACCCGCGAGTCTTCTCAATCTCCTCCTCCGCTCAGTTGTCCCGCTTTCTCCCCTCCGCGGCACTCCTACGCCGAAGTAGTCTCTGATTGTCATATGAACTTCGCGGCCTCCCGGCTGCGTTTTTGGGGGCGCTCCGCCCCCTTTGGGGGGAACCTCGTGAATCATCAAGAGAAGTTCGACGTCGCCATTCTGGGCTCAGGCCTGGGGGGCTCGATCCTGGCCGCCATTCTGGGCCGCCAGGGCTTTCGTGTCCTGCTGCTCGAAAAGGGCACCCATCCGCGCTTCGCCATCGGCGAGGCCATGCTGCCACAGAGCTCGATGCTGCTGTGGATCCTGGGCGAGCGGTTCGACGTGCCGGAGATCCAGCACCTGAGCAGCACGGAGCGGATCCTCCAGCACGTCACCCCGACCTGCGGCTGCAAGAAGACGATCGGCTTCCTCTATCATGAGGTCGGGGAGCGCCAGAGCCCCGAGAAGGCGCACCTGCTCGTGCCGCCGGCCACGCCCCTGGTCTCCGAGAGCCACCTCTACCGCCAGGAGGTGGACCTCTACATGGTCAATGCCGCCGTCAAGTACGGCGCCGTCTACCGGGACAAGACCAACGTTCAGGAGGTCGACTTCCACGACGACGGCATCGTGCTGCGCACCGAGACGGGCGAGGAATTCCAGGCCCGCTACCTGGTGGACGGCTCGGGCCACAAGTCGCTGGTGGCCGAGAAGTTCGGGCTGCGCAAGGCGGACCCGGAGCTGCTCACCCACTCACGCACGATCTTCACCCACATGACCGGCGTCAAGCGCTACGACGACACCCTCGAGGAGTCGGAGAAGCTCCACCTCTCGCGCAACTGGTACGAGGGGACGCTCCACCACGTCTTCGAGGGCGGCTGGTTCTGGATCATCCCCTTCGACAACGTCAACGGCTCGGACAACCCGCTGTGCAGCATCGGCCTGACGCTCGACATGCGCAAGTACCCGCACCGGGGCGTACCGCCGCAGCAGGAGCTCGAGGAGATCGTGGCGCGCTATCCCTCGATCGCCGCCCACCTCGAGGGCGCCGAGGCCGTGCGCCCCTGGGTGGGCACCGGCCGCCTCCAGTACTCCTCGACGGACTGCGCGGGCGACCGCTACTTCCTCATGGCCCACGCCTACGGCTTCATCGACGCCCTCTACTCCAAGGGGCTGATCAGCACCTTCGAGACCCTCCACGCCCTGGCGCCGCGCCTGATCGAAGCCCTGCGGGCGGACGACTTCTCGCCCGCTCGCTTCGAGTACCCGCGCCGATTGCAGGCCGCCATGCTGCAGGCCACCGACCGGATGGTCTTCAACTCCTACCGCTCCTTCGGCGACTACGCCACCTGGAACGCCTGGGTGCGGGTGTGGCTGGCCAACATCCTGTTCGGCGACCTGCGCCTCTTCCGCATCTGCATCAAGTACCTGAACACCGGCGACAAATCGCTGTTCGCCAACCTGGACGAGGACCCGCTGCCCATGACCTGTCCGCCGGGGATGAACCCGCTCGAAGACCTGCAAAACTTCGGCGCGTCGCTCCTCGACCGCATGGACGCCGGCGAGATGACCCCCCAGCAGGTGGCCGAAGGCATCTTCCAGATGCTGTCGCAGATGCCGCTGCCGCCCGTCCACCAGTGGGGCAACCCCGCGGCGCGCAGCCTGGACTTCCTGCCCGAGAAGCTGATGCGGATGATCGGCTGGGGGAAGATGGAGGCGCCGGAGCCGATCCAGCGGCTGTTCGACTTCGATCCCTCGGTGCTGGGCGGACCCCCGCCGGCCCCTGCGCCGGAGCCGGTGGCCGTCCCCGCCGTGGCCTAAGGCCTGCCGAAAATGAAATGGGCCGCTTCGAAGCTCGAAGCGGCCCAGATCGTTCGGTTGAGCGAAGCGGGATCAGCCGGGGATCTTGACGACGTTCTCGGCGGCCGGGCCCTTGTTGCCCTGCACCACGTCGAACTCGACCCGGTCACCCTCGGCCAACGACTTGAAGCCGTTGCCCTTGATGGCCGAGTGGTGGACGAAGCAATCCTTCTGCCCGTCCTCCGGGGTGATGAAACCGAAACCCTTACTGTCGTTGAACCACTTCACTCTGCCGGTGGTGCTCATACTTTGGACTCTCTTTCTATGGTGTGGGTCCGATTGACCTGGAAATGGAATGGACCCTTGGACAACTCGAATCAGGTGGAACGTGGAACTAGGTGGGACTGGATCTACGAGTGAGTGGCTCAGACCTTCGTGACGTTCTCGGCCGCGGGGCCCTTGTTGCCCTGGACGACGTCGAACTCGACGCTGTCACCCTCGGCCAGCGACTTGAAGCCGCTGCCCTGAATGGCGGAGTGATGGACGAAGCAGTCTTTCTGCCCATCATCCCGAGTGAGGAAACCGAACCCTTTGCTGTCGTTGAACCACTTCACTTTTCCGGTAATGCGCATGCTTCAATTCTCCTTGGCTGTGGGCCCAGAATGCAAGAAAGGGACCCGTCTGAAACCAGGTCCCTTATGCCGTTCTCTGGGTGCTGAGACAGGCTTGTTCTGTGCCTGACCGGGGAAGAGTAGCCGTTGCGCGGGAGTTTGTCAACTCCTGGCGGGGTGTACCATCCCTCCATGATCCCCCCATCCGCCGCCGCGCGCGCGGCCGAATCCATCCATGAGGCGCTGGAGAAGCAGCAGCTCCAACTCCTGGGGATCACCCGCCGGGTGCGCCAGCGGTTCGAGGTGCGGGATTGGAAGGACATCCGCCAGGCCACGCTGGAGCGGCTGGAGCTGCCGGCGCAGAGCATCCGGGAGACGGTCGAGGTGCTCCAGCGACAGCTCGGCGCGGCGATCGACGATCATGAGACCTGGGTGGCCCTCAAGGCCGAGTACACCCGGAGGATCCTCGGGCGCGACGACTTCGAGATCGCCCAGTCGTTCTTCAACTCCCTGACCCGCAAGGTCTTCCCCCACGCCGGAGTGGACCCGGCCATCGACTACGTGGCCGAGGAGCTCCCCCTCCCCTTCTATGGCTGGGAGATGGCCAGCGCCCGCATGTACGCCGTGCGCCGGATCGACGCCGCGGTGGTGCGCCGCGTCCTGGAGGACGCCGGCTTTCACGTCTCCTTCCGCGATCTCGCCGGGGACGCAGGGCTCGCCGCCGAGCGTCTGCGCGAGGGGGTGATCGCGGCCTTCGGCTCGCCGGCCATCGAGGCGGTCGACGTCCTGCGGCCGGTGTTCTTCCGCAACAAGGGGGCCTATATCGTGGGCCGGGCGCGGCTGGGGCCGAGCGTCATGCCACTCCTCCTCGCCGTCGTCCATGGGGCCGAAGGGCTCAGGCTCGACGCCGCCCTCTGCACCGAGGACGAGGCCAGCATCGTCTTCAGCTTCGCCCGCTGGTACTTCCACGTCGACGTGGAGAGCCCGCGGGAGGTCATCGGCTTCCTCAAGTCGATCCTGCCCAGGAAGCGCATCGCCGAGCTCTACATCTCCCTCGGCTACAAGAACCACGGCAAGACCGAGTTCTATCGCGACCTCATGAGTCACATCACAAACACCGACGAGCAGTTCGCCGAGGCCCGCGGCCAGCAGGGACTGGTCATGGAGGTCTTCAACCTCCCCTCCTACGAGTGGGTCTTCAAGGTCGTCAAGGACGTCTTCCCGCCGCAGAAGAACACCAGCCGCGAGCGGGTGATGGAGAAGTATGGCCAGGTTCAGCTCCTGGACCGGGTGGGGCGGCTGGTGGGCTTCCAGGAGTTCGAGCACCTGAAGATCCCCCGCGCCCGCTTCGCGCCCGAGCTGCTGGCGAGGCTCCTCCAGGTCGCCGGCCGCACCCTCTCGGCCGAGGGCGACTGGGTGACCATCCGTCATTGTTACGTGGAGCGCCGGGTGGTGCCGCTCGACCTCTTCCTGCGCGAGATGGACGCGGAGCGGGCCGAGGCCGCGGTGCTCGACTGGGGGCGGTGCCTCAAGGAGCTCGCCGCCGCCAACGTCTTCCCGGGCGACGTGTTGCTCAAGAACTTCGGCGTCACCCGCCACGACCGCGTCCTCTCCTACGACTACGACGAGCTGTCCGCGCTCACCGACATCGTCTTCCGGGAGCTGCCGCCGCCGCGCGACGAACAGGAGGAGCTCGCCGCCGAGCCCTGGTTCACGGTGGGGGAGAACGACGTCTTCCCCGCCGAGCTGCGCACCTTCCTGGGCCTCCAGGGCCGGCTGCTCGACGCTTTCCTGCGCGAGCACGCCGACCTATTCACCGTCGAGTTCTGGCAGGACCTGCAGGAGCGGCACCGGCGGGGCGAGGTCCCGTCGTTCTTCCCCTACGGCTCCGCCCGCCGGTTGCGCTCCGGCGAGGGGACGCGCGAGGCCGTCCGCCCGGCGATGAGCTTCAGCGAGAGGTGATGGCTCAAGCTGCCCGGCTCCCCACGCAGGGGATCGTTCCCACGGCCGACGTGGTATCGTCTCTCGTGGTCTACTCGGCGGAGAAGGGGGACTTGAGGGCATGGCGGAATCACTGAAAGGACATCTGCAGGGCAACGTCATCACGCTCGACGGCCCGGTGCCACCTCTCGAAGGAAGGCGGGTTCACGTCGTGATCGAGCTCGCCGAGGAGAGCGACCGGCAGCTTTCGCCCACGGCAAAGGCTCAGCTTTGGCAAGCGTGGGTTGACCATGGTCCCCAAGGCCCTATCGATGAAGAGGATTCCGACTTCCCGTGATCGAGCCGGGAGACATCCGCTGGTTCCGCTTCGCCTCTCCGGACAAGCGCCGGCCGGTCCTGGTCCTTGGTCAGGCCCAGGTTCTGCCCTCTCTGGCCCAGATCCCCGTGATCCCTCTTTCGACCCAGATCCGGGGCTTGTCATGGGAAGTGTCTCTCTCCGCCCAAGAAGGCCTCCCCAGTCCTTGCGTCCTGAAGCCGGAATGGATTCGCACCGTCGAGAGAGGATTGCTCGGCCCCTGGATCGCCTCGTTCCCGCCGGCCCGGTGGGGAGAAATAAGAGACGCACTTTTGCAGTTTCTGGGCTTGGACGGTTGAAACCGTCCTGCTGAGTCCTTTGCCCTGACTTCCCGTAGGGGTCCGTAGGGTAAGATTCGCCGATCGCCGGAGATGGGTGATGCGCTCTGTCTCCCTTGTAGGATCATCCCAACGCTTGGAGAACCGTATGAAAAAGTTCCTCACCCTCTCCGCTGCGCTGCTCGTCGCGGTGGCTGGAGCGGCGCACGGCCAGTCGTCCGGCCAGCCTGCCCAGAAGCCCGCGGCTCCGGCCGCTCAGCCGGCCCCGGCCGCCCAGCCGTCCTCCGCGCCGAGCGGCAAGCCGGAGTCGCTGCCGGACAAGGCCAGTTACATCATCGGCCTCAACCTGGGCAAGTCCCTGAAGAACGCCGAGATCGAGGCCAACACCGACCTGATCCTCAGGGGTCTGCGGGACGGCCTCGGCGGCAGCCAGCCGCTCTTCACCGACGAGGAGATGCAGGCCACGATGCAGAGCCTTCAGCAGCAGGTGGGGGCGGCGCAGGAGGCCAAGCGGAAGGCCGCGGGCGAGAAGAACAAGACCGAGGGCGAGGCCTTCCTGGCGAAGAACAAGACGAAGCCGGGAGTCAAGACCACGGCGAGCGGCCTGCAGTACGAGGTCCTCACGGAGGGCACCGGCCCGACGCCGAAGCCCACCGATACGGTGACGGTGAACTACAAGGGCACCCTGATCGACGGTACGACGTTCGACAGCTCCTACGACCGCAAGGAGCCCGCGACCTTCGTCCTCAACCAGGTGATCCCGGGCTGGACCGAGGGCGTGCAGCTCATGAAGGTCGGCTCGAAGTACAAGTTCTACATTCCGGCCGCGCTGGGTTATGGCGACCGCGGCGCCGGCAACGTGATCGGCCCCAATGCGCCGCTGATCTTCGAGGTGGAGCTCGTCTCCATCGGCCAGCCCAACGCGCCGGCGGCGGCGCCGGGTGGCGAGCCCCAGGGCAGTGCCAAGCCCCAGGCCGCCCAGAAGCCGGCCGCCGCGGCGAAGAAGCCGGCCGCCGACAAGAAGCCGCCGGTCTAGAAGGTAACCCCGGACAGAGGGGCAGGCGGTGAGGTGCTACTTCGCCGCCTGCTGGGCGACCGCGGCCGTGAACGGCGCGCCGTTGCGCAGCCAGGTGTAGGGGTTCACGGCGTGTCCGGCAGGGGAGTAGAGGCCGTAGTGGAGGTGGGTGGAGGAGATGGCGGCGTTGCCGGAGTTGCCGACGTAGCCGATGACCTCGCCGGCCGCGACCCAGTCGCCCTCCGCCTGCGGCCCATACTCTTCGAGGTGGGCGTAGTAGTGGCGGTAGCCGCCCGGCCCGACGACGTAGACCACCTGGCCGCCCAGGCCGCGCATCCCCTTGAATTCGACGACCCCGTCAGTCACGCTGCGGATGGGCGTGTTGCGCGGCGCGAAGATGTCGATCCCCTGATGGTGCCGGCCGCCGTCCCGGGCCATGCCCCAGGTGTTGCGGAGCTGGTCGCGGGTGACGCCGTCGACCGGGATGGGCAGCACTCTGGGCAGGGACTGGGAGAGGAGGCTCGAGTACCGGGCGTTGTAGCGGACCGAGGCCTGGTGGCAGCCGGCGAGGGGGAGGGCGAGGACCGCGAAGACGAGGACAAGAGAGGAGATCCGACTTCGAGCCATGTTCACCTCACCTCAAAGCGAAAGGCGTTGCTGCTGGACGCTACGCGTCGTCGAGAGACCGCCTGATTGCCGAGATACCACGGAACGAGCCGGGGAAGTATACATCGGCGGTAACGAATTTCAAGGGCTAAGATCCACTCCATGAAACGCTTCCTCGCGGCGGTCCTCCTGCTGGCCGCGCTCCTCGCCGCCATTCCTGCGGCAGCCGTCCAGCCGCCGCGGCTGGTCTTCGAGGCTCCGCCGCGCTTCGCGCCGACAGCGGCACACCTGCGGGTGGCCGCTGCGCCGCAGCTCGCCAGCGTGATGCGGCTGGCGGGTCTCGCCGACCCCGGCCCGCCCATCCGCGTCGTGCTGGCGCCCGAGGGCTCGCCGGAGGCGGGCCTGGTGCCGCGCTGGGTGGTGGGCTACGCGATGGGAGACCAGAGCCTGATCGTCCTGCTGCCCGAGCGGGTGCCCAGCTATCCGGACTCGTCGCTGGACGACGTCCTGCTCCACGAGACGGCGCACGTGCTGGTGGCCCGGGCGGCGGGCGGACGTCCCCTGCCGCGCTGGTTCCAGGAGGGGATGGCCATGATCGCCGGCCGTTCCTGGGGGCTCGACGACCGCACCCGGCTCACCCTCGCTCTGCTGGTGGACCGGCCCGTCTCCCTGGCCGCGCTGGACGGCCGCTTCGCCGGCGGCCAGGCCGAGGTCAACCGCGCCTACGCCATCGCCGGCTCCTTCGTGCGCGACCTCTTCGACCGCTACGGCCCGGGGGCGGCGCCGGCGATCCTGGCGGGCGCGGCCCGCGGCCTCTCTTTCGAGGATGCCTTTTTCGCCGCCACCGGCACCCCTCTGGCTGGTGCCGAGGACTCCTTCTGGAGCCGTCAGACCTTCTGGTATCGCTGGGTGCCCGTGCTCACCAGCTCGGTGACCCTGTGGCTGCTCATCACCCTGCTCGCCCTCTGGGCCATGCGCCACCGCCGCAAGCGGGACGCCGCCCAGCGCCGGGTCTGGGAAGAGGAGGACGAGCGCGAGCGCCAGCGGCTGGCCGCGGCGGCCGCCCGGCTGGAGGGGCCGGGACCGGAGGGCTGGGTGAACTGAAGGAGACGCCGGCTTATCTTCGCGAATTCCCGGCAGGCGCCATCACGTCCCGCCACTGCCAGCCCTCGTCCTCCACCAGGCCCAGCATCAGCCGCCGGTGCCTGGAGAGGGCGGCCACCTGCCGCTCCATCTCGCCGTCGCTCACCGTCCGGATGCCCGCCTCCCGCAACGCCTCCAGGGAGGGTGGCCGGGGCGGCACCTGCTCCGGCTCGACGTGCGCCTCCGCCAGCGTCGAGAGAAGCTGAGCGATGGCGTTGCGGAGGGGATAGAGCGCCACGGGATCGGGGCGCAGCTCGGGGGCGACCCCCCCGAGCAGAGTCAGGGCCTCATCCAGGATGGCGAGCGAGGGAGCCAGGGCCGATTCCCAGTCGGGGCTGTGGAAGCAGTGGAGGACGGGGTAGGCGAGGTGCCCCTGGCCGAGCGATACCATGGGGGCGGTCAGGGCGAGCAGATGGTCCCCCAGGCGGCCGAAGCCCGAGCCGTTCCAGGCCCGCAGCAGGATGTCGTGCGGGGTCTGTCCCAGCGTCGTGACGTAGACGGACATCTCCCGCCGCTGCCGCACCGCCGAGACGAGCGGCAGCAGGTAGGTGATGGTCAGGCTGACCAGTGTGAAGCCATTGGCGGCGGCGACGTCGTACACCAACCGCCAGATCAGCCCCCCGGGCCGGTATTCGCTGTTGCCCACCGTGATCAGGAGAGAGCCCGCGAAGTAGGCCCGCGCTCCGAGACCGGCCGGCTGGCCGTCCGAGCTCGCCACCACGGCCCCGGGGGTGAGGTTCATCACCAGCGTCCAGCCCAGCCAGTCCAGCCCGATCCAGAGGGAGACCGTGAACAGCACGATGGCGAAGCCGGTCACGGCCAGCATGCGGTGCGTGGGGACGAGGCGCAGCGCCAGCCGCCAGAGGAGGTTCGTCACCCAGGACGTCAGCGGCCCCGCCCCCGCCAGGCGCAGAGTCGTCCACAGCACGTCGTAGACGACGAACAGGATGAGAGCGATGCCCGCGAGCCCGAGGACGATCCGCACCGAGCCGAAAACGGAGCACGGGGCATGCCACGGCCGGGAATCGGCGGCGCCCGTCCGTCCATCCTCCTGTGCAGGGCGGAGGGATCTGGGCGGCGACTCTCAATGAGGCAATCGCAGAGCAGTCGCCGCCCACTCGATTCACTTCGAGGCTGAAACGAATCTCCTTCCGGATCGCCTAAGCTTTGGAACGGACTGCACCCCCGAGGTGATCCGATGTCTTCGTCAGCCAGGATCCGCGCTCTGCTCCTCCTCCTCCTCCCGGCGGCCGCCCGGGCTTCGCTCCGCCCGGAGGCGAAGTGCGAGGACCAGTTGCCGCAGGTCCTCAACGTCGGCCTGCCGCAGCCGCCCGATCTGCCGGCCTCGGAGCTCGAAAAGCTTCGCCGGGCCGCGGAGGGCCTCTTCTCCTCGCTGTACCAGAGGCAGGGGCAGTGTCGCGGACGGCGCGGGCTCCAGGTCAACATCGCGATCGGCAACGAGTACCAGATCCTCGACTGGCTGGACCAGAGGCTCGTCGAGGTGGCGGTGGTGCCGGACTTGAGCGCCTACCTGCTGGCGCGGGACGGCGTGAAGCTGCTGGAGCTCAATCCCGTCGAGCGCGGCTTCGAGAACCTGCTGACGCCGGCTTTCTCCTACCGCCTGCGCTCGCGCAGCTTCGCCGCGGGAGCGTGGTCGGAGCGGCCGGACCCCGCGCGGGACTTCGAGAGCTTCCGTTGGCAGCTCTGGTGCGGCCTCTTCTCGGACGCCGGGGGGGCCGGCCGGGTTCCAGCCGCCGACCGCCGTTCGTGCGGGGAGCTCGGGAACGCGCCTTCCTACCGGATCGCCTTCACCTCCCACCTCGACACGGGCGGCTTTCTGCGGCCGGTGAGCGAGACCGCCCGCTGGCTGGGGGACCGGCTGAAAGCGGCGAGCCTGAAGCCGGAGGCGGGGCGGCGGCTGGAGGACGCGTTCTGGTCGGCCTTCTTCGACCACGCCCGCTTCACCCTCGACGGGACGCTCGCGGACGGCCGGGCGCCGGCGTCCGGCTCGATCGAGATCGCCGCGGAGGAGGTTCCGGCCGGATCGGTGCCCGGCCCGCAGTCCGAGGACCACCTGGTGATCGCGGCGGGAACCGCGGCGCCGATCTTCGAGCCGGGCCGGCTCCACCCGCCGGACGTGGCGCTCCCCAAGGAGCTGAAGGCCCTGCTGGAGCGGGACCCGGCGCCGGCGGCCTTCCGGTCGCTGCTCACGCCCGAGCCCTACTTCGGCGTGCGTACGTTCGGCTTCACGGTCGACGAGAGCCTCGGTCTGCTGCGGCAGCACCAGAAGAGCTCGGGCAAGGCGCAACTCGCGCTGGTGCTGCCCGGCGGCGGGGTGAAAGCCGTCTACCAGTCGCGGCTGGTGGACGCGCTCTACCGGGAAGGATATTTGAAGAACGCGCTCACCAGGACGGCGCCGCGGCCGAAGGCGAAGCCCGTCGACGTCGATTTCGTGATCGGCACCAGCGGCGGCGCGCTGCTCGGCTACTTCGTCGCCCGGCTGGCGGAGCGCGGTCCCTGGGACCTCTCACGGCTGCTCTGGGAGAACCAGGACGGCAAGACCCTCGACAGCACCGACATCTTCGGCTGGACCGACCTGCCGCGCTATCTCAGCATGGTGGCGATCGTCTCCGTCTTCGCCGGGTTGCTGACCCTCGCCTCCCTGCGCAGCAAGTCCCCTCTCCGCGCCGATGCGTCAGCGCCGGAGAGGAGCGGGCGCCTGCTCCTGCAACTCGCCATCGGACCGCTGCTCGTGCTGGCCCCGCTGCTGATCCGGCTGGTCAATGGCCGCCTCTCGCAGGAACACATTCCGGAGGTCGAAGGCCTGTTCTACGCGCTCTGCGCGTCGCTCGCCATGTTCGCCGATCAATGCCTGACCTACCGGGCCGAGGCGCGGCCCTTCGACCGTCTTCGTGGCCTCTGGTCCCTGCTGGCGCTGCTCCTGGGGGGTATCCTCGTGGGGCTGCCGCTGCTGTCCCTGAGGAGCGCGGGCGAAGGAGAGCGCTGGATCGACCGCTGGGAGCCCGGGCTCAATCTCTCCCTGGGATCGCTGCTGATCTGCCTGGGAGTCCTCTGCCTGCTGGTGGGAGCCATCCTCTGGCTCTGCGCCTCGCGCCGCTATCACCTGGAGAACGTCGGCGACTTCCTGGCCGGCTTTCTCGTCAGCCTGCTCCTCGTCCTCGGGGTGTACGGGGTGCTCGCCGCCGTGATGTACATGCAGCCGGACCTGCTCTCGCCGCTCGAGCTGACCCCGGCCTTCTGGGCCTGGCTGATCCCGACCAGCCTGGTCCTCGGCTACCTGCTCATCGCCGCGGGGTGTGCCTGGCGCGAGGCGCGCTGGGGCCGGCACGCCTTTCGCGGCCTGCGGTACCTCTGCTCTCATCATCCCAACTGCGCTCTGGCGAGCCGCAGGTTCGTGCGCATCGCCGGCGTGACGGCGATCGCGTTCCTCTGGTGGAACCTAGTGCTGGCGCCGGCCCTCTATGGCAACGGGCACGCGCGCGTTTTCCTGAAGAAGGCCGTGCACCGCTTCCAGAACGAGTACGACGGCCAGAATCCCGGCGGCGAATCCCATCGCCTGACGGCCCATCTGCTGGTGCCGGCCAACGTCCTCGAGCGTGACGGCACGCGCTACTTCCTGGTGATGCCCGGCGGCCTCGAGAGCTGTCCCCCGATCTCCAGTAAGCCGGGGAGCGGCGCCCTCTGGTATGCCTATCGCATCCGGCCGGATCAGGGCGCGGTCGCGCCGCCCCCGCAGGGCTGCCCGAATTTCAGCGACGCTTCCGCCGACGGCATCGAGCAGGTCATCTTCGCCTCGGGATCGCCGTTCCCCATCTTTCCCGCGCACCTGGTGGACTTGAAGGACAAGTCGGGGAAGCCCAGCCGGGAGGCGCTCGTCGACGGCGGCTACTCGAACAACGAACCCGTGGACGCCGCCCTGAGCGTCGGCGTGGAGCAGGTGCTGATCGTGGAATCCACCAACCCGCTCGGCCCCTCAGCCAGCGCGGGCGGATCCTCGCGGTGGCCCTCGCTGACCGGGCCGCTGGTCGCAGACCTGCTCCGGCTGCCGGGCTTCCTGTTCGAGCGCTCGCAGCAGGTCGACCGGTTGAGCCGGCGAGGGCTCTTCGTCGTCTCGCTCTCACCCTGGCGGGACGAGACCGACTGGCCGGCATTGTTCGATTTCCGCCGCCAGGTCGTCGAGAGGATGCGAACGGTTGCCGACCACGACCTGACGCGGCGCATCGGCCTGGTGGAGAGCTGGGGGCTGCCGCGCTTCCAGTTGAGCGTCCTGATCGGCGGCGGGTCTTCCTAGCCCGGCGTGCGCTCGGCGAGCCAGGCGAGCAGGTCGGCCACCACCCGGCCGCGCTCCAGCTCGTTGAAGACCTCGTGGAAAAACTCCGGGTAGGCGATCAGGCGCTTGGCTTCGCTCCCCAGGCGCTCGAAAAGGGCGCGGGTGCGATCGGGGTCCGCGATGGGATCGGCGCCGCCGATCAGGACGAGGATGGGGCGCCGGATCTCGGGCGCCCGGTCGAAGACTTCCCGCTGGGCTTGGCGGACGGCGACGAACCAGCCCAGGGTGACGGTGGAGAAGACGAGCGGATCGGCCTCGTAGCTCTGGACGACCTGCGGATCGTGGCTCAGCCAGGCGGCCTGAAGCCCGCTCTGGACCGCCAGGGTGGGGACGAAATCCGCGGCCAGCGGCAGCAGCGTCCGCTTGAGGAAAGGGATCTCGAGGGCGGGAGCGAGGTACGGGCTGCTGACCGCCAGGGAGTCGAGGGCCTCCGGGCGGTGGAGCACGAAGTCGAGCGCGATCAGGCCGCCGAGGCTGTGTCCGAGCAGCAGCAGGGGAGACGGGGCCGCCGCGAGCCCCTGGACCTGCTCCAGGAACCGCTCGAGGTCCGCCCGGTACTCCTCGAAGCGGCCCACGTGGCCCCGCTCCCCTCCGGATTCGCCGTGCCCGCGCAGGTCCAGGAGGTGGCACTGGTAGCCGGCCGCCACCAGGTCGCCCACGAGCTCCCGATAGCGCCCCTTGTGCTCGGCGTAGCCATGGACGATCGCCAGCCGGCCGCGGCACCCCGGGACGAGGTGGTGCTCCGTGGCCAGCGCGATGCCGTCCGCGGCCTGCACGGTCGACAGTACGATGCGGGGCTCCGGCGCGGGGTCCACCTGCCCTTTATATCCGGTTCGCCTTCAAGTCCGCCAGAGGATGATGCGTTCCGCGCCAATCCCCACCGCGGTCGGAGTCATTCCAACCGCGGTCGGAGGAGGGTGGTGTCCTAAGACTGTGTTGGCGATGGCGGGTCTGGGGCCGGTGACGAGGTCGGCACGCTCCCGGCTTGGCGCTTCGCCATACTGTACAGGTAGGTGAGGCCGAGTTGTCGTTGGTCATTCCCTCGATCCTGTGCAACCCTCCCCTCCTCTAGAACCTCTAGGATCTTCTTCAGCGTGTTGTTGATTCTCTCCAGCCCGAGCAAGAATATGGCGACGACGAGAAAGAGAATCAATCCGCCTATGAGGGGTCCCATGGTCTCTATTCTACCCGCCCTCTCGCCGTGCTGCTCCAAGATGACTCTCAAGCGCTACAGTCGGCATCCCTAAACAGACGATCTTCACGTCCGCATCGAGGCGCTGCAGGAGGCCGCTCCCCTCGTCGATCCCGCCCGCGATCCCCGGCTGCTCCTCTGCCTGCGGCACAACTTGGTGGACAGTCTGAGCAAGACGGGCAGACTCGAGGCCCTGTCCGCCCTGGCCCTCTTCCAGCGCGCCGCGGCCCGCGAAGAGGCCAGCCTGGACCTCGTGCGGCGGATCGCCACCTATCTGAACCGTGCCCGCCGCGATCCCGGCCTGCGCTTCCAAGGCGAGGGCTAAACCTTGTTCGCCTTCAGCTCCGCCAGGGGATAGTGCGTGCCGCGCCAATCGATCCCGCCGCGCCAGAGGATGGTCAGCGTCGAGCGCCAGAGGATGTAGAGGAAGAGGAGGGTGGCGAGGGGGAAGCCCACGCCGTGCCAGCGGCGCACTCCGGCGAGGGGGGCGTTGAGCCAGCAGAGGCCGAGCAGCACCGCCACGCTCGCGAGGTTCAGCCAGCGCGTCGCTCCCGAGGTGAGGAAGACGGCGAGGAACGGCCAGACGAGGATCGTGAGCTGGAACATGGTCGAGGAGAAGACTACCGAGAGCCGGTAATCGACCCCCGGGAAGGCGTTCTTCATCAGCCCCTGAATCAGCTCCCGCACCGAGCGGTACCACTCCACCCGCAGCATGCCGCGGCCGAACATCATCTCCTGCCGGAAGCCGCTCGCCTTCAGCAGCTTGCCGAGCTTCAGGTCGTCGTCCGGCCGCATGGCGATCCGCTGGTGGCCGCCCACGGCGCGCCAGGCCGAGGCCCGCACCAGGTTGAAGGCGCCGATGCCGACGTGGCTCGGGCTCTTCGGGTCCCGCACCTTCCAGGGCTTCACGAACAGGGTGAAGAAGAGGGAGAAGACGCCGATGAACATTTCGAAGAGCACGCTCGGTCGCTCGATCTCCGGCGTCGCCGCGAGGTGGTCGAGGCCGTCCGCCTCCATCACCCCCACGGCCCGGCGTAGGGCGGTGGGCTCGAGGACGACGTCCGCGTCCGTGAACAGGAGGTAGTCGCCCGTGGCCTTGCGGCCTCCCAGCTCCAGGGCGTGGTTCTTTCCCAGCCACCCCGGCGGCAGCTCGCGGACGTGAACCACCCGCAGCCGCGGGTTCGTGCGGGCCATGCGGTCCAGGATCTCGCCGGTCGAGTCCGTCGAGCGGTCGTCCACCACGTCGATCTCCAGGTTGTCGTAGTCCAGGGCCAGGATGGACCGGAGCGCCTCCTCCACGTTGCGCTCCTCGTTGCGCGCCGGGATGACGATGGACACTCGCGGCAACGGCCCCGTGAGGGGAGGCAAGTCCGCCAGGGAGCGGATCGACCGGTTGCCGCGCCAGATCGCGACCGCCGAAGCGAGGTGGATCAGCAGGGTGACGGCGGCGAGGGCTAGGAGGAAGGTCGGCATCAACCGGTGAACTGGAGCTTTCTTTGCAGCTCCGGACGCCGGAAAAGGCCGAAGCGCATCCGAGATAAAAGGACATAAAGGACAGCAAGGACAAAAAGGACGGCAAGGACATCAAACGTTATCAAGGCGTTTTTGTCCTTGTTGTCCCTGCTGTCCTTTATGTCCTTGTCTACCGCCACCGGAAAATCTTCAGCGCCACGGCGAAGCTCGCGAGGCCCCAGGCGAGGACGATGGCGAGCTGCGGAGCGACCGAGACGAGCCCCCGGCCCTCGGTGATGATCCCCCGCAGGGCCTGGTTGAGGGCGGTCAGGGGGAGGGCGTTGATGAACGGCTGCACGGCGTCGGGGAAGCGCTCGGAGGAGAAGAAGACGCCGGAGAGCAGCCACATCGGCAGCATCACCAGGTTCGCGAGACCGCTCGCCCCCTCGATGGTCGAGACGCGGGAGGCGATGAGCAGGCCGAGGCCGCAGAAGGTCATGGCGCCCAGCAGGCAGGTGATGGTGAGGAGCAGCAGCGAGCCGCGCACGGCGACGCCGAAGAAGAGCCAGCCGGCGCCCATGAGGATCACGATCTCCGGGATCAGGAAGCCCAGCCGGCCCAGGATCTGGGAGAGCAGGTAATGGCTCTTGCGCATCGGCGTCGCCACCAGACGCTTGAGCACCCGTCGGGTGCGCGCGGAGGTCACCGAGAAGGCGAGGCTCCAGATCCCCGTGCCCATGAGGTTCATGCCCAGCAGGCCCGGGACGAGGAAGTCGATGTAGCGCGCCCCCTTCTCGGTGACCTTCTCGGCGCGCACCGGCACCACGTCCCGGCGGCCCGCCGCCCGCTGCAGGGCCTCGCCGGCTTCGAGACGGGCGATGCGCGAGTCGGGCCGGGTCTCGTCGAAGCGGAAGACCACGGGCGGCCCGGGCTCCACCAGCAGCGAGATGCGGCCGGTGCGCAGGGCCTCGTGCCCCGCGGACGCCGAATAGCGGCGGGGGAAGAGCACGGGCGAGCTCGCCAGGGCCGCGGTGGTCTTCGCCGCCGCGGCGTCCGCCTCCGAGGCGGCCACGATCCCCACCGGGATCTTGTCCGGCCCCTTCTCGCGGAAGGCCAGCCCCAAGGCCACGGCGAGGAGCACCGGGAACAGGAAGACCCAGAACAGGGCCTCGGGCTCGCGGACGAACTCCCTGATTCGGGAGAGCGTCAGCTCCAGGAGAGGATGGTAGCGCCGCGGCTCGCTCATGCCGTCAATCCTCGCGCAGGGCGCGGCCGGTGAGGGAGACGAAGAGGTCCTCGAGCGTCGCCCGGTGGGTCGAGAGGTTCACCAGCTTCGCCCCCGAGCGCTCGACGAGGGCGAGGAGGACCGGCACCGTCTCGGCGAGCGAGCCCACGGGCAGCGACCAGTTGGGGCCGCGCCGGTGGGGCTCGGCGACGCCGGGCAGGGCGCGCAGGCTCGCCTCGTCCATCTCCGGCTCGGAAGCGAATTCGATGACGTTCGCCGCATGCAGCGAGCTGATGAGCTCCGCCGGCGTGCCCAGGGCGATCACCTGGCCATGGTCGACGATGGCCACCCGGTCGCAGAGGCGCTCGGCCTCGTCCATGTAGTGGGTGGTGAGGAGCACCGTGCCGCCGCCGGCGCGGAAGTCCATCACCTGCTGCCAGAGCTGCAGCCGGCTCTGCGGGTCGAGCCCGGTGGTGGGCTCGTCGAGGAAGAGCACCTCCGGGTCGCCCACCAGGGCGCAGGCCACCGCCAGGCGCTGCTTCTGGCCGCCCGAGAGCTTGCCCACCCTGGCGTTGCGCTTCTCTTCCAGGGAGAGGCGGGTGAGCACGGCCTCCGGGTCCCGGCCGTGCCGGTAGAAGGAGCGGAAGAGGCGGACGGTCTCGTCCACCGTCAGCTTCTCGCTGAGCTGCGTCTCCTGGAGGGAGATGCCCAGTCGCTCGCGCAGGGCGTGGCCATTGCGCTGCCACGAGGTGCCGAGGATCTCCACCTCGCCGGCGTCCGGCTCGGTCAGACCTTCGAGGATCTCGATGGTCGTCGTCTTGCCCGCGCCGTTGGGACCCAGCAGGCCGAAGCACTCGCCGCGGCGCACCGCGAGGTCGAGGCCGTTGACGGCCACCACGTCGGCGTAGCGCTTCACCAGTCCGGTGCAACGGACGGCGGTGTCGGGTCGTTCAGGGTTCATGGCTGGTAGAGTTAAGAGGCCGGGTCGCGGCGGGAGCGGTAGTATACCCGCGTGCCCGGAGAAGGAGCCAGGACCGGGATGAGCCGCGAAGGCACTCCCAGATCGAACGTGGTGGACCTCCGCCGCTGGCGGGAGGAGAGGGACCGCCGGCTGCGTGCCGCAGCCGCGGCGGCCGATGCCGAGGCCACCGCCGGCCGGCCGCCGGACCGCATCGACGGCCTCTACCGGCTCCTGGCCCTCGTCGCCGGCCTCGGTTTCATCGCCTTCGGCGGTTTCCTCGGCCTCCTCTTCCTGATGCTCCACCGCGAGGAGGGGGTGGTGGCCTGGCTGCTCGCCGCCGTGCTCCTGCTGGGACTGGGAGGCGCCACGGCCCTGTTCGGAATCGACCTCGCCGTGCGGGGGATCCTGGGCCGGGAGTGGACCCGGCCGCTGTGGGAGCGCCTCCGCGCCGCGCTCGACCGGCGCGCCCACCCCCTGCCTCTCTTCGCCGGCCTCTCGGCGCTGGTCCTCATCCTCGGCCTCTGGGGCGGGCCGGACGACCCGGTGCTCTGGGAGCCGGCGATCTTCTGGTTCGTGGGCTTCCTGCACATCGCCCTGCACGAGACGGGTCACCTGCTGGCGGTGCGGGGGATGCGCTACACCCCGCGGCGATTGGTGGCCGGGCCGCTCCTCGTGGAGTGGACCGCCAGCCGGCGCCGGGTGACCGCCAACCGCGACTGGCGCTTCCTCTTCGGCGGCAACGTCTGGTTCTCCTCGGCCCGCCGTACCCGCACCCGGGACCTCGGGGTGCTCCTCGCCGGGCCGCTGGCGAACCTCCTGACGCTGGGCACCGTGCTGGCCGTCCACCGCCTGCTGGGCGGGCCGGCGCTCTTCGCCGTCTACGTCCGCGCCAACGCCTTCTGCGCCGGCATCGTGCTGCTCACCAACCTCCTGCCCCTGCCGCGCACCCGCGAAGGCTACGCCACCGACGGCCGGCAGATCCTGGACCTGCTGCGGGGCCGGCGGATCGCGTAGACCGCCCGCGGCGGGATAGAATCCCGCCAGTCTTTTTCCTGGAGGGGGTGCCCGATGAGCCTGGCTGCCTACAGAGTGATCCACGTCCTCAGCACGATGCTGCTGTTCACCGCCCTCGGCGGCCTGCTCCTCGCCTCCCGGGCCGGGGTGCAGAACGACGCGAGCCGCAAGCTGGCCGGGATGACGCACGGCATCGCGCTGATCCTGATCCTCGTCTCCGGCTTCGGGGCCCTGGCGAAGATCGGCCTTTCGAACCCGGGGATCTGGCCGCCGTGGCTCTGGCTCAAGGTGCTGATCTGGCTCGTCCTCGGGGGCATCATCGTGCTCATCCGTCGCGCCCCCCGCTTCGCGGCGGTCCTCTGGTGGGTGCTGCCGCTGCTGGGCGGCGCCGCAGCCTACCTGGCGATCTACAAGCCGTAGGCGCTCGTGCCTCTCGTCTGCGGCGTCGACCTCGGCTCCTTCACCACCCATAGCTACGTGGCGTGGCTGGAGGACGGGCAGCTCGTCCTCGAAACCTGGCGGCCGAGTCGCGAGGCGCCCCTGCCGCCCTCGCCCGGCGGCTGGCCCCCGGCCTTCACGGGAATCGACGCGCCGCAGGGGCTGCCGGCCGGGGGGGAGCGCTCGCGGCGGGCCGACCTCCAGGCGGGAGCGCCCACCAAGGTCCTCCCCCGCACCCGCGCGGAGCTCGCCGGCTGGCGTCTGTACCGTCCGTTCGTGGAGGCGGGGATCGAGCTCTTCTGGGCCATCCACGAGCAGGAGACCGCCTCAATCCTCGGCCTCGTCCCCGTACCCGGCGCCGAGACGATCGTCTTCGAGACTTATCCCCGCTACGTCCTCCTCCAGCTCTGGGGAGAGCGCCCGCCGTCCAAGCGCAAGGAGCCCGCGGCCTACGTCGACTTCGTCTGGTCCCGCCTGCGCGACGCGGGCTACGTCTGTGACGATCCCGTCTCCCGTCCCGACCACGTGGACGCCATGCTCTGCGCCCTCGCGGCCGAGGCCTGCCTCCTGGAGGACGAGCTCCCCGCCGGCACCGTGGGCCTGCCGCCCGTCGTCGATCCCGCCGAGCGCGTCCTGCGGGAGGGCTTCATCGTGGCTCCGGGCCGGAGATCTTGAGGTCGCAATTTGCGACCTCAAGATGGGCGGGGCGGGAGGTGGTCGCAAATTGCGACCACCTCCGACGCGGGGATGTCTTGCGCGTAGCGTGAAGAGATGCTCTAATCCCACGAAAGAGCTTGCGCTGGCGGAACCACTGGAGACGGGAGTCGTCGCTCCCCGCGACCCGTTTGAGGTCGCAAATTGCGACCTCAAAACTCACGGGGGGACGAGGATGGCCACGACGCCAAGGAAGAGGATACGGCGGGCGCGGAAGGAGCCGGCGGTCACCGCGCTGCTGGTGCCTGCCGAGCGGATCGAGCGGGCCATCCTGCTGATCCGGGGGGAGAAGGTCATGCTGGATGCCGACTTGGCGGAGCTTTACGGAGTGACGACGAAGCGCTTCAACGAGCAGGTCCGGCGGAACCTGGGCCGTTTCCCCAGCGACTTCATGTTCCAGCTCACGCCAGAGGAGCACGCCCACTTGAGGTCGCAATCTGCGACCTCAAGCTCCAGGTGGGGCGGCCGCCGCTACCCGCCCTACGCCTTCACCGAGCACGGAGCGATCATGGCCGCCAATGTGCTGAGCTCCGAGCGGGCCGTGGCGGCGAGCATCATGGTGGTGCGGGCTTTCGTCCAACTGCGGCAGATCCTCTCCTCTCACGCCGAGCTGGCCCGCCAGATCAGGGCGATGGAGAAGCAGTACGACTCCCAGTTCAAGCAGATCTTCGCTGCCCTCCGCGCCCTGATGATGGCGCCGAATTCTCGCGATGGCGGCCGGATCGGCTTTTAGCGAGGGAGCCCCCCTACTTCACCTTGAACTCGAAGCCCCGGCTGACCGAGCCGGTGATGGTGGCGGTCTGGCCGTTCTCGATGGGCACCGCCTCGTGGACCGACCAGGCCGGGATCGTGTCGCCGGGCTGGACCGACCTCACGATGGCGACGTACAGGCTGGCGCCGTTCTGCCCCGCCGCCGGGATCAGCCGGCCGCGGCCGTGGGACGCGACGTCCGCCACCGCCGCGGCGATGGCCGCCTTGTCCACGGAGGCCGGCTGCTCGAACAGGGCCACGCGCACCTTGTCGCGGGTCTGATTGATGATCGTGATGACTTCCATGCGCAGATCTCCCTTCCCGAGAGCGATCTTATCCCACGCCCGGAGCGCCCTTCAGATCCGCCCCTGAAGCTCCAACTGCACCAGCCGCATGAAGTCCTGGGCATTGGTCACCACCCCGAAGGCCTGGTGGGTGCCGCGGTCCTTCAGCTTGTTGACCACGAACTCCGTCTGGTCCACACAGATGGTGGTCACCTCCGCGATCGAGCCGTCCGGACGGACGCAGTAGGTGGGGAGCATGTTGCCCGCGGCAATGGCATGGAGGGCGGTGGCCACCATCACCACCATGGTGGCCCTCTCCGTGAGCCCGCGCATGGCCTCCTGGGCGTCCAGGGCCGAGGGGATCGTCTCCGGCAGCGGCCCGTCGTCGCGGATGGAGCCGGCCAGCACGCAGGGCGTGCCCGTCACCGTCAGGGCGTGCATGATGCCGCCCTTGAGCCGGCCCGCGTCCACCAGCGCCCGGATCGATCCCGCCTTCTTCACTTCGTTGATGGCCCGCATGTGCACCGAGTGGCCGCCCGCGGCCCCGGAGCCGTCGGCCAGCATGCCGAGCGTGGTGCCGAAGAGGGCGGCCTCCACGTCGTGGACGCCCACGGCGTTGCCGGTGATCACGCCGTGGCAGAAGCCGTTGTGGATCATCCACTCCATGGCCACCCGGCCGCGGGCGTGGACCAGGGCCGGACCGATCACCCAGAGGATGAAGCCGTCCTCCCCCCGGTTCTTCAGGAACTCGTGGAAAATGGCGTCGTAGTTCACCGGCTTCTCGCGGCTCACCTCCGAAGCCATGAAGGCGAACGCCTCTGGCACGTGCGTCTCGTCCAGCTCCTCCTGGAAGCCGCGGTCCCAGACCAGGACCCCCTCCGAGCCGTCCTCGGCTTTCGCCACCGCCACCAGGTCGCCCCGGCGGACGAGGCGGAACTCCTTGATCACCAGCCGCTCCGTGGCCGGGTCCCACACCAGGTGGGAGTCCATGCGGGGCCGCTCCGGCATGCGCCACCGGCCGCCGGCCTTGACGTAGGTCGGGTGATTGGTGGTGGACATGAAACCGTCCGGCAGCACGGTGTCCGCGGGCGCCGGCTCGAAGCGGCATTCGGGCGCGGACGCGAGGCGGGGAGCGGAGAGATCGGGAGCGCGATACATGGAGCGGGATCGTAGCCTCACCCGCCCGGGGCGACAAGATGGGTGGCGGCCGCGCTCTTTCCCTCCCCGCGCGCCAGCCGGTCGAGGAGGGCGAGGCGCTCGGCGGGATCGGACGGCAGCGGACCGGCGTCGAGACAACGGCCGTCGCGGACCGAGAGGGCGCGGGCGGCGCGGGGGGCGAAAGGCTCGATCTCGTGGGAGACGACGATCACAACCGCCCCCGCGGCGATCAGGCGGTCCACCCAGGCCAGGAGGTCCTCGCGAGCGCCGCGGTCCAGGGCCTCCAGGGGCTCGTCCAGGAGGACGTGGGTGGGGGTGCCCACCAGGGCGGCGGCGAGCACGGCCCGGCGGCGCTGGCCCATCGAAAGCTCGCGTACGGAGCGGTGGGCGAGCTGGCCGAGACCCACCCGTTCCAGCGCCTCCCGTCCCCGCTCCCGGGGCTCTCCCCGCAGCCGGCAGACGAGGTCGAGGATCTCGCGCACGGTGGCATAGGGGGTCAGGTCCGGCTGCTCGGGGACGTAGGCCAGACCCCGCCGGGCCGCGGCCTCGTCCACCCAGAGGTCGTGGCCGTCGATCTCGATCCGGCCGGCGTCCGGCCGCTCGATGCCCGCCGCCAGCTTGAGGAGCGTGCTCTTGCCGCAGCCGTTGGGTCCCAGCAGGAGGGTGAGCCCCGGGGAGATCGCGAGGTCCACTCCGGCGAGGACGGGCTCGCCCTTGCCATAGGAGAAGGAGGCCCCGTGGCAGCGGATCACGAGGCGCTCCAGGACTGGGGATCGCCCGCCGCCAGATGGTGGAGCTCCAGCCAGCGGCTCACCTTCTGCCGCCGCTCCCGCTCCGCCGCCGCCCGCCGCGCCAAGGGCACGCCGAGGAGCGCCACGAGGGAGGTCCAGGGGAGCAGGGCGACCAGGGCGGCGAGGAGGAGGCCCTCGCCGAGGACCTCCCCCGCGGCCCCCGTCCGCCGCTCGGGAGCCCGTCGCAGGGCGCCGGCGGCGCGCAGGGCCAGGAGGGGCAGGATGGGCAGCGCCTCCAGGGCCGCGGGGTGGATCGCCGCCGCCGCCAGCAGGATCAGGGGCAGGGCATGCAGGCTTAAGAAAAGGGCGTCCGCGCCCACCCGCCGCGCCGCCGTCCAGGGGAGGGAGCGCGACCACGGCCACGCCGGCCGGCGTACGGCGAGGGACTCGCTCAAGGAGGCGAGGAGGAGGACCGCGGCGACCCCTCCCCCCAGCCGGGACGCCATGCGAACATACTGCGGCGCGATGTCGTTGTGGGCCACGAAAGCCCAGGCGCCGAGGACGGGCAGCAGGGCCGTGAGGTAGGCGCCCAGCAGGCTCCAGCCCAGAGCGCGCCAGGCGATGCGGACCTCGATCCAGCCGCCGAGGGAGCGCCGCGAGAGGTGGGCACCCGGCGGCCCGGTGGCGGCCAGATCTCCGGCGATAAGGTCCCCCACGGCCAGCAGGGCCGCGCCCAGGGCGAGCATTCCCCAGCCGCCGGCTCCCGCGGCCACGGCGGCGAGGAGGGCCGGGGGAGCGGCGAGCCAGCGCCGCCTCGCCGGGATGACGCAGAGGGCGGCGGCGAGGGCGGTCACCGCGAGTTGGAGGGCGCGCCGCACCAGGAGGGCCGGAGCGAGGGAGGAGAAGGCGGCGAGGACGAGAAGGAGGACGAGCAGCGGCACCTGGGCGACCGCGACGGCGAGGGTCGCCGCCCGGCGGTGGGCGAGGCCGCTCGCCGGCAGGTGCCGCAGCCAGCCGTTCAGGCCCCGGCAGATCCGCGGCCCCGCGATCTCCGCAGCCCCGAGGCAGGCGGCGGCGATCACCACCGCCGAACCGCCCCGGGAGCCGGCGCCGAAGAGGGACCGGGCCAGCGAGCCGAGGAAGTCGACCCCCAGCACCATCCCCCCGCCGAAGGCCGCAATGACGGCCGGCACCAGCACCCGCATGGCCAGCCGGGCGCCCACGGCGAGGTGGAAGCGGAGGACGGGGAGGGCGCCGGCGGCCGTCACACCCCTCAATCCCCCTCCTCCTTCTTAGCCTTCGTATCCCCCTCGCAGGCGTCGGTGGCCGGCACGGCCTTGAGGCGCCGGGCCTTGCGGCCGAGGTCGGTGTCGCCGCAGCAGCTCAGGAGGGCCTCGTAGAACGGCTGGGCCGCCTTGGGGTCCCGCACTTTGAGCCAGGTGCCGGCGGTGGCGAGGAGGCGCGCTTTTTCCTCGGAGCCGTCGGGGAGGACCACGGCGGCGGCGCGGGCGAGGTCCGCTCCCTGGTAGCGATAGTGGAAGCGCTTCACGGGCTCCGCCTGACTGCGAACCACACGTGCCGCCTCATCCTTCGAGGGGCCGAGGTGCCGGTGGGTTTTGGCGTCGGCCCGGGCGGCGGCGAAGGCATCCGGCTCGTAGCTCCCGCCCCACAGGTGCCAGTCGGGCTCGAGCTCGGTGCCCAGCAGGTCCATGCCCTGATGGCGGGTGAGACAGGCGGCGCGGAAGAGGCTCCTGGCGCGCTCCGACGCAGGCCGGGTCCCCTCCCTGCCGCCGGCCAGTGCCTGGCCCAGCCCGTCGAGGGGCGCCCGTTGGGGCTCGGGGAGATAGGCCCGCGCCTCGCCGTAGCGTCCGGCCCGGGCCAGGCGGCGGCCCAGGAGGTCACGGAGGTCATACGCGGTGCGCCCGTCCGGCGGCGGCGCGAGCCCCGCAGCCGTGAGGTCCCAGCCCTCGCCGGGCTGCGCCGGCTTGTAGCGCCCGGCGAGGTCCGCCGGCCAGGTCTTGTCGACGTAGGCGCGCAGCTCGTCGACCGTCAGCACCCGCTCGGCGACATAGGCCGCATCCGTCCAGTAGCCGCCGCGCAGCAGGGCGTCGAGGGCCGCCGCGTACTCTCCCCGGGCCAGACGAGCGGTGCCCAACTCGCCGCCAGCACGGGGGCGCAGGGCCGGCTGCACGTTGCTCTCATAGGCGTCCCACAGGTCGTGATCCGGCGCGGGAGCCGCAGGCAGGGCGGCAGCGGCCTCAGCGAGAAGGGGCTCGGCCTCGGCCACCTTGCCGGCGCGCAGCAACAGCTTCGCCTGGATCCAGCGGGCCATGGGAGCGTCCGTGGGCGCCTGTTGCAGCCACTCCCCGGCGGCGGCGAAGTCTCCGGCCCGGTAGGCGGCCCAGGCCAGACGGTCGGCGCCGTTGGTCTTCGTGATTCCGGCAGTCCGCAGAGCGGCCAGCCACTTCCTCGCCGCCCTGGCGTCCAGGGGGCCGTCATAGTCCTCCCGCGTCCACACGGAGAGGACCCAGGCGGTGAAGACGGGGCGGGCCTGGGCTGAGCGGGCGAGCCGCTTCAGGGCCTCCGGATCGTCCAGGGCCTTGGCGCAGACGCGCCGGATGGAGGCCAGGGCCGTGGGCTCGCCGGCCTTCTCCTGCTGCAGGTAGAGCTTGAGGGCCTCGTCGGGCTGGCGGCGCTCCATCTCGGCCAGCCCCTGCCAGCCGAGGCTCGCCTGGGCCAGACCCAGGGGATCGGGGAAGCCCTTGGCGGCGAGCTCGCGGGTGCGCTCGAACCAGCGGACGGCCGCCGCCGGGTCCTTCTCGATGGTCACCTTGCCGAGCATGAACGCCGCCCAGGTGGAGCGCAGCCGGCGCTCGCTCTCCGGGCGGGCCAGCAGCTTCTCCCAGGCGGCGCGGGCGGCGTCCGGCTGGTCCTGATGATAGGCGACGGCGCCCCGCAGATAGTCCTCGAATTCCCCTGGCAGGCCGGACGGTACCGCGAGCCGCGGCGGCGCCGGGCGCGGCGGCTTGGGATCGGCCCACTGCGCCGCCTCCCGCCAGGCGGCCACCTGCTCCCGCCAGGCCACGATGGCGTCCCGCACCTTCACGTAGGGATCGATCATCGCCTGGCGGTGGGCCGGCGGCAGCGCGGCCAGGGCGGTCTCCAGGTCCCTGCGGTCGGCCGCCGCCGTCTGGTGGAGGGGTCCCTTCTCGTCCTGCACCACCGGGAACGGGGGCTTGTCCGCCGGCACGGGTTGCAGGGCATCGCGCAGCCAGACCGTGGGCGCTTCGAGGATGCCGGCCTCGCTGCTCAGCAGCCAGCGGGGGAAGAACGGACCGCAGGCCCAGAGCGCCAGGGCTGCGGACAGCGCAACGGTGAAGACGGCGAGGGCTCTAGCCAGCCGGACGCGCTGGTCGCGACAAATCAACCTGGACCTCCGTAGGCACCTTGAAGCGCAGCCACGCCACGACCCGGCGCTCCCCGGGACGCAGCGCGCCGTCGCGCGTTCTCTGCGGGGTCCGGCCGTCCCTCTCGAGCCGGACCTCGCGGGAGCCCTCCCGCCGCAGCGCATAGCCCGCCAGCCCGTCGGCGGCAAGGAACGTGTCGTCCCGCCATCGTACCTGAAGCGCAGCCGGCCAGGGGGCCTCGGCGTCGCCGGCGTTGACGAGGTCGATCTCCACCAGGCCGGGCTGGGGTTTACGGGTCTCGGCGCGCAGGCCGGCCTCGGGCGCCCGCCCCGCCATCACGGAGCGCAGCGTCGGCCAGCTCCAGTTGAGGTGGTCCCCCGCGACCGGCAGCCGGTACCAGACCAGGCCCGCGAGCTCCCGGGGGCGCGCCCGGGTCCAGCCGCTGACCAGCTCCGCCAGGACCTTGGGATCGCTGCGCGCGGTGCGGACGGTGACGCCCTCCGCGAAAGAGACGAGCGGCCCCTCGGCCAGCAGGCCGATGAGTTGGCCCTTGGCGTCGAAGGCCGCCTGATAGCCGTAGGTCGGCAAGGCCACCCGGAAGGGCCGGCCGAAGCGGGCCGCGTCCTCCACCCACACCCGCGCCGCCCGCGGCTCGATGAGCACGATCTCTTTGCCCCAGCTCTCCGGCGGCTCCAGCGAATGGACCTGGAGCACGTAGCCGTCCACGGCCTCGATCAGGGTGCGGAACGCCCGTCGCCCGCGCAGCCAGGCGGGCAGCGCGGTGACGGTGAGCGGCACCGGCGCCGCGGTTCGCCGCAGGGAGGTGAGGAGGCCGCGGTAGTCCTCGAGCTTCGCTTCGGGGCAGTCGTAATCCATCTGGACCTCGGCGAGCGCGAGCCCCTTCGCCCTGGCCTCCGCGGCCACGTCGCGGACCAGGTCCTGGAGGTAGCGGACGAGCTTGGGATCGTCCGCGAACCGGCCCGGGAAGGTGTGCACCCGCAAGGCCGCCCCCACCGGCCGGCCGAAGCCCTTCAGGGCCTCGGCGTCGAGGGGAACACGGATCGTCCGCGGCGCCCGCTGGCGGAAGTCGACCTCGGCGGCGAGCACCACCAGGCCGGCGAGGTCTTTGGCCTGGGCGATGGAGTCGCGGACGGCCGGGCTCCACTCCCGCTGCCAGACGTAGGCCTCCTGGCGCAGGGGACCGTGGACCGGCGGCTCCTCGCGGCAGGCGGCGAGGGCGAGGAGGACCGGGAGGATCGCGAGGATCAGGGCGGCGAGCTTGGAGCGAGTCCGTTTCACAGCGGGTGGATGTTATCCTGAGCCCGCAAGGCCTGGGTGGCGTGGGAGGAAGGGGGGCGCCGCCGCGCCGAGGCGGCCGAGGCCGAGCTGGCACGGCTGCGGGCTCGACCCGGGGAAGGCTGAGCGGCCTAGGAGCCTGCGCGGCAGAAAACCAAGACAGGGACAGCAGGGACACCAGAGACAGCAGGGACGCCTCAGCGAGGTTTTGTGTCCCTGCTGTCTGTGAAGTCTCTGCTGTCCCTGTCTCTCCACCAATGGAATCTCTTCCGGGGGAGGTGCCGCCTCCCGTACGAGCGGGTACAGCCCTCTCCCCACTCGGGAGAGCCGCCGCAGGAGGAGAGAGAGCCCTCGGTGATGTGATTCGGGAAGGGTCGTGGCCTGCCAGGAGAGAGACGCCCCGCCGTCCCCGTGGCCTGCGGAGGTCATCGTAGCGGGTCTGGAGCGTCTCTACGGACCGTTTGAGACGTGACGCAGGGTAGAGGTTCCTGAGGCGGTGCAGGGAACCTCCGATACAATCCCGCCTTCCCGCACGGGAGCGCCTCCCATGACCGAACCGACCCCCTTCCCCGAATGGATCCTCCCCGTGGGGACCCACG
Source organism: Thermoanaerobaculia bacterium (assembly GCA_036264085.1). Taxonomy (GTDB): domain Bacteria; phylum Acidobacteriota; class Thermoanaerobaculia; order Multivoradales; family UBA5704; genus DATARR01. Next base: position 5,229 of record DATARR010000082.1, on the reverse strand, counting down.
TCGTCACCCGCACCGAGGTGCGGGACTCCCGGGGCGGCCTGGTCTGCCCGGCGGGGGCCGTCGGCAAGGTCGTCAAGTCGCCGGTGGACAGCACCCATGCCTATCGCGTCCTCCTGCCGGACGGGCGCAAGGTCTCCCTCCAGCGCCAGCAACTGAGCGTCCGCAAGCTCGTGCAGCAGGAGGACCTGGAGCGGGCGCGGCCGGGGGACCTCGACCGCGAGCTCTGGGACCGGGTGATCTACCGCTGCATCGTGGGCTCCCTGGCCTACGGACTGGCGGGGGAGGGCTCGGACATCGACCGGCGGGGTTTCTACCTGCCGCCCGCGGACCTCCACTGGTCGCTCTTCGATCTCCCCGAGCAGCTCGAGAACCGCGAGACCGAGGAGACCTACTGGGAGATCCGCAAATTCATCACCATGGCCCTCAAGGCCAATCCCAACGTGCTCGAATGTCTCTACACGCCGCTCGTGGAGCTCAGCACGCCGCTGGCGGACGAGCTGATCGCCGGCCGCTCGGCCTTCCTCTCCAAGCTGATCTATCAGACGTACAACGGCTACGTGATGTCGCAGTTCAAACGCCTGGAGACGGACGTCCGCAACACCGGCGCGCCGCGCTGGCAGCACGCCATGCACCTCATCCGGCTGCTGATGGCGGGGATCACGGCCCTGCGCGAGGAATTCATTCCCTTACGGGTCGAGGAGCACCGGGAGCGCCTCCTGGCCATCAAGCGGGGAGAGGTCCCCTGGGCGGAGGTGGACGCCTGGCGGCTCGATCTGCATGAGCAGTTCGAGCGCGCCTTCGCGGCGACCCGTCTGCCGGACCGGCCGGACTACGAATGGGCCAACCGGTTCCTGATCAAGGCCCGCAGGAGCGCGGTGGGGTCGTAGGGAACCCGGCGTGAAGATCTCCCTCCCCGAGCTCGCCCTCGTCCTCCTCGTCGGCCCGTCCGGCGCCGGCAAGTCGACCTTCGCCCGCCGGCACTTCCTGGGGACGGAGGTCCTCTCCTCCGACGCCTGCCGGGGCCTGGTGTCCGACGACGAGACGGATCAGTCGGCGACCGCGGACGCTTTCGAGATCCTCCACGCCATCGCGGCCCGGCGCCTGCGCCGCGGCCGGCTCACCGTGGTCGATGCCACCAACACCCAGCCGGAGGCGCGCCAGCCGCTGCTTCACCTCGCCCGCGAGCACTACGTGCAGCCGGTGGCGATCGTCTTCGACCTGCCGGAGGAGGTCCTGGCGGCGCGCAATCGGGAGCGGCCGGACCGCCGGTTCGGACCCCACGTGCTGCACCGCCAGCAGGGCCAGCTCCGGCGCTCGCTCCCCAGTCTCCAGCAAGAGGGGCTCCGGCATCTCTGGGTCCTCCGCTCGCCCGAGGAGGTGGAGGCGGTCACCATCGAGCGCCGGCCGCTGTGGCCCGACCGCCGGTCCGATCGCGGGCCATTCGACCTCATCGGCGACGTCCACGGCTGCGGCGATGAATTGGAAGAGCTGCTGGCGCGCCTCGGCTACGCCCCGGACGAGGCGGGCGTCGCGAGCATCTGGCGCCACCCCGAGGGGCGCAAGGTGGTGTTCCTCGGCGATCTCGTGGACCGCGGTCCGCGGGTGGTCGACGTGCTTCGCATTGCCATGGGAATGGTGGCGGCAGACTCCGCCCTCTGCGTGCCGGGCAACCACGACGTGAAGCTGCTCAAGTGGCTGCGGGGCCGCAACGTCCGGGTGGCCCACGGCCTCCAGCAGTCGATCGACGAGCTGGAGGCCGAGCCCCCCGGCTTCCGCTCCGACGTAGCCGCGTTCCTCGACGGGCTGGTGAGCCACTACGTGCTGGACGGCGGCCGGCTGGTGGCCGCCCACGCCGGCCTCAAGGCGGAGATGCAGGGGCGATCCTCCGGCCGGGTGCGCGACTTCGCCCTCTATGGCGAGACCACGGGGGAGATGGACGAGCTCGGCCTCCCCGTGCGCGCCGACTGGGCCGCCGGCTACCGGGGCGCGGCGCACGTGGTCTACGGTCACACGCCGGTCGCCGAGCCGCAATGGCTCAACCGCACGCTCAACGTCGACACCGGCTGCGTCTTCGGCGGCCGGCTCACGGCCCTGCGCTGGCCGGAGCGGGAGCTGGTCTCCGTCCCCGCCCGCCGGACCTACATGGGGCCTTCCCGGCCGTTCCTGGCGCCGGTCTAGATCAGCCCGCGCAGCAGGTGCAGCACGCGGTCGATGACGAAGCCGGAGGCCACGCGATCCATGGGGAAGCTCTCCTGGTCGAAGCGGGCCTCCTTCACCACCCAGCCGTAGCTCACCTTGATGGTTCCGGGCTCGGCCTTGTCCAGCGAGAACTCGATGGCGCCGCGCTTCGGGGTCTGGGTTTGCACCTGCACGTCCATGCGCACCTTCTCGGGCGTCGGCTCCTGGAGCCGCGTGAGGTGCCCCTTGCGGTCGAGATCGATCATGAACTCCCGCAGGGTGGGGAGGAGGATCGCCTTCTTGATTTCCTGAAAGCGATAGATCTGACGGTTCTTCTCCAGCACGGCCTCGCGCTCGCGGAAGCGGTCCTGCTCCTTCTCCGCCTCCAGCGCCACGAGCAGTCTGCGGACTTCCTTGCGTTTGACGTCGTCCAAGTGGTCTCCCCGGGTCTGCCGTGATTTTATCATCGGGCGGCTCCCGGCGGACGGAGGGCGAAAAGATATAGGATTCGCCATAGGAGATATCGATCATGATCCAAACCATCGACCACGAAGCCGTCCGCGAGTTGCGCCTCGACCGGCCGCCGGCCAACGCCCTCTCGCCGGAGCTGATCGCCGCCCTGCGCGCGGCGGTGGAGGGGGCGCCTGCGGCCGGCGCCAGGGCCCTGGTCCTCTCGGGCGCGCCCGGCAGGTTCTCCGGCGGCCTCGACGTGCCGCACCTCATCCAGCTCGACCGGCCGGCCATCGCCGCCACCTGGCAGGACTTCTACGGCCTGCTGCGCGCCCTCGCCGCCTCGCCCATCCCGGTGGTGGCGGCCATCACCGGCCACAGCCCGGCCGGCGGCGCCGTGCTGGCCATCTTCTGCGACGCCCGCGTCATGGCCGCGGGGGACTTCCGCATCGGTCTCAACGAGGTCCAGGTGGGAATCCCCATGCCGCCGGTCATCTACCACGCCCTGCGGCGGCTGGTGGGGCGCGGACAGGCCGAGCGCCTCTGCGTGACGGCCGAGCTCGTGCCCGGGGACGAGGCCCGGCGCATCGGCCTCGTCGACGAGTTGGTGGCCCCCGAGGGGGTCGTGGCGCGGGCCGTCGAGTGGTGCCAGGCTCTTCTCGCCCTGCCGCCGGAGCCGATGGCGATCACCCGCCGCCTGGCCCGCGCCGATCTCATCGCTCTCTTCGCGGAGAACGAGACCGAGGTTGCCGGGCTGGTGGATCAGTGGTTCAGCCCCGAGACGCAGAGTCCCCTGCGGGCGCTGGTGGAGAGGCTGGGGAAGAGGAAAGGATAGCAGCTCAAGGGCGGCGCCGAACCAACCCAAAGCGGCGCTGGAGTTGCCGAGCAGGCCTGCATCACCAAGGCGCGAATCCACGAAACCCTCGGCGATCCGGAAGCCTCGACGGCGGCGCTATTGGAGGCAGCCCCGCTGATCGACCCTGACCGGGAACCGCGGGATGGGTGCGTCTTGCGGTTCACCTCGTGGTAGATCTCTGCCAATTGGTTAGGACGGTTTGCAGAAGCCGAGCCGAGGCTGCGCGAGGTGTGCGAGCTGGCCGAACGGCTGGGCGAGGAGCTGGATCTGACCCGGGTGGTGTGGTTGGAAGGGAAGGTTGCTGCCGGGCTTGGACGGGCCGGGGAGGCGTGTGCAGACTTCGAGCGGGTGCGGCGGGTGTTCCACCGGTGCGGGCTGGCCTTCGACTACGCCCTGGTGAGCCTGGAGCTGGCCTTGATCCTCCTGGAACAGGGCCACACGGCCGAAGTGCGCACGATCGCCGAGGAGATGCTGGCGATCTTTCGGGCGCAGGAGGTTGAGCGAGAGACGGGCGCTCCAGCTCTTCTGCGACGCCGCTAGGCAGGGGGCCACCACGGTCGAGCTGACGCGGCGGGTGGTGAAATTCTAATGCACGGCATCTCGCGGCGGTCAAAGCTCGACGCCGCGGTGGAGTTTCAATCCACGCCCCCCGCGCGGGGGGCGACCCGAGGATTTAGCCCTGGCACGCCGCCAGAGCCACCGTATCGCCGAACCGCCTTCCGATCCAACGCGGTCAGGCGCGTGATGGCCCGCAGCGACTCGCCCTGCGACCACAGCCGTACCACTTCTCTGACTTCGACCACATGGACCTCCCGGTAGGACACCAAGCACCTCCTGCGTCTCGCAAGAGGGCTGGCCTACCACACAAGGGTGGTCCCATACGTGGCTAAAACCTGGTCCCTAGCTCTGGCTAAACCCCGCCTCAGGTGGGGGCATCCCCGTGGCCAATGACACGGCGGCGCCGCCCTCCTGGCGTTTCAATCCACGCCCCCGCGCGGGGGCGACGACTACCATCGCGCCTCCTTTGGCGGCAAGCCATGTTTCAATCCACGCCCCCGCGCGGGGGGCGACTTCAACGGCTGAGCATCCACACCCGTAGAAACGTTTCTCGCGCCAGGCCAAGCCTGGGAAGGGAGGAAGGAAAATGCAGTAGACAGAACCGGAAACCCTTCGTAGTGGACCCGGTAGGTCCGAATCCTACCCGGCAAGGGATGGCCACCCACCGGAAGCGAGTCTTGCGTGGCGCCGGGGTAACCCGTCGTTATGAAGCGTAGACAGCGAGTGTGCAGGCCGTGGTAATCAGCCTCGAGAGACTACTGGATCGGGGAGCCGACGTAGTGGGACGCGCGGAAGGCAACATTCTCGTCGCCGGAGTGGCCTGGCGTCGAGGGTCCCCCGGGGTATCAGCCCAGGGCATGTACACCCAGGGGTCCGCCCAGGAACCTGGGAGAACCCTGAGATCTCCGCGGTCTAGATCCCGGCTGGGCTCCGGGAGATCAATCGTCCAGGCCCACAGGCAAAAGGGCGTCCTGTCCGGCGTCAACTAGATTTGAGGGTCGGCGACAATTAGAACTGCGGGGTTCGTCCTCCAGTTAGTAGAGACCTCTTATGGGGGCGGGGGCTTGTTTCCGGGGGCAGTGGGGCGTTCGGCTTTTGATCTCCTTTGGGTAGCAGGTGTGCGGGGAAGGAGGCCCGCAGCTGCGGGCCTCCTTCAGAAATTGCAATTATGCGCCGCTTCGGGATGC
>DATARR010000061.1:0-75737 GCA_036264085.1 Thermoanaerobaculia bacterium | reverse complement strand
GCTACAATGACGGCCCACTCCCCGAGTGGGGGATGGTCATCGACCTCACCGCCTGCATCGGCTGCATGGCGTGCACCATCGCCTGCCAGGCGGAGAACAACATCCCCACGGTGGGCAAGGACCAGTGCGCCATCCACCGGGAGATGCACTGGATCCGCGTGGACAACTACTACTCCCACAGCCTGGACAACCCCCTGGTCGGCTTCGAGCCGGTTCCCTGCATGCATTGCGAGAAGGCGCCCTGCGAGCCGGTCTGCCCCGTGGAAGCGACGACCCACAGCGCGGAAGGTCTGAACGAGATGACCTACAACCGCTGCGTCGGGACGCGCTACTGCTCCAACAACTGCCCCTACAAGGTGCGGCGGTTCAACTTCCTGCGCTACAGCGACCGCACGACGCCGGTGCTCGCCCTGCTGGAGAACCCGGACGTGACGGTGCGCATGCGCGGCGTGATGGAGAAGTGCACCTACTGCGTGCAGCGCATCGAGGAGGCGAAGATCGAGTCCAAGGTCGAGGGGCGGCCCATTCCGCCCAACTGGCTGAAGACGGCGTGCCAGCAGGCGTGTCCGACCCAGGCCATCGTCTTCGGCGACGTCAACGACCCGGCGTGGGAGGTGACGAAGCTCAAAGCCGAGCCGCTCGACTACGGCCTGCTCGAGGAGCTGAACACCCGCCCCCGCACCACCTACCTGGCGAAGCTGCGCAACCCCAACCCGGCGCTCGCATCAGCCACCGTCGAAGGAGCTGTGCATGGCGACACTTGAGGACGAGCGGGCGAAGCCCTACCGGCCGCCCATCGTGGCCCCCGGCTACACGACGGCGACGGTCACCGACAAGATCAGCGAGGTGGTGCTGCAGCGCACGCCGCGGTGGTGGTACCTGGGCTTCGGCATCTCCTTCCTGATCATGATGATGTTCCTGACGGCGGTGACCTGGCTGTTCGCCAAGGGCGTGGGCATCTGGGGCGTCAACGAGCCGGTGGGCTGGGGCTTCGCCATCGTCAACTTCGTCTGGTGGATCGGCATCGGCCACGCCGGCACGCTGATCTCCGCCATCCTTCTCTTGCTGCGCCAGGAGTGGCGCACGTCGATCAACCGCTTCGCCGAGGCGATGACGCTGTTCGCCGTGGCCTGCGCCGGCATGTTCCCCGTCCTCCACCTCGGCCGGCCTTGGCTCGCCTACTGGCTGTTCCCCTATCCCAACACCATGGGGCTGTGGCCGCAGTTCCGCAGCCCGCTGATCTGGGACGTGTTCGCGGTGTCGACCTATGCCACGGTGTCGGCCCTGTTCTGGTACGTGGGCCTGATCCCCGACCTCGCGACCCTGCGCGACCGCTCGAAGAAGCGCATCGCCCAGATCATCTACGGCTTCGGCGCCATGGGCTGGCGCGGCTCGGCGGCGCACTGGCACAACTACGAGACGGCCTACCTGCTGCTGGCGGGCCTCGCCACGCCGCTGGTGGTCTCGGTGCACACGGTGGTCTCCTTCGACTTCGCCATCGGCATCGTCCCCGGCTGGCACGCCACGATCTTCCCGCCCTACTTCGTGGCCGGCGCCATCTACGCCGGCTTCGCCATGGTGCTGACGCTGACCATCCCGCTGCGCGCCGCCTTCGGCCTGCAGGACTTCATCACCATCCGCCACCTGCAGAACATGGGCAAGGTGATGCTCGCCACCGGCCTGATCGTGGTCTACGGCTACGCCATGGAGTTCTTCTTCGCCTGGTACAGCGGCCACCACGTCGAGCAGTTCACCTTCTGGAACCGCGTCACCGGACCCTACAGGTATTACTGGTTCAGCCTGCTGGTGTGCAACCTCCTGGCGCCGCAGGCGCTGTGGCTGCGCAAGGTCCGCACCTCGCCGGCGAGGCTGTTCGTCGTCGCCATGTTCGTCAACGCCGGCATGTGGATCGAGCGTTTCGTGATCGTCGTCACCAGTCTGCACCGCGACTTCCTGCCGTCGTCGTGGGGCATGTACCGCGGCACGATGTGGGACTGGATGACCTTCATCGGCACCCTCGGCCTGTTCCTCTCCCTGCTCTTCCTGTTCATCCGGTTCCTGCCGATGATCTCCATCTTCGAGATGCGGACCATCGTGCCCGGCACCCGGGGGAGCGAAATGACGGAGGTCCCGCGATGAGCGCGCAGGCACCCCCTCCCTATCACCCGAAGAATCGGCCGCTGATCCACGGCCTGATGGCCGAGCTCAACTCGGCCGACGACCTGATCGCGGCGGCGCACCAGATCCACGACGCCGGCTACCGCTGCGTGGACGCCTACACGCCGTATCCCATCGAAGAGGTGTCCGAGGCGCTGGGCCACCACCGCTCGAAGCTGCCGGCCATCGTCCTCACCGGCGGCATCCTCGGCGCCCTCGGCGGCTACGGCCTCCAGTTCTGGGCGGCGACGATCGCCTACCCGATGAACATCGGCGGCCGGCCTTTCCATAGCTGGCCGGCCTTCATCGTGCCGACCTTCGAGTGCACGATCCTGGCGGCGGCGCTCTTCGCCGTGCTTGGCATGTTCGCATTGAACGGCCTGCCGCACCCCTACCACCCGGTGTTCAACGTGCCGCGCTTCGCCCTCGCCTCGCGCGACCGCTACTTCCTGGTGATCGAGGCGCGGGATCCCAAGTTCGACCGTCACGAGACCGAGCGCTTCCTGACCGGGCTCAAGGCGAGCGAGGTGTTCGAAGTTGAGCGTTGAGACCCGCCTGGCCCGTCCCGCTCTCCTCCTGGCGGTGGCCCTGCTGCTGGCCGCCGGCTGCCGGCAGAACATGCACAACCAGCACAAGGTCAAGACCCTCGCGGCCAGCGACTTCTTCCCCGACGGCCAGGGCGCGCGGCCGATCCCGGCCCACACCGTGGCGCGCGGCGACCTGCGCGAGGGGTGGGCCTACAGCGGCCTCGACGCCGCCAACAAGCCGGTGGCGCAACTGCCGTTCCCCCTCACCCGCGAGGTGCTGCTGCGCGGCGAGCAACGCTTCAACATCTACTGCTCGCCCTGCCACGACCGGCAGGGGACGGGGCATGGCATGATCGTGCAGCGCGGCTACAAGCAGCCCACCTCGTACCACGTCGAGCGGCTGCGCAACGCTCCCGTCGGCTACTTCTACAACGTCATCACCGAGGGCTTCGGCGTCATGCCGAGCTATGCGCCGCAGGTGCCGGTGGCGGACCGCTGGGCCATCGCCGCCTACATCCGCGTGCTGCAATACCGGCAGACCGCGAAGCTGGCGGACCTCTCCGCCCTGCCGCCCGAGCGGCGCCAGGCGATCCAGGCGGACCTGGACCAGGCCGCCGCCGCGCCCGCAGCTCCCACTCCGAGCGCCACTCCGAGCCAGACGCCATGAACCGAGAAACCTCGCGATTCGACGCCGCAGCCTTCGCCGCCCCGGCCGAGATCGCCGGCATCGACCGGCTCCAGCGCCTGGGCCTCATCACCGGGGGCGTGGGCCTCGTGGTGTGCCTGCTCGGGCTTTTTCTGTCGCCGCAGTATTTCTATCGCGCCTGGCTGGTGGGTTGGGTCTTCTGGGTCGGAGTGACGCTGGGTTGCCTCGCCATCTCGCTGCTGCACCACATGACGCGGGGCGCCTGGGGCCTCGTCATCCGCCGCGTGCTGGAGGCGGCCTCGCGCACCCTGCCTCTGCTCCTGGTGCTGGCCCTGCCGCTCGCCTTCGGCATGAAGGATCTCTACGTGTGGGCACGGCCGGAGGCGGTGCGGGCCGATGCCCTGTTGCAGGCCAAGGCGCCGTACCTGAACGTCCCCTTCTTCTTCCTGCGGCTGGTGCTCTACTTCCTGGTCTGGGGCGGCTTCGCCTATATCGTCGGCCGCCTGTCGCTGCGTCAGGACCGCGAGGCGGACCCCGGGTTGACCCGCAGGATGCAGCTCTTCGCCGGGCCGGGCCTCGCCGCCTACTGCCTGGCGGTGACCTTCGCCGCGGTGGACTGGCTGATGTCGCTCCAGCCGCACTGGTTCTCCACCATCTACGGCGTCTACCTGATGGGCAGCCAGGGGCTCGCGGCGCTCGCCTTCCTCATCACCTTCGCGCTCTGGCTGTCGCGGCGCGAGCCGATGTCGCAGGTGCTCCAGCCGCGCCACTTCCACGACTGGGGCAAACTGTTCCTGGCCTTCGTCATGCTGTGGGCCTACTTCTCCTTCTCGCAGTTCCTCATCATCTGGGCGGGCAACCTGCCGGAGGAGATCTCGTTCTATCTGCCGCGCATGCGGGGCGCCTGGGGCCTCCTCTTCTTAGGCATAGCCCTGTTCCACTTCCTGCTGCCGTTCCTGCTGCTTTTGTCGCGGGACCTCAAGCGCAACGCCCGGCGGCTCGTCATCGTCGCCGTGCTGATGCTGGTCATGCGCTGGGTGGATCTGGTCTGGCAGGTGGAGCCGGCCTTCGCGGACCATCACCGCGGCTTTTACTGGCTCTACCTGGTGACGCCGCTCACCCTCGGCGGCTTCTGGCTCGCCTATTTTCTTCGCGAGCTCAAGAAGCGGCCGCTGCTGCCCATCAACGATCCGTACCTGCCGGAGGCGATAGCTCACCATGAGTGACGATCCCTCGCGCCGCCCCCTCGATCCCGGTTCGGCGAGCGGCCATGGCCACCAGGCCCACGCGCCGGAGACGGAGCATTTCGACCGCGAGATCAACGTCCGCGGCATCGTCCTGACCGGTGCCGTCCTCGCCGTGGTGATCCTGCTGGCGCACCTGTTGATGTGGTGGCTGCTCAAGGGGTTCGAGCGCTACGACGAGAAGCGCGACGTGCGCCTGTCGCCCGTCGAGGCCGCCAATCCGCAGCCGCCGCCGGCGGCGCCCGTGCTGCAGGAAAATCCGGTGAAGGACATGACGGAGATGCGGGCGAAGGAGGACCAGGAACTCGACCACGCCGCCTGGATCGACCGCCGGCAGGACGTGCTGCGGCTGCCGGTGGCGGACGCCATCGACATCGTCGCCGTCCGCGGCGTCGCCCCGGAAGTCGTGGGCGGCAGGACGGGCGCGCCGGTGACCACGGACTCGGCCGGCACCACGGCGACGAAGCCCGGCGCCACGGTCCAGAACGCGCTGCCGGCAACCCCGGCGAAACCGGCTCAACCTGCGCCGGGAGGAAAGAAGGTCCCTTGAGACGCCTGCTCGGTTTTTCCGTTTCGGCCCTGCTCCTGGCCGCCGGCGTGGCCTCGGCGGCCTCCTCGATCGTGCCGAGCTCGGAGATGCCGGGCGTGCTCAAGTCCGTGGGCTACGACCAGCGGATCGGCGAGCGGGTGCCGCTCGACTCGCCGTGGCGGGATGAGGCGGGCCGGCCGGTGAAGCTCGGCGATTTCTTGGGCAAACGCCCGGCGGTGCTCGTCCTCGCCTACTACCACTGCCCCATGCTCTGCGACCTGGTGCTCCAGGGGGTGGAGACCGGCCTCAGGCCCCTCTCGCTCGATCCCGGCCGCCAGTTCGAGGTCCTCGTGGCGAGCATCGATCCGGCGGAGACGCCGGCCATGGCCGCGAAGAAGAAACGGGAGCTCCTGGCGCGCTACGCCCGGCCGGGCACCGAGGCCGGCTGGCACTTCCTGACCGGCCCCCGGGACTCCATCACCCGGCTGACCCAGGCGGTCGGCTTCCGCTACGTCTACGACCCCGCGCGGAACCAGTTCGCCCATGCCGCCGGCATGGTGATCCTCACTCCGGGGGGCCAAGTCTCGCGCTACCTGCTGGGGGTCGAGTTCCCGGCGCGCGACATCCGGCTCGGCCTGGTGGAGTCGGGGGACGGCAAGCTCGGCACGGTGGTCGATCAGGTCCTCCTCTACTGCTTCCACTACGATCCACTGGTGGGCCGCTACAGCGCCGTCACCCTGAACATCCTGCGCCTGTCGGCGGTGGCCACCGTCCTGGGCCTCGCCCTGCTGGTCGTCCTCTTACGGCGGCGGGAGACCGCCGAGCCCGGTCCTTTGGGAGCCGCCTGACATGAGATCGTCGTTCCCGCTCTTCCCCGACTCGGCCTCCACGCATGCCGGGACTGTCGACGCCATCTTCGTCATCTGGTCCTTGATCAGCATTTTCTTCACCGTCCTGATCGCCGGCCTGATCGTCTACTTCATGGCCCGCTACCGCCGCCGCCATTCTGAAGAGGTGGGTGCGAACGAGGAGGTGTCCGTGTGGCTGGAGATCGCCTGGTCGGCCATCCCCCTGGCGATCTGCCTCGCGATGTTCGTCTGGGGAACGCGGGCCTTCTTCGACCTCTATCGGCCGCCGGCGGACGCCGTCGAGTACACGGCCATCGGCCGGCAGTGGATGTGGAAGATCCAGCACCCCGAGGGGCAGCGGGAGATCGACACCCTGCACGTGCCGGTGGGACAGTCGATCAAGATGAAGCTGGCCTCCGAGGACGTGATCCACAGCTTCTACGTCCCGGCCTTCCGCATCAAGCAGGACGCGGTCCCCGGACGCTACACCTCGATCTGGTTCCGGGCCACCAAACCCGGCATCTACCATCTCTTCTGCGCCGAGTACTGCGGCGCCGAGCACTCGAAGATGATCGGCAGCGTCGTCGTCATGGAGCCCAGGGACTACGAGAACTGGCTGGCGGGCGGCACCGCCGGCAAGTCGATGGTGGCCTCGGGGGGCGACCTCTTCCAGTCGCTGGCCTGCGTCACCTGCCACCGGGCGGGGGCCTCGGGGCGCCTCGCCCGCGGGCCGGCGCTCGAGGGGGTCTACGGCAGCCAGGTGAAGCTCGCCGACGGCCGCACGGTGATCGCCGACGACAACTACGTCCGGGAGTCGATCCTGAACCCCACGGCGAAGGTCGTGGCCGGGTGGGAGCCGGTGATGCCCACCTTCCAGGGGCAGGTGACCGAGGAGCAGCTCAGCCAGCTCATCGCCTACGTCCGTTCCCTCGGCCCCATCGGCAGCGCGCCGGCGGGAGGCTCGGGCGGCACGCCCGCCGGGACCACCACGGCAGGTTCGCCGTCTGGAGCGACCAACCCGCAGACCGCGGGTCCCGGTGCTCCGCAGTGAGACGAATTGAGAAGGAAGCCATGAATACGACCGCAGCCGCCGCTCCCCCCGTCACGACCACCGCGGAGACCGCCTTCAAGCGGCCGAACTACCTGAACGCCGCCTATGGCGTCCGGTCGTGGCTCCTCACCCGGGACCACAAGCGGATCGCCATCCTCTATCTCATCTCGGTGACGGCGTTCTTCGCTCTCGGCAGCCTGTTCGCGCTGCTCATCCGCCTCGAGCTGCTGACCCCCGAGGGGGACCTGTTCCAGCCGGACACCTACAATCGCCTCTTCACCATGCACGGCGTGGTGATGGTCTTCTTCTTCCTCATTCCGGCGATCCCGGCGATCCTGGGCAACTTCCTCGTGCCGCTGATGATCGGGGCCAAGGACCTCGCCATGCCCAAGCTCAACCTGGCGAGCTGGTACGTCTACAACCTCGGCGGCATCTTCACCCTGTGGGCCGTCGTCCATGGCGGCGTGGACACCGGCTGGACGTTCTACACACCGCTCTCCACCCACTATTCGAACACCTACGTCGTCGCGACGGCGCTCGGCATCTTCATCACCGGCTTCTCGACCATCTTCACCGGCCTCAACTTCATCGTCACCATCCACCGCATGCGGGCCCCGGGCTTGACCTGGTTCCGGCTGCCGCTGTTCATCTGGTCGACCTACGCCACCAGCCTGATCATCGTGCTGGGCACGCCGGTCATCGCCATCACCCTCCTGCTGGTGGCGGCCGAGCGGGTGCTCCACCTGGGCATCTTCGATCCCGCGTTGGGAGGCGATCCCGTCCTCTTCCAGCACATGTTCTGGTTCTACTCCCACCCGGCGGTGTATATCATGATCCTGCCGGCCATGGGGGTCGAGAGCGAGCTGGTCGCGGCGTTTGCGCGCAAGCGGATCGTGGGCTACAAGGTGGTGGCCTTCGCCTCGATCGCCATCGCCGTGCTGGGCTTCCTGGTCTGGGGGCATCACATGTTCGTGGCCGGCGAGTCGATCTACGCCGCCACCATCTTCTCGGTGCTCTCGATGCTGGTGGCCATCCCCTCGGCAGTCAAGGTTTTCAATTGGACGACCACTCTCTACCAGGGCTCGATCTCGTTGCAGACGCCCATGCTCTACGCCCTGGGCTTCATCGGCCTGTTCACGCTGGGGGGGCTCACCGGCGTCATGGTGGCGACGCTGGGCTTCGACGTCCACGTCCACGACACCTACTTCATCGTCGCCCACTTCCACTACATCATGGTGGGTGGCACGATCATGGCCTACCTGGGCGGCCTCCATTACTGGTGGCCGAAAATCTCCGGCAAGCTCTACCCGGCGTTCCTGTCGAAGCTCTCGGCGCTGCTGGTGTTCGTGGGCTTCAACCTGACGTTCTTCCCGCAGTTCATCCTCGGCTACCTCGGCATGCCGCGCCGCTACTGGAGCTATCCGCCGGAGTTCCAGGTGCTCAACGTGCTGTCGACCGCCGGTGCCTCGATCCTCGGCGTCGGCTACATCCTCCCCCTCTGCTACTTCATCTGGTCGATGCGCTACGGCAAGGACAGCGGCGACAATCCCTGGGGCGCCGTGGGCCTCGAGTGGGACACCACCTCGCCGCCGCCGACCGAGAATTTCTATACCACGCCGGTGGTGACCCACGGTCCGTACGAGTACAACCGCGAAGAGGTGCACAACCGCATGTCGCAGGAGGTCACCCTTGGCTAGCAGCCCCTTGGCGGAATCCTTGGAAACGCACGGCACCCATGCGCAGGCGCACCACCGTGCGCTGGCCCATCAGTTCGACTCGCTCGACCAGCAGAAGGAGTCCTCGACGCTGGGGATGTGGCTCTTCCTGGTCACCGAGATCATGTTCTTCGGCGGCCTGTTCACCGCCTACGTGATCTACCGGACGCTCTACCCTCAGGCCTTCGCCTTGGCGAGCAATACCCTGAACGTGCCGCTGGGAGGCGCCAACACCGCCATCCTGATCGGCAGCAGCCTGACCATGGTGCTGGCCATCTGGGCGGCGCAGGTGAACTGGCGCAAGGGGATCGTCCTGTTCCTGCTGGTGACCATGGCGCTGGGGGCGACGTTCCTCGGCATCAAGTACACGGAGTACCGGGAGAAATTCGAGACCCACCACGTGCCGGGGCCGAGCTTCCACTTCGTGCCCGAGTCCGAGCACGTGAAGGTCACGGATCCCCAACTCGAGCGGCACGCCTCGATCTTCTTCGCCCTCTACTTCATCATGACCGGCCTGCACGCCCTGCACATGATCATCGGCATCGGTATTCTCGCCGTGCTGACCGTGATGGCCTTGGAGGGGAAGTACGACTCGGAGTACCACAACCCGCTGGAGATGACAGGCCTTTACTGGCACTTCGTCGACATCGTCTGGATCTTCCTCTTCCCCCTGCTCTACCTGCTCGGGGCCCACGCCCACTGACCCCGCTGAGGACCGCCATGGCCGAACACGTGACCTCGCGCAAAGTCTATTTCCTGGTCTTCGGGGCCCTGCTCGCCCTGACACTGGCGACCGTGCTGGTGGCGGAGAGGGACCTCGGAGTCTTCAACGACGTGGCCGCCCTCGGCATCGCCGCCACCAAGGCCATGCTGGTCCTCCTCTTTTTCATGCACGTGCGCCACAGCACGCGAATGACGGCCCTCACCGCCGTCGCCGGCTTCTTCTGGCTCGCCCTCCTGATCGGCCTGACGATGGCCGATTACGCGAGCCGCGGGCATATCTTGCCGTACGTGGCGGGGAAGTAGGGGCGGACGGGCCGGCCTGGGAGCAAAGACAACAGGGTTAGGTGGCAGGTTTGGGGTATCCTAGCTCCTGGAGGTGGACCATGAGCGAGTCAGCCGTCATCCATTCCAACCCTCGGATTCTCGGGGGTACTCCGGTCTTCCTGGGAACCCGAGTGCCGGTTCAAACCCTCCTCGACTATCTCGAAGGAGGAGAGTCCCTCGACACCTTTCTCGATCATTTCCCCACGGTCAGCCGCGAGCAGGCGGTGGCCGTTCTTGAGCTGGCCAAGACGATGCTGATCGCCCATGCGCGTGCTGCTTGACGAATGCGTCCCTCGCCCGTTGAAGCGGGAGATCCCCGACCACTTTGTCAGCACCGTCGGCGAAATGCGCTGGCGAGGGATCGAAAACGGCGAGCTTCTCGCACTGATCCGAGAAGCTGGCTTCGAAGCCTTCGTGACGGTCGACCAGAACCTGGCCTACCAACAGAACCTCAGAGCTGCCGGACTCCGGATCGTGATTCTCGTGGCTCGGACCAACAAGCTCCAAGATCTTCAACCTCTGGTCCCGTCGCTGCGGGAAGCCCTCGCGCGTTTAGAGCCTGGAGAAATGATTCGGGTCAATGGTTGAGGGCTCACTGCAACCGGAACACGATCCCCACCCGTGTCCCATCCTCAGGCAGCACCCCTCCCGCTCAGGTCCCTGGCACCACGTCGGGTTGGGAGCGGGCATTCGGTCAGCAGTCTGCTGACCAATTGCCGTGGATTCACATCGTGGTGTTGCTCACCCGACTCTCTAGTGCCGAGGAGCGTGAATGGAATGCCGCTCAGGTCCCTGGCACCCGCCGGGGTGGGCTTGGGCAGTCAGCGGCGAGTGAATCGAGTCCGCCGTACCACCGTGTTGGCTGGCGATGCCGGCGGAGGCTCCAGCAAGGGCGTCGGGTAAGCCGCTTCGCGAGCTTTGATGTCGCGAATGATCGCGTCAAAGTCGTACTGAAAACGCTCCATGTACTCTTGGCGCTTCTTGTGGAGTCGTTCTACAACCGGATCAATGAGCATAGGTATCTCCTAAGGGCTCTTCGGGAGTGCAGATAATTGGGAGCATGAGGCCCAGGTCTTCACAGAGGTCTGCGATGCGAGGCAGATCGTCAACGACGACCTGTGAGACCACGAGGTCGAAATCGGCTCGCCGCCGGGACCACCACTCGATCGTGATTTGTTGATGTGCCGCCGCTATGGGGTCCCGGCTTTCGCGAGGAGCCGCAGTGAGGTAGCTGATAAACGAGCTCTCCAGGTAGACCCGCGCCATGACTTTTGCAGTCTACCTCAACTCAGCCAGGGTGTCGCGCCGGGACCCCGAGATGCAGTAGCATCTGACGCATGCGAACCACCCTCGACATCGCCGACGACGTCCTGCTGGCAGTCAAGGAGAGAGCCCGGAGAGAGAAGCGCAGCGCCGGAGAGATTCTGTCGAAGTGCGCTCGGGAGGGCTTGGCGCATCGGCACCGCACCTACGAGGTCACCGAACCGGAGAGTTTCTATGGCTTCGAGCCGCTGCCCGCCCGAGGCACGACGGTCTCCAACGAGCAGATCAACAAGCTTCGCGACCTGCTCGAAGACCTCGAGCGGGAGCATGGGCCGATCGACCCGTAGGAGATGGTCCTGAAGCTGCGGCCAAAAAGCTCCTTTGCACATCCCGGCCTCGGCGTGCGGAAGGTTCGCCAAGCCAGGGTGTGGCCGGGGCCGGTTGGCGGCCGGCCCGCGGCGGATTCAGTTGTCAAGGAACCCAATGCGCCCCCTCCAGGCGACCCGAAGGTACCGATCCCGAGGGCAGGCGCCTGACATCGCATACGACGCGGGCACAGTTTTCGTCTACGAAGCTTCGCCAGAAGAAGGCGCGCCGCTGCCGGCGAAAGCTCCGCCGGCAGCTCGAGCAGAGCCGCCGCTGTCTCAAGGACGCTCGCCGGTAGTGGCGAAGGGCTCGCCGGCGCCTGGAGAAGAGCGGCCAGTATCGCGAGGGGGCTCGCCCGCGCCGGCGGAGCGTTCGCCGACAGCAGCGGCAGACGCGCCGGAGCCGGCGGACGTCCCGCCAACGCGGGCGGGAACCCTGGAACTGCCGGCTTGGACGTTTTCGCGCGGGTGGCCCGTATACCTTCTCCGTAGGATTGCTGTCCAGAGAGCTCGGGCTTTCATGCCCGACCGGGCGGCGCGGTTCTTTGACAATCGATGCAAACGGAGTCTCCGGCCGGCCCAGGGGGCGGCTGCGGCTGGCCGGAGGTCTGTGTACCGTCAGGGACGATGGGCCGGTCGTCCCTGACGGGTTGGGGGAAGGCTCATCGTAACCGGAACACGATCCCCACCCGCGTCCCATCTTCCGGCAGCACCCCCGGCTTGACGCGGAATTTGGTGCGCTCGTCGACGTAGTCGCGCACGGTGTAGCGGGCGTTGCCGACCTTGCTGCCGGGACAGGAGTAGAGGCAGACGATGCAGCCGGACTTCCACTTCGGAATGTTGGCGCGGTGGCCGCCGAAGCGCATGTCGAAGCCACGGCCGCCGGGGTCCTGCAGGAGCTGATCGAGGGTGAGGAGATCGGTCCTCCCCGGCACCCGTACCAGCACTTCGACGGGCGGACCCGCGATGACCTGGTTGGGCGCCTTCGAATCCTTGTCCTTCCTCTTCTCCCAGGTATCCATGCCCAGAGCATTCCCCGGCTTCGCCCCCAGGCCCTCCAGAGCGTCCAGCACTTGGGTATCCGTGACCTCGGCCCGGAAGAGCGACGCCATCGCCGCTCCGCCATCCTTGTAGACGATGAGGTGATAGCCGGGCATCCCCATGCCGAGGAGCTCGCGCTCGAAGGAGGCGCGGGTGACCGTGGCCGGGAATTCGATCTCGCGGCCGGAGATCCGGATCGGTCCGGCGCCCCCGGATGGAGAGGTGGGTTTCTTGAAGAACGCCCAGGCAGCGCCCACTCCGAGGATACCGAGAGCGGCGATACCGACAAGCAGCACGGTATTGCGGAAAGAAGATTTCATCATGGATCGCTCCTACGAGGCCCTCGACGCGCCCCGGCGAATAGCGTAGCCTCCCCAGCCTATGAAAGCGAACCGCACTCTGCTCGACGTCTTCCTTGAGATCCAGATGCTCGACCGCATCCCCCGCGCCGGCTTCGTGCTGCGTGGCGTCGCCGAGCCGGAGAGCGTCGCCGAGCACACTCTGCACGTGCTGTTCCTCGTCTGGTCGCTGGGGCCGAAGATCGAGGGGATCGACGTTCTGCGGGCGGTGGAGATCGCTCTCATCCACGACCTGGCCGAGCTGCGCATCGGCGACCTGCCCCGCACCTCCTCGCACTACTTCCCCGAGGGTGCCAAGAAGGCGGCGGAATCGGCGGCCATGGCCGACGTCCTCGCCCCTCTCGACGGCCGGGCCCAGCTCCTCTATGACGAGTACCAGCAGGGGACCAGCCCCGAGGCGCGGCTGGTGAAGGCCTGCGACAAACTCCAGCTCATGCTCAAGGTGGCGGTCTACGAGCGCTGGGGCACCGGCGCCCTCGCCGAGTTCTGGGACAACCCGGACAACTTCCCGGACGGCGGCTTTCCCGCAGTGCGCGAGGTCTTCAAGGAGCTGCGGGCGAGGCGCAACGCCGAGGTGCTGGGAGCTCAGCCGGGGATTTCAATCTGATTTCAATCCCGGGTTGAATCGCTCTGGAGCTTGACGCCGCGGCGGGAGAGCAGCCGGCGCAGGCGGTCGTAGAGGTTCTGGCCGAGGAGCGACTGGGCCGTCTCGGTGATGTCGCGGATGACGACGCGCAGGTCCTCCGAGCCGCTCCAGTGTTTGCGGGCGTAAGGCTCGAGGTCGCCGCCGAAAGCCTGGGCCAGCACGGCCGCGGCCAGTACCAGGTCGTCCAGGTAGCCGGCGGGGCCGAGGATGGCCTCGGGCAGCAGGTCGAACGGCAGGATGAAATAGGCGATGGCGCCGCCGATGAGCGCCCGGGCCGAGCCCGGCACCTCCTTGTCGAGCGCCAGCCGGACGAGGAGGATGAACACGTCCGGCACCAACATCAGGGCCCGGAGCGCTCCCTCCGGGAGCTTGCCGCCGCGCTTCTCCACCACCTTGAAGATCTTCTCCCGCAGGCGATCGTAGAAGCTCAGCAGGCCGCTGCTGGGCAGCTCCGTGCCGTGGGCGAGGGCCGCCTCCGATTCCCGCTCGGCGCGGGCGGCGTCGAAGTTCTCGAGATCCTCGGCCACGGCGGCGGAGATCTCGTCGGTCAGCGGGTCGTCAGGCGTTCGGTCGTCGGGCATGGCAATCTCCAGGGACAGTCTATCGTCTTCCGGCGGAGGTTCAATCCCCATGCCACGCGTGCCGGCGGTATACTGTCCACCATGAGCCCCACCGCAGAACAGGTCCTCCAGCAGGCACTTTCTCTGGACGAGAGAGATCGGGCATCGGTGGCCGGTGCCTTGATCGAGAGCCTCCACGGCCAAGCGGATCCAGACGCTGAGAAGGCCTGGGACCTGGAGATTCGACGGCGCGTCGCGGAGTTGGAGTCGGGGTCCGTCGAGACGATTCCCTGGTCGGAAGTCAGGCAGCGGCTCTGAGCGGAGACGCACACCCGGGCTGGTGCTACGCCGATGCTACGATCGACGTGACATTCTCGACGTCTAATTTTCGGCCCCTTCCCAGGGCTCTACGGAGGGTTTTTCATGAACCGGATGATCCTGCTGCTCGCCGCATTCCTCGCTCTTCCCGCTCTCGCCAATGCCGCTGGCGGCGGTAACAGCAACCAGAACGTCTTCTGCGAAGGCACCTACGCTCTGTGCATCAAGGCGCCGTGCTCGGCGATCCCGTCGCTCGACCGGCTCAGCAACTACACGATCGACAAGGCGCTCTGCGTCTGTGACGTGGTCAAGGGCTGGTCCATGGGGCCGGGAGCCTGTACGGACCGGGCGCCGATGGAGCAGAACGGCCGCACCTATCTGATCTCGACCTACTCGAATCTCTTCAACGACAAGGAAAAGACCTTGTCCTGCCCTGCGAAGACTGTGTGGGCATGGTGCTACGGCGCGCCGTGCGTGATCGACCCGAAGGATCCCAAGAAGGCGGTCTGCAACTGCCCGGTCCAAACGGGCCCCGCGAAGACACTCGGCGGCAACTGCAGTGCCGACGCCTGCAACGGTATCTGGTCCGCCGCCACGCCGGCCGGCGACGCCTTCGCCAACGATTCCTTCTACAAGACCATGCAGAAGGATCATCCGGGCGTGCCCGTCAACAAACCGGCAGCGGCCTGCCCGGCCAGCAACTGAGATCCCCAGGCCGCTGCCTTTCCGGTCTTCCTCCGATACAGCATGGCCTTCAGCCAGAGGCCGCCCACGCCGAGGAAGGGGACGAGATAGATCAGCGAGGCGAGGGGACCGAGGGTGCCGTCCGGCGGTGGCCGTCGCCAGGAAGCGTTTCACAGGGAGGAAATTCAATGACTAAAGCCGAGCTAGAGAAGCTTTTTGCGGACCTGGAAGAAGGCGCCCGCCAAGCCGGGGCCGGAGTGAGGCGGTTGCTAGTCTCTGCTCTATGCTGTGGGATCTCCATTGCCTTCTCTGCTGGTTCAAGCTGGGCCGAAAAGCCCACTGTGGGCGGCCACCGGCTCTCAGACTTCCAGGCCAAGCAGATCAGCTACATTGCAACGGAAGTGATGCCGAAGCTACCGAAGCGAGTGGAGCTAAAGGGTACAAAAGATCCACAGCTCGAACAGGCGGCGCGGGCAACCTGGTGGGCATTGCGCGAAGGCGTACTTTCTGATTGGGCCAAGAAGCGTGCCGGTGGCAACTTATTTCGGTTCAACTCCTGCAGCCCCGGCGATAGGCAAATTGGGCTATTAGAGCAGTGCGGTCCAGGTAGGGCTTGGCAGGTTGGTTACGCTGCGGTTCAAGCCTTCAACGACCAGTACGGCGGCGCTTGGCAGCGTCAATACAAACGCATTCAAGACGTTATTTCGGAGGCCTTCCCAGGTACCGACGCCGAAGCCAGGGTTCTGAAAGAAGCGGCCAACTTAGCAGGTCTATCACCTGGCGAAACACAACAGGTTCTTGCTTTACCTCGCAGTCCTCTTCGAGATAGCTGGCTCCTGCGGCATCCGGTCGTAGGCTTCGCAATGAGCGCACGGTTTGAGGTCACTCCGGAATGCTTCCCTGCAACGGGAAAGGGTGAGCAGGAAGATAACTGCTTCAATCGGAAGACTGATGACAGTGTCCTCTTTGCGGCGGATAAGCAGCAGGCGCTTCGCAGCCTCGAGGACATTCGAAAGTTGCTATCAGGAGTGGCGCATCGTCAATGAGTACCGATCGGGAAACCCGGCTGGCGCCGTCTTGTTTTCTCCCTTTCTCCCGGCGGACGGGGCGAGCTGGGAGAAGAGGGCCGGGGTGGTGATAAGGGTCTTGGGGGAAAGGCTGCGTCGAGGCAGGGGGCGTCACGCCGCCACCCTTCCCTCCTTCCTCCGGTACAGCACGGCCTTCAGCCAGAGGCCGCCCACGCCGAGGAAGGGGACGAGGTAGATCAGCGAGCCGATCGGCCCCAGAACGCCGGCCGGCGTGGCCTCGACGTCGGCGGTGAGCTCGCCGCCGCCTTCCGAGCCGTCGACCAGGCAGCGGATGTGCCACATTCCCCCCTGGTCGAATTGCACCGAGGTGAAATAACGGATGCCGTGACGGACGGGCTGGGCCTCCGTCTCGTAGAGGACCTCCGGCAGCCTCCCGGAGACGGGCCGGACGCCGACGCGCACCCTTGTGCGAGCTGGCAGCCGCTTCCCCTTCGGTGCGTCCAGGAGCACGAAGAAGGTGCCGGTTCCGATGTTCGGGTCCGCCCACACGGAAACGACGTAAGGACCAGCAGGCCGATCCACGAGAATGGGGAACGGCGGGCCGTAGTGAGCCGAGGCCGGCAGCCGGCAGAGCAGGAGCGTGAGGGCCAGGGCGCAGAAGGAGGGGAGGCGGCGCATTGTCGTGTCAGCTTCCCAGCATGGTACCGCGCATCTCCATGGGCTGGTAGAGGAGCCAGATGGCGGCAGCCGCAAGCAGGAGGAAGAGGCCGGCCCAGGGCGCGAACGCCCGCGCGGTGCGCAGCGGATAGTCGCGCTCCGCGATCCGGTGCGCCACCAGGAGCGAGCCGAGCAGGCCCAGGCTGAGGAAGCCCAGCTCCAGCGGATGGACGAGCCCCGGCGAGAGCCCGGTGAGACGCCAGTTGGGTGATCCGAGCCAGGGCAGGCCGATCGCGGCGAGCGCCTCCTGCGTCACCGGCACGAAGGTCCACAGGCCGGTGACGAAATGGAAGGTGTAGTGGGCCAGCCAGATGCCGAAGCCCAGGGGGATGAAGGCATAGGCGAAGCGGTTGGTGACCGGCACCAGCGGCTCCCGCGTGCCGGCGCCCCGGCGCGTCAGCCAGGAGGCCAGGGCGAGCAGCAGCACCGGCTCCACCACCAGCAGGAGCAGGAAGAGAGTGCCCAGCACCGGCGCCTCGTGCGTCGTCCCCAGGCGATGGGCCAGCCACTCCTCGACGGCGTAGACCGGGCTCACCATGCCGAAGGCGTTCACCAGCGCGCCGAAGGCGAAGACGACCGCCAGCGCCGCCAGGTCCTTGCGCCGCGAGAAGAGGCCGACTCCGGAGCGCCGCGGGTCGACCCACAGCTCGCTCGCCGGCACCCGCGTCGCCAGGACGACGTTGTCGTGCGGGCAGGCATGGACGCAGTCGAGGCAGAAAGTGCAGTCCATGTTCCCCGTCTTCTTCGGCAGGAAGAGGCCGAGCTCACACCCCTGCTGGAGGACGACGGCGGGATCGGCGGGATCGCGCGTCCCCTTGATGCAGTCGTGCGTGGTGCAGGTGACGCAGGCGTCGGCGTCGCGGACGCGCACCTCCAGGGGCGAGACGGTGGAGGCCACGAAGTTGAACTGGCCGATCGGGCAGACCCACTTGCAGAACGAGGCGTCCTTGAACACGGAGTCGACGGCGAGGGCGGTGGCGAAATAGGCGACGATGAGCCAGGCCGTCCACCACGGCGAGCTCCACAGGTCGAACAGCTCGTAGGCGTAGAGCACGAGCACGAAGAGTCCCAGCGCCAGCCACTTCGAGCGCAGCCGGCGGGGCCAGCGCCGGACCGGCTTGAAGAAGTGCCGGGCGAGCATCCGCGGGAGCATGAAGGGACACGCCATGCAGAACAGGTTGCCAGCCGCGAGCAGCACCAGCACGAGCGCTCCCCGGTAGTGCACCCAGGTGAGCAGGGTGGCGAGGTTGCGGGGGGCGAGCTGGGGACCCAGGAAGCCGTGGATGACCATGGCCACGGCCACGGCGAACAGCGGGAGCTGCATCGCCGTTCGCGCGTGGCGCCAGCGCAGGAAGCGCTCCACCCCGGCCGCGAGGGACAGCGGGCTCAGGCCGCGGCGAGGCGCGGCTGGAAGGCGCAGGAGCATTTCATGTGGACCGCTTCTCCCGCCGGCGGGAACATGTGGTAGTACATCGCGATCACCATGGGGATGAAGACGATCGTGTTGTAAATCAGGTGCAGCTCGACCCGGGGGATCCAGAGCTGGGCGATGCTGGTCGGCACCGGCGAGTTGAACAGGTTCTGCCCCAGGAGGGCCTGCCCTTGCAACAGAGCATGCTCGATGTGATGCCAGAACTGGATCACAAGCGCCACCGTCCACCACTTCCGCGCCGTGCCCACGAACCCGGGGCGCAGCATCCAGATGCCGATCAGCATGACGAGGGCGTAACCGTAGTGCAGCACCTCCGACTTGATGAGCCACGGGTACCACAGGCCCAGCACGCCGCGCGCCTGCGGCACCGGCCAATGGAGGACGTAGATCTGGAACGCCTGCGCCAGGTGCTCCGCCCAGTGGCCGAGCACGACGAGGGCGAAGATCTGCAGAGCTCGCTCGTGCCAGACGGTGTTGAGACGCTCCATGAAGGTCTGCGAGCCGTGGCTCTGAGCCAGGGGTGCCGCGGGGGATGCTGTGAAGTCCATGCCTCTCCTTTCCGGGCTTGAGGCGCTTGCCCTCCATCAATGAAGGTGCGCTTAAGATACAAAACCGGGCCGCTCGACGTCAACGGAGACTCTTCGGCTGGAGGGAGAAAGCAGAGGAGGTCAAGAGGTAGGAGCCGGCCCTCGCGCACGAGGAGCCGGCCCGTCACCGCGAGGTCATTCCGCTCGGGAGATGGTGAACTTCTCGACGCTGATGCCAAGCTCGACACCCGTGCCCTTGGCCGCCAGGGCCAGCGACACCGGCCCCTTGGTCAGCGCCTGAGCATCGGCCGACTTGCCGGCGCCCGCCGAGGCACCCGCACTGGCGTAGTCGCCGAACACCTCGCGGAGGTCCGAGACCTCCGAGAACTTCCCGTAACCGTCGCGAACCACGTTCTTGCCGGCGGTGAGCCCGACCCCTTTGGCATCGAGCCTCACCCGCGCCGTCTGGCCGTTGTCGCAGGTGACCGTCCCCGAGCCGTGGGCGACCTTGACTCCGACCGCCCACTCGGTGAGCGTGAACCTGAGCTCGCACTTCGTCGCGTCTCTGACGGCGTGGGCCGGCGCCACGGCGAGGAGCGAGAAGGCGAGAACCACGAACCCCAGAGCTACGCGTGATTTCGTCATCATGGTGCAATCCTCCGTAGCTGATTTCAGCCACCCCGCCCGCACCGAACCGACGGCGACTCTGAGCGGGAAGGCTCCTGCCTGGCTGAAGGGAGCAAGAAGTGAGCCAATGAGCTACGGCAAGATGCGCAGCGCGGTGCAGACCCGGCTCAGGACACGATCGAACTCCAGGTGGGGCGGGACCCTGCAGGCCTGATAGCCGTCGCCGGCGGGTCTGGGCTCGTAGGCCACCAGACCGACTGCGTCCATCATCTGACTGGCGGCGTTGGCGAAAAAGAGGGTCCGCTCGAAGTCCCCGCCATCCACCACCCGGATGGCGAGGAAAAGTAAACCCGGAGAAGGGGACGGTCGAGGTGGTACATCTTGAAGAGAGGCCGGCAACCCGGGCTCTGCGCCACGCGAGGGCTGGTCTTACGGGCCACGGCGGGATGAGATGGAGACGACCCGCGACCCCTTGCCGCGGGCAGGCCGGGCGCGGGCTCGCCGCCGCTCGTGCAGACTTGCGCGGGCGGCGGCCATCTCGCCCCGTGCCACCCCTTCGTCCTCGAAGAGAATGGCGTCGACGGTGGCCAAGGCCTCGTCGAGGCAGCCCTCGCGCCCATTCCGGATCGCTGTATCCACCTGCGCCGCCGCCTTCAGCAGAGCACCCTTGTGTCGGGCGATCAGGTCCGCCGCAGGCACGAGGATCCGATCCGCCTCGCGAGGCTCCAGCTTCAGGACTCCGCCGCCATAGCTCCTTCCCACCCGCTCGCAGGACAGCAGCGTCGCGGAGTTGTAGAACGCGATGACGAAGGCCCTCTGCAGAGCGGCGGGAATCCGCGGCAAGCGGACGGTGAGGAGATTGTTCGAGGCCACAACCCGGGCGCGGTTGAGGCAGAGGCGCGGCACGACGTCGCTCATGTAGGTCAAGAACGCATCCGGCGTGATGACGCCGGGAACACGGAACCACGGCGAGCGGACGCGGCATTTGTACCGGCCGTCATAGCCCAGGTCTTCTCCTCTCCGGACATAGGTCTGCTCCGCCCGGGTCAGCCGCTCTCCGGGAGTCCAGAGCAGGCAACGCTCTCCCTGCGACCGGAACGCGGCCATGTCGGCTGCCGTGAGCTGAGGGCCGGGGATCAGACGAGCCCGGATGAGGGCTGGACGGAGAGAGGACTCGGGCAGGCGCCAAAGGGCCGACTCCTCGGGAGTGAGGACGAAGTACTCGTTGGCTCCGCTGACGAAACCGATGCTCGCCTTGCCGATCTGCCCGAGCGGTTCCAGGAGGCCGCGGTCCTGGAGGCGGTCGAGGCTGACGGCGCCGGGGTGGGCCGCATAACCTGGAAGCCACTTCTCCGGCTCCTCGCCTGGCGCGAAGACCTCGGCACCGGCGAGGACGGCGGCGAGATCAGCCAGATCCGAGCCGGTCTCGACCTCGGTCAACGCAAGCCGGGCCGGCCCTCTCTCCTTGCCCGCCGTGAGGAGCAGCACCACCTCCGCCTGCACGCCGGGAAAGACCGACCGCCGGAACGAGACGACGTGGACCTCCGCAAACGAACGGCGCAGGTGCTGTCGGAGCGGGGCGGCGTACGAGGTGTGGATCAGCTCGGCCGGGAGGATCAGGGCGAGTCGTCCGCCCGGCCGCAGGAACTCCACGGCGTGGACGACGAAGTGGGCCCAAGAGGAAGCGAGGCGGGTCAGTTGCACGCCCGCATCCGCAGCCCTCTCCAGGGCCTCGAGCCGGGCTCCACCCGCAAAGTCCTGATAGCGGATGTAGGGCGGATTACCGACCACCACGTCGACCCCTTCAGGCGGTCCGAAGAGGGCGCCCGGCGGAGGGAGGGAGAAGAAGCTGGCGACGCGCGCGTTGCCGAAGGGTCTGCCGAGCTCGGAGATAAGCCGGTTCCGCGTGACCCGGACGGCGTCCGGGTTGAGGTCGACGGCGTGAAGGAGCGAGGCGGCTTGCTCAGGCCCGGCGCCCAGACCGCGCAGCCTGCGCGCCGCGGTCTCCAGGAAGACCCCGTCACCACAGGACGGATCGAGCACCGACTGATCGGCTCGGGTCACTGCCCAGGCGACCATGGGTCCGACGAGAGCCTGAGGCGAGTAGAAGGCACCCAGACTCTTGCGCCGATCCCGTTCCACGGGGGTGCTCGTCACCATCTCGGCTAGCATTTCACCTCCAAGTCTTTACGGCCAAGCTCTCCGATGGGGCATACTACCACGATCACCGCCGCACTACCGCCTTAGCGGCGTGAATGGGCTCCAGAGAGGAATTTCATTGGGAAAGCCGTCCAACACTCCTTGCGGACGGCTGTTCCAGACTCCCGGCGGCTTGCACAATGGAACCGCCGCCGTTTCCAGGCTCCCGGAAGTTTTTACAGCCTGAGAAGCGCTTCAACAATGCGATGGGCGCCAGTTGCATTGCGCGGGCGGTTTTCTCAATGTGAAAAGTCCAAAACACATTGTGAAAATCGCCCAGCACATTGTAGAAGTCGTTCAGCACTTTGTTGAAACGCCCCGAGCAATGTGCGGGAGCCCCGGAGCAATGCTCAAAAGCGCTGGAGCATTGTTCTGGCGGTCCAGCCTATTGTTCCCAGACTTTTGAGGCTGGAAAAAGCTTTCCGCTGGTGCACAAGCCCGCCGGTACAATGCTCGGGCATGCCATCCTTCGAGACAGGAAGCCCGAGCACAGGCAAAGAGGTCCGTGCCGCCGCCCAGGGCTCCACACCGAGATCGAGGCGTTCTTCACTCCGAGGGCAAAGTCTGGTCGCCAGCAGCCAGACTCGTTAAACTGGCGGGGTGCTCGAAGCGGATCTCGTCCGGCTGTCCCTGGGACCGCTCTTCCTGATCGGTCTCCTGGTCATCGTGCGCCGGGGCGAGAAGAAGGCGGGGCGCCTGCTGATGCTGACGGGCGTCCTCCACGTCCTCGGCGGCGCCTGGGTCGCGCGGGAGCCGCTGGCGCGCATGGTCCGCGAGGGCCTCTTCGGGGTGGCGGACTCGGCGCTGGGGAGAGTGCCCTCCCGGGTGGACATGGAGGTGGTCTTCTGGTTCATGCTCTGGGGAGTGGTGACGTTCATGCTCGGACATCTCGTCGCCTGGGTGGAAGGGCAGGGCAGGCGCCTTCCGGCCGCGATCGGGTGGGAGCTCGTGATCATGAACCTGGCGGCCCTCGTCTTCTACCCGAAGGGGGGCTTCTGGCTGGTGCTGATCCCGGCCTTCCTGATCATCTGGGAGTCGCGTCGGCCGCCCGAGCGATGAGGATGGAAGGCCGGATCAGGAGGAGGGCCCGTTCACCGCCCAGGCGATCATGGGCTCCACGAGGGCCGGAGGCGAGTAGAAGGCGCCCAGGTTCTTGCGCTGGCGCCGCTCCACGGGGGTGCTCGTCACCATCTCGCCAAAGCATCTCATCTCCGATCTCTGCGGCTCAACCGTGCTCAAAGACTGAGAGAGATGCTACCATGATCTACCGTCGTACTACCGCCTGCCGGCGAGATGGGTAGTGTCCCCAATTTGAATTTTCCTCCTCTTGACCGCCCCCCGGCATCGGGTTTTCGCCCTTGAAGTCCCCTGATGTCCTTGCTTGACGTGTCCCGGGGACGCCGTCCACTAGAATTGGCCTATGCCTGACGACAAGACCCTCACTCTCCGGCAAGCCGATAGCCTCTATCAGAGCTTCCCGGACTTCTCCGCTTGGCCCGCGCCAAAGGAGGACGATCTCCAACTCTGGGATCGCTTTGCCTCCCTCCTGAAGGAGACGCGGAAGCAGGCGACCCCGGAAGCCCTGCGGAACGCAGTCGAGGTCGCCGTCCGGGCCGCGGCCATAGATACCGGCGCCATCGAGGGCCTCTATACGGTGGACCGCGGTTTCACGATGACTGTGGCTACTCAGGCTTTGGCCTGGGAGCACGCCCTTGGAGAGAAAGGCGAGAAGGTGCGGGAGCTGTTCGAGGCTCAGCTCGAAGCCTACGAGCTCGTCATTGACGCGGTAACCCATAAGTTATCCATCTCCGAGGCGTGGATCCGGGCACTGCACGAGAAGGTCTGCGCCCAGCAGCAGACCTATCGCGTCCTGACCGACCAGGGATACCAGGAGCAGGAATTTCCCAAAGGGAGCTACAAAACACAGCCCAATCACGTGCGCCTTGCTGACGGAACCCTTCATTCTTACGCTCCGGTGGACCGGGTGTCTTCCGAGATGTATCGCCTCCTGGAGCAAATCCGGACCCCTGAATTCGAGAGCGCTCATCCCGTGGCCCAGGCGTCCTACATCCATTATGTCTTTGTGGTGATCCATCCTTTCGCAGACGGCAACGGACGGGTGGCCCGGGCTTTGGCATCCGTGTTCTTCTACCGCGCACACTCGATCCCCTTTCTCGTCTTCGCAAATCAACGCACGTCTTATTTCGATGCGCTGCACCAAGCCGACCTTGGCCAGGCGCGGCCCCTTTTGGCTTTTTTCCTCGACCGGGGAATCGATACTCTTCAGCTCGTGATCGACCATCTCCTGACGGCCGAAGCTCCGAGTCCGAAGCGCATCGCAGCCCGTATTCGGCTGATCGACGACGTCGCCCTGAGGCTGCTCGGAGCTGCGAAAGAACAGATTCGAGCACAGTTCGACAGTCTGGATCTCCCGATTTACCTCGAACTCTACCTTGAGCCGACGGACAATCTGATGACGAGTGACCAGGACTACCGGCAGGTGGCGGGCTCCACCAGCCTCGAAGTCGCCATTGAGGACTACGAGCACGAGATCACCAGCGAAACGTACATCACGGTCCTGATCGCCCGCGATATGACCGATCCATTCCCCCTGTGTCTGATCGAGCTAGATGGCAGCAATGACGACCTTGAGGCACGTTTCGAAGACGTCCATCCAGAAATCAGTGAGAATCTGCGACTGCGTTTGAAGAACTGGTGCGGCAGATTTCTCGGACGTGTGTTAAAAAAATATGAAGAGCGACGCCCGGTCCCCCGTGAGCGGGACGAGTCCGAAAAGTAAATCCCCATGTCCTCCGTAATCGCTAATGCTGGGTGCCTGTAGGTACGTTCAAGAACCGGGAAGCAGCCCTGGGGCTCCTTACGCCCACTACAGCCTGTGCCCACAAGAGCCTGAGAGTCACCCCTGCCATGGCGGCCGGGGTGGAGGCGCGGGTGTGGGAGATCGCCGAGCTCGTGTCGCTGCTGCCGAAGGTGGAAGGGAAAGCCCCGGAGGCCCTACAAGAAGCGGGCGGCGGGGCCGGAAAATTCAAAATAGGACACTACCGCGAGATGCCCTGACTAGAACATATACGCCAGCCCCAGCCCCACCTGCGCCCCCATCATCATCAGATACATGTGTTTCCAGGACGGGTGGTTCTCCGTCTCGGTGAGGGACTTCGGGTCCCGCACCAGGAGGTAGACCGTGTAGGCGCCCCAGAGGGTGAAGAGGACGCCCAGGGTCGTCAGCAGCAGGGGGTTGCCGGTGAGGATGGCATGCCGCGGATTCTGCGGGTCGGGCGTGTGGGCCCCCAGCGGCAGGAGGAGCCAGGGGAGGACGAAGAAGGGGGCCATGATCCAGGCCGCCTTCTTGACGCCGTAGACGATGGGCAGGGTCCGGCAGCCGCCCGCGCGGTCCCCGTCCATGTCCGCGAAGTCCTTGGTGGAGGCGGCGCCGATCAGGAAGAAGCCGATGACGCCGCCGATGTACCAGGGCTCCGTGAACGTCACGTGCGCCACCATGGCCCAGCCGGCCACCTTGAGCAGCACGCCGCGCGGGATGGCGATGGTGAGGTTGGCGAGCATCCCCCGGACTTTGGTGCGCCCCAGCTCCGGCGCCGAGTAGACGAAGGTGAAGACGAGACCCGCCAGATAGATGAAGAAGGTCACGTGCTCCGAGAGCGGCGCCGTGAGCTTCTGCTGGAGCGTGTCGTAGGGATGCGGCACCACCAGCCAGGTGGGGATCAGCGCCAGGGCGTAGAAGATCCAGGTGAAGATCCAGGCCTCGCGCAGCGACAGCGCGCTGGTGACCAGGGGACGGTTCGGCTTGTTGAGGCGGTCGATCTCCAGGTCGTAGATCTGGTTGATGGCATTGGAGGCCGCGTTCATGAAGCTGGCGCAGAGCGAGCCGAGGATCACGGTGAGCACGACCGGCGTCGTGAGCTGTCGCGCCGGGTCGGGGTTGTGCACCGAGCCGAAGGCGCAGACGGCGCCCGAGACGATCCCCAGCAGCGGCGGCAGCAGGGTGAACGGCCGGGCGAGCTGGCTGTAGAGAGAGAGCTTGGAGGCCATGATCTATTGCAGGATCCAGGGAGCGAAGGCCGCGGCGACCAGCGCGCCCACCAGGGTGTTGAGAAAGTTGAGCGCTTCGTTGTCCAGGAGCTGCCGCTTTTCGAGCGCCGCTCCCACCACGCTCTCGAACGTCGTGCCCACGAACGCCGCCACCACCACCGCCGGCACGCCGAGCCAGGGGTAGAGCCCCACGGCCGCGCCGAGGACGGCGAGGACAGCCGAGGCGAGGACGCCCGCCAGCGTCCCCTCCAGGGAGACGGCGCCCTCGGTGCCCCGCGGCACGGGACGGAACGTCGTGATGAGGAAGGTGCGGCGGCCGAGGAGTTGGCCGATCTCGCTCGACGAGGTGTCCGCGGCGGCGGTGGCGAAGGCGCCGGCGAAGGCGAGGCCGAAGAGGACGCGGTAGTCGGTGACGCCGGCAAACATTGCGCAGGCCGTGGCCACGCCGGCGTTGGCCAGGGCGTGCCGGGCGCCCCGCCGTCCCCCCTTCTCCTGGGCGAGCCTGGCCGCGGCCTTCTTGCGGTAGCCGAATTTGGTGCAGGTGCTGCCGATGACGAAGAAGGCCAGCAGCAGCAGGTAGCCCCGCCAGTCGTAGAAGGCGTAGATGAGGAAGCCCACCAGGAAGCCGGCCATCACGCCGGAGAGGTCCACCGTGCGCGCCGCGTAGGCGGCCCCGGCGAGGGCGGCGTTGACGACCACCGCCAGGAGGAGACGCGTCGGCAGCCCCGGATCGGCCAGGAAGGCGTGCCAGTGTCCCTGCGTCAGCACCAGGCCGAGCAGGAAGAGGCCGGAGACGAGGGGGACGCCGAGGTTGTCGTCCAGCCCCTGAGGGAGCGACTCCAGGGCGGCGGCGAGCAGGGCGGTGGCAAAACCGGCGGCGAGGGCGAAGGCCCAGCCGTAGGAACGGCCCTGGACGGGCGCCGTCCACACCAGGAGCACGGCCGCGGCCACGGCGCCGCAGACGACGTAGGCGAGGCTCCCCATCCAGCTCTTGCGCGGGTTCCAGGGGAGCTTGCTGCGGCCGAGGGTCATGCCGGCGACCGAGGCCATGCCGTCGCCGAAGGCCAGGATCCCCCAGGCCGCCGCCGCCACCTCCAGCCGCTGCCAGAAGACGAGGATCAGCAGCAGCACGGCGAGGGGATAGAGGACGATGCCGAGCGACCCTCCGGCCTCCAGCTCAGCCGGCCGCCACAGCCGCCGACCGCCGATGCGGGGGAGCAGGAAGAGGTTGAACCCCAGGGCGCAGGCGGCGAGGACGGCCGCCCACGCGGGGCCCAGGAAGCGCAGGGAGAAGGCGATCAGCCCCACCCCCATGTGGGTGACCTTGCGCGCCAGCTCGCCGCGCGTGAAACCGCTCACGGGATCTGCCCGCTCTGCCGCAGCCAGCCGGCGGTGGCGCCAAGGCCCTCGGCGAGGGTGCGCCAGCGGTAGCCCAGCTCCTTCTCCGCCAGGCTTGAGCTGTAGGCCCAGTCGTGGCGGTACACCTCGACGAGGTCGGGGGTGAGCTGCGGGGTGGTGCCGCGCAATTGCGCCCAGCCCTTCTGGAGGGCGCCGGCCGCCTTGGCCACGGCGTCGGGCAGGCGCAGGGAGGGGATCCTGGCGCCGGTGAGCCGTCCGACCGTGGCATAGAAATCGCCCTGCGTCACGTTCTCGCCGCCCAGCACGTAGCGCCGCCCCGCCGGGCTGAGGCTCTCCAGGACCCTTTCCAGGGTCAAGCCCACACCGCGCGCCACGTCGTCGACGAAGACGTAGTTCCACCGCCGCTCGGGTTTCCCCAGGAGGGCGGGCAGCTTGCCTTTCACGAGGTCCAGGACGTGGCGCACGACGATGTTCCCCTCGGTCAGCTCGCCCGGCCCGTAGATGACGCCGGGGTAGACGACGTCCAAAGGCGCACCGCCAGCCACGGCCTTGCGGGCGATGCGATCGGCCAGGGTCTTGGTGCGCTCGTAATCGTTGATCCAGACCCGGTCCCGAGGCTCGGCGCTCTCGTCGAGCACGCCGCCGGGGCCGCCTTCCGTGGGACCGAGAGCCATGAAGGTGGAGACGTAGACCAGCCGCCGGACCGTCCCCGCCGACTCGGCCGCGGCCAGGACGTTCTCCAGTCCGCCGACGTTGATGCGGTCGAACTGCTCGCGGGGCGCCAGGATCTTCACCAGCGCCGCGGCGTGCACCACGGCGTCGCAGCCGGCCATGGCGCGCTTCAGGCTCTCGCGGTCGGTGACGTCCCCCTCGGCGAATTCGATGCCGGCCGGGAAGCGCTCGCGGGACGAGCCCCGCCGCACCAGCAGCCGCAGAGAATGACGGGGCGCCAGCTCGGAGACGATGCGGCGGCCGAGAAAGCCGGTGCCGCCGGTGACGAGGACTTTCATGGTCGAGCGTCCCTCCACAAGTCGGTGAGCGCGTCGTCCAGGGTCCTCTCCGGTTCCCAGCCCAGGGCCCGCAGGCGGCTGGCGTCGCCGGAGAGGTAGGGGATGTCGAAGGGTCGGGGAGGGAAGGCCCCCTCCTTCACCTCGACCTCGACGCCCGAGATGGCGAGGAGCCGATCCAAGGCCTCGCGCATCGGGACGGCCCTGCCGGTGGCCAGATTGTAGATGGTCTTCGGGCTCCCCTTCTCGGCCAGCAGGCGGTAGGCGGCGGCGCCGTCGTCGACGTGGACGAAGTCGCGCGCCGTCGAGAGGTCCCCGACCTCGAGCACCGGCTGCCGTTCGCCGCGCTTTATGGCGGCGAGCTGCGAGGCCCAGGAGGCGAGGGCGAACTTGGAGGCCTGCTCCGGGCCGATGAGGTTGAACGAGCGGACGATCACGGCGTTGCCGGCGAGCGCCAGCCGCTCGGCCGCGGCCTTGGTCAGGGCATAGGGGGTCTGCGGCGCGATGCGGCGGTCCTCGGGAATCGGCTGCTCCTCGCGGGGGACCGAGCCGTAGACGTCGGCGCTCGACGCGATCACCACCGGCCGCCCCGCCGCCGCGGCGACCACGTTCTCGGTGCCCACGACGTTGACCCAGTAGTAGTCGGCCATCTTCTCCCAGGTCCACGACTCGCCGATGTGGGAGAGGCCGGCGAGGTTGACGACGGCATCCGGCGCGGCCTCCCGCACGGCGCGCTCCAGGCCGGCCCGGTCCAGCAGGTCCACCTCGTGCAGGTCCACGCCCGGGAAGCTCGGCCGGGCGCCGATGTACGTGCCGCTCGCCCGGTCCCCCCGCCCGGTCAGGTACCGGACGAGCCGCGAGGCCACGAAGCCGCCGATACCGGTGATGAAGAGGTGCATGGCAAGCCGGGGGAGCGCCGTCTAACCCTGGAGGCGCGCCTTGCGCGCGGCGAGCACCTTGCGCCAGTAGTCGAGCAGGTCGCGCACCGTCTGCTCGAAGGGGATCTTCGGCTCCCAGCCGGTGTCGGCGCGGAACTTCGCGCTGTCGCCGATGAGGATCTCGACGTCGGAGGGGCGCAGGCGCGAAGGGTCGACCTCGGTCCGTACCTCGACGCGCGAGAAGGAGAGCACGAGGTCCAGCATCTCGCGGATGTGGATGCCGCGGCCGGTGGCGATGTTGTAGACCTCGCCGGGTTTGGCTTTGGTGACCGCCAACCAGTAGGCGCGCACCATGTCGCGCACGTCGGTGAAGTCGCGGATGGCCTCCATGTTCCCCACCCGGATCACCGGCTCCTGGAGATCCAGCTCGATGGCCGCCACCTGGCTGCAGAAGTTGGAGGTGACGAACACCTGGCCACGCCGCGGCCCGGTGTGGTTGAAGCCCCGGGTGCGGACCGATTTCAGGCCGTAGCTCTGGAAATACTGGTAGCCAAGGTAGTCCTGGGCGACCTTGGAGACGGCGTAGGGCGACAGGGGCCGCAGCGGGTTGGTCTCCTTGATCGGCGTCTCTTCCGGATGGACGAGGCCGTACTGCTCGCTGGAGCAGGCGATCTGCACCACCGGGTCGAGCTTCAGGGCGCGGATGGCCTCGAACAGGTTGGTCTGCCCGGTGACGTTGGTGACCAGGGTGTCGCTGGGCGCGTTCCAGCTCGACGGCACGAAGCTCTGGGCCGCGAGGTGGAAGACGACGTCCGGCCGCGAGACCGCCAGCGCCTGGTGCATCGAGGTGTAATCGCGCAGGTCGGCCTCGACCAGCCGGATGCGGCCGTCGAGGTGCTCCACGTTGTCCATGCGGCTGCGCCAGCGGAAGGTGCCGAAGACCTCGACGCCCGGCTGCTCCGCCAGGATGTACTCCGCCAGATGGGAGCCGGCAAAGCCGGTGATCCCGGTGATCAGTGCTCTCATCCTCTTCTCCCTTTTCGCAGTTCCTGCTCTTGCCGCAGACGCCGCAGACATCGCAGATGCCCCAGCATCTCGACCAGTCCCCATTCCCACGGCTCCACGGACCGGCCGGCGCTCCGCTCGAAGCGCGTCACGTCCAGCACCGAGTACGCCGGCCGCGGCGCGGGGCGGGGAAATTCGGCCGTGGTGACGGGCACGACTTCGACCGCTCCGGACCACAGGCGGGCGATCTCGGCGGCGAAAGCGTACCAGGAGACGGGCTCCCGGTTGCGGTAGTGGACGATGCCGGTGACTCCGCCCTGCGCCAGGTCGAGCAGGGCGCGGGCGAGGAACGGCGCATAGGTGGGGCACCCCTCCTGATCCCGCACCACCCGCAGGGGGACGCGGCCGGCCTCGATCAGGCCCACCATGGTGGCCACGAAATTGGGGCCGCCGGGGCCGAAGAGCCAGCTCGTCCGCACCACCAGGCCACGATCACAGGCCAGGGCGTGAGCCTCGCCCGCCAGCTTGCTGCGGCCGTAGACGGAGCAGGGACGGGTGGGAGCGTCCTCCCGGTAGGGCTCGTTCGCGGTACCCTCGAAGACATAGTCAGTGGAGACGTGGACCAGCGCCGCTCCCGCCCGCGCGGCCACGGCGGCGACGTTGGCGACCGCCTCGCCGTTGACCGCGAAGGCCTGGGACGGATCCGTCTCGCAGGCGTCCACCTTGGTGAAGGCGGCGCAGTTGACCACCAGCTCGGGGCGGAACGCGTCGGCCCAGCCGGGCAGGCACCCGGGATCCATGATGTCGGCCTGGGCGCGGGATAGCCCCAGCGCGGCCCAGCCGCGGGACCTCGCCTCCGCGATCACCGCCTGGCCCAGCATCCCCGTCCCGCCGAAGACCAGGCAACGCATCTAGGTGATCCCGACCTCCGAGTTGTCCCCCACCATGAAGCGGTAGGCCTTGGGCTTGAAATCGGTCTTGACGATGCGTACGTTGCGGCCGATCAGCGAGCCGTCGATGCGCAGCGGGATGTCGCGGATCTCGCAGTCGGCGAGGACGATGGAGTTCTCCAGCTCGCAGGCGACCAGCGTGCAGCGCTCGCCGATCGAGGTGTAGGGCCCCACGAAGGCGTTCTCCAGCCGGGTGCCGTCGCCGATCACCACCGGGCCGCGCACCAGCGAGTCGACGAGCTCCACCCCGGCGCCGAGCTGCACCCGGCCTTCGATGCGGCTGCCCCGGCCGGCCTCGCGCAGGCTCGCGCCGCGCGGCACCTCCAGCCCTTCGAGGACGATGCGGTTGGCCTCCAGCATGTCGTCCAGCTTGCCGGTGTCCTTCCACCAGCCGCGGACGATGTGGGGGTGGACGTCCAGGCCGCGGTCGATGAGATCCTGGATGGCGTCGGTGATCTCCAACTCGCCGCGGGCCGAGGGCTGGATGCGCTTGACCGACTCGAAGATCGACGGGTCGAACATGTAGACGCCCACCAGCGCCAGGTTGCTCTGCGGCTCCGGCGGCTTCTCGACCAGGCGTCGGACCTTGCCCTCGGGCGTCAGCTCCGCCACCCCGAACTGCTCGGGGTTGGGCACCTCGGCGAGCAGGATCTCCGAGTTGCAGCTTAAGGTACGGAACTCCTCGACCAGGCTGGTGATCCCGCCGGCAATGAGGTTGTCGCCCAGGTACATGACGAAGGGGGAGCCGGCCAGGAACGCCTCGGCGATCAGCACGGCGTGGGCGAGGCCCAGGGGCGCCTCCTGCTCGATGTAGGTGATGCGGGCGCCGAAGCGGGAGCCGTCGCCCACCGCCGCCTTGATCTCCCGCCGGGTGTCGCCGACGATGATGCCGATCTCGGCGATGCCGGCCGCCACGATCGACTCGATGGCATAGAACAGGACCGGCTTGTTGGCGACCGGTACGAGCTGCTTGGCCGAGGTGTGGGTGAGAGGGCGCAGCCGCGTCCCCTTGCCTCCCGAAAGGATCAGCCCCTTCATCGGATCTCCGGTCAGCGCGATGGCTACGGCTGGTTCGTCGAGGTGCGGCTGGTGAGGTCGAGGAACGTGCCGACGTTCTTCAGGGTCAGGGAGAAACGGATCTCCTTGTCCTGCACCCCTTGAGCCCCGTTCGCGCTCTGGAACTTCCGCAGCTCGATGCGCACTCCGTAGCACTGGGAGAGATAGTTGGCGACCAGCGTCTCGCTCTGCAGGAGCTGCTGCTCGAAGTCGTAGTTGAACTGCCCCTCCAGGCGCAGGCCCCAGGGCGTGATGCTGTAGCCGCCGCCGAGCCGCACCTGGTTGGCCAGCGTATTCTTGGTCTCCGCGCGGGAGCGGGTGAACCAGGTGGCGGCCACGTAGTTCGACGGGCCGAAGCCGTAGTTGCCGGTCAGCGATGTGGAGGAGATCCCCTTGAACAGGGTGTCGTAGGTGGCGTCGATCTTGAGGCTGATCTTGTCTGTGGGGTTGTAGCGCAGCAGCCCCTCCAGCGGCCCCGCGGTCGTGGTCGTCAGGGCGTCGATGGAGGTCTGGAGCGGCTGGGCGGCGTTGAAGCTGTAGTTGCGGGCGATCTCGAAGAGGAACACCTCGCGGGCGTTGCCGTTCTCGACGTTCGGCTTGGCCAGGATGCGGTTGTCCAGGGCGATGCGTCCGAAGTTGGTGGCGGTTGAGAGGGAGGGGTCCACCTCGTCGAACAGCGGGATGGTCTGCGGGTCCTTGACCTCCCCCTGGTAGGTGTAGGTCCAGCGCGGCTCGATGATGTGCTTGATCTTGTAGCCGCCCAGGGTGCCGGCGAAGATCTTGGAGAACGAGGGGCCCACGATCTCGGCGCTGGCCACCGGGAAGGTGCGGGTACGACTGTTGCCGGTGAAGCCCGTCTGATCAGCGTTGAGGGTGTCGCCGTACCAGGTGCCCCGCTCGCCGCCGGTCACCGAGAGGCTGAGCCAGGGGACCGTCTTCACCGGCAGGGTGAGCTGCGGGAAGAGGTCGAAACGGCCGTACTTGCCGGTGTAGCTGCCGGGCCGGTCGACGTCGAGGTAGTCGAGCGAGCTGTCCACCTGCAGGTACAGCGGGGTGTTGAGCAGGCGCGTCGAGCGCAGCCGGTACTGGAGCTCGGGGAGCTTGCGCTGGGTGACTGTGGTGTCCTGGTTGATGAAGGTCTCGCGGCTGCTGAGCAGCAGGTTGACCAGGTTGGCGCCCCAGTTGCCGGTGAGGAAGCCGCGGCTGTCGATGAACCGCAGGGTGTTTTGGTCGAAGCTGCGTTCGAAGTCGCGGAAGAAGTTGAAATCCGAGTAGTTCTGGTACTGGATGACGGCGCGCATGCCTTGCGGCAGGTCGTCGGTGACCTGGCTGAGGTTCACCTTCCAGCGCCACTGGTTGACCGTGGAGTCGCGCACGAAGTAGGTCAGCAGGTCGCCCCGCGTGCCGGCGGTGGGCCGGTAGCGAAACTCGTCGCCCAGCCCCAGGAAATTCTTGGTGAAGAGGTCGGCGTGGAGGGTGGTGTCGTAGCTGCGGCCCAGGGTCTGGAAGTAGGCCAGCCCCAGGGAGGCGCCGCGGCGGTCCGAGTAGCCGACGTTGGGGATCAGCAGGCCGGAGCTGCGCTCGTTCTTCACCGGCCAGACGATGTAGGGGGTGTAGAAGACCGGCAGCTTCTTCGCCCGCATCGTGGCGTGCTTGACGTGGGCGTAGCCCTCCACCTGGAGGCGCGCCTCCTTGAGGCGGAAGCTCCAGTCCGGCACCGGCTGGGTGCAGGAGGTGAAGACGCCGTCGTGCACCAGGTAGGTGTCGGGGCCGGTCTTCTCCACCTCGCGCCCCTTGAAGTAGTAGTCGGGGGCGACCTGGCCGCCGGCGTTGAGCAACTTGCCGGTCTTGGTGTCGAGGTTGAAGGTGGCGGAGTCGCCCGTCAGCCGGCGGGGGCCCTGGTCGATGATCACGTTGCCCTTGGCGGTGACGACCTTCGTCTTGAGGTCGATCTCCGCCTGGTCGGCCTTGAGGTCGATGTCCTGGTAGCGGATCTGCACCGCGCCGGTGAGGACGGCGTAGTCCTCCCGCTTGTAGTCCAGGGTGGCGGCGCTGCCGGCGGCGCTGCCGGCCCCCTTGCCGGTGGTGAACTTGAGGTTGAAGTCGAGCCGCCCCGGCCCCGCGCCCGGCGGTCCGGCCGGCGGCGCCGGCACGGCGGGCGTGCCGGGAGCAGGCGTGGGCGGCGTCTGGGGCGTGCCCGGCGTCGGCTGGCTCCCCGGCGTCGGCGCCACGGGCTGGATGGGTCCCTGGGGCACCAGCTCGGGGGGCGTCGGGCTCGGCGTCTGCTGCGGTGCCTGCGGCGTCTGCGCCGTGACAGGCAGACTCAGGACCAGCGCCAGCAGGAGGGCCGTCGAATGGGAGTGTCGTCCGCGCATGAGAGCGACGGCTAGTCTAGCCGCTCGACGATCATGGCGGTAGCCTCGCCGCCGCCGATGCAGATGGCGGCGCAGCCGAGGCGGCCGCCGCGCTCGCGCAGAGCGTGCAGCAGGGTGACCAGGATGCGGGCGCCGGAGGCGCCGATGGGGTGGCCGAGGGAGACGGCGCCGCCACGGACGTTGACCCGCTCGGGGCTAAGCTCGAGGTCGCGCAGGAAGGCCAGGGCCACCACCGCGAAGGCCTCGTTGACCTCCCAGAGGTCGACGTCGGCGGCCTTGAGGCCGGCCCGCTCCAGCACCGCCCGCACGGCGCCGCCCGGCGCGGTGGTGAACCACTCGGGCTTCTGGGCCAAGGAGGCGTGGGCGACGACGCGGGCGAGCGGCTTCAGGCCCCGGCGAGCGGCCTCGGCGGCGGTCGAGAGCACCAGGGCGGCGGCGCCGTCGTTGATCTTGCTGGCGTTGCCGGCGGTGACGGTGCCGTCCTTCGGCTGGAAGGCCGGGCGCAGCGAGCCGATCCTGGAGAGGTCGGCCTTGAACGGCTCCTCGTCGCGGTCCACCACCACCGGCTGGCCCTTCTTCTGGGGGATCTGGACGGGCACGATCTCCTCGGCGAACAGCCCCTTCTCGGTCGCCTCACGGGAGCGGCGGTAGCTCTCGACGGAGTAGGCGTCCTGCTCCTCGCGGCTGAGCTTGTAGTCGGCGGCGCAGAGCTCGGCGCAACTGCCCATGTGGACGTCGCCGTAGGGGTCCCACAGGCCGTCGAGGATCATCGAGTCGAGGAGCTTGCCGTGGCCCAGGCGCAGCCCGTCGCGGGTGCCGGGGGCGAGATAGGGCGCCTGGCTCATGCTTTCCATGCCGCCCGCGGCGACGATCTTGAAGTCGCCGCAGCGCAGGTCGTTGGCGGCGATCATCACCGCCCGCATGCCGGAGCCGCAGACCTTGTTGAGGGTGATGGCGCCGGTAGCCGGCGGGCAGCCGGCGCCGAGCGCCGCCTGGCGGGCCGGCGCCTGCCCCTGGCCGGCGGTGAGGACGCAGCCCATGTTGACCTGCTGCACGTCCTGGGGCGTGAGAGCCGCCCGTTCGATGGCGGCGGCAAGGGCGCGCGCCCCGAGGGCGTGCGCCGGAAGGCCCGAGAGCGCACCCTGGAAGGTTCCGATCGGTGTGCGCACCGCGCTCAAGATGACGACGTCGTCCATGACCTCTCCTGTGATACCGGCGGCAAGGGGAGTCGCCGGCCGCGATACCGCTCTTGAATGCAGCGGCCTGCGAGACTCGGGGGATGCTAGCACACGGTACAATGCGCCCCGGAATGGAGGCGGCCATGCGCGCTCTGGGCATCGACTTCGGCGAGAAACGGATCGGCCTGGCCATCTCGGACCCGGCCGGCCGGGTCGCCGTGCCGCTCGCCACCCTGGAGCGCCGCAACGACCGCTCGGCCGTGCGGCAGATCGCGGAGATCGCCCGCCGCGAGGGGATCGAGCGGCTGGTCCTCGGCGAGCCGGTGGGCCTGGACGGCCGGCGCGGCCCGGCCGCCGAGCGGGCCGAGCGCTTCGGCCGCAAGCTCGCCGCGCTCACCGGCCTGCCGGTGGAGCGGGTCGACGAGGCCCTCACCACCGTCGAGGCCGCCGCGCGGCTGCGCGCGGCCGGGGTCGATCCCCGCCGGCAGCCGGAACGGCTCGACGCCCTGGCGGCCCAGATCCTGCTCCAGGACGCCCTGGACGGCGGGAAGCT
Source organism: Thermoanaerobaculia bacterium (assembly GCA_036264085.1). Classification (GTDB taxonomy): domain Bacteria; phylum Acidobacteriota; class Thermoanaerobaculia; order Multivoradales; family UBA5704; genus DATARR01. The sequence continues at coordinate 39,778 of DATARR010000061.1, read as the reverse complement.
CTAAAAAGGGAGGAGCTGTGGCCAAAGGCAAACGGTCCCGCGGCGGCAAGAAGGGAGGAGGTTGCAGGCGGGTCTTCCTGGGGGCGTTCATCCTCCTGCTGCTGCTCCTGGTCCCGGCCGGCATGGTGGCCTGGTCGTGGCGGAAGCTCGAGCGCCCCTACCAGGGCTATCCCGAGCCGGAGCGCCAGGTGACCATCGCACCCGGCACGAGCGCCACCCAGACGCTTGTCAACCTGCAGCGGGAGGGGGTGCTGGCCGACGCCCGGCTGGCCCGCGTCTATCTCGTCTACTCCCTGCACGACCCGAAGATCCAGGCCGGCGAGTACCTCTTCCGCGGCCTCCTCACCACCCCCCAGGTGCTGCGCATGCTGATCAAGGGCCAGACCCTCACCCACCGCTTCACCCTGGTCGAGGGGATGACCCTGGAGGAGACCGCCGACCAGCTCGCCACCCAGGGGTTCGGCCGGCGCGGGACTTTCCTGGACGAGATGCGCTCGCCGCAGCGGATCGCCGACCTCGACCCCGAGGCTCGCGACCTCGAGGGCTACCTCTTCCCGGAGACCTACAGTTTCGCCTCCCGCACCGGCGAGAAGGAGGTCGTCGACGTGCTGGTGCGCACCTTCCGCCGCCGCTTCGAGAGGGACGTCCGGCCCCTCCTCGCCCAGGGACCTCCCGGGCGCAGCGCGCGACAGGTCGTCATCCTGGCCAGCATCGTCGAGAAGGAGGCCAAGGCGAGCAGCGAGCGGCCCCTCATCGCCGCCGTGTACCAGAACCGCGTGCAGCAGAAGATCGGCCTGGCGGCGGACCCTACGGTCATCTATGCGTTGAAGAAGCTGGGGCGGTGGGACGGCAACCTGCGGCGCGACGACCTGCGCATGGACTCGCCCTACAACACCTACCGCTGGGCCGGCCTGCCACCGGGTCCCATCTGCTCGCCGGGCCTCGCCAGCCTCAAGGCGGCCGCCGTGCCGGCGCACGTCCCCTACCTCTACTTCGTGAGCCGCAACGACGGCACACACGTCTTCGCCGAGACCCTCGCGGAGCACAACCGCAACGTCGAGATCTGGCAGCGCCAGTATTGGCGCGACCGCCGCGCCGCCGGCCGGTAGCACGTCTTTATTGACAGTTGCCGGGTACTGGTGTATCAAGCGATAGAACGAGTCCATGAAACATCGGATGCGCCGCCCCTCTCCAACGGGGGTCGCCGACGGGTGGCGGCGCCGGCCTGAAGGAGGCATCGCATGAACATCCCGGAGGAGTTTGGGAAGTATCTGCTTCTCAAGAAGCTGACTGAGGACCCGCTGGGCGAGACCTTCCGCGCCGGCAGGGTGGGCCAGGAGGGGATGGAGCAGGTGGTGCTGCTCCGGGTGTTCAACGGCAAGGGGCTCGACGGCGAGACGCTGTGGGCCCGGGCCTCCGGGCGGGCGGGCGTGCAGGAGATCCTGAAGAGCCCCAACATCGGCAACGGCGTCGACCTGGGCCGCGTCCGCAGCTTCCCCTACACCGCCTACGACTACATCTCGGGCAAGAGCCTGGCGAGCGTCTTCGCCCAGTCCGCCCGCCAGCGGTCGCCCGTCCCCACCGACCACGCGCTGCTGATCGCCGAGCGCATCTCCCTCGCCCTCGCCGCGGCCTTCGAGAGCCGTTTCCAGGACGAACGGGTGATGCACGGCTTCGTGGTGCCGCAACTGGTGATGATCTCCAACGAGGGCGAGACCCGCCTCCTGGGCTTCGAGGTGGCCCCCGGGCTGCGCGAGCTGGCGGCCGGCGGCTGGCAGGACGAGGCCGTCCGCCCCTACCTCGCCCCCGAGGCGCTGGCCGGCGCGGCGCCCTCCCGCGCCGACGACGTCTACTCCCTGGGCGCCCTGCTCTTCGAGCTGCTGACCGGCCGGCGGCTGCCCGCCGGGCCGGCCGCGCCAGCCGAGGGATATGGCGCCCTGATCGACGGCGCCGAGCTCCTCAACGACGGGACGCCGATGCCCGCGCCCATCGCGGCCCTGCTCAAGGCCAGCCTGGCCGGCCGCGAGCAGCGGATCGCCGACGCCGTCACCTGGCACAAGACGCTGTCGAAGCTGATGATCGACGGCCACTTCAGCCCCACCACCTTCAACCTCGCCTTCTTCATGCACAACCTCTTCCGCGACGACATCGAGCGGGAGAGCCAGGAGATGCAGGCGGAGAAGCGGCTCGAGCTGCCGAAGCGGCAGCCGGCCCCCGCTCCCGTGGCGGTCGCGGCGGCGGCCGCCGCACCGCTGCGCGAGGGCACCGGGGTGCGCGAGGGGACGCTCTCCGGCACCTTTGCCGGCACCCGCTCCCAGGCCGCCCCCGAGCCGTCCAGGAAGGGGCTGTGGATGGGCATCGCCGCCGTCCTGGCCGTCGCGGTGCTGGCCGGCGGCGGCTACTTCGCCTTCGTGCGCTCGGCCGCGACTACTCCGGTAGGAGGGCCGGCGCCCGGCGCCGCTCCGACTCCCCGCACCGCCGCCATGCCGGGGACCACCCCGGCGCCCGGCGCCGTCCCGGCCGCCGCCGGCCCCTCCGAGGAGCAGCTCAACGCCCAGATCCAGCAGATGTTCGACGCTCGCAGCAAGGAGATGGAGGCGAAGCTCAAGAACCAGTACGACGACCGCATCAAGCAGCTCCAGAAGCAGCTCGAGGACACCCGCAAAGGCAACGTCGAACGGCCGCAGACCGCGGCGGTGCCAGCCGCTCCCGAGCCCCGGCCCGCTCCCCGCAACGAGCCCCCCCCGCCAGCGCCGGTCCAGGAGAAACCCGCCGTCGCCGTGCCCACGCCCGCGCCGGCCGAGCGGCCGGCCGCTGTGCCGACGCCGGCTCCGGCGAGCCCGGCGCCCGCCAATCCGGCGCCAACCGCTCCCGCCCGGCAGGCACAGGTGCAGGTGCAGGTGGGGGACCTGGTGCAGCCCGGCCCCGGCGTGGCGCCGCCGAAGCTCCAGGGGCAGCTCGATCCGCGCTATCCGTTCGCGGCTCAGCGCCTGAACCGGGCGGCCCAGGTGGACATCAAGGTGCTGGTCGACGAGCGGGGCCGGGTGCTGGACGCCGAGCGGCTCGGCGCCAAGGCCGGCTTCGGCTTCGACGAGGCCGCCCTGGAGGCCGCCCGGCGCGCCACCTTCCAGCCCGCCAGCAAGGACGGCGTGAAGGTCAAGATGTGGATGATGCTGCGGGTGAACTTCAGCCCCCCCGTGCACTAGGGGAGAAAGAAAACGCCCGGCGCCAAGCCGGGCGTTCTGCTTTTCGCGGCGGGTGGATCGAAGATCAGAAATCCGCGTGCTTCAGGCTGGCGACCAGCTTCTGGATGCACGGCTTCATGACCTTGTCGAACATCCGGTTGTCGTCGACACCGCCGCCGAAGCCGAAGACCGAGACCTTGATGCTCGACTCTTCCTGGCTGGCCTCGTCGGCCCAGACGACCTCGCCGGTGCTGGCGTTGATCAGCCGGGCGTTGAGCGCCGCCACGAACTTGCGCTTGCCGGCGGAGACGCCGCCGCCGCCGCCGCTCACGTCGGTGTTGCCGTACTCGGTCACCGCGCCGGTCAGCAGGTAGTTGAGGCCCAGGATCTTGCCCAGCTTCATGGCGGTCTTGGGGTCGATGTCCCCGGACTGCGTGAGGTGCTTCTCCTGCATCATGGCGTCGAGCTGCTCGCGGTCGACGACGCGGAACTTGCCGCTCTTGACCAGCTCGGTGACGAACACGTCCTGCGCCGCTGCGGCGCCGCCGTGGTACCACCACTGGTTGTCGGCCTTGTTCTTGAACTCGAGGACGGCGATGCGGGGCTTCTCCCCGGACGCCGCGGCGCTGGACAGGGCGGGGAGGAGCACCACCAGGGCCAGCAGGGCGACGCCGCAGAGGGCGAGAATGGAAAGGCGCTTCATGACGATTGGACCTCCTTAGAGAAAAGGGCTTTGCCCCAAGTTTACTCCGGAAGAACGCTCCACGGCTATCCGTCTCTCTCAGCCGTCCAGCTCCTGGGCGTCGACCACGCAGAGGGCCGTCATGTTGACGATGTCGCTCACCTCGAGGCCGCTTTGCAGCACGTGGATGGGTCTGGCCATGCCCAGCAGGATCGGCCCGATGGCCTCCGCCCCGGCCAGTCGCCAGATCAGCTTGTAGGCGGTGTTGGCCGACTGCAGCTCGGGGAAGATGAGGACGTTGGCCGGCTGCTTGAGGCGGCTCCACGGATAGCTCTCGTGCAGGATCTGCTCGAAGACGGCGGTGTCGGCCTGCATCTCGCCGTCGACCTCCAGGTCCGGTTCGAGCGCCGAGACGATCTCCACGGCGCGGCGGACCTTGCGCGCCGCCGGGTGGGTGTTGGAGCCGAAGTTGGAGAAGGAGAGCATGGCCACCCGGGGGACGACGCCGAAGCGGCGGGCGAACCCCACGGTGAGCAGGGCGATCTCCGCCAGCTCCTCGGGGGTGGGGTCGATGTTGACCGTGGTGTCGGCGAGGAAGAAGAGGCGGTCCTGGAGGATGAGGAGGTAGGCGCCGGAGACCCGGCGCACTCCGGGCCGGGTGCCGACGATCTGCAGCGCCGGGCGGATCGTGTCGGGATAGGACTGGGTGAGGCCGGAGATCAGGCCGTCGGCGTCGCCGCTCGCAACCATCATGGTGCCGAAGTAGTTGCGCAGCCGCATCCGTTTGCGGGCATCCCCGAGCGTGATGCCGTCGCGCCGCCGCCGCTCGTGGAAGCGGCGGGCGTAGGTCTCGAACCGCTCGCTGCTCTCGGGGTGGATGATGGTGACCTGGGTCTCGGGCAGGTCGAGGTCCTTCAGCCGTTCGGCGATCACCTCCCGGCGGGCGAGGAGGATGGGATGGGCGATCCCTTCGTCGACCAGGATCTTGGCGGCGCGCAGGATCTGCTCGTGCTCGCCCTCGGGGAAGACCACCCGCCGGGGGGAGCGCCGGGCCTGGTCGAGGATGTCGCGCATCAGCTCCAGCCGGCGGGAGATCAGCGTCTCCAGCCGCCGCTGGTAGGCGGCGAAGTCCGCGATGGGCACCCGCGCGACGCCGCTCTCCATGGCGGCGCGCGCCACCGCCGGCGGCACCCGCAGCAGCACCCGGTAGTCGAACGGCTTGGGGATCAGGTACTCGCGGCCGAAGCGCAGGGAGTCGAGGCCGTAGGCGCGCAGCACCGCGTCCGGCACGTCCTCCCGCGCCAGCTCGGCCAGCGCCTTGACGGCCGCCAGCTTCATCGGCTCGTTGATGTCCGTCGCCCGCACGTCGAGGGCGCCGCGGAAGAGGAAGGGGAAGCCGAGAACGTTGTTGACCTGGTTGGGGTAGTCGCTGCGCCCGGTGGCGGCGATGGCGTCCGCGCGGGCGGCGCGGACCTCCTCGTAGCCGATCTCGGGATCGGGGTTGGCCATGGCGAAGACGATGGGGTCGCGGGCCATGGAGCGCACCATCTCCGGCGTCACCACGCCCCCCACCGAGAGCCCGATGAACACGTCGGCCCCCGCCATGGCCTCGGCCAGGGTGCGGGCCGGGGTGTCCGCGGCGAGCTCCTCCTTGTTGGGCTCCATGTCCTCCACCCGGCCGCGGTAGACCACCCCCGTGCGATCGCAGAGGACGAGGTTCTCCCGCCGTGCTCCGAGCTGGACATAGAGACGGGCACAGGAGATGGCCGCGGCGCCCGCTCCCGAGAAGACGATGCGCACGTCCTCGAGTCGCTTGTTCACCACCACCAGGGCGTTGAGCAGAGCGGCGCCGGAGATGATGGCCGTGCCGTGCTGGTCGTCGTGGAAGACGGGGATGCTCATCTCCGCCTTCAGGCGTCGCTCGATCTCGAAGCACTCGGGGGCGCGGACGTCCTCCAGGTTGATGCCGCCGAAGGTGGGCTCCAGCAGCTTGACGGCGCGGATGAATTCCTCGGGGTCGGTGGTCGCGACCTCGAGGTCGAAGACGTCGATGTCGGCGAAGCGCTTGAACAGGACCCCCTTGCCCTCCATCACCGGCTTGCCGGCGAGGGCTCCGATGTTGCCGAGGCCGAGGACCGCCGTACCATTGCTGATCACTCCCACCAGGTTCCCCTTGGCCGTGTACTCGTAGGCCAGGAGGGGGTCGCGCTCGATCTCCTGGCAGGGGATGGCCACCCCCGGGCTGTAGGCGAGCGAGAGGTCCCACTGCGTGGCCGTGGGCTTGGTGGGGACGACCTGGACCTTCCCCTTCCGCCCCCGGGAGTGGTAGGCGAGCGCATCCTCACGGCTGATCTTTTTCATGACGCCCCCCCGGCCTGACGAAACCCAAGCCGGATCTTACTATGGACCGGGGAGGCGGGAGGTCAGGGCGCGGGCTCGAGATCCTCCGGCTCCGGCACCGCGGCCAGGACCACCTGCTCGAACACTCGCCGGTAGAGCAGCAGGAGGTCCGTGAACACCTGCCGGAAGGCCTGGTCCGTGCTCTCGGCGAGCAGGCTCTCCCCCTTGACCAGGGGCGGCAGGTAGAGGGGGGCCTCGGCGAGACCCTCCTCCTCTTTCAGCTCCAGGTCGGCGGCCCGGCGATCGACCAGGTACAGGGTGTAGAAAAACTCGAAGTACCCCACCTGCAAGGCGATGAGGACCTTTTCCAGGGAATCCAGCTTCGGCAGCTCCTTGCCGTTCTCATACTTGGAGAGCTGACTCTTACCGATTCCCGCCTCACGGGCCACCCGGGCCTGACTCTTGCCCCGCAGCTCCCGCAGAAGGCTCAACGTACGTCCCAAGTTCGTGAACATGCCCATGCAGGAAATGTATCGGCTGCACGCCACCGAAAGCAAGCGCAAGTCTCTGAAATCATGGGGCTTATCGCCAACCATCGTGGTCTGATTCGACAACCGATGGCCGGCATGCGGCGGATAAGAACCGCATACGTCCTCCACTCGCGCAATAAAGGGTTGAAAGCGGGCACTTTGTGGCGGATCAGCGCTTGCGCTTGCGGGCCCCCGCCGAGCGGCCCGGCGGGCCCGGTTTCGCCTCTCCGCCGCCGGCCGGAGGGGGGGCGGCGGAGCGCGGGACGACCCGGAAGAGCACCACGAGATCGCCCACCTCGATGGCCCCCTGGGCCACCGTGCCGGCCGGCTGGAGGGTGGACTGGAGGAAGGATTCGAGCCGCCCCACGAGCTCATGGACCTCCGGCGGCGACGAGCTCGCCGCCGCCCCTCCCTTCTCGCGCTCGATGGCCTGAACCTCGGACTCCACCAGGTCGTAGCGGCGGAAGAATTCGCGCCGGCTCACCCCCTGACAGGCGAGGATCTTGGCCAGGGTCGAGAGCGTCGCCTCCTGCTTGTGGTTCTCGATGCGCGAGAGCTGACCGCGGCCGAGCTCGGCCCGCTCGCCGAGCTCCTCCAGGGTCAGGCCCCGCTCGCGGCGCAGCCGCCGGAGGGTCTCGCCGATGAGCGCGAACATGGCCACACCCCGAATCTATCCGGACCCGGCCTCGCGCATCAACCTAAGTCCTTTTCCTTGAGGAATTTACCCAGTTTCCTCCGTTGCCTTGGGCGACGAGTTGTTTCCGCTGATGGTGCATCGGCGGCGCCATTCTGACGCTCGACGGTAAAGAAAGCGGGCTGAGCGAGAAGTGGGTTGCCGCCAGGCGGGGGGCTCGCATCCAGGCCCTCGTCATCCGGAACGTCATCCGGAACCGGGAATGGCGCGTAGGGTAGGACGTGCCCCTCGCGACGCTCCTCCAGACCCCTCGCCCCCTCCGGCCGGCTGGCATATATTCCCTGCCGGAGATCACGCGCTTGCCGTCAGGAGCCTCGCCGGCCCCCAGCGATTTCCTCCTCCTCGGCCGCATCGCGGAAGGGGACCTGGAGGCGTTCCACACCTTCTATGGCCGCTACGCCGGCCGGGTGCTGGCCTATGCGCGGCAGCTCGGCCGCAACCAGGAGGGGGCGGAGGACGTGGTGCAGGAGGTGTTCGTGGCGGTGTGGCGGCGGGCGTCCAGCTTCCGGCCCGAGCGCGGCGATCCGGCGGGGTGGCTGTACACCATCACCCGCAACAAGCTGGTGGACCTCTGGCGCCGGCAGGGGGAGGCCGCGGACCTCGGCGAGCTCGGCGAGCTGGTGGACCCCGCCCAGGAGGGAGGCGAGCTGCGGCTGACCATGCACCAGGCCCTGGCCCGGGTCGCTCCGGAGCAGCGGCGGGCGATCGAGATGGCCTATTTCGGGGGCCTCACCTATGAGGAGACGGCCCGGCGCCTGGAGCTGCCGGTCGGCACCCTCAAGTCGCGGATCCGTTCGGGGCTCAAGTCCCTCCGCGCCGTGCTGGAGGGACATTGATCGCCATGCACCCGTCCGAAGAGCTCCTCGTCGCCATCGCCTCCGGCCACGCCGACCTCCCCCACCGGGTGATGGTCGAGGGCCACCTCGACTCCTGCGCCCCCTGCCGCGCCACCCTGGCCGAGATCAGCGCCCCGGGCGGCGCCCTGCTTGCGAGCCTCCCGGACGCGCGCCCGCCCGACGCCCTGTGGGAGCGGCTGCGGACCCGCGTCGGCGCCCTGCCGCCAGGGACCGCGGATCTCGCCGCTGCCAACCCCGCTCTCGCCGGCTTCCCTCTGCCCGCGGGTGCGCGCCGGGAGATGCCCGAGGTGGCGGCGTTACGCTGGCACCGGGTGCCGGCCACCCCCGGCCGCTGGGCCGTCCTCTTCCGCGACCGGGTCTCGGGCAGCGTCCTCCTCCTCGGCCACATGCCCCCGCGCCGCAGCGTCCCCGCCCACCTCCACCTCGGCCCCGAGGACATCCTCGTCCTCACCGGCGGCTTCGAGGACCACCTCGGCGCCTTCGAGCAGGGCGACTGGACCTCCTATCCCCCCGGCAGCGAGCACCGCCCCTTCACCGAGCCCGGCGAGGAGTGCTGGACCCTCACCCGCCTGGAGAAACCCAACCTCTTCCTGGGCTGGCGAGGGTGGCTGCAACGCCTGCGGCGCTGAAAGACTGTGGTAGAGTCTCTATTCATAGAGAATCAGGGGACGCCATGCGCGGCATTTCTCGGCAGGCAAAGCTCATCCCAGTCCGGGTATTCCTGGTCGCAGCTCTCAGCGTAGTGACACTCGCCTGCACCCTGGCGCTGTTCGCCGCGCCCACCCCGGCCAGCCTCCGCCTGGTCGCGCGGTACCCGGTCTCCGGCGAGCCGACCTCGCCGACGGACGTCCGCTGGGCCGGTGAGAATTCGGTCTACCTTGTGCGCTTTGAGGACGGCGTGGCCGAGGTGAAGCTCGCCCCGGATCTGCCCGTCGTTCGCACGCTGGTGCCGAGCCACGCCGTGGGCCACCTGGCCAACTACTTCTGGCACGTCGCCGCCTCCGATGGGATCCTGGCCTTTGCGGATCGAGGCATGAAACTGGGCTGGCGTCCGATCCAGACATCCGCCGACCGGAAGGTCCTGTTCAAAATGAGGCACGTGGGGCTCACGGCAGGGATGGACCTTCGTGGCGACCGCCTGCTCCTCCTGGGCGGCGGGCTCAACGAGGATTTCGACGACAAATACGATAACGAGGGGGGGCTCGCCGGATTTGGCAAGCTCACCTCGGACCTCCAGGAGCTCAAACCTCTGCGGCTCGACTCGGAAGGTAGACACTCGCCCCATCTCTACCGGTGCGGCAGATTGGACGCCGGTGGGGCCCGCTTTCTCCAGGACGGCTCCATGTTCATCGTGCCGGCCGTCGAGCCGGGAGCCTTCCTCTACGACGCCGAGGGCACCCTGTTGCGCTCCTGGACCAACGCCGACCTGGGGGTGGACGACCTCTGCGCTGGCGTCACCAAAGATATCTCCAAGATCTTCGATGGGAGCGCCCCGAAGAGCCGTGCCTGGAGGAGTTCCCACCGGGTCGTGGATGCCGTCCTCCCTATGCCTCAAGGGCCGGCGGTCATCCTCCGCACGATGGCCAACGGCAGACCCACGTGGCAACTGAAGGTGCTCGGCTCAAGAGGGACCATCAATTACGTCATTCCTGTGCCAGATGCCGGGCCAAACGACCGGCTCACGGCGGACGCACGCGGCGGCAGAATCGTGCTGCTGCGGAGAGAGCAGAACCTCAGTCTCGACGACGAGTCGACGCCAGGGGAGCTCCTCGTCATGGAGCTGCCAGGCCGGTGAAGCGGGCTCAGCGCACGAACCTCAACACCGAGGAGGAGCTCTTCATGTCCAAAGGCCGCTGGGTTTTACGCTTCGCGCTGCTGGCTCTGCTCGCTTTGGCCATCTCTTCCACCGCATTCCTGCGCTCTTCGCCGGCCATGGCCGATGCGGTCGGCTGTACCGGCTACCCAAACACCAGGCCTATGTCCACGGGCTCCTGTGAGGCTAGCCCGGACGAAATGTGTTACATGTGTGAGCACAACTATAATGGCGGCGCCGACATCTCCTGTTCAGAGTCGCCCGACGGCAGCATTGCGTACTGCAAGCCCTTCAGACTACCGGTGAACCCCTAAACGATCTAACCTCGGCCGGCGGAGAGTCCAGAACGACGGCGAGGAGCCCTGGCGGAAGACGACCGCTGCCCTCACGCCCTGAGCGCCTCCATCTTCGGCCCCGAGGCCGCGGCCCGGGCGCTCGCCGGCCGGGTGCGCGCGGGCGTGGTGGTGGTCAACGACCTGATCGTGCCCACGGCCGATCCTCGCGAGAGCGCGCAGGGCTCGCCTTTTGCATGCACGATCGGCTATCTATCACGTCCCAGGCCGGGGAGTAAACTCACAACCGCCATGGACCAAGACGACCCTGGAGAGGTCCCCGAGCGGGGCCGGGCGAAGCAGGCGCCGGAGGTCTCGCCCCTCCTGCTCTCCCTATTCGAGCGCTACGTCCGGAGCTATCTCGCCCGGCACTTCCACGCCTTGCGCCTGGCCAAGGCCCAGCGCCCCGACCCCGTGGCCATCCGCGGCAAGCCGCTCATCGTCTACTTCAACCATCCGTCCTGGTGGGACCCCCTGATCTGCCTGCGCCTGGCCGAGCAGTTCTTCCCCGACCGCACGAGCTACGCCCCCATGGACGCGGCGGCGCTGCGCAAGTACCCGTTCTTCGAGCGCCTGGGGTTCTTCGGCGTCGAGCTCGGCAGCGCCCGCGGGGCGCGCCACTTCCTCACCGTCTCGCAGCAGGTGCTGTCGCGGCCTGACGCGGCCCTCTGGATCGCCGCCGAGGGGCAGTTCACGGATCCCCGGGCGCGTCCGCTGCGGCTGCGCTCCGGCATCGGCCATCTCGCGGCCCGGGTGCGCCAGGCCGTGCTCCTCCCGCTGGCGCTGGAGTACCCGTTCTGGGAGGAGCGCACGCCCGAGGCCCTGGCCCGCTTCGGCGAGGAGCTCGCCGCCAGCGAGGCGGGCCTCACGGCCACGGACTGGACGACGGTGCTGGAGACCCGTCTGCAAACCGCCCTGGACGCCCTTGCCGCCGAGGCTCTCGCCCGCGACCCCGCTCACTTCGACGTCCTGCTGGACGGCGCGGCCGGGGTGGGCGGCATCTACGACGCTTGGCGGCGGCTGAAGGCCCGCCTGCGCGGCGACGAGGCGCTGCCCGAGGTCCCGCGGAGGAAGCCCTGATCTCTCTCCTGGCTGTGCGTCAGGCCGGCCGGGAGACGACCTCGGACCCCGGCGGCCACTCCCCGCTGAGGAAGGCGCCGGCCGCAGGGAAAAACTCCTGAGGCCGCTCGAGGTAGGGGTGGTGGCCCGACCCCTCGATGCGCAGGAAGCGGGCGTCGCCGGCGTGCGCCGCCCACTCCCGCGACGCCTCCTCCGGCACCAGGTCGTCTGTCCCCTGCATCACCAGCAGGGGACGCTGGAAGCTCTCCAGCCGGGCGCGGAAGTCCCACCCCTTGATCTTGGGGATGACGTGGCGGAAGTAGAGGCTCATGACGTTCTGCGGCCACTCGTTGGGGAAGGAGCAGATGTCGTCGAGGGGGAAGCGCGCCGCCGCGGTCAGCTCGCCCATCTGGGCGGGGAGGAGGAAGTAGGTGAACCAGGCGCGGCAGAAGGCCACCGGATCGTCGCGGTCGATCCCCTCGCGCCGCATCTCCTCCAGCCGCGGGATGCCTGGCGGATAGGTCAGCTCCTCCCAGGTGGGGGTCTCCTGCAGCCACTCGCCCGGGCGCCGCGGGGTAATGGGACAGACGAGGAGCATGCGCTCCACGCGCTCCGGGTTGTCCAGGGCATAGAGGGCGGTGATGGCCGCGTGGTAGGAGGAGCCGAGGAGCGCCATGCGCTCCAGGCCGAAGTAGCGCCGCACGGCCTCCAGGTCGGCGACGTCCTCCTCCAGGCTCAGGTGGCGGCCGTCGGTGACGGCGCTCGACCGGCCGCGGCTGCGCGGATCGTAGAGGATGAGCCGCCGCCGAGTCCCGTCGGCGGCCAGCGGCTGGAGGAGCTCCGCCAGCCAGTTGGCATTGGGCACCACCACCGCCTCTTCCCCGTCCCCCAGGACGTGGTAGTAGAGGTGGAGCCCCGGCCGCACGAAAACGAACCCTTCGCTGCTCCGCATCGCAGGGGATCGTATCGCATGACTCCTGCCGGGATAGCGCCGGACCGGATCTGTCATAATTCCTTCATGAGCACTCATGGCCGCCTTTCCAGCCGCGCCACCGAGCTGGTCGCCGAGAACCGCATCCGCGAGGCGATCGAAGAGGGGAAGTTCGACAACCTCGCCGGTGAAGGCAAGCCGATTCCCGACGTCGACGAGCCCTACGATCCCGACTGGTGGGTCAAGAAATGGATCCGCCGCGAGCGGGTGGGCCAGATCCTGGCCGAGAAATTCGGCCGCGACTGGTCCTGGTCCCGCTGATCCCGCCGGCGCTCCGGGGGGACGGTGCTAGCATGGCCTCCTATTGATCCCCAGGAGGACTGCCCATGTCTCCGGACCCGTCGACCCCGGCCCCGGCCGCTCCCATGCCGCCGGACCACCACCTCCGCTTCCATGCGCCCCACGTTCACCTGAGCTCGGCCTTTGGCGGCGACTGGTTCGGCCGGAAGGCGGAGACCTTCGCCCGCTTCTTCGGCACGCCGACCTTCCTCATCGTCCAGACGGTGCTGGTGGCGATCTGGATGGTCGCCAACATCTGGGGGTTCGCGCACTTCGACCTCTATCCGTTCATCCTCCTGAACCTCGCCTTCAGCCTCCAGGCGGCCTACGCGGCGCCGCTGATCCTCCTCGCCCAGACGCGGCAGGCCGACCGCGACAAGGCGATGTCCGAAGCCGACGCCCAGCACCGCGAGGCCCTGGCCCGGGCCAGCCTCGAGCGACAGGAGATCGCCACCCGCGCTCAGGAGCAGATCCTCAAGCTGCTGGAGCAGAACACCGAGCTGACCGAGACCACCCGGGCGCTCACCGAGCGGGTCGAGACGCTGACCCGGGAGATCCACAGCCGCACCTGCGCGGAGGGGAAGGCGGCCGCGGCGGAAACCTGAAGATAAGGACGGCAGGAACGAGGACGATCCGGCGGGACGCCATCCCGCTAGCGGTACCTGTACGCGTCCAGCGCCACCTTGGCCGGGTCCTGGGGATCGATCCGGACGTCGACCACGGCGCCGGGCTGGAAGCGGGGGACGTCCAGCCGGGAAATTAGGCTCTTGGGAATCGTGGCGGAGTAGGTCGAGCCGTCCGCGCGGGTGACCTCCACCTTCATGCCGATCACCGGGTCCTGGTTGACGGTGATCCCCGTATCCCAGATCTCCACGACCCGCGCGCTCGCGGCCACCCCCGACGCCTGGAGCCGCTTGGTCTCCGCCACGCCGCTCATGCGGTCGACCATGGCGCAGCCGGCGAGGAGCGCGGCCAGGATGACCAAGGCGGTGGTGAGGCCGGCGGGTTTTTTCGCGTTGGGAATCGGCACGGCCCGATTATAGGCCGGTTGCGGGGTCTGCCGGCCGTGAAACGTTATCGCGCGGGAAGTCACGTAAGTAGGAAGCACCTTCTTAAAAGGAGATGGCCATGAAGAAAAAGGCGAGGAAGCTAATGCTTAATAGCGAGACCTTAGGCTCTTTGGAGCGTCTGAGAGGCGTAATTGGCGCCATTTCAGTAGGCCCTGGATGCCAAGGTTCGGCCCACGCGTGTACAGGCGACACAGGTGGTACAGACGCGACAGCCTGCGCGACCTGCTATGAGTGCAGCAACGCCTGCGCGACAGGGGGAGCCTGCACCGTCACGTGCGCCGGTTGCAGCTTCGGCTGCTAAGTGACTCTGGCCCGCAATTACGGTGACGTATCCTACCGCGGGGTGTTTCGCGTGATTCAGCCTGTCAGTTCCCTACGTCGAGCCCGTAGGGCGGCATACTCTATAGGGGTAGGAGGGCCGGTTGAGTTCCCGGCCCCCCCTCCCTCCGAACCGGACGGGCGGATCTCCCGCATCCGGCTCTCCGGTTGGTGGTTTTACCTCCGAGAGGATTGACGGATCTGGGCATAGGCTGTGATGAAGGAGAACACCCCTGCTCAGCAAAGAAGGTGTTGGGCCAGCGGTGGTGGTCCTTACCCCGACCACGACCTTTCCGCCCTTGACGGCGGCGCAGGATACTGCGAAGCCGCATCCTGATCCACCGGTCCAGGTTCCGGAAGGCCGTCCAGTGGCTGTGTTTGAAGTACTCGAACCAGCCCTTCTGGATCGGGGTCAGCTCCGAAATGATCCGCTGGAGGCTGTGCCCGCTGGAGCGCTTGGTCTTGACTCGAAGCTTGTCCTGGAATTTCCGCAGACTCTTCTTGCTTAGCCAACGATAGCCGCGCTCGAAGTGGTATCCCAGGAAGTCGAAACCACCGGACTGGCTGGCATCAACGATTCGCGTCTTTTCGGGATGGAGCCGCAGGCCTGCCGCGGTAGTCCATTCCAAAATCTCGACCAGCGCCCTTTGAGCCTCGCTTTGACTACGACATAGGACCACAAAGTCGTCGGCATACCGCACCATCGCATAGCCAAGCTGCGCCATGCGGTGATCCAGCGGGTCCAGGTAGAGGTTGGACAGCAGAGGGCTGATCACCGCTCCTTGCGGGGTTCCCCGCTCCGGAGTCCAGGACTTCGCGCTCTCCAGAACCTCCTGCTCAAGGTACGCTGCGAGCAGGTCCAGAACCTTACTGTCGGCCACTTTGACCCTCACCTGCTCCAGCAGCGGCTGGCGAGGGATCGTGTCGAAGTAGCTCTGCAGATCCGCGTCCACCACGTGCACATAGCCTGCTTTGAGCAATTCAGCCACTCGCCGCAGGGCGTCTTTGGTTCCCCTCTGCGGACGGAATCCGTAGCTCTCAGCTGCGAAGTCCCGCTCGAAGATCGGCTCCAGCACGTTGCGCAGCGCCGTCTGCACCACCCGGTCTCGAACCGTCGGAATCCCTAGAGGCCGCTTCTGCTTGGTCCCTAGTCCCGGAGCGGGAGTCGCTGCGCGAGATCCATGACCTGCCGCCGGCGGACCGAACGGCTCTCATCGAGGAGATCGCCCAGGCGAGCGAGGTCCTGACGCGCCTCTTCCACCCCGACAAGCTGAACGTCGGCGCCTTGGGCAACGTCGTCCCACAGCTCCACGTCCACGTCGTCGCCCGCAGCGCGACCGATCCCGCCTGGCCCGGGCCGGTCTGGGGCTCGGGGGCGGCGGTGGTATATGGGGAAGGGGAGTTGGAGGCGGTGCGAGAACGGATTGCGGGAGCGTTCGCGGGAGAACGGTGACGTCTTGAGGGTGACCGCCGGTGGATTCGAGGCGCCCTTGCTCTCGCCTTCGGCGAGGAGGATTTTGACCTTCTCGGCCAGACGGTTCCCATTGAGCAGCCGATCTTTGGGGAGCTCTGGGTGACTGGGCTGGTTATGCATGAAGTAGTCTGGTATCGGTGGAGCTTCGCCATTCCATGTTTTTCCTGGCCCGTAGACCAGAAAGACATCCCATGCCGGCGTACCCTGGATGCCCACCGCGCCTTGGAACGCCTTGCCAGCGATCCGATCGTCGGACCAGAAGAAATGGACCCGGGGATCGGGCAACAGCATCGTCGCCTTGCGAGCGGCTTCGGGAGAGTCATGGGCACCAATCTTTTCCCAGACGACGAAAACGGCGAGACGGGGATCGTCGAGGGTCTGTAGGACATAACGCTGCACCACACGGGCGCTCATGCGGCAGTTGCTTCACGTGGGCGACAAAATCAGTACGAGTCGGGTCTTGTCAAGGCTCTGGTTGAAGGCGTCCCGCAGTTTGGCGCCGCTCGCCAGCGCCTCGACATCAGCAGGACGTGCCTGGGGCCCCGAGGCCCGTGAGAGGGTGAAGGGGGCTTCTCGCTGCCCTTCGGAAAGGACGCCCTCTAGGGTCTGGCGATCCTGGGAAGCTGTCCCGCGGAAATCAGAAACGGTTCCCTGATCGTCCCGGGTGCGGAACGAGAGAACGTCACCCTGAACCTTGAGGTCCTTGACTTCGAGAGGTCCCTGATCCTGCGTGGGCAGGGCCAGATGGCCACATAGGCGGCCCTGTCCACAGGGCTCGAGGGTGAGTTGGAGATCGATCTCATACTCGCCAGGCCGCACGAGGATCGCACCTTCCCAGCGCCCGGAGGGGTCGAACTGTGGCGCGGCCGGAGGAGCTCCGGCCGCTAGGGGCATCGAGAAGAAAGAAAGGAATAAGCCGGTGAGCCATGGCATAGCGATCTCCTTGCGGGTGTAACTGGGGGTCAATTCCGACGCAGAGCCAGAGAAGGATCGATCCGGGCAGCCCGGCGGGCTGGAATGAATGTGGCCACAAGTGCCACAGCGATTTCCAAAGCGATGGCCAGCGCGAAAATCCTGGGATCCGCCGGACTGACGCGGAAAAGTAGGCTACGGACCATTCGTGCCGCTCCGAACGAGAGGAAGAGACCAAGTCCAATCCCCAGCAGGACCACCTGCCCACCCCGCCAGAAGGCGAGCTCGAGAATTTTTGAAGCGGGAGCGCCGATGGCCATGCGGATCCCGAACTCCTGCGTCCGTTGGCTCACCGCCGTGCTCAGCACACCATACAGGCCCACGGCCGTAAGGAGTGTTGCCGCAAGCGAAAAGAGGGCGAGGATCAAGGCGCGTCCCCGCTCGTTGGCCAGGGAGTTGTGGATGGCTGTCTCCAACGGCTGCGCGTTGGCCACGGCGGTCTCGGCATCCACTTGCGAGATGGTCAGGCGCAACGGGGGCACGAGGAGCAAGGGATCTCTCTTGGCCCGTACCATGACGGCCATGAAGGTCTGGGGTGCCTGGGCGTAGGGACGGTAGATCATGGGCCGGGGTTCCTTGGCCAAACCCGACCCGAGGACGTTGGCGGCAACGCCGACGACCGTAAGCCAGTGCCCCTGAGCAGGATTTTCAAGAGTGAGCCGCTTCCCCACAGCGTCGCCGCCGGGCCAATAGCGCTTGGCAAGAGCCTGGTTGATCACGACCACGCCCGCAGCCCCTTCGCGGTCGGCCGGGGTGAAGGCACGGCCCTGCATGATCCGGACGCCCAGGTTCTGGAAGAAACCGGCACTCACCGCCCGATACTCCGCGTCCGGCGGCTGGGAGTCGCGGCGCGGGCTCCAACCCTCCGGCGTGAAATAGTTCGAGGTGTTCCAGGGACTGAAAGGGGCGTTGCTGATGAGGGCCGCCGACTCAACGCCTGGGACTGCCGCGACGCGGGATTCAAGCTCGCCCAGATAGGTGGCCAGGCTTGCCGGTGTCGAGAACTTGGATTGCCGGGGGCTCAGCTCGAGCACGAGCATCCTCTCGGGATGGAAACCTGGGTCGACTTGCCAGAGTGCCCGAAAGCTCTCGAGGAGCATGGCTCCCGCCACCAGGAGGGCCAACGTCACCGCCACCTCGGATGCGACCAGGGTGGACATCAACAAGGAACTGCGCCGTCCCGCCGACACCGAAGTCGCACCCTCACGCATCGTGCCGCCCAGCGACGACGATAAGGTGCGCAGCGACGGCAGCACGCCGAACAACGCCACTGCCAGCAGCGACAGCCCGAAGACGAACCCGAGCACAAGGCCATCCACCCCCACCTCCGAAATTCCAGGAGCCAGGGGTGGCAGAGTGGTTCGCAGGAGTCCCATCTCCCAAGCCGCCAGCACCAGTCCCAAGGTTCCCCCAGAGAGGCCGAGGACGAGGCACTCGCCCAAGAGCTGCGACAGCAGGCGGCGGCGGTCGGCCCCGAGGGCGATCCGGACGCCGATCTCTTGGGTACGGCTGGGTATCCTCGACAGCAGCAGGTTGGTTACATTGATGCAGGCGATGAAGAAGACAAAGGCTGCGGCCGCGGCGAGAGCGGTCAAGCCCGGCCGCAGCTTGCCCACGAAATCTTCCTTCAGGGGGCGGAGGAGTACGCCCCAGCCGGCGTTGGAAGTCGGATACCTCTCCGCCAGCGACCGCGCGAGCCCGCCCAGAACAGTGCGGGCGCGCTCCGGAGAGACTCCAGGAGCCAGCCGGCCAACGACCTCGAGATAACGGCTCCCACGCTCCGCAGGATCGGGAGCCAGAGCAAGAGGCCGCCAGACATCGACCTTGTCGTGGTAGTCGGGACGGGGGTGGCGAAACCACGACGGCAGCACGCCAATGATCGTATAGGTCTTCTCGCTGAGCGTCACCGGTCGTCCAACGACCCCGGGATCCCCTCCAAAGCGGCGGCGCCAGAGACCATAGCTGAGCACCACCTGCTGCTCGCGCCCGGGACGGTCGTCCTCTGGCCCGAACACCCGCCCGATCAGCGCCCGCCCGCCCAAGGCCTTGAAATACCCGGCTGAAACCGACATGCCCACCAGCCGCTCCGGCTCCTGCACGCCCCGGAGAGTGGGCAGAAACGGGCTGAAGGCACCCAGCGCCATGAAGAGCCCAGGCTGGGACATCCAGTCGGCAAAATCGCTCTCGGAAACGGGATGCGGCTCGTCGGGGGAGGTCTCCTGGCTCTCCCAAACCGAGACCAGTTCCCCGGGACGGGGATAAGGGAGAGCCCGCAGCAGGAGGTGATCAATGAAGCCGAAAATGGTCGCGCTCGCGCTGATGCCCACCGCCAGGGTTACTACCACCGCGAAGGTCAGCAGGGGGCGCCGCCACAGCGCTCGTACGCCGTGGAGGAGGTCACGTCCGACACCGTTGAACTGCAAAAGGGAAGCCGGAGCTTCTTTCATGGCTCTCCCCTAGGGCAACCTACCCGGTCCGCGACCAGTCTACCTTTCGCCTGCTCAAGAAACAACTCCGACAGCAAGTGAAATCCCCGATCCGGCTCCTCCCCGGTCCGGACCCGTTCGCGAAGCCTTGCTTCCCCGGCTTCCGCTACGTCTTCCATGGCCATTTCCGGATCTGCCGCAAAGAGGTCCCACAGATCCTCGGCGGCGGTCAGCGGTAGGTCTTCCAAGCCACCGGGGAGCGCTCCCGGCTCCAGAAACCTCGGCCGCAGGGCGCGATACGTCGCCGACTTCCGCAAGCGTAAGTGGGCAGCGTAGAAGCGACCGGCTCGTGGGTCGGCGAAGCGAGCCGCTGGATCGGCCGTCAAGGGATCGGTGGACACCAGCAATCCTTCGGCCGCCAGCTCAGCGAGCAGAGGCATGCCGGAGTTGAGGTGCAGAGCCGTGCCCAGGATCTGCTGGTCTAGGAAGAAGGAGTAGGGACGCGACATGTGGCCAAAGAACGGCCGGATACGCCGCAGGAAGTCGAGCTGCTCCCGGATCTCAGCGAAGCTCGTCCACGGATCGATGAAGAAGAATCCGACATCGAAGGGCACTCTGTGATGGTGGAGAGCTGAGAGGGCAGCGAACACCTCCTCAAGGCCGAACCCGACCCGGTACCGCCGCAGGGCGCGCTCAAGGCCGGAGTCGATCCCCAAGAGCAGGTTTTGAAGCCCAGCCCGCCGCAGCTCCGGCAGTAGGTTCACGCAATGGACTAGGGCCCCCGGGTGGGTGACAAATGAGAACTCAATCCCCAGCCCGCGGCGCTCAATCTCCTCGGCGACCCCAGCGATCACCTCCTCGCCGTGCGCGGCGTAGCCGAAGACCACGAATGCCTCCAAAACGAAGCGGCGCACTCTGTACCGGACGGCATAGTACTCGATCTCGTCCACGATCTTACGTGGAGACCGCGAACGCCAGAACCGTTCGCGCCCGATGAAACCGTCCCGATATGGGACCTGCAGGCCGCAGTAAGCACAGTTGCTGTTGCACCCGCGGTTGAGCAGTACCTTCTGACCACTCCGTAGTCGGCTGGCATCGAAGAGATCGGAGGCAGCTATGGGCAAAGCGTTCAGATCCTCCAGCAATCGCCCAGGCGGGTTGCGTACCGCCTCACCTCCCTCTCGCACGGCGAGGCCGGGTGTGGAACGCCATGGACCTCCCTGGGCCAAGGCCGACAGCAGCTCGGCCATTGGGATCTCCGATTCGCCGTGCACAACGGCATCCAGACCCTCGAGTGCCGACAGGACCGCCAAGTCGTGACGGGAAGCAAAGTAACCCCCTGCGACCTGAACTGGGTGCTCACCATCAGAGCACCTGCCCAGCACTCCCCTTACCGCCAAGAACTGCTGGCGACTAGGGACGTGCCAGTAGACGGCGGCGGGCCGTTGGGAGAGAGCGGTCTCGAAAGTCTCGGCGCCTCCCATCCCATGAGGCCTGCCGTCGAGAAGGAGAACCCGGAAACCGGACTCGCGAAGAAAGGCGGCTAGGATCTCCAAATCGAGATACTGAACCGCGGCCCCAACTGTCCCGTTCGACGGGATGATGGCCACAAGGTCGATATCCTCCTCAGGATATGGCATAGGCTGGGTCCGCGGCTGGGCCACGGTCCTCCCGCTCCTCGGAGAAATCTTCGTAAAGGCGTCGATAGCGACCGTTGAGCCGCATCAACTCGTCGTGACGGCCAATCTCTGCCACGCGGCCACGATCCAGCACGACGATCCGATCGGCGTGACGTACAGTGTTCAGCCGGTGAGCGACCATGAGCGTGGTGACGTTGTGCAACTGATGAGTGAGAGCAGCTCGGAAGGCGCGCTCGGTCGTCGAGTCGAGAGATGAGGTCGCTTCGTCCATGATCAGGACCGGCGCTTCCTTGAGCAGCGCCCGGGCAATGGCGAGACGCTGAACCTGCCCCCCGGAGAGAGAGACGCCCCTCTCCCCTACCGCGGTCGCATATCCCTGCGGAAGCGCTGTGATGAACTCGTGGGCGCCGGCCCGTCGGCAGCACTCGACCATCTCCTCGGCCCGGGCGTCTGTGCGGCCCATGAGAACGTTGGACTGCACGTCGCCGCTGAACAGGAAAGGCTCTTGGAAAACGGCGGCGATCTGCGAGCGGAGCCAGGGCAGAGGAAGGTCCTGAATATTGAAACCGTCAAGGTAGATCTCCCCCTCCTGAGGCTCATAGAAGCGCAGCAGCAGCTTGAGGAGAGTGGTCTTGCCCGAACCACTGGGTCCCACCAAGCCGACGCTCGAACCCGCTTCCACCACGAAGCTCACACCGGAGATCTGCTCGGCCTCTCCACGGGGGTAGGAGAAGCTCACGTTGCGGAACTCGATCCGCCCCCGGATAGCGGTCGCCGTGCTCGCCGCCGCGCCCTCGTCCGGCTCGGGCTGTTCGTCCAGCAACTGGTATACCCGGTCCAGAGCGGCCAGCGATTGCTGTACGCTCGAATTGAGGCTCACCAGGTTCCGCGAGGGATCGAAGAGATAGCGAAGATAGGCGTTGAAAGCCAAGAATGTGCCCAGGGTCAGGCGCCCCTGCATAATCTCCCAGCAACTGATCCAGATCACCGCCACCTTTCCCAACGAGCTGATGAGCCCCGATCCGACAGCCAGCAGAGTCTCGACCATATCCGAGCGGAATTCCGTGTCGAGCAGGTGGCGCAGAGAGGCGAGCATTTTCACCAACTCAGCTTGTTCCGCGAGGAAGGACTTGATGACATGTATGCCGGAGATCGACTCCAGGACGTCCGCAGCCACCACCGCGTATCCTTGTTGCACTTCCCGCCCCAGGCCGCGGACCTTCGGATTCCAGTGCAGGAGCCAGAAGATGTAGAAAGGCAACGAGGCGATCGACAGCAGGGCCAACTGCCAGTTGAGCCAGAACAAGACCGCCACTCCGAAGGCAAGAGTCAGCCCCTCCTTCAGACTGCTGATGATGTTGCTCGCCATCAATCCCCGTACCCGATTCACGTCCGCTGTGAGCCGCGACATGATCTGTCCGCTACGCTGCTGCTCGAAGTAACGGAGCGGCAGCTTCTCCATGTGCTTGAAGAGCTTGGATCGCAGATCGAACATTACCGCGCAGCGGAAGCGAGAGAACAGGCGCACCTGGAGATAGGTCGACCCTGACTGCAGCCAGAGGAAGACGAACAACCACAGGCCCACTAAGTGGAGGTCGCGGTATCGTCTTTGGGCTACGACGGTATCGATCAGATACTTGGTGAGCAGCGGCGTCGGGAGCTGAAGCGCAACGCTCACCAGCATCACTAGCCCAGCCAGGGCTCCGATCTTCCAATGCCGCATCAGATGGGGCAGAAAGCGGCGCAGGCTGCCGGGTTTGCCGCAGCCGTCGCCTCTTCCCCCACCGGAGAAAAGAAAGCCGCCAGGCATGCGGGCGGCAAGCTGCCTGGCGCGAAGCGAGAACACGTGGGCCCCGGACCGGCGTCTGCCGGAGTCTACAGTTCCTTGGTATCGACGTTTTGCGCCATACCGCTGGAGCAGCCAGAGCCGCTGGAGCAGCAAGCCGCTGCGGCGACATCCTTATCGGCGGGAAGCAACTCGGTATCAATGTTGATGATGGGTTCAAGCAGGAAGTCCATGGAAATCTCCTTTCTTTAGGTTCAGACGTTCATGGCTGCAGCCGCGGCGCAACTACCGCAGCCTCCTATCTGGGGACCGCCCTGGCTCTTGGCGAGCCGATGACCCACGGTTTCAATCACTTGATCCATTGTAAAGCGTAGCTTCAAGCAGCCGCGCTCGATTTCGAGGCCGCTGTTCATGATTTTGTGGCTGCATCCACCCATACATAGGGGCAGGACCTTGCAGGTGCGACACTCCTCGATCTCGAAGGGGTCCCATCCCATCCACTTCACCAGGTTCTGCGGATTGGTTATGATCGCCTCACCTTTGTCACCGATCCGGCCGACCCCCTTGCACTCCGCCGAGCCGAGGTCGTGATAACACTTGAGAAGGTTGGCCTTCGAGTCTACCACGTAGTAATTGCTCGAGTTGGCGCCACAGAAAGTGCTAACCGGCTCTGTCAGCACTCTGCCCCCCAGGAGGAAGCCTGATTCAGTCGCCTCTCGGATCAAGCGCTCTTCGACCCGGGCGTACTCCTGCACTGTCAGACAGTTTGGGCCATAGCCCGAGCTGTTCTCGTTGACATCATCGACGTGAGCAAAGTAGATGTGGACCCGCGGCTTTAGCCCTCGGTTTTCGATATCGGCCATGAGGTCCGGAATGGCGGTGTGGTTGCGACGGTCGACATTAATGCGCAGATAGATGGTGATCTCGTCGCAGGCGGCGGCGATGTTCTCCATAATTGTCTGATAAGTCGGAGTTTTGTTGGGGAGGTGTCTGGTTTTGTTGTGGAACTCCTCACTACCATCTAGCGAGACCTGCAAGGCGGTCACCCGCGACCGGCGGAGGGCCGCCCGCATGGTCTCGTTCAGTAGGTAGGCATTGGTGATGAGGGAGGCTTCGTACTTACAGCTCTTGGCTTCGCAGGTGGCTATGAACGAGGTGCTGAGGTCCTCCACCACGTCCATGGCCAGCGATGGATCCCCCCCGGTCCAGACGATCGCGGCCATGGAGCCGTGTGGCAGACGCCGGTCGAAGAATTTCTTGAGCCTTCCCCGATCTTCCAGGGACATCTTGCCCGCGTTGAGGTCTACGTAGCAGTACTCACAGCCGAAGTTGCACCGCAGCGTGGGCGCGATTACTATGGCCAAGCCGTGCCCGCCGAATCGGGAGAGCCGGTTCTTGAGCTTGAGGTGCTCGAGCTCGTCGAAGCTCTCCGGGATCAAGAACTGACCGCGCAACAGGTCCTTCTGCAGTCGCCCGAACTCCTCATTCTCCGCGGCCTCCGCAGCGGAGACTTCGCCACTCAGGAGTCCCCTGACCCGCCGATACTGCTCCGGCGTCAGCCGGACGAACGCCATGGAGCGGAAATTGATACCCCATACCACGTCCTCGCGTTCGAGGAAGTGGTTGTACTCGGAGGGCTTCAGAGATGGTAGAACAGCGGGTGTGATGTCTCTTGCTTGCAGGATCGGCAGCGATGGCATTGTTCAACCCCCTTGAGCTTCTGGTCATCTCCGGTCGCCATTGCCTTGCGGCGCCTCTCACTGGCGCCATTCTGCAAGACGGAGCTCAACGTTGGATTGAGGTCTTCTCTTGCCATTTTGCCCTGACAGTCTGCCTTGATCTTTTCTCTGTCTCCATATGGTCGGAGAAACTCCGGCGACAGGAGGGTGGACACCCGAAGTGGCGCTGGAACGCTCGGAAGAAGGTCTCCTGGTGAGAGTATCCCACCGACATCGCTACCAGATAGATTTCATACTCGCCGCTTCGCAGGAGGCGATCCGCAGCGTCCATGCGCAGCACCTCGATATACTCTCGAGGCGTTACGCCCAAGACGCTGCGAAAACGCATGCTGAAGTTATTGTCTCGCAGTCGGCACTGACGCTTGATGGTGTTAACATTCAAATCCGGATCGAAGAGATGCTCCTGGACGTACTCCAGCACGCGCACCAGCTTTTTTGGCAGAGAGTCCAGATCTTCTCTCAGCTCCTGCCTGAAGGTAGCCAACTCCATCCCGATCTGTTCGTGTTTGACCTGCAGATTCGACATCGATCTCTTGAGGCTCAGATGCACGAGGTCTACTCCTGTGGGTAGTACACCCTCCCACCGCGACCTGAGATAGGGTACGGGAAAGAATCCCAGCAGTCAACTATGTAGTGCTGACGAAGCCCTCACCTAACGCACCTAAACGCACCTACTCTGCCGGCCTTTCAGCCGGCGAACCCCTGAGTCGGGTAGAATCGCCTTGTTCTGTCTGAGGAGTTAGAAGTGGTGCCCAGGACCGGAATTGAACCAGTGACACCGTGATTTTCAGTCATAGCACCCCACTTCTCCTGGCTACCCCTCTCTACGTCTAAACACTACTGAATCAATGTCTTAGCCCTTTACAGCAGGCCAGTTTTACGCTAGACTACCTTCAATTTTGCTGCCCCGTGCTGCCCTGCTGCTGCCCCGGGAGGGAGAGTATACGATGCCGAAGTTGACGAAGAGAGTCGTAGATGGGATTCCGACACCCGAGAAGGGGGAGACCAAGACCTGGGATAGCGAGCTGATAGGCTTTGGGTTCCGGGTTCGTGCCTCTGGTCACCGATCCTGGTTTATCCAATACCGCAACGAGACGGGGACAACACGCCGCTATACCCTGGGGGACTATGGGACCCTGACCCCAGAGGAAGCCCGGCAAGAGGCGAAGCAGAAACTCGCCGCTGCGGCAAAGGGAGGGGACCCAATGGAGGACCGGAAGCAGAAGCGGCAAGCTGAGACGGTAGCAGAGTTCGCGCAACTCTACATGGAGCGGCACGCCAAGGTAGGAAAACGGAGCTGGCAGGCCGATGAACGGCGACTCCGGAAGTACATCCTCCCGGAGTTCGGTCAGCGTCCCTTGGCAGAGGTGATCCGAGCCGATGTAGCCAAGCTCTACCAACGAATCCGCGTAGAGCATCCCTATGAAGCCAATCGCGTCCGAAGTCTTCTAAGCGTATTCTTCAATCTTGCCGTGGCTTGGGGAGAACTCCCGGATGGACACCCTAACCCCGCCAAGATGCCGAAGTCCTCTCGCTTTGAAGAGACACCTCGGGATCGCCCCATAACCAGCGATGAACTCCCTCGCCTTTTGGAGGCCGTCTCGCAAGAGGCAGACCCCTACATCCGCTCTACCTTTCTCTTGTACTGCATTACCGGGCTCAGGAAGCGTGAGATCCTACAGGCGACGTGGGCTAACGTGGATCTCGCACGGCAGACACTCCGGCTTCCCGAGACCAAGGCGGGGAAGCCCCGGCATGTTCCTCTATCCTCGGAAGCCATTGAGATCATCCGCAACGTCCCCCGGATGGTTGGGAGCCCCTATGTGTTCCCCTCTCCGGCCAACCCTACCTCTCCACGCAATGACGTCTTCAAGCCCTGGAAGCGTATCCGGGAGAAGGCTGGGTGCTCCGATCTCCGCATTCACGACTTGCGGCACAGCGTGGCTTCGTGGTTGACCGCGAGCGGACATTCAGCACAGCTCATCCAAGCGGCATTAGGACATACGAGCATCCGCACCACGATGGGGTACATCAACAGGCATGCCGCTACTGAGCCGGCCAGAGGTGCCCTTGAAGGACTTGGCGGACGTATCCTGAGCCTCTATAAGAAGGAATCGCTCCCCGAGGAGCAAGCGGCCAGTTAAAACACAGAGGAGGCGGGGACCTTCTTCTCCCCGCCTCCTGCGCTCCTACATACTCCTATCCGAAGTTGAACGCCTGCGACTCTGCACAAGCCACTTCTCCAAGGCTTCGACGGAGTACCTTACTGCCCTACCGAATTTCAGGAAGTCAGGCCCCCCGCCCGCAACACGCCATTTCTGAAGAGTTCTCTTAGATAACCCTAGGCACTCAGCGGCCTCTGACTCTCTCATCACGTTCCCGACACCAATCACGGCATCCATAATCCTCAACTCCTTCATAGAGAAGGAAAGATCCCTCTCTAGATATAATGTGTATAATTAACTGTCTACAACTAACACCTAACCTCAATCATGGCAGACACTTATCTGCAAAAACAGTCTCAATGAACCTTCTCAAGCGGTACATACCTTCCGTACGTCCATCCATAGATCAATTCATCTCCTTGGTATTCTGATTTGATTGATCCACGGTTCTCTGGCTTCAGCCTTAGCAGGTCTCCTCCAGACTGAACCAGCCTCAACCTCTTGAGGTGGAGAGTTACTTTTGCCAGCCACTCGCAATCCTGTTCCTGCTCTTTCTTAAGGAATTCCTCTATCTTTGAAGCATAATAGATGCACCCTGTAAGCCTATTTTCTTCATCGTCCCGGCCTACTAGCTGGCAATCCACCTCAGGCGAGAATGGCAGTCGAGCACAATCCATCCAAAGCTCAGCCCAAGCAGCCCTTGAAAGATAGTTCTGTCCATTGAAATAGGAGGGCTTGACTAGGACCACCGCGTGGATATGGGGCTGGACCAGTTCACCAGAACGAGCTACCTCTGTGAATCTGAACCAAGCTATCCCAGGCCACCTCTTCCGATCTTTCAATCTCGCGAACGCTTCATGCATCTCTTCAACCCTACTCCGAACTTCCTCTATCTCACAGACTCCAACGGTTAGAGTCAAGAACAGCCATCTAGCCTTTGGGTGAGCTTCCCGTAGTAGAGGCAGGGAAGCAGTGAACTTCTGGACTCTCTTCCAGGCTGCCCCCCGAGCACAGATTGGACAGGTTCTTATGTGACATCGATACGCTGACTTGATCCGCATCTCGCCGGTCTTAGTTTCTCTAGAAAATACGAGACGCCCTGAGCAGTCTCGGATTCGATCTGCGTAGTAGTGCTCCCCAAGAAGTTGGACTCCTGCCGCAAGCTTCTCAGTCTTCCTCTTCTGGTCAGTAAATCTGTTCAACTTCTTCTCTAGGTCTTCATCATTCATCCTGTTACGCCTCCTTTGAATTGACGGTGGATCTCTTAAGCTCCGGGACGAATTCCCAGAGAAGGAAAGAGACACCTTCGCCGTTCAGGGCAAATACCCTACGGTTTTTAAAATTTTAGTAGCTTTGAACTTGAGAGCAGGAGAGGTAAAAGTACGACACCGACCTCAAAACTCAACAAACTTCAAATCAACTTATGCAGCCTCAAAAAACAACCCGAAGCAGAGGGGAAGGGTAGCAAGGATCAAGTCACTTGTCAAGCCCTTTAAAAATGTCAAGAAACGGCCCTGGGAGCCTGAAGAATAAAGATCTCCGGAGATGGCTGTGTCCCCCACGCACCCGCCGGAGATCGTGCCTCCTAGAGGCCTACAGACGGCTCCTAAAGGGGACTGCGAACGTATTCTGTAGGACCACATACCGTCTTCTTCAGGAGCGCAAGCCTTGACATTGGCCATGCAAGGTTTTAGCTAATTTGCTAGAGCCTGGGAACATCTAAGACACGCAACCTCGACAAAGCTCCTTACCTGAGGATACCTCTAACTTCGTCCAATTCCTCATTGCAGTTAAATTTCCCATGAATCCTTTAGGCCGGGCTTCCAGGACAAATCCTGGGAGACGAGGCTTGGGATGAGCCCCGGGGTTGTGGGACGGAAGATCTCTACAGGGTGGCTGCCTCAGCACTGAGAGCAGATCATGCCTCCTGGGGCTGCTGGCGAGGAATACAAGGTCTCAAACCGTTAGAGGAGAATCATGCTTACGGGGCAGGCGCTTGCAGTGGACTCTGTCATCCGGGACAAATCCCGGAACGCCTGACTATCAAGAGAGGGTAGCCTGTGTGGACCGGCTGGGAATTCAAACCAGAGAAGGAGGATCGTATTTTGTAGGAACCTCAGCCAACGGGATGACGAGCCTATCCCTCGGTCCCCGATTTCTGTAAGAGCATTCCTGCAAAGAAGCAGGGCTCTGAGCAGTCACCAAACAGCCTTAGTTTCTAAATACTAGAGCAGAGTGCCAGAGGTAGAAAAAAGCATGTTTTTAGAACCGCAATCACGTCCTAGCCTTCCAGTCCATAGGCAGAGTATCCACTACTTCGGGGAAATGCGGTGGAATTGTTGGTACCGCCCTCCCAATTGCTGCCATGCAGGCTACTTATCATGCTCTCCGCGCCTGAGTTACTTTCATAACGACGACCGCTGGATAAACGAGTTCTCTGTCGCCAGACATAAACCGAAACAGGTACACTCTGACAGGTAGGCGCTCTCTTGAATCGTTATCCAGCAGTCCAGCCATTCCCCTGGTAAACCTAGTTAAGGAGGGCCTTGGATTGTCTGAACATGCTGAAAGAAGTTCACCCCACAAATCTTTCGCACCTGCGGCACCGCCTATCTGTAATTCCAGTACGCTGTCGCACACGCTACTGACCCCCTGATAGTGCGGTAACTCTCCCGCGAAGACTGGGATAGCGGTGTTTTCTGAAGCAACCTGTAAGATCCGCTTCAAATTGGGCATTAACCCGCGCTCGCCGAGTGGCAGGCAGATAGTCTTGCCATTAGACCAGTCTCTCTCAGGCGAGCCCAGCATAAATTTGACCACCTTCAAGTCGCGCCAAATCTGCCTCTTTCCAACAAAAAAAGGACCGATACCACGAGGATCATCGGCCTTCTTCATAAATGCGAGATAATAAGGCTTATGTTCAAGTCCTGCCGGAGACTTAGGCTCCTTAGTCTGTAAAGAAAAATTAGTTCCCCATACAATGAGGTCTGCGTGGTCCTCCAGGCTCCTCTTGATGTGCTCAAAGGGATCTACTTCAACTGTACATATCAGGAATTTCACTCCAAGCGTCGACGCGAACATATCCCACAACTCAGCACTATGGATATAGTACCAGACGGCAAGGATTGACTTCTTCTTGCTGGGATAACGAACACACCATTCGCGCAGCTCTCGAAATAACTCTGAAAAGTCACGCTCTGTGGGGCGCTGTGTATTCGCTCGATTACGCGTGGTCGTCGGGTAGAGTTGCGGCAAATTGCTGCGCAAGTCATTCTCAATCATTCTAACCACTGGGTTGTCCGGCTGTAGGTCCTTTGCTCGGTCTAGCTGCGCATGGGCTTCGCTGTATCGCTCCTCTTTTATGTTTAGCTGCGCAAGCCCAACAAGAGCCAAGGAGGCCAGCATAGGACTCAACCTATCGCCACCCAGTTCAAGTACCTTTTCCGAAGCCTCGCGCTCTCCCTTGAGGTCACCACGAGCTTGCATCACACTACTGATTTGAAACCAACACTCTACTAATCCTTCCTGGTCATTGGCAGACTCGAAACGCTTTGCGGCTTGTCTATACAGCTTTAGCGCCTCATCATACATGCCGAGCTGGACATAATGATGCCCCTTGTTAAGCAGCAGGCTACGGCGCTCTTCGGGTGAAACTGCCTCGTCTATAGCCTCATCAATAAGGTTTAAGGCAATCGTACACCATTTTTTTAGTTTATCCTCATCATCAGTAGCCTGACCTACGATGCACAGATTGAAAATTGAAGTCAGCTTGTGTTCTCGCTCAAGCCAATCGGCTTCAGCGAGCCACACCAGAATAGCCTCTGCTTGCTCGTACTCGCGTAGCTCAATGAGCTTACAAGAATAGCGAAAATAGTAATAAGAAGCCCGGCGCTCATTCTTCCAGGTCGATGCGATAGAAGCTGCCTGCTTATAGTGGTCAGCCGCCTTAACTCTTTCTCCGATCGAGTCGGCCAACTCGCCAGCCTGGAGATAGCATTTAGCCAAGCCAACGGTATAACCAAGCTCATTGTAGATCTTAGCTGCATTATCGAGATCACTTGCCGAAAGCTGCACTTCCTTAAGTCCCGCTCGCAAACTGGCCCGATGCAGAAATGTGTCTGCGGTATAAAGTTCCCAACCTTTGCCGAGTTCTTTATAAAGGGTCAATGCTCGCGTCCATTCTGCGAGTGCATCATCAGGCCGGGAGTAGCCACAAATCTCTGCCTTCCAAGTGTGGCATTGCGCGAATCCGTCCTTAGCGCTCTCTTGTTGCTCTTTGTCACCTGAAGCATAGGCCACTGAAAACGCGTTATAGGCGAGGTCAACCAGTTCTAGAGCCTTCGCACTGTTCCCAGGACCTCGCTCTGGTTTTTCCAAACCAGACAATGACAAGAGCGTGAAGCCCTCGTCTAGCGGTGAGGTGGCAGACCGGGCATGTTCAAGGGCACTTATCAGAAATCCCCTCGCTTGGTCTCTGTTTCCCTTTATCCGGTGAACCTCTCCAACGAGTTGGAGCATCCGTGATCGGTCCGCACCTAGTTCAACTGACGTTGCCTCTTGCAGGCAGTTATCGGCAAGCTTGAGCGCTTCAGCCAAATTTCTTTCATCACGGAGTACGGTTAAGAGGACCTGAAGGCTCGCATTCAACTCTTCAACTTTGTTTCCTTCTTTCAGCTTGCTGTCGGACCTCTTCCCAAAGGCCAAGCGCGGCCTCTGTATCGCGATTACGAGATGCAACACGGGCTTGGTCGCGCTTGCTTTTCAATAATACACTCAGTGGCTGCTTATTTTGCTCATTGAACTTACTGCCTGATGGCGGAGAACCGTAAAGAGATCGCAAAGCCTCCACCGAGAGACGTTGAAAACGGAGTATTAACTCATCGAAGCCCCAGTGAGTAATTACAATCGGAGTGTGGGCTTGCTCGATCTCCAGTAGCTTGGCTATAACGCCCGGCGGCAGTCCCCCATGAGAGTTATGGACGAAGACCCATGTATCGAAGTAGTCTCTCCAATGAGGGAGAGCTTCGGCGAAGTCCCTCTCTATCTTAGCCACTGTATCCGCTGCCTTCATCTCATTCGGTGCATAGACTTGGAATAGGGTCCGCTCAGATTTTAGATAGCCGTCATTCTTCCGATCGCCAATGTTGCCCCATGGTCGACATGGGATGAAGTCACCTGGATGTGCCTTCGACATGATAGCCACGAAGAGATCCTGAAATGCTGCGGCCTTCGATTCCAGAAAGTGATTCCTGAATCGAAGTTCGTAAAAAGTCTTTGTCTGTTCGTCCATAGCCGGATAACGAGCGGAACTTGATGGTTATTACAAAGAAATCAACTTACTCGCAAATTCTCCTGCTGAGCTAAGGCGTCTTCTTTCGCCTGCGATGGCTTGCTTAATGATGTCGTCAAGGGCTCCGTACTCTCTGTCTAGCTTGGCTAATGGCTCGTAATCCATGGGGTCGGGGCGGCGTCCTGCGAGCGCTTCATAGAGCATGATGCCGCAGGCGTACACGTCATGCAGCGGCGAACGCTTCTTTGGCTCCATGAGAACTTCGCTTGGAATGTAGCCGATTGTGCCTACTGCTTGGCTCGTAAGATCTTTGGTATCTAGTTGGTCTAGAATATAGGCAGAACCGAAGTCCAGAATAATTGGTTGATTATCGGATGATCTAACAACTATATTGCTTGGCTTTAGATCACGATGCAAGACATCATTGACATGAGCATACTCCAAAGCTTGCAAGATCTCAATAAACATGCCGATGACGCCCGGAAGATCAGTTGCCCTCGCAGCCGAACGAAGATCGCTCCCTGTGATTAAGGGCATTACTATGTATGGTTTATTGTCTAGCGTGAGGCCCGCCTCGAAGTACTGCACGATCGCTCTATGCTGAAGACCCTGCAACGCCTTCACTTCCCTCTTAAATCGGCGAAGAGCCTTATCGTAGTCTTCTACGAATGGACTGGGATCAAGAACCTTTAGCGCATAGGAGAAATCAAAAACCGAAGTAGACCTCGTAGCTCGGTAGACCACACCATATCCGCCGCCTCCAATTTTTTCTCCAAGAACAAACATCGGAACGGTATCGTAAACTGAGTTACCCTTGCTTGCTGATTCAGCGTCTATAATAGACGAGTCTTTCGTGAGGAGTAAGTTCGGTGGAGCGATTTTCAACGGAATGCTATATTTTTCAAGGATCTTGTTGATTGCCCTGTGAGATGGCACTTGCAGATCCCGCGCCTTTGCTTCTTCTATGCCCTTCCAGAGGCTATCAATGAACGATGCTGCATTAGGAGATTTACTGCCTACAATACTATACATGTCGCTTAGTGCCCATTCATATGAGCTGCTGCCCCCGATGCTTCCGAAAGCCGCTTTGAAGTCCTCGATAACGCTCTTTGAGCCGTTAGCAGTTTCGACAATGAGGTCAGTAAACTCACTAACAGCTTCAGTTGGAATTCCGAAACCAACGCCCTCGAACTTCCATTCTCCGGGATAGATAAGCCCCAAAACTTGTTCCCTCCTTTAAATACTAGGAGCGTATCGCCATCTGTGGCTTATTCGTCGTCAAGGTTTAGAAAATTTCGTAGTGCTTCCCTTACGACCTCTGAAGCTGGCATCTCGCGATTAAGAGCATCTTGCTTCAGAGCCTTTCTCTCTTCTGGCGAGAGGTAGATAACCACGCGGATCAGACCGCCCTTGGTGACTGTCGTCTTGCCGCCTCTGGGTCCTGCGCTTGGCTTGATCGTCATGGGGGCAAGTGTATCCTACTCCCTATAGTCCTTCTTGACATTTGGACCCAAATAATGTTAGAAGGGGAGAACTCAAACAGCCCCGACGGAATGCTAGCGACATTCCGCCGGAGCCTAACCCGGACAGGAGACGAGTCCATGCCCGAGCTAGCCCAGCATTCTACGCCCATCTTCAACACCCTCCCGCCATCGCTGTATGTCGGACCGTCGGACGATCCCCCGTCCTCTCCATCGTCTCCGCCCGCTACAGCTCAAAGCGGCGGCCAAGGCAGCGCAATCCCCCCGATTATCGATCCCACCGCCTGGGAGGACTTCCCCGTCTTCCGCGAGACGTTCCTGATGTACATCACGGACCCTGACTACAACGCCGCACTTCGGAGCTTTGGTCGTCTCCTTCACGAATTGGTCCTGGAGTACTACCACCATTGGCCGAACTGGCTGGAGGGAGTCACGGCAACCGAGCTACGAGCCGCTGTTGCCGATCTCCGCCACCTGGAAGGCTATTTGGGAGCTGTGGGGAGAGAGCACGAGGAAGCCTCCCTCACGGAGCCGGAAAAGGCTCTCTCGCGGCTTGCAGCCCGTCAGGCAGGAGAATTGACCCGCATCGCTGACGAGATCGAGCAGGCGCTCGGAGGAGTTCAATAACCCATGCCGCGCTCAAGGCCCACGGCCTACTCGGTGCGAGCCGATATCTTGCAGTCACTCCGGTGGTCCACGATGGCTACCCACCTCGGATTCCGCTCCGTAGCGGCTTGGATGACTTCGCTGGCAGAGAACGGAGTCCGGGACTTCGATGAGGCCCTGTACACGATGTCCCGTCGTCGGAAGGAGCTGTACGCGATCTCAGAAGAGGCGGAGCAAGAGAAGCCCCTCAAGGTCAACGTGCGGCGAGCCCTTCGGGTAGAGCTGGACCGACTGTTCCAACTTGCGCTCTCTGTTCCCGAGCTACAGGCAAGCAACCAGCGCGTCTTCATGGACAAGGGAGAGTTCAACCGTTGGCTCTTCGAGGTCATGAACACGGTGACCCTGGTCGCTGAGCGGCGGGGGCGTATCCTGGGCTTCCTGTATGCCACCTTGGAGGAGACTTCGGCCCGGATCGTGTTTCTCGCCGTGCTTCCAGAGTACAGGCGGCGGGGAGTCGGTACAGCCCTGCATCAAGAGTTGAAGGCCCATATCCCTCGGGAGGTGGCCATCGTGGGCGGGTATGCCTTGCTCGATAGCCCGGTAATCCCTTTCCTGGAGAAGATCGGGTACATCCCGGGGAAGCAGTATCTCTGGTTCGACCGCTACGCCTGAGCCCTAGGGGGTAGCCTACTGGTTGCCCCCGGTCTCACCTTCAAGCTCTTGCATTCTCGCCGAGCCGAAAATACTCTGGATCTATATGAGCATGCCAATGCTATGGCGTGGCAGCGGTGCGGCAGCACATGTCTCTATCCTGGGCTCGATCCACTTGTGGGACGGAGAACTTCCGGCCTGGGTATTGAGAGCGCTCGAAGAGTCAGACCGCGTAGTCTTCGAGGCTGATACCTCTCAGCAGGTCTTGTTTCCCGAGCTTCCCAACAACCTGACGATCTCGGCAGCATGGCCGAGCCTTGCTGATGCCTTGGAACAGGCGGCAGAAGTCACAGGCGCTGATTTCAATGCCATCAACCGCTTGTGGCCTGCTGGTGCGGCAGCGGTACTCTCACTGCGAGCACAACTCCCGCACATGCAGCCCGAATTAGGTGTAGAGGCGGTTTTGAGAACTCGATCAGCCGAGCTGTCCATTCAGCCTGTCTACCTGGAGTCTCACGCCGAGATTTTTCATCTCACAATGGTGGTACCTGACGCACGAGAGCAGGCGGCATTTCTTGCGCATACGCTTCAGGGACTACCAAGCCTTCCTGCAAGGGTAAGAAGGGCTGCAAAAGAATGGCGAGAGGGGGATTTAGTAGCGGTGGTGGAGGCTCTGGAGCATCCTCAATTAGCCGTCGCTTTTCCCGACGTTACAGCAGGTATGTTCCAGAATCGGCACGAACTCTGGAGGCCCCGGCTTGTTCAGTACGTTGAGGAGGCTGCTGGCGCGGGCGACACACTGCTCGTTGTGGTCGGATGCGGTCATCTCGCCAGAGCCGGGAATCTGTTCGCCTACCTCGAACCTCATGGACTCGTATTCGAGCAGGGAACCTAGAGGGAGATTCTGACCTCTTTTGTCCCCTACGAAAGGCTGATCCGTAGGACTGCCCTTTCCCTTCCCTGTGCTGCCCTAATGCTGCCCCAAGCAGACAGCCTCCGCAGAACCCCCGAGAGAGATTCGCTTAACTCATTGAGTTTAAGGTGTTTAATGGTGCCCAGGGACGGAATTGAACCGCCGACACCGTGATTTTCAGTCACGTGCTCTACCAACTGAGCTACCTGGGCACAGGGAGCCTGGCGGCTCCGAGGGAGGGAGAGTATCCCAGAGGGGCGGGAGCGGAGTCAAGGGGAAGGAGGCCGGCGGTCCCAGGGGAGGGGCAGCGGGGAGCTATGGCGCGGGGCGGCGCGGCTCTCCCTTCTCCACCAGGGAGCGGAGGAAGCCCCCTTCCTCTTCTTTCAGCTCCAGGAGACGGTGGCCGGCGCGCTCGCACCAGACGGGCATGTCCTCCCGGATGCCGGGGTCGTCCCCCAGGACCTCCAGGAGGTCTCCCGGCCGGAGCTTGCGCATCTCCCGTGCTGCCAAGAGGATCGGCAGGGGGCAGAGGGTGCCGGTGACGTCCAGGATGTGCCGGTTCGCTGGCAAGTACGGGCCTCCCGCCCCATGCGGGCGGCGCAAAGTGCCGCTAGAATAGGCTGAGATGCATCCCACAGTGTATACCCGATTGGCAATAAGCCTGATCTTCCTCGCCGGCGTTCCCGCCGCCGCCTGGACGCCGGCCACCCAGGTGACCATCGCCCGCGAGGCCGCCCGCCTCTCCCCTCCCGACCTCTATCGCCAGATCGACAAGCACCACCGCGCCTATGAGGAGGGAGTCAACGCCCCGTTCGCGGACACGGACGCCAGCCGCCACTCGAAGAACCCCGACGGCTCGGGCCGCCTCGATCGCGCCGCCTTCGACGCCGTGGACGCCGCCATCCTGGCCATCCGCGGCCATCAGCCGTTCGACGAGATCGTCCGCCGTCTGGGCATCGTCTCCCACTTCGTGGCCGACGCCAACAATCCCCTCGCCGCCTCGGCCGCGGACCCCGACGAGGGACGCTATTTCGCGGACTACCTGCGCTATGTGGAGACGGCCCAGCCCCGGTTCCCCCTCGTCTTCTATGGTCTCCAGCCGGCCGCGGACGGACGGGGTATCTCCTCCCTCCTCGACGCCGCCCTGCGCCGGGGCCGCCAGCTCTATCCGCTGATCGGCCGCGAGTACCGGCGGATCGGCTTCGGATCGGGCGTCGGGGTGTTCGACGACCGCTCGACCGCCTTCGGCGTGGGTTCCATCGCCTTCAGCCATGCCGTGACCGACGTCACCCTGGTGCTGCGCTATATTTGGCTCGCGGCGGGCGGCATCGACGACCGCGCCAATCTGCCGGCCGGCGGAACGCGGTTGACGGTGCTGCCGCGGACGGCCCGGTAGTCGCCAACCCACGGAGAGCTCGCGAATGCTTGCGGCACGGCGTGCCTTGGTTTCGGTCTATGACAAGCGGGGGCTCGCGGAGCTGGCCCGCGGTCTCTCCCGTCTGGGGATTGAGATCGTGTCCACGGGCGGCACGCTCAAATTCCTGGAGGAGAAGGGGATCGCCGTCACGGGCGTGTCCGGCGTCACGGGGTTTCCGGAGATCCTGGACGGCCGGGTGAAGACGCTCCATCCCAAGGTGCACGGCGGCATCCTGGCCAACCGGTCGGTGCCGGAGCATCTGGAGGCCCTCGCGGCGCATGGCATCGACCGCATCGACGTGGTGGTGGTCAATCTCTACCCCTTCCGCGAGACCGTGGCCCGGGGCGCGTCCCTCGACGAGACGATCGAGATGATCGACGTCGGCGGCCCCACTCTGGTCCGCGCCGCGGCCAAGAACGCCGGGGGCGTGGTGGTGGTGGTCGATCCGGAGGATTACCCGCGGGTGCTGGCCGCCCTGGAGGAGGGCGGCGGAGCGGCGCCCGAGTCGTTGCGCCGGGAGCTGGCGGTGAAGGCGTTCCGCCACACGGCGAGCTACGACGTGGCGATCGCGGAGTGGCTGGCGGCCCAGGAGGAGGGGGCAATCGAGATTTTCCCTGCCTGGAAGACGCTGGAGCTGCGGCGGGAGGGGGTGCTGCGCTACGGCGAGAACCCCCACCAGGGCGGGGCGGTCTATTCGACAGAAGGCGGCCCTGGAGTGTTCGGCGGCTTCCACGCCCTCCAGGGCAAGGAGCTCTCCTGGAACAACCTGCTGGACGCCGACGCCGCGCGCAAGATGGCCGGGATGTTCGACGCGGCAGCGGAGGCGGGGGTCATTCTCGTCAAGCACAACAACCCCTGCGGCATCGGCCGGGGGCGGGACCTGGCGGAGGCGTACCGGCGGGCCGTGGCGACCGATCCCGTGTCGGCGTTCGGCTCGGTGATCGCCCTCAACCGCGAGGCGGACGGCGCGCTCGCCGAAGCGATGGCAGACCTTTTCGTGGAGGTGCTCCTCGCTCCCGGCTTTTCTCCCGAAGCCCGCGAGCGTTTCGGGGCGAAGAAGAACCTGCGGCTGATCGAGTGCCCGCTCTACCGTCCCCACGCCCGGGAGGTCGAGCTGCGGGCGCTCGACGGCGGCTTCCTCGCCCAGCCGCCGGACGGCTATCCGGACACCCCCTTGAGCTGGACCGTCCCCACGAAGCGCCAGCCGGCGCCTGAGGAGCGGCGGGCCCTGGAGTTTGCGTGGAAGGTGGTGCGCTACGTCAAATCGAACGCCATCGTGGTCGCCAACGCCGAGCAGACGGTGGGGATTGGCGCCGGCCAGATGAGCCGGGTGGACTCCTGCCGGCTGGCGGTCGAGAAGGCCCAGCTTCCAGTGGCAGGAACCGTGGCCGCCTCGGACGCTTTCTTCCCCTTCCGCGACGGTCCGGACGTGCTCATCCGGGCTGGAGTGACGGCGATCGTCCAGCCCGGCGGCAGCAAGCGCGACGACGAGGTGATCGCCGCGGCGGACGAGGCCGGGGTGGCGATGGCCTTCACGGGAGTGCGGCATTTCCGGCATTGAGGAGCACCCCGCCCTCCGGGCGGGGCCCTCACTCCCCCGGCCCCTCTCTCCCAGCCTCCCTCCCGGCCGCCGGGAGAGAGGGGAGAAGGCAAGAGACGATAAGGGGACTGCTTTGCTTTTTCAGAGCTAACCACTCCCTCTTCTCCCGGCGGCCGGGGGGGAGGCTGGGAGAAGAGGGCCGGGGTGATGAGGGTCTTGGCCAGGGGAAGCTTTCCCCTCCGCCCCCTGTTTGGAACGGACAGCAAGGGAGACCCGACCATGAAGCGAGCCATCCTTCTCCTCTCCACCCTCGCCCTGTTCGCAGGGATCGGCCTGGCGGCGGCCGAGGAGGTCGATCCCTGGGCGGCGCTGAAGACGGTGCGCCAGAGCCTGGTGGATGCCGGCCCCACGGGCGCGAGCTTCACCCAGACGTACGTCCCCTCCGGGTTCTCGTCCGGCGAGAAGGAGTCGGGAAAGCTGGCCCTCGCCCTGCCCGACTGCCTGCGGTGGGACTACACGGCGCCCTATCCCAAGAGCTTCCTGATCTGCGGCGGCGTGCTCCACGCCTGGAACGAGGAGGACAAGACCGGCCGCCGCTATCGGGTCGATCGCAAGAACGAGCCCGGGCTCGACCTGCTCCTCCTGGGGGTCGACGAGCTCAAGGAGCGCTACCGGGCCAATGGCCGGACGGTGGCCGGCGGGAAAGTGGAGATCGCCCTCTTCCCCAAGGAGGCCAAAGGGGACAAGGCGGACAAGGCGAAGACGGCGGAGCTGACGGATGCGACGCTGACCGTCGATCCGGCCACCAAGCGGGTGACCGGCATCGCCTATCACGACCGCGAGGGGAACCTCACCCGCTTCGACATCGCCGACTACCAGGACCTCCCCCGCCAGGGCCGCTTCACGCCGCCGGCGGGGATCAAGTGGGAGGAGCAGTAGGCAGCAGGTATAATGCCCCCCAGCCGGGCCAGCCGGGCCAGCCTGGGAAGATAAGACATGGCCGCCGCCGAGAACTCGTTCGACATCGTCTCCACCGTGGACCTCCAGGAGGTCCGCAACGCCGTGCAGCAGGCGGAGAAGGAGATCGCCAACCGCTATGACCTGAAGAAAGCGGCGGCGGTGCTGCGCCTGGAGGGAGAGGAGATCACGCTGGAGGCAGCGGACGACTTCTCGATCCAGCAGGCGCTCGACGTGCTGCAGTCGAAGCTCGTCAAGCGCGGCGTCAACCTGAAGTCGCTGCGCTACGGCAAGGTGGAGCCGGCGAGCGGCAGCCGCGCCCGGCAGAAGATCACCCTGCAACAGGGCATCCCCATCGAGACGGCCAAGAAGATCGTCGCCGAGATCAAGACCCGGAAGCTCAAGGTGCAGGCGGCCATCCAGGCCGACCGTGGTGTGCAGCGACTGCAGGTGGATGCGCCCCATGCGCAGCCCGGACTTCTTGACCTCATCGCGAAGCTTGCTGGTGATGTCGACGAACTGGGTGGGTGAAGAAGTCTTGAACCGCAGCCGCTGGGCGATCACCGGCCGC
>DATARR010000043.1:0-78983 GCA_036264085.1 Thermoanaerobaculia bacterium | reverse complement strand
GCAGGCTCGCGGACGCCGAGCTCCGGGAGGTGGCCGGAGGCCATAGCGCCCACCAGGCCACGAAGTGCTCGATCTGCCCAGGCTGCACGATCTGATCTCGAATCAGGTTGGAGGACGGCGCCGCAAAGGCGCCGCTCCTCGGAGAGATAAGACGTTCCACGTTTGTGCGACTTGATCGATCCATGCCTCGATCTCGGCGGCTTTGTCCGCGTCTTGCTCACGGCTGATTTCGACGCCGGCCTGGAGTTCGCCGAGGGTAGCGGCTGAGAGGTGGAGATCCTCGTCCGCAACTCCCTGGAGCCACGCCACCACGGCGCCGTGGGGCCGCGGCCGCCGCAACTCCGAGATGACATTCGTGTCGAGGAGGTACACGGTCGCTCACTCAAGCGCAGTGGGCGCCCGTCGGTGCCAGCTTCGGCGCGGAGGGACGGGAATCTCGGCTCGCGGCGCCTCGGCAAGCAATAGCTCCTTGAGCGTGGGCCGCGCCGCCTGCTCCAGTCGCCGCCACTGATCGACAGGCACCAACACGGCTGCGTCCACTCCCCGCCGGGTGACGATCTGTGGACCCTCCGTGAGGCTCGCCTCCAGCAACTCGCTGAAGTGCGCCTTCGCATCTTGCACTGGCCATTTTTTCGCGGCGGTCTTCAAGCCATATCACTCCACCCCCAGTGGGTACACGGCTGCAGGCTAGTCACCTGACTAGTCCGAGTGGAGTCTACCTCATCGACGGAGAGGAGAAAAGAGTAGAGCCGGCGAGCATCGACGGGCCACGCTCGCCGCTCGCCGACGCCACTCGTCCCCGGAGCCGTCCCCAGCGATCGAAGAAGTCGCCGGCACCTCGCTTCCACGCCTGGAGCTGGGGAGAATAAGTGCGGGGAGAATAAGTGCCTGGCCCCTCTGCGGCCGGCCGGCACGCCTCAGCCGAGCTGCTCGGCAAGCCCGACAATGATGCCCTCAGGCCCGCGGATGTAGACTAGGCGGTACGTGTCCTCGTACTGCATTTCGCCAATGAGCTCGGCCCCGTGGGCGCGCAGGCGCGCAACGACAGCGTCGATGTCATCGACGGCGAACATGACGCGACGGATGCCCAGCGTGTTCACCGGTGCGTCCACGGGCCCAAACCTGATCGCGTTGGGCGTGTGGAACTTGTCCAGCTCAATGCCCTGCCCATCGGGAGTCCGCATCATCGCAAGGGTGGCCCTGACATCCTTGAGCCCGATCAGTCTCCCGACCAACGGCCCTTCGACTGTCGTCTCGCCCTCAAGCTTGAGGCCCAGTTCGATGAAGAACGCCTTGGCGGCTTCGAGATCGTCGACAACGATGAGGACGTTGTCCATCCGTTTAAGCGTCATATCCTTCCTTTCCTCGCTTCACTGCTGATGCCCGTACTGCCGCAGGTGTTAGCGTCAACGACTTGCGTCGGTATGCAGAAAGTTGTATAGTGGCTCTCGGCCATGAAGAAGCTCTTCTGGGTAGGCTCCACCCTTCAGGATCTGAGAGCTTTCCCAGAGGCTGCCAGACGCCTTGCCGGTCATGAGCTGCACCTGATTCAACAAGGGCTTGACCCGGATGACTGGAAGCCCATGACCAGCGTAGGGCCCGGTGTCCAGGAGCTGCGGATACACACCGGCGTGGAGCATCGGGTCTTCTACTTGGCGAAGTTCGAAGAAGGAGTGTACGTCTTGCACGCCTTTCTGAAGAAGACACAGCAGACCGCTCAGCGGGACCTCGAGCTTGCCCGACAGAGGTATCGGGATGTTTTGAGAGCCCGTCAGGCAACAAGTCGGCCACACCGGAGGTAGCTCTATCCATGGACGTAAAGATTACCCCATCGAGCGGTAACGTCTTCAGGGATCTTGGCTTCGATGAGGCTGAAGCCGAGCATCTGCGAATCCGCTCGACTCTCATGATCGCTGTGCGTAAGCTCATAGAAGATCGCAACCTTACCCAGATAGAAGCGGCCAAACTATTTGGTGTAACGCAGCCACGAATCAGCAACATCGTTCGCGGGCGGATCGACCTCTTTAGCATTGATACCTTGGTAGACATGCTTGCCCGCGCCGGAATCCATGTAGACCTTGTCCTCTCCACTCTCCGCCAAGGAGCCGCCTAAGCGGCGTCTGAGTTCAGCGGCAACACCCGTGCGAATGCACGGGTGTTTGTCCGCTGCAACGAGGGGTTAGGCGTCGCCGAGAAGATTGTCGCGTCAGCGAAGGCCCGAAAGCACCTCGTAGTGGATGCCGTTGTTATCAGCAGAGTGAATGCGGAGCCGCACCGTGCGAAATGAAACCTCAGTTGGGCCGGGCATCTCGAGCGTGTAGTGCAGATCTTGCTGGAACGCCGGTCTTGCCAGGTCGTTGACAAACTCACGGTACAGAATGGCGACGACGTTGCCAGAGACGCCCTCATAGATCAACTCGTTGCGAAATCCGGCACCGCCGGTGGCCATCGATGTGCCTTGAGCGGCGTCAAATCGGACCGGCGGATTGACGGTGTTCCAGACGCCCAACCGCGAATCGGTTGGGCCCTCCGGGGCGGTCCAGTGGTCGAAAGCCCCGTCGCCATCACGATCCTGGAGACAGATGCGGCTGCTATTGCGGCTCATAGGGATATGAAGAATCGGATCGGCCGTACAGAAGACTTTGGTCTGTCCCTGTTCACCGAACGCCGGTAGGAACGCGCCAGCTGGAATGATGAAGTGGATGTTGAGCGAGTCAACCTTTGCCTGTGCACCGAGGCGAGCCCCTGATAGTTGGCTGTAGTCGTATCGCTCGTAGATCGTCTCGCCGACCGCGCGGTCAGTCGCGGCATTCAGCGGTGGCGACTCGCCGACGTGGGGAGTGCTGGCTGGAACGATTGGCACACTCGCACAAGAGACAGCGAAGACAGCGAGCACGACTACTTGGTGCCTGGCGATCACAGATCCTCCCTTCCATTCAACGGTCGAGTCAAACTACCATTCCGAGCGACGCCTAACCGACAGCGGACGGTCTACAGGACATCCACCGGACTCTTGACACCCCCGACCTGACCGAGTTCGGGGTCGCGAAGTGGTTCAAGGGAGGAGTGGCG
Source organism: Thermoanaerobaculia bacterium (assembly GCA_036264085.1). Classification (GTDB taxonomy): domain Bacteria; phylum Acidobacteriota; class Thermoanaerobaculia; order Multivoradales; family UBA5704; genus DATARR01. The sequence goes on along the minus strand of DATARR010000043.1, from coordinate 75,911 downwards.
TGCAGTGCCCGGCCTCGAGCTCCTCGTCGGCCCGGCGACCGGCGGCGTCCAAGCGCCCGGCCAAGACGTCGGCCTCGATTCGCTGGTCCCACGGGTCGGCCAGGAATTCCTCCAACCAGCGCGAAAAACGGTCAAGCTCCTCGGCAGGGAGTTGGGCGACCGCGGACTGAAGCTCTTCGACGCTCATGCGAAAGTAGCGTACTGTAACGGGTCCGGTGATGGCAAACGGGATGTCTGGTCGGGCCGTGACGGCCCTCCGAGGCCGGCGGGACGCCGGCGGTCCCAGGCGAGGGACGGACCGGCCGGTCTTGCCAAGGTCACGGCCCTGTGGTAGACAGTGCCACGGTCACCATAGCGGAGGACGGACGAAGCCCCCCAGAGACTTCGCCCTCGACCTCCGCTCCCGTGCGGCCTCTTCGCGGTCCAGCCCCTCTCCCGAGGAGGAGCCGCACGGCCCGATCCACCGCGGGACCTGTTGACGGCGCTCGGCGCGTTATGGAGGCTGACCGATGAACCTCACCCGAAGGGACTTCCTCAAAGTCGGCGCGGTTGGAGGCGTGGGCGCCACGATCCTGGGCTTCGACATGGCCCCCGCCTATGCGCAGATGCGCGAGCTCAAGATCGCGCGCGCCACCGAGACCCGCTCCACCTGCCCGTACTGCTCCGTGAGCTGCGGCGTCATCATCTACACGCTGGGCGACAAGGCCAAGAACGTCACCCCGCAGGTGGTCCACGTCGAGGGCGACCCGGACCACCCGATCAACCGCGGCACGCTCTGCCCCAAGGGCGCTTCGCTGGAGCAGGACATCCTCAACCCGCGGCGCCTCCTCAAACCCCAGGTCCGCCGCCCCGGCTCCGATCACTGGGAGGACATTCCCTGGGACAAGGCCATCGACGAGATCGGCCACTGGGTGAAGAAGACCCGCGACGCCTCGTTCGTCGACAAGGACAAGGACGGGCACACGGTCAACCGCTGCGAGGGGCTCGCCTTCATCGGCGGCTGCACGGACACCAACGAGTTCAACTATCTGGTCGTCAAGTCCATGCGCAGCCTGGGGGTCTGCTACCTGGAGAACCAGGCCCGGGTCTGACACGGCCCCACGGTCTCAAGTTTGGGACCATCATTCGGACGCGGGGCGATGACCAATGGCTACACCGACATCAAGAACACCGACATGATGTTGATCATGGGTGGCAATCCCGCCGAGAACCACCCATGCGGCTTCAAGTGGGCGATCGAGGCGAAGCGGGTCCGCAACGCCAAGATGATCGTGGTGGACCCGCGCTTCACGCGCACGGCCGCCACCGCCGACCTCTTCCTGCAGATCCGCGCCGGCGCGGACATCGCCTTCCTCGGCGGCCTCATCCGCTACGCCATCGAGAACAACCGCATCGCCAAGGACTACGTCACCAACTACACCAACGCCGCCTTCATCATCAAGGAAGGCTTCAAGCTGCCGGAGGACGGCCTCTACTCCGGGTACGACCCCGCCAAGCAGACCTACGACAAGGCCACCTGGAATTACGAGGCGGGCGGCAACGTCGGGCCGATTCCGGCGGCGACCGTCATCCCGAAGCCCGCGGCCGCCGCAGCCGGCGGCGCCGCCAAGTCCGCGGCGGGAGCGACCCCAGCAGCCGCCCATCCTGCGGCCGCGGGCACGGCCGCCGCCAAGCACGCGGAGACGTCCGCCCCGAAGCCCGGGCCCGGAGCCGGTGGCGGCTCGGCGAAGGTCGCGCCCTACACCATGGGGGCCGCCGCCGTGCCGGGGGCCTCGGGCGCTCCGCCTCCCCCGAGCCTGCCGCCCAACGTCTCCTACGACCTGTCGCTCCAGCACCCGCGCTGCGTCTTCCAGCTCCTCAAGCGGCAGTACTCCCGCTATACGCCGGAGATGGTCGAGCGCATCACGGGCATCCCCAAGGATCAGTTCCTGAAAGCCGCCGACCTCTTCACCTCGATCCGCAAGGACGGCGACATGAAGAAGGCCGCCACCATCATCTATGCGGTGGGGTGGACGCAGCACACCTTTGGCTCGCAGATCATTCGCACGGCGGCCATGCTGCAACTGCTGCTGGGCAACGTCGGCCGCGCCGGCGGCGGCGTCAACGCCCTGCGCGGGCATTCCAACATCCAGGGCGCGACCGACATGGCCGGCATCTTCGACAACCTGTCGGGCTACCTGAAGGTGCCGGTGCCCGCGGACGCCAATTTCGCGACCTACGCCAAGCGCATCACACCGACCGCCTCGAAGCCGGGCGAATGGGACTCGTACAACTACTGGTCGAACACGCCCAAATTCGCCGTCTCGCTGCTCAAGGCCATGTACGGCGACGCGGCCAAGGCGGAGAACGACTGGGCGTTCGACTACCTGCCCAAGGTCGACCGCAACTACTCCTGGACCAACATCTGGGACAACATGTACCGCGGCAGCGTCAAGGGGATGCTCGCCTTCGGCATGAACGGGGTGGCCATCGGCCCGGATTCGCAGAAGAACATCGAGGCGCTGAAGAAGGCCGACTTCCTCGTCGTGGGCGAGATCTATCCGGACGAGACCAGCGAGTTCTGGATGTCGCCGGGCATCACCAAAGACGAGATGAAGAAGATCAACACCACGGTCTACCGCCTGCCCTGCGCGGGGTTCGCCGAGAAGGACGGGTCGATGACCAACTCCTCGCGCTGGCTGCAATGGAAGAACGTGGCCCTGCCGCCGCCCGGACAGGCGCGGCTGGACCAGGACATCGTGGCGCAGATCTTCTTGAAGGTCCGCGATCTATACAAGCAGGAGGGCGGCAAGTTCCCCGATCCCATTCTCAACCTCACCTGGCCGTACACGGATCCGCTGCATCCGTCGCTCTCCGAGATCGCCAAGGAGGTCAACGGCAAGGCCCTGGCCGATCTCGAAGACCCGAAGACGAAGCAACAGATCAAAGCCGGCCAGCAGCTCCCCGGCTTCGCCTGGCTCAAGGACGACGGCACCACCTCGTGCGGCAACTGGCTGTACTGCGGTTCCTGGACCGAGGCCGGTCCGCAACTCGCGCGGCGGGGGACGGAAGATCCATCCGGACAGGGCATCTATCCGAACTGGGCGTGGTCCTGGCCGGCCAACCGCCGGGTGATGTACAACCGCGCTTCCTGCGATCCCGCGGGCAAGCCGTGGGACCCCTCGCGGCGGCAGGTCTGGTGGAGCGAGGCCGCGCAGAAGTGGGTGGGCAACGACGTCCCGGACTTCAAGGTGGACTCCCTGCCGCAGGAGCACATGGGGCCGTTCATCATGAATCCGGACGGGGTGGGCCGCCTGTTCGCGCCGCTCGCCGCCTTCGCGGACGGGCCGTTCCCCGAGCACTACGAGCCGATCGAGAGCCCGATCAAAAATCCTTTCCATCCGCAGCAGTCGACCAACCCGGTGGTCAAGAAATTCACCACGGAGGCGGACAAGTACGCCGCCACGGACGGCGAGTTCAAGATCGTCTGCACCACCTACCGCCTGACCGAGCACTACCACTACTGGACCAAGAACAATCCGATGAACGTGCAGCTCATCCCCGAGCCGTTCGTCGAAATCCCGGTCGAGCTGGCGGCGTCGCTGGGGATTCAGGGCGGCGAGAAGGTGAAGGTGACGAGCGCACGCAGCCACTACGTGGCCAAGGCCTTCGTCACCAAACGCATCAAGCCGATGACGATCGACGGCAAGAAGGTCTATCAGATCGGGATTCCGATCCATCAAGGATACCGCGGCATCGCCGAGGACGAGGGGAGGAACGAGCGGACGCTGGTCAACCGGCTGTCGCCCACCGTCTTCGATCCCAACGCCTACACGCCTGAGTTCAAGGGCTTCCTGGTGAAGCTCGAGAAGGCTTGAAAGGGACCGCCATGAGCCAAGCGAACCTGGAAATCCGCAGGATCTCGGCCCATGCGGGCCCCGTCCCCGGCGTCGGTCTGAAACGAGAGCCCGAGGTCGCCAAGCTGATCGACACCACGACCTGCATCGGCTGCAAGGCCTGCGAGGTCGCCTGCCTGGAGTGGAACGGCCTCTCGTTCAGCGACACCACCTTCGACAACAGCTACCAGACGATGCCGGAGACGACTTACAACTTCTGGAACCTGATCAAGTTCAACGAGTACGAGCCCGACGGCGACGGCGGCAACCTGATGCTGCTGATGCGCAAGGACCAGTGCATGCACTGCGAAGAGCCGGGGTGCCTGATCGCCTGCCCGGCCGACGGCGCCATCGTGCAGTACGCCAACGGCATCGTCGACTTCCAACAGGACGCGTGCATCGGCTGCGGCTACTGCATCACCGGCTGCCCCTTCAACATCCCGAAGTTCAGTCCCACCTCGCGCAAGGTTTTCAAGTGCACGCTCTGCTCGGACCGCGTCAGCCAGGGGCTCGAGCCCGCCTGCATCAAGGCCTGCCCCACCGGCTGCCTGCACTTCGGCACCAAGGACGAAATGAAGGCCCTGGGCGAGACCCGCGCGCAGCAGCTCCGCGAGCAATCAGGTTTCGCCAAGGCCGGGGTCTACGATCCCTCGGGCGTCGGCGGCACCCACGTCCTCTACGTCCTGCACGACGCCACCAATCCGGAGGCCTACGGCGGCCTGCCGAGCAACCCGCACGTGCCGTGGACGGTGTGGCTGTGGAAGAGGCCGCTCAAATGGATCGGCAATCTCGCGATGATCGGCGGCCTGCTCGGCGTCTTCGTCCACTACCTGCGCTTCGGACCGAAGAGCGTCGAGGAAGACAAAGAGGTTCCGAAGGAGGGGAAACAGCCATGAGAGACGAATCGCACCTGCTGCCGAACGGCCGCGTCCTGCGCTACACCTTCCGCGAGCGACTCATGCACTGGGTGGCGGGGTTGTCCTACGTCTACCTGCTGATCACCGGCCTTGCCTTCTGGTCCCCCTGGCTGTACGGGCTCTCGGCGATTACGGGCGGGCCCACGATTTCGCGGGTGCTGCATCCGTGGGTGGGCGTGATCTTCTTCCTCGGAACGGTCTGGATGTATGGCACCTGGAGCTCGCAGATGCGCGAATCGCCGGGTGACAAGGCGTGGTGGCGCTCGATCAGACATTACGTCCGCAACGAGGACGACCAGGTTCCCGACGAGGAGCGGTTCAACCCGGGCCAGAAGCTCCTCTTCTGGGGCTTCTTCTGGTGCGGCCTCGTGCTGCTGCTCACAGGCCTGGTCCTTTGGGTCCCCAATTGGATTCCCTGGAGCCTGCGTTTCCTGCGGCTGATCTCCGTGATCCTGCATCCCATCGCCGCGTTGCTGACGATCGCCCTGTTCATCATTCACGTTTACATGGGCACGGCGGTCGAGCGTGGCGCTTTCAGCTCCATCGTCCGCGGGGACGTGACCCGCAAGTGGGCGGCCCGCTACCATCGCGCCTGGTACAACCAGATCGCAAGGGATCCCGCGGCCAAGGAATGACGGCCAACAAGTGGGACCAGCGCCTCCGGCGCGCGAACGTGCTCGCCGCGAGGTATCCCTTTGCCGTCGAAGCCCTGCGCTTTTACGAGCACGTGGCCGGCTTCCAGAGATCGCTGTACGAAAATCTCGCGGCCGGGAACGGCGAGGCGAAGAAGGCTCGGGCGCCGGGCTCGCTGCGCGACGAGCTCAATCTGATCACTCTCCTCCCCTGGTTCGCGTCGTTCCTCTCCTTCGTCGAGGACGTCGCTCCACTCCCCCTTGCGCAGTCCGCCGCCGAGCTGAACGCCGCGGGGGGGATGCGCTGGGAGGAGGTGCTCGACGAATTCTGGCACGCGGGCGAGGACGCCGCGCTCACCGCTCCCGAAGCCCTGATCTCCTGGGCCTTCCTGCAACCCTATGCCGAGCATCTCGCCGACCACACGGAGCGCTCCCAGGCGGAAGGGGAGACGCCGTCGCTCTGCCCTCTCTGCTCCGGCAGTCCGCAGGCCGGGGCCTTGAGGCCGCTGGGGGACGGCGCCAAGCGCTCGCTGATCTGCTCGCTCTGTGCCACCGAGTGGGAGTACCGGCGGATCGTCTGTCCCGCCTGCGGCGAAGAGAACGTCGACAAGCTCCCCGTCTATGTCGCCGAGGAGCTGCCGCACATCCGCGTCGAAGCCTGCGACACCTGCCGCCATTACATCAAGACGATCGACTTGACGAAAGACGGCCATGCCGTGCCGGTGGTGGACGAGCTGGCGGCCATCCCCTTGAGCCTGTGGGCGGCGGAGAAGGGGTATGAGAAGGTGAGCGGCAATCTGCTGGGGATTTGAGACCCCGGCGGGCCTGCTCAATCGCAGGGTATTCGGATCAAAGACCTCGGTCACCAGCCCGTAGGGCGACAACCTCTTCCCTGGGCCCGCGTCCTGGGCTACAGGTCTGCCACCCTTTCCGTCTTTGAAATCTCGACTAGTATGGGTTTGATCATCCCTTGCGTATAGATTCCGAAAAACACTGTATGACCTTTGCCACTGACTCGGGAACTATCAATCTGAATCATGCTAACGCCATCGTCAAGGACGCGTACGGTGCCCGTTGGATAAAAGTAGTAGCGGAAGATATCATCAGTAACAAAGGTCCCCAAGGGTGGCGAGCACGCTCTCGCGGCGCGCAGCGCGGAGCTTCGGGTCTCCTGCCACTCGGCCATGGTACGCACGACACCGCGCCCTTGAGCCTCCGTACCCGCTTGACCGCGGACGCCATCTGGAGTACCTTGGTCAAGGTTGGTCAACTTGGAGGGTCTGCCAATGTCCGAGATCATCTACAACCTGTACGAGGCGAAGACTTCCCTCTCCCGGCTCGTCGATCGCGCCGCGAGCGGTGAGGAGATCATTTTGTCCAAGGCCGGCAAGCCACTCGCGAAGCTCGTGCCGTTCCACCGTTCTCCTGAGCCGCGCCAGCCTGGTGGATGGGAGGGTCAGGTCCGCATCTCGGAAGACTTCGACGCTCCCTTGCCGCCGGAAATCCAGGCCGCTTTCGAGGGGCGCGGGTGACCCCGGCGAGCCGGCTCCTGCTCGATACCCATATCTTCCTCTGGTGGCGCGGGGAGCCTTCCCGATTGGCGCCGAAGGTGCGGAGCAGCATCGCGGCGGCAGACATCGTTTTCGTAAGCGCAGTTTCGGCCTGGGAAGCCGCGATCAAGGTCTCCCTGGGCCGCCTCAAGCTTCCCGACACGATCGAGGCCGGTGTTCTCGCCAGCGGCTTCGAGAAGCTCCTCATCACGTTTTCCCACGCCGAACGCACTGCCAGTCTTCCTCACCACCATCGCGACCCTTTCGATCGCATGCTGATCGCCCAGGCGCAAGCTGAAGGCTTGACCCTTGTCACCCACGATCGGCTCTTGGCGCCCTATGACGTCGAGATCCTCTGGGCCTGAGATACGTTGAGCACCAATCTTCTGGGCGACAAACAGGACGTTCTATGGTGGGGCGGGGAACCTTGCAGTAGAATGGGCGGCGGGGCGGGGCTCGCCGCCTCTTCGGTGCCCCGAGCGTCATATAAACGTTACTAAGCAAACAAGGAGACTGTCCATGCGCAAGAAGCTCGCTCTCTTGGTATTCGCCCTGGCGGCCGTCACGGCGGCCAGCGCCATCTCACCCGCCTCGGCAGCCGCGTCCACGTGTCCGAAGAACTCCCATCCGATCGACTGCGGTACCTTTATTCTCTGCTGTCCCAACTTCGCGTTCTGCGTGTGTGGCTGAGGCACGGTCCCTTCAATCCACCGTCTGAGCTCAGCGCCGGCAACTCCCCCTCAGGGTGTAGCCGGCGCCGCTCCGAAAGCCCCCCTACCCGAACGCGCTTCTTCGTCGGGTCAGCCTGGAGGTCAGGCCAAGGGAAGAATCTGAAAAGGCTGGTTTCTATGGAACCTGTAGACCTCGAAGTCCCGGCGATCCGTGGTGAAGACGAGATCCGTTCCCAGATCCTCCGCCAGCATGACGAGCGTCGCGTCGGCATAATCCATCGGGAGATCAGCGTACCTCTCGATCAGCACACGACAGCGTCGAAGCGTGGACAGGCTGGCGGGGACCAGCGTGGCGCCTCCTGCGAGAAAAAATTCCAGGCACAGCTCACGACCACCTGGGGTACGTCCCAGCAGGTGTGTTGCCTCCGTCAGGACCGCCTCGGTGCTGACCACCGCCCCGCGCCAGCCGGAGAAAAACTCCGTAAAACGGTCGTGATGGGGCTGGCTGCGATCGAGGAGGGAGACCAGGGCTCCGGTATCGAGCAGCAACTCACCCGCCATGCTTGAGAGATTCCAGGATGTACGCGCGATGGTTCTCTGCCAAGTCCGGCACACCCGTCTCCAGAGCACCCATCAAGTGTTGGACACGGGCTGAAGGCGTCCCCTCCTCTGCCGGGGCAAGCTCGAAAAAGCGGTAGAGGGCCAAGCGGACGATGTCCGACCTCTTGCGCCGTAGGCGGACCGAGGCAGCTTCGAGCGCGTGGCTCAGATCATCGGGTAGACGGATCGTGAGTTGATCGGACATCTTGACCTCCCCGGCAGTGCACTGCATTGCACTGCCTTGTCTTGCGGCCTAGCCTAGCATAGCCCGTCTAAGGACTCCACCCGCAATCCGGCCGACGGAGCTCCGCTGATCCAGGAGGCCTACCCGAACCGCCCCGTAATGTAATCCTCGGTCTGCTTCTTGATCGGATTGATGAAGATCTTCTCCGTCGGTCCGTATTCGATCAGCTCGCCGAGGTAGAGGAAGGCGGTGAGGTCGGAGACGCGGGAGGCCTGCTGCATGTTGTGGGTGACGATGACCTGCGTGTACTGGGTCTTGAGGTCCTGCATCAGCTCTTCGATGCGCGCCGTGGCGATGGGGTCGAGGGCCGAGCAGGGCTCGTCGAGCAGGATCACTTCGGGCTCGACGGCGATGGCCCGCGCAATGCACAGCCGCTGCTGCTGGCCGCCGGACATCCCCAGAGCGCTCTCGTCCAGGCGGTCCTTGACCTCTTCCCAGAGCGCCGCGCTCTTCAGGCTCTTCTCCACGATCTCGTCCAGGTCCCGCTTCTTGTTGATCCCCTGGATGCGGCAGCCATAGGCCACGTTCTCGTAGATCGACTTGGGGAACGGATTGGATTTCTGAAATACCATGCCGATCCGCTTGCGCAGGGCGTTGATGTCCAGCCGTGGATCGAAGATGCTGCCGTCCTCGAAGCGGATGTCCCCCTCGATGCGCACGCCGTCGATCAGGTCGTTGAGCCGGTTGATGCAGCGCAGCAGCGTCGACTTGCCGCAGCCCGAGGGACCGATGAACGCCGTGATCTGTTTCTCCGGGATCGCGAGCGAGATCTCGTTCAGCGCCTTTTTCTCCCCGTACCAGAGGGAGAGGTCCTCGATGAGCAGGATCGGGTTGTCGATCGGCGGCCGGATGGCCCGGTCACGTTCGGCCGCCGTGACCGCGGCGCCCGCGGCTGTCGCGGAGGTTGTCTGGATCTCAGCCATGGCGAGGTCTTCTCTTTCTAGACGGCGCTGCCCGCGTACTTGCGCCGCAGGTGGTTGCGCAGGGAGATCGCCACCAGGTTCATCAGCGTCACCACCACGATCAGCAGCAGGGCGGTGGCGAAGACGAGCGGCGTCGTGGCCTCGACGTTGGGGCTCTGGAAACCCACGTCATAAATGTGGAAACCGAGGTGCATGAACTTTCGTTCGAGGTGAAGGAAGGGTGGCTTGCCGTCGAGCGGCAAGGTCGGGGCCAGCTTGACCATGCCCACGATCATCAGCGGCGCCACCTCGCCCGCAGCCCGCGCCATGGCCAGAATCATACCGGTGAGAATGCCCGGCGCCGCCGCCGGCACCACCACGCGCCGAATGGTTTCGAACTTGGTGGCGCCCAGGGCGAGCGAGCCTTCGCGCACGATGCGCGGCACCGCCGCCAGCCCTTCCTCCGCTGCCACGATGACCACCGGCACGGTCAGCAAGGCGAGCGTCAACGCCGCCCACAGGATGCCGCCGGTGCCGAAGGTGGGCGCGGGCAGCGACTCCGGGAAAAAGAGACGATCGATCGAGCCGCCCAGCAGGTAGACGAAGAAGCCCAGGCCGAACATGCCGAAGACGATCGACGGCACTCCCGCCAGGTTGTTGACGGCGATGCGCACCAGCCGCACCAGGAAGCCCTGCCTGGCATACTCCCGCAGGTAGAGGGCGGCGAGCACGCCCAGCGGCGCCACGGCGAAGGACATCAAGAAGACCATCATCACCGTGCCGAAGATGGCGGGAAAGATGCCGCCTTCGGTGTTGGATTCGCGGGGGTCCTGGCTGACGAACTCCCCCACCCGGCCGACGTAGACGCGAAGCTTGGAAAGGGTTCCCATCCCGTTGGGCCGCAGGGCCTGGAGCACAGTGCCCACCGGCATCTCCTTGGTCTGGCCGTCGGCCGTGCGCATCACCAGGGTCTCGGCTGAGAACCGCTGGCGCATGGCGGTGAGGCGCGACGCCAGTTTTTCATATGCGGCCTGGCGCTCGGCGAGCCCGGCGTCGAGGGCCGCTTTGCGCCGCGACCGCTCGGCGGCCGGCAGCTTCTGGAGATCGAGCTTTTTCTCGGCGAGCCGCAGCCGCTCGATCTCGTAGTTGACGTCGCCGATTCCCCCCTTCTCCAAATCGTGGATCTTCGCGAGCTCCCGGGTCTTCTGCTCGTGAAGGGGACCGAACGCCTTCCACACCGCCTCGGGACCCGAGGCGAGCACCTTCCCTCCACGCCGCAGCTCGGCCATGGTGCCGTAGAAGTTGCCCCACTCCAGACGCTCGAGCATCACCACACCCGCCGGGCGGGAGCGCGCGGCGACGTCCTTCGCATCGACCCAGACGAAGTCGAGGCCACTCACGTCGCGGTTGCCAATCTTCATCCGGATGCGGTCGATGGCGGCCTCGGCGGTGGCCGCGGGCTGACCGGAGGCGGCCTTCACCTTCGCCGCCTGCTCGACCTCCCAGATTTCGCCGAGGACCTTGCGGCCGTCCTTGAGGTCCAGCTCCACCAGGTCGCGCTGCCAGAAGTAGCTCAAGCCGTTGACGGCCAGCAGCGTCAGGATAGCGATCACCAGCAGCAGGTTGAAGGCGAGGGCGCCGCCGCACAGCCAGGTGAGGGCCTTGCCCATGGCCTCGGTGCGCGCCGGCGAGCGCCCGAAAAGGGTGCCGGCGCGGGCAGCGCGACCGGCCAGGGTCCCGGAAAGGGAGTGGGAAGCGACGCTCATCTTGGAAGGCTCCCGCATCAGAGCTGAGAATATCGCTCGCGCAGCCGTTGCCGCACGAGCTCCGCCACCGTGTTGATGATGAAGGTGATGACGAACAGGAGCAGGCCGGCCAGGAACAGGGTGCGGTAGAGGGTGCCCCCCTGCGGTGCCTCGGGGATCTCCACCGCGATATTGGCCGACAGAGTGCGGAAACCATTGAATGGATTCCAGCTCATGATCGGAGTGTTGCCGGTGGCCATGAGGACGATCATCGTCTCGCCCACGGCGCGGCCGAAACCGATCATTACGCCTGAGAAGATGCCGGGCGAAGCCGTGGGGAACACCACCTTCGTCACCGTCTGCCAGCGGTTGGCGCCCAGGGCGAGCGAGCCCGCCACCAGGTTCCGGGGCACGTTCGAGAAGGCGTCCTCGGCGATGGCGAAGATGATGGGGATGACCGCGAAGCCCATGGCGAGGCCCACCACCACGGCGTTGCGCTGATCGAAGCCGAGGCCGGTCGAGCGCAGCAGCCACGACTGGAAGTCGCCCGCGAAGGCGAGCTTTTCGAAGCCGCGCGACAGGGCCATGCAGAGCCAGATGCCGCCGGCCAGCGTGACGACGAACAGCAGCACCTCCGTGCCCACCGGAAAGCGGCCGCGAAAAGCCCGCGGCAATACGTTCCAGAGATATCCCGTCAGCAGCACGGTCAGCGGCAGCACGATCAGGGCCAGGATCAGCGCCGGCACCGCTTTCTCGATGCGGGGCGCCAGCCACAGGCCGGCGAGGAAGCCGAGCACCACGCTGGGCAGCGACGCCATGATCTCGATCACCGGCTTGAGGTAGCGCTTGTACGCCGGGTGCATGAACTGCGAGGTGTACATCGCGCCGAAGATGCCCAGAGGGATGGCCAGCAGCAGCGAGTAGAAAGTCCCCTTGAGAGTGCCCGCCATCAGCGGCACCAGCGACAGCTTGGGCTCGAGGTCGTTCGAGGCGCCGCTCGATTGCCAGACGTACTGCGGCTCGTCGTAGCCTTCGTACCAGACCCTGCCGAACAGCGATTTCAGGGTCACCTCGGGGTGGGGGTTGTGAATGGCGAGCTCCGCGATGGTTCCCGTACCCGCACTCCCCGTACCGGCCATGAAGGCGCCGTCGGCTTTGGGGGCGTAGAACATCGCCGTCGAATCGGCCAGCGGCGCCGGTCCCGTCCACAGGGTGCGGTCGGCGGTGGAGAAGAAGAGGCCGAGGTGATTGCCGCTCGCGGCCAGGAAGCTTTTGTCGCGCTGCGACGGGGCGATCAACCGCACGGCGGCCGGCTGGCGGGCGAATTCATGGATGCGCTCGAGCCGCTGCGTGTCGTCGGGCTGGCGCACCGCGAACCACACGGAGAGGGCGCCGTTGTCCTGGCCCACGGCCAGCGATTTGCCGCCGAGCAGCAGGTTGAGGGCCGTCACCGGCGCGCCGGCGGTGGCCACCTTGAGCTCGCCGGGCTGGGCGCCTTCGAGCGGCCACCAGAGCAGGTCGCCGCCCGCCGTGCCGGCGTAGAGGTTGCGCTGCTGCGGATCGAGGACCATGGCCGTCACCTGGCCCGGCACGGCGATCTCGGCCCGGCTCAGCGACTCGCTGCTCTCACCGGTCATCTCGTTCTTTTCCAGCGCCCGCCGCACCACGGCCAGCTTGCCATCGGCCAACACGGCGGCGGCGGTGGCGGCGCCTTCGTCGTCGATCTGGGCGGCGAAGGCGCTTAAAGGCCGATGCTGGGGATCGAGCTCCAGGAAGATGGGTGGCGTCACGTCCGGCGTCACCACCCGATCGCTACCCTGGAAGGTAACGCTGAATTCCATTTTCTTGATCAATACGCGGCCGTCGCCGGTGGCGGCGGCGAAGGCCCGGCTCTGCGCCGGCACGGTCATGCCGGCCAGGACGGGCGCCAGCGGGGGGGAGGAGTAGACCTCCCGGCCGTCGTCCAGACGCACGACGCGGACGACTCCCCCAGCGTCGAGAGAGGCCACGTGAGTGCGGTGCTCGTCGGCGAGCAGGGCGCCGATGCGGCCGGCGCCGGGCACGGCCACCCGGCGGACCGCCTTGACCTTCGCCGGGAACGTCATGGGCGCGACTTCGATCAGGATGAAGATCAAAATGCCCAGGATGCTGGCGATGATGGCGATGCCGCCCGCCGACACCACCCAGCGGGCGGCGCGGTCCGCCACCAGCCGCCGGCGGGGCGTGTCGCGGCTGCGGTTGCGCAGCCGGAGACGGGACTCCGCGGACACTGGACCGCCCTGGCTCTCCTCCGGGTTCGCCATCCGCTTACTGGAGCTTCGCCAGCTCCTCCTGGACGATCTTGGAGGTCAGGGGGATGAAGCCGTCCTTGACGACCGTCTCCTGCCCCTGCTGCGACAGGATGTACTTGAGGAACTCGCGGACGAGGGGATCGAACGGTTTGTTGGGGGCCTTGTTGACGTAGACGTAGAGGAAGCGTGACAGTGGGTACTTGCCCGTGATCACGTTCTCCGGGCTGTCGTCGATGCACGGGCCGGCTTTCGCGGCCACCGGCACGGCCCGCACGCCCGAAGTCTTATAGCCGATGCCGCTGTAGCCGATGGCGTACTTGTCCTCGGTCACGCCCTGCACCACCGAGGCCGAGCCCGGCTGCTCCTTGACCGTGGCCTTGTAGTCGCCCTTGCAGAGCGCGTGCTCCTTGAAGTAGCCGTAGGTGCCGGAGGCGGAGTTGCGGCCGTAGAGGCTGATCGGCTGGCTGGCCCAATTCCCGGTCACGCCGGCGTCGCCCCATTTGCTGATCGCCTTGCCGCCGCAGGCGCGGCCCTGCGAGAAGATGCCGTCGAGCTGCTGCATGGTCAGGCACTTGACCGGGTTGTCCTTGTTGACGAAGACGCCAATGCCGTCCACCGCGACGCGGACCGCCGTGGGCTTGTAGCCGTACTTCTTCTCGAAGGCGTCGATCTCCTCGGCTTTCATGGTACGGCTCATGGGGCCGAGCTGAGAGGTGCCCTGGATGAGCGCCGGCGGCGCCGTCGTCGAGCCCTTGCCCTCGATCTGGATGCGGATGTTGGGGTACTCCTTCTTGTAACCCTCCGCCCAGAAGGTCATCAGGTTGTTGAGCGTATCCGAGCCCACGGAGCTCAGGCTGCCCGACACGCCGCTCGTCTTGCTGTACGACGGGATGCCTGAATCGACCTTGACGGCCTGGGCCTGCGCCATGCTCCCGCCCAAGGCCAGGGCGAACGCCAGCGCCACGGGAGCTATCTTGCGGTTCCGCATCATCAATCTCTCCTTATCGTCAGGTTGAATTAGCTGAGCTTTGGGCGGAGCGGTTCCACCAGTCCGCAGGAGAAGTCTCGCAGAGGGGTTTGGCAGCCCGCCTACCGTAGTGTGACAGCGGGGTGACAACGTCCCGTCTTATTCCGCATTCCCGAAAATTTCCTTCCACGAAAAGGACTGTCGCAGGGCTGTCACAGCGCCGCCGCAGGGCCGTACATCCCCATCCCTAAGCTTACCGGCAACGAGCAACACGTACGAGCAAACCCTTAACTGAAATCCCATGAAAAAGGAGAGCAGGATGCGCAGAACCGCTCTATTCAAGGCTGGCCTGCTGGCGCTCGTCCTGGCGCTGTCGGCCGCCTCCGTCGCCATGGCGCAGGTGACGGGCTTGTATTACCAGGAGGTTGAGAAGGACGGCCGCGTGTACGTGTTCAACACCCCCGAGCGCTACCAGTCGTGGCAGTCGTCCGGCGACATCGGCACGGCCATCACCCTGGTCGGCCGCGGCGCCAATGGCGAGACGATCGTGGCCGAGAACGAGACCGCGATGGACCTCTACCTCTTCAAGCACAACCTGCCCGCCTACGACCGGCCGACGCCGAAGGCGGCCAAGGCCGCGGATTATCCGGCCAGCAAGTTCGGCATCCGCGTCTACGCCGACGCGAGCTCGAAGGAGAACAAAGACGATTTCACGGGCAAGAAGAGCAACGACAGCGGCGTGGGCATCGACGTCAAGCGCACCTACTTCACTTTCACCCACCAGTTCGACCCGGTGTGGTCCGCCCAGTTCCAGTCCGACATCGGCGACCAGGGCGCCCGGCGCTACGACGTCTTCGTGAAGAAGGCCTACATCCAGGCCGCCATCACTCCCCTGGCCACCTTCCGCCTCGGCGCCGCCGACACGCCGTGGGTGCCCTACGTCGAGGGCCTCTACGGCCTGCGCTACGTCGAGCAGGAGATCGCCGACCGCCTGAGCTTCGGCACCTCGGCCGAGTGGGGCTTCCACATCCTCGGCAACAGCCCTCTCGTGAGCTATTACGTGACGGTCGGCAACGGCCGCGGCTACAGCAACCCCACGCGCAGCAAGAGCGTCGACTTCGAAGGCCGGCTCTCCGTCACTCCGATCGAGGGCCTGGCCCTGGCGGTCGGCGGCTACAGCGGCAAGCGCGGTCAGGACACCGATCAGGTTCCGGCCCTGCACACCGCCACCCGCAGCGACGCCCTGATCGCCTACAGCACCAGCTTTTTCAAGATCGGCGGCGAGTATTTCCAGTCGGACAACTGGAACAACGTCACCACCGTCGCCAAGGACAAGGCCGACGGCACGTCGGTTTGGGCCCAGGTCAACTTCAACCCCGAGTGGTCCGTCTTCGGCCGCTACGACACGGCAAAGCCCAGCAAGGACCTGAAGCCGAACCTCAAGGAGACCTACTACAACGCCGGTCTCCAGTGGACGATCAACAAGGCGTTCGCCGCCTCGCTGGTCTACAAGTACGACGAGGTCAAGGCCGGCACCTTCTCCACGGGCGACGCCGGCACCACCGGCTCGGTGAACGCGGGCAGCAAAGGCAAGTTCCAGGAGATCGGCGTCTACACGGTCTACAACTTCTAGAACCGGTCTCCTTCTCTATACGGGGATGCCGCTCGCTCGGCATCCCCCTTTTTTGTTATAGGGCTTTGCCGAGCGTCGCCGGGCAACCCCTCGGCTGACCGTCTTGAGGCTCCCACCGGCAGCGGCGAAGCTCCCGCCGACAGTGGCGAGGCTCTCGCCGACAGTGGCGAGGCTTTCGCCGGCAGTGGCGAGCCCTGCGCCTGTAGCGGCGAGTCTTCCGCCGACAGTAGCGAGCCTTCCGCCGACAGTGGCGGGCCCTCCGCCGGCAGCGGCGAGCCTTCCGCCAGCAGCGGCGAGCCCTCCGCCGACAGTGGCGCGCCCTCCGCCAGCAGTGGCGGTGCCTCCGCCGGCTGTGGCGAGGCCTTCACCGACCTCGGCGGGGCCTCCGCCGACAGTGGCGGGGCGTTCGCCGCCAGCGGCGAGAGGGCCGCATGTACCGGCGGGGCCTCTTCGGCGGCTGACGGAGCCGGAGTGGACTGCTTCGCGAGCTGCGAGGTCGCCTCTTAGATCCTCACCCGCAGAAACCCCATCCACGACAACGGCGTATCGCCATAGCTCGCCTTCAGCCCCTGCGGCACCAGAGCCACGCTGCCGAGGGCGCCCAGGCCGCCGCGGAAGGTCCCCATGCGGACGCCGTCCCAGATGTAGCCGAGGGAGAGCTTGCCCACGTCGAAGGTCTGCCCGGTTCCGTGGCCGGCCAGCTCGTCGTTCTCCTGGCGCTCGACCCGGCCGAACACGGTGTTGCGCTCGCCGAGCGTGGCGGCCGATTCCAGCAGGAAGCTGTTCGTGCTCCGCCCGGGATTGCGGTCGTTGCGCCCCCAGGCGAAGGTGGTCTGCCAGTTGCCCGCGGCGAGGGGGCGGTTCAGGACCACAGAGGCCGTTGTGCGGTCGAGGTCGATCTCGGGCTCGAGTTGCTCAGGGCTGTGGAGGTGGCCGCGGCTCACCTGGAAGGACCAGTCCGGCATCGGGTTCCAGGTCGCCCGGACAGACCAGGAGTCCATCCTGGGACTCTCGATGTCGTTGCGGTTCTGGTCCGGCTCGCGGCCGGTGAAGACGGAGCCCTCCAGCTTGAAGCCGTCGTGGATCCATCCCAGGGTGGCGACGCCGAAAGTGACGTGGGTGGAGTCGAGCCAGTGGTGGCCGAGCGGCGCCTCCGGGTTGTCCACACCTGAGAAACGGTGCATGTAGGTGGCCGGGCCCAGGGCCGGCTCGCCCGGCAGGCCGGCGTAGACAAAGACCGAGTTGTGATTGTCCGCCGGGCCAAGAGGCACGCTCCAGGTCGCGGCCAGCTCCATGAACAGGTCGTGCGGGTGCTGATGATCCACCAGGGGAGTGACGCCGTTGGCCGTCTCGCCGGTCTGCAGGAGCAGCGGATAGCCTTCGCGGCCGACGGTCTCGGGCTCGGCGGAGACCATGGCCCGCAGACCGAGCCGGCCCGCGCCGAGGGGCCGGGTCGCCATGCCCATGAGCATGTTCTCGCTGAAGGTCTTGGTGTCCCCCCGGGGGCCGCCCTGATGGTCATAGATCAGGTTGGCGAAGCCGTGGGTCATCAGGTGCCAGCCGTTCCACTCCGTGTGGATGCCGGTGTGCGGCGCCGACTCCGGCTGCCAGGCCGTGCCCGAGGCCTCGCGCGACATGCCGTAGGAGCCGAGCATGCCGGGCATCTCATGCCTGTGCTCCATGCCAGGCATGTCCTTCATGCCTTTCATATTCTTCATATCCTTCATATCCTTCATGTCGTGCCCTTCCATGCCCGACATGTCGTGATGCTGATGCTCGGGCGAAGCGGGCGGGGGCGCCGCCTCCTGGGCCCCGAGGGGAGCCGCGAGCGAGAGGGAAAGCGCCAAGGCGCTGAGAGCTTGGAAAATCCGCTTCATGACCAGAGACTCCTGAGAAAAAGTTCATCCACGCGCACCACCCGGCGAGCACGAGCCCGCCACGACGGCGCCGCTACGGCGGAGGGTCAGGAGGTCAGGTCAGGGGAACGTGGTCGATCGAAGGGACGAACAGGGCGCCCAACCGGTCCGGGACGGGCGCCGCCAGATCCTGGAAGGACAGGGCTCCGGGCAGCGTCGGCGCGACGCCGATCACGGCCGCGCCCTGGCATGCCTGATCACAGAGGGTGTGGCCGCCCTTCATCGGATCGCAGCAGTCGTGGCCGCTCTTCAGGGGTTTCGAAGAATGTTGTCCATGGCAGGACGCGTGGCTCGCCATCACGGCCGGCCGCGCCGCCGCGTGGCACGGGTGCGGCCCGGCGCTCAATCCCAGGGTGAGCGCCAGCAGCAGGAGCAGGGTGACGGAGAGGCGTCGCATGGCTTCGGCCCGGCCGCGAGGCGACCCGGGAGGAGTCAGAGTACCCCACGGCGATTCCCAACGGAAGGTGGTTCCAGCAGCCGCGCCCTGACGGTCCCCGCGGACCTCGCAGACCGCCTCTGAGTTACCATGGGACTTGCGCAGAGACACCCCGGTCGGTGTAAGATCCCTGGGAGACACTCATGAGCACGACAAAAGTCGCCATCCACTTGGACGAAGACCTCTTGAAACGAGTCGACCAACTCGTGGAGGAGAGGCGATTCCCAGACCGGAACCAGGTGATACAGATCGCTCTGCGAGAAAAGATCGCGAAGTTGGACCGGAGACGACTCCTGGAAGAGGCAGCCAAGCTGGATCCTGAGGAGGAGCAGGCGCTCGCCGAGGAGGGGATGGCGGGCGATGCAGCGGAATGGCCCCGGTACTGAGAGGGGACATCGTCTGGGCAGACCTCGATCCAGTGCGCGGCCACGAGCAGGCCGGCCGCAGACCTGTCGTGGTATTGAGCCACGCCTTCCTCAACGAGCGGTCCGGCACCGTAATCGCCATGGCAGTGACAAGTCAGCAGCCCAAAGCGGGTTATCCGTTCTCCGTTGAGCTGGAAGGCGTGGATCTACCCAAGCGCTCCTGGGTCAGGATCACCCAGATTCGCGTGCTCTCCGTGCATCGGCTTGGCGCCAAGCTCGGCAGTATCTCCGGCCGACAGCTCAGCCTGTTGGTCGCCGGGCTCAACGAGATCGTCGGCGACTGATCTCTGGCCGCTGACTTCTGGCTGAAACGCCGCCTACACATACCCGACGCTCACCAGCCGCCGGCCGCCCCTCTCGTAGCCCGTGCGGTCCGTCGTCTCGAACCCCAGGGAGTCGGCGACCCGGTTGATGACGTTGAACAGCGCGCAGACGTGGACGGCGCTCTCGATCTCCTCGTCGGAGAGGCCCGCCGCCCGCAACGGCGCGGCATCCTCCGGCCCCACCTCCGCCGGCCGCAGGGTCAGCTTCTCGATGAACCCGAGCATCGCCCGCAGCTTCTCGGGGATGGCCGCCGTGCGGTAGTCCGCCAGCACCGCCTGAATCAGCGCTTCACTCTCTTCACTCTCTTCACCACGGGCCATCGACGCGACCGCGCCGTGCTGTTCCCGTCAGAACACGCATTCGTTGCAGCGCGAGGTGAAGGACGCGAAGAGCTCCCGCTCCCAGACGCTCCACGGCGACGGCCCACGCAGGACCGCCTGGATCCACCGACTGTAGGCCCGGCCGAAGATCTCCGGCCGATACATCATGGTGCGGACGACGTCCGGCAGCCGCGTCCTGATCTTCCAGCCCATGATGGGAAACAGCAGCCGCTTGATCCCCTGCCCGCGCCGCACCTTCTCCAATCTCATCGCGCACCTCCCCGCAGGACGGCGAGGCCGCGCTCCAGCCGGGCGAGCCCGGCGCCCACCGCGGCGCTGACCGCGACCTCGAAGACCTCGTCCTCGGAGCAGCCGGCCCGCAGCAGGGCCGCGACGTCCTCGTCGGTGATGCGGTCGGCGTGGAGGGCGATGGCGTCGACGTACTCCCGCAGCTTCTCGGGGATCTCCCCCGTCCCGGCCGCCGGTCCGCCGCCCAGCGCCGCCGCGCGCGCCGCCACGGCCTGCCGCAGCGAGGGGGCCGTTACACCTGGGGTGTTCAGCACGGCCCGGCGCTGGTTCTCCGCCAGCTCGTCATAGCGTTCCATCGCGTCCTCCCTGGGCGGGTGGGCCCGTCGATCCATAGGTGCATTGTAAGGCCGGTGCCGGGCCGCTCCCCTGGGCGTTGAAGGGCCCTACAGCACCGGCCGTGGAAACGCCTGCGTCACCGAGGTGTCGATCACCGGATGGCTCACCACCATCACCGTGCGGTCGTCGTCCGGCGGCGCCTGGCGGCTGAAGGATTCGACGCTGGCGAAGATGGCATCCACCACTTCGCGGGCCGTCTCCCCCTGGTGCTCGCGCGCCACCTCCACCAGGCGCTCCAGGCCGTACTCGCCGATCTGCCGGCCGTTCTCGTCCCGCCCCTGGGTCTCGCAGATGCCGTCGGTGTAGAACACCAGCATGTCTCCCGGCTTCATGATCACGAAGCCCCGCTGATAGCTGGCGTCGGGCAGCGGCCCGAGCACCGGCCCCCCCTCCTCCAGGTAGCGCACCGCGCCGTCGGTCGCGATGTGGAACGGCGGCGGATGGCCGGCGTTGACGTAGATGAACACGCCGTTGAGCTCCAGCTCGCCGTAGAACATGGACACGAAGCGGCTGGTCAGCGTGCTCTTGTGGATGATCTTGTTCATCCGCTCCACCGTGCGCACGATCTTGAAGTCGCGGGCGAGCCCCATGCGCAGCCCCATGTAGATGTCGCGCACCTGGAGGGCCGCGGGCAGGCCGTGGCCCGAGACGTCGGCAATGGAGAGGCCGAGGATCTTCTCGGTGACCGGGATGTAGTCGAAGTAGTCGCCGCCCACGCCCTCGATGGGCTCGGAGCGGCCGAAGATGTCGAAGTCGCCGTACTCGGGCACGCGCTTGGGAAGGATCGAGGCCTGGATCTTCCGCGCCTGCTCGAAGATCCCCTCCATGCGGTCGCGCCGGATCTTTTGATTGACGCTGTGCCGCAGGATGCCGAGGGAGAAGAGGATGTCGTCCCGGTCGTAGCCGGGCGCGACGTCGAAGGCCAGCACGTACTCCTCGCTACCCACCTCGATGGCGGCGAAGCGCTGCACCCCGAGCTGGCTCTCCAGGTTGCGGTCGATCTCCGGGTCCTCGGCGTCCATGTAGACCGTGCCGTTCTCCATCAGGAGCTGGATCGGCCGGTAGGAGATGGGCACCTTGAGCCCCTTGGGCACCTCCTTGGCCTCACCGAAGGTGGCCTGCAGCACGTAGTAGTGGCCGCGGCGCTGGTAGAGGCGGCCGCCGTAGATCCCCAGCTCCTCGCGGAACTTGTCGATGATGATCTCGAGCAGCGACGGGATGGTCGCGGCGACGTCCTCGTCGCGGTCCATGGCCGCGACCACCTGCTCCACCTTCTTCATCAGCCCCCGGTAGTTCACCGGGCGGGCTTCGGACGTGATCAAGAGGCATCTCCTTCCTGTTCGAATCGATGCGACGGCTCCGGCATTCTACTCCGGGACCCCTGGGAGACGAGGGTTGGGGGTGATGAGGGGCTTACCCGGGCTTACCCGTGGTCGATCAGCGCCATCACGATCCGATCCTGATCCGCATGCGAGTCGCCCCGGGTGCCGTTCAGCAGGATCGAAAAGGCGTAGGACTTTCCCGAGACGGCCCTGGCGTAGCCCGAGAGAGCGGAGACGCCGGCCAGGGTGCCGGTCTTGGCGAAGACGTTGCCGAAGTAGGGTGGCGCGGCCAGCCGCCGCTTCCACGACTTCATGTCCTCTCCGGAGACGGGGAGCGACTGCGCGAACTCCGCCGCCGCCGGATGGAAGTACATGTGGCGCAGCAGCGTCGTGATCGCCCGCGGCGAGGCCTGGTTTTCGCGGCTCATCCCCGAGCCGTCCACCATGTGGAGCTCACCCGGCGCCACGCCGATCGACGCCATGAGCTCGCCGATGGCCTTCACCCCCCCGCTCCAGCTCCCCTGGCCGCAACGCCGCGCCCCCACCTGCTTGGCCAGGCTCTCGGCATAGAAGTTCTGGCTGTGCTTGTTGGTGGTGTGGATCGCCGTCACCAGGTCGCTGCGGTGCACCGCCACCCGCTGCCAGACCGGCCCCGGGAGCTGCTCCACCGGCCGCAGGCCGCCGTCGATGACGATCCCCTCCTCGGCGAGCGCCGCCCGCAGACCCTGGCCGAAGTAGGCCACCGGATCGGGCACCGTCACCCAGGTCTCGAACGGCCCCGAGCTCACGTCGATCGTGCCGCGCACCGTCAGCAGGTCGTCCGTCCGGCCGACGAAGAGCTTCGTGCCCCGGCGTGCCGCCCGCGTCGAGGTGCCGTTGTCCACGCGGAAGACCGGAAGCGGCGGCACGGTCTCGACGACCGCCGGCTGCCCCACGCGGCCCGGAGAGACCCGGACCAGGATGCAGTTGTCGCTGAACGACAGGGCGGCCACCGGCGCCTCGTACCACTCGGCGAGCTGGTCCCGGGGCCAGTCGGGGTGGATGCTCAGGGCCTCGAACAGCCCGTGGGCCAGGTAGAGGTCGCCCGTGATCCGTCGCACCCCCTTCTCCCGCAGCGCCGCGGCCCAGGGCCGGAAGGCGCCGAAGGGGTCGCCGTCGTACTCCCGCCCGGAGATCTGGGGATCGCCCGCGCCCACCACCCCGAGGTCCCCCTTCAGCACGCCGTCCGCCACTGCGCCGCGCATCAGGAAGCGCGTCTCGAACTGGAAGCCCGCCCCCAGGGCGTCGAGCGCCGTCGCGGTGGTGAAGAGCTTGCTGTTCGAAGCGATCACCCGCGCTTGGGCGGGGTTGTAGGAGAAGACCGTCGCCCCCGTGTCCAGCGCCACGATGCTGACCCCCACCGCCCCCGCCTCCCGTTGCGCGTGGGCCACTTCGGCGGCGACCGCCTGGTCGAGGGCGGACTGCCCCCGGGCCGGCGCGGCAGCGAGCAGAAGGAGGGCGAGGCCGAGGGAAAGGGGAACGAGTCGCTTGTCGAGCTGCATCATCCTGGATCGCCAGTATAGCTATGGAAGGTCGTCTATCTCCAGGGTCCGCTGAGGGTCTACGGTTTCAGATACTTTTCAAACCACCGCACGATCTCCACCGTCGATCGCACACGGTTCGCCGTTTTGCGAAATCCATGCCCTTCGTCCGGGAAGATCACGGACTGCACGGGCACGCCCCGCTTCCTCAGCTCCTCCGCCACCTGCTTCGCCTCCACCAGGGGGACGTTCGTGTCGTTGGCGCCGTGGAGCACCAGCAGCGGCGCCTTCACCCTGTCGAGCTTGTGGATGGGCGAGAGCTGGCGCAGCAGGTCCTTCTGCGTCACCGGGTCGCCGTACTCCTTGGTGGAGATGGCGGCCATCCACGGCTCGGTCTGAGCGAAGAAGGTCTCGAAATTGACGATGCCGAAGAGGTCGGCCCCGGCGGCGAAAAGGTCGGGAAACTCGGTGAGGCCGGCGAGCGTCATGTAGCCGCCATAGGAGCCGCCCATGATGCCGATCCGCTTCGGGTCGGCGATCCGCTGCTGCACCAGGAAGTCGACGCAGTCCTTGATGTCCTTCACCCCCTCGACCCGCAACGGGCCATTGTCCAGGTTGACGAACTTCTTGCCGAAGCCCGACGAGCCGCGCACGTTGGGGGCGAAGACGCCAATGCCGCGCGCGAGCAGGGCCTGATAGGTGGAGTTGAAGGATGGGCGCTCCTGCCCCTCCGGACCGCCGTGGAAGCTGATCACCACCGCACCCGGCCCCTCGCTGCGGGGACGGTAGAGCCAGCCCGAGAGCTCCAGGCCGTCGTGCGCCTTGAAGCGCACCAGCTCCGGCGACGCCAGCTTCGCGAGGTCCACCCCCTCGTGGGGGCTCCAGGTGACCTGGCGGAGGCTGCCGGCACCGACGTTGATCACCCAGACGTCCGTCGGACGCCTGGCGCCGCCGATCGTCAAGGCCAGCCGCCGGCCGTTTTCCGCATAGCTGAGGCCGCCGAGAATCTCCCCGGCAATGGCCTTGACGGGCTGGAGCTCGACGCGCGGCTTCTTCAGGTCGAGGAAGCCCAGGTCATCGCGGCCGGCGACGTTGAAGACCACGAAGGCGCTGCTGGCGTCCGGAGCGAGCGCGACGTCGTCCACCTCGGCCTCGTCCCGGGACGTGAGCTTCTGGTTCGAGACCGGCTTGCCGTCGGGACCGAGGATCACCTTGGCGAAGTAGGTCTTGTCCGCATCCCGGTTCGAGGAGAGGAAGACGGCCGAGCCGTCGGGGTTGAGCTTGCCGCCGCCGAACGAGCCCGGGGGATCGTGCAGCGTCAGCAGCTCCTCCCGGCCCGTCGCCAGATCGACCAGATAGAGGTTGTTGTCCCCCCGGCTGGCGACGCGGGAGATCACCGCCCGCTTGCCGTCGCGGCTGACGTCGGTGAGGTTGGAGACCCCGCCGCCGGAGGCCACCTTGCGGCTCTTCCCGGTCTCCGAATCGTAGATCCAGGGGTCGAGCGCGCCCGGGCTGTCATGGCTCGAGCTGTAGCGCAGGAGCTTGCCGCTCCAACCGGCCAGCGTATTGTTCTCCTTGCCGCCGCCGGTGATGCGCTGGACGCCCGTGCCGTCCGGGTGCATGAGGTAGACCTGCTGATTGAGGCCGCCGCCGGGCGCGACCAGCAGCGCCAGCCACTGCCCGTCCGGCGACCACTCGACGCCCGCCACCGGGTCCTCGAACGAGCCCACCTGCTTCGGCTCCGTCCCCTTGTCGATCTCGGCGATCCACACCTGCGGCAGGGCGCCGCGGTTGGAGATGAACGCCACCCGCCTGCCGTCCGGCGACAGGCTGGGCGCGAAGCTGCCGCTGACCTTCGCCATCCGCTCCACCGACGCGGTGAGCGCGTCGGCCGTGGGGGCAGCCGGAGAGGGGGGCTTCGCCGCCAGGGCGAGAGCCGGGACGGTGAGCAGGGCCAGAACGGCTGGCAGCGAACGACGATCCATGGGACCTCCAGTCTTCAGTGCCGCCTAGTCTACCCCGGGGCGGGCCCGCCGGAGACAGGGGCCGGAAACAGGGAAAAGGTCACGCTCTCTCGGGCTCGCAGCACTAAAGAACCAGCAGTGGTATTCAACATCGTCACGGCGTCCGGGCACGTCCGCCCGGCTGACATCTCATGGAGCTCGTCTCGACATGGCACAGTTCAAGGCGTTTCGCCCAGGCGTGGAAGTCTACGGCGCAGTCGTCCTTTCGGTGGTGGACGGGATGGGAGATTTCAAGACCCGCGCCGAGGGGATCCTCGCTCAGCACGGGATCCGGAAGCCGCGGCCGGATTCCTGGTACCCACAGCAGGCGTGGCTCGACTCCTTCGAGACCATCGCCGAGAAGATCGGTCCGCGCACGCTGTTCGCCATCGGCAAAAAGATCCTGGAGGCCGTGGAATGGCCGGACTGGATCAACAGCCTGCCCACCGGCATGGCGGCCATCGACCTGAACTACCACCTGCGCCACCGGCTCAACGGCCAGCCGATGCTGAACGAGCGGACGGGCGAGATGACGGAAGGGATCGGCCACTATGAGTTCAAGGGGATGACGGGCGACAACTCGGCCGCCATGGTCTGCAACAATCCCTACCCCTCTGAATTCGACCGCGGCATCATCACCGCCATGGGCCGGCGCTTCAAGCCCAACCTCGAAGTGCGGCTGGACACCACCCAGCCCACCCGTGCTCAGGGCGCGGACTCCTGCACCTACCTCATCGAGTGGTAGGGCACAGGGGTGGCACTGGCCCGGTCAAACCGGTGCTCTTCGAGCGGGCTTGCCGTCGAGCAGACAGAGCGCAGCCAGGGTGGACGCCTCGCCCAGGCGAGGGCGTCCACCAGTCCTGCGCCGTGGCCGAGGACCTTTCAGTCGCTCGGCGCGGGCCTGCTCACGAGGTCCAATCCAAGCACCCGGAACGCCTTCAGCACCGCCCGTCCCACGGCACGCTCCCGATCCTCGGCGGGCTCATCCCTGGACCGTCCGCTCAGTCGGTTGACCTCGTCCTGAAGGTCTCCCAGGTCACGTCCAATGGCGCCCAGATAGGCGGACAGGCTCCCCATCGACGGCGTCGACTTTCCCGCTTCGTACGCCGAGACCATGGCCCGGGTCAGGCCACTCCTCTCGGCCACGTCCACTTGAAGGAACCCTGCGGCTTGCCGGACCCGCCGCAGGGCCTGTGAGATGAACCGGACGTCCACGGCTTCTGCTCGTGCTCCCTCGTCGTGATTTGTCATAACGGCGGAAGACTACTACCTTCTGAGGAGAACTGTAAACCCCCCGGGGTTCTCTGGCGGGAGAACGAAGCGCCGGCGACGGCAAGGCGTTTCGGCGGATCACCCCGCCGGCTTCGCGGTGACCACCAGCTTCCTCGTCATCCCTTTCAGCTCGTGGCTGCCGACGGGGCAGTAGACCTTGTATTCACCTGGCTGCAGGGTGACCTGGAGCGTGCCGCTCGCCTGGGGCGGCACCGGCTTGGCCAGCAGCTCTTCGACACCCGGCCCCTGGATCTTGAAGCTGTGGATCTTTTTTCCCGCGTTGCGGACGAGGAAGGTCGTCGGCCCGGCGACGAGGGTCTGAGGCATCTCGATGGCGTACTCGCTCAGACGGACCTCCACCGGGGCGGCGGCCTTGTCCACCTGCGGCTCTTCCGACCCGACCGCGGCGGTCAGGCTGAAAAGGAGGACCGGCAGGAGAAGACAGAAGGCGTAGCGCCAGGTCCTGGACAAGTCATCGGCTTGCTTCCTCGGCTCTTCTCTCATGGCTTGGCTCCTCTAGAAATCCTCGGTAGAGGATAGCAATAGCCGCTCCCTTCGACAAGAGGCCGGCCTCGCGGCCGAGCGCCAGAGGCATGCGGCTTGCAGCCTTCTACTGTCCTGAGCTGGGCTCCAGCCGGTAAGGAGGTACTTATGCCGCAACTGACTCGCCGCCAATTCCTCTACGGCTCGGCCGCCGCGCTGGGCTCGCTCTCCGTGGGACCTCGGTCCCTGCTGTGGGCGGCTTCGGCCGGCAAGGGCTTGCCGAAGAAGCCTGACAAGAGTGGGATCAAGCACGTCGTCGTCGTCATGATGGAGAACCGTTCCTTCGATCACCTGCTGGGCTGGCTTCCAGGTGTCGACGGCAAGCAGGCCGGCCTCGTCTACACGGACAATCAGGGGGCGGCGTTCCAGACCTACCCGCTGGCGCCCGACTTCCAGGGGTGCGGCCACCCCGACCCCGACCATTCCTACGACGGCGGCCGGGTCGAGTACGACGACGGCCTCTGCGACGGTTGGTTACGAGCAGGAGCCAACGACCGCTATGCCATCGGCTACTACACTCAGGGCGACCTGCCGTTCCTCGGCAAGGCGGCGCCGGACTGGACCGTATGCAGCCGCTATTTCGCCCCGATCATGGCGCCGACCTATCCCAACCGCATCTATCAGCACGCGGCGGTCACCGACCGGCTGGACGACTCTCTCACGCTCTGCACTCTGCCGACGATCTGGGATCGCCTGGCCGATGCGGGGCTGAGGGGGCGCTACTACTTCAGCGACACCCCCTTCATCGCTCTGTGGGGCCCGAAGTACGTCCCGATCACGCGGCCGTACGCTCAGTTTCTCCTGGACTGCGCCGCCGGCAACCTCCCCGAGGTGTCCTTCGTAGATCCGCCATTCTTCAGTGAGGACGCCGGCACGTCCTCCGACGACCATCCCCATGGCGACGTCCGCGCCGGCGAGTCGTGGCTCTATCGGACCTATCGCGCCGTGACGACGGGCCGCGATTGGAAGCACACGGTCATGGTCATCAACTTCGACGAGTGGGGCGGATTCTTTGAGCACGTGCCCCCCGAGGAGGCGCCCGACGTGGACTCCGCTTTCGCGCTCCGCGGATTCCGGGTGCCCTGTATCATCGTTTCGCCGTTCTCGGTGCCCGGCACGATCGCCCCCGGCGTCTACGACCACACCTCGATCCTGAAGATGATCGAATGGCGCTGGAGCCTGCCGGCTCTCTCCGTGCGCGACGCGGCCGCGAACAACCTGGCGGAGGCGCTCAACTTCAACGTCGAGCGCCATACGGCCCCGGACTACGTTGTACCGCCGTTCGTCTCGGCACCGTGTCCGAGCCCGTAGAGGAGCCTACAAGGCCGCTGCCAGTGACGGCTCGCGTTGGCGGCGAAGCAGCCGCCGGATCTCGAACGCCAACTGTACGGCGATGGCGATACCCAGGAGGATGAGACCGACGCCGAACCCGTGATTCAGATTCTCGATCAGCCGTTGGTAAGCGCTCGGGCTGCGATCTCCGGCCACGATCCACGGGCCCGTCGTGAGGGAGAAACCAACCACCACCAGGGAGACGCTCGTGGCCAGCACGCGGGCCGTCCAGTAGAAACGGACCCAGCGGGGACGGATCGCGACGATGCAGGCCCGGACCCATCCCACCAGCAAGAGCGGCAGAATCGCCAGATAGAGGATGCGCACTCCCGGCCCAAAATGAAGGATCGGGGCGGCGGACCCGAAGAGCATGCCCGGATAGTACGGCGCCCCCGGCCACCACAGGATGAACACGGTGAGGACGATCATCTCGGCGATGGACTGGGAGCGCGGGATCCTCCCCTCGTCCCTGACCGCCGGCGCCAGGGAGAACGGGCTCCACGGTCGCCACAGGTCCGGGAACCTGGCCGAGGAGCTCTCCGCCAAAATGAAAATGCCCGTTACGATGGCGAACTGAAGGAGGAGGTGGGAGAGGATCGTCGAGGTCGTCTGCAGGATCGACTGCGGGCTGGTGAGCACGATTGCGGCGACGATGCAGACGACGAGCGTGATCCCCACGTTGAGCGCCAGGATCCTCAAATAGAGCGGGAACAGCACCGGCCCGATCAGTTGCCGCCCGAAGGTGAAGCTGCGCCGGTCGACGCGATAACGGCCTGCCACGGCCATGGGGTGGCCGTGCCGTTCGAGAATCGCCTGCTGCTCTTCTTCGCTCAGCGGCCGGCCGAGCTCGGCTTCCTGGTCCTCCATCTGCGACCGGAGGTTCTCCGCGAGCTCTTGGATGATGTCGTCCTGCTGGCCTTTCGGCAGGTACTGCTTGACGGTTTTCAGATAACGATCGAGGGGCTCCATGGCCTAGGCCTCCTGAAGGATTCGGTTGAGGGATGTGTTGATGCTGTGCCACTCGTCCAGAAGCTGCGCGAGGATCAGCTCGCCTTCGGCCGAGAGGCGGTAAAAGCGCTTGTTGCGTTTATTCTCTTCCCGCCATTCGCTCGCCAGCAGGCCCTGGCTCTCCAGCCGCCGGAGCAGCGGGTAGAGGGTGCCCTCGTCGATGGCGAGGCCGTTGTCCGCCAAGGCTTTACGGAGCGTGTAGCCGTAGTGCTCGGCCCGGAGCTGGACCAGCACGGCCAGGATCAGGCAGCCGCGGCGCAACTCGAGGCGGAGGTTTTCGAAGAGGTCGGGGTCCATTGGGCTACTGTCTCCCACATAGTGTACGTCACACAGTATGCGGTGTACAGTAGCGGCTGTCAAGAGGGGCTGCGGGCACTCCCTCCCCGGCCCTCCTCTCCCAGAGGGAGAAGCGAGAGAAAGGCAAGATCGATGCAGGTAGGGGGAGGGAGGGTATCAGGCCCGGATCAGCAGCAACGGGTGCCGCCGGTAGGGGTGGAGCAGCAATCCACTCCGAGGAGGAAGCACTTGGAGCAAGGAGTGGCCTGCCGGGTCGCAGGTGTCAGGATGGCGTCGAGCTGGCTCTGGAGGTCCGGCTTTTCCTGGCTCAAGGCGGGTGCGCAATGGCCCGTCGGCGCGGGGAGCGCGGTCTGGACCGCCACGGCGGTATCGGCGGTATCGGCGCCAGGGGCCGGATTCTCGGCGGCATGGCAAGCGGGAACCAGAGCGAAGACGGCAATCAGGACGGTGACGGCGAGCAGGGTTCGTTTCATCGTCTCTCCTTTCACAGGACGGACATCCTTCAGTGAGTCCGCCGGCAGAGCGAAAGGGTTCAGCGTCAGCCGAGGTTGTGGAAGACCTTCTGCACGTCGTCGTCCTGTTCGAGCCGGTCGACCAGCCCCAGGACCTCGGAGGCCTGGTTCTCGGGTAGCTCGGTCGGGGTCACGGGGATGTACTCCGACTCGGCGGAGAGCGGCGTGATGCCGCGGTCTTCGAGCGCCTTCTGCAGATGGCCGAAGTCGCCGAACGCGCAGCGGATCACGAGCTGCGGCTCGCCCTTCTCGCCCGTGCTTTCGCCGATCTCCTCGAGCCCGAAGTCGATGAGCTCGAGCTCCAGCTCGTCCTGGTCGAGGCCCGCCGGGCTCAGGCGGAAGACGCCCATCCTCTTGAACAGGAAGCCGACGCTACCGGGGCTCGCGAGGTTGCCGCCGCCCTTGTTGAAGTGGGTTCGCAGGTTCGAGACGGTGCGGGTCGGGTTGTCGGTCGCGGTCTCGACCATGACGGCGATGCCGTGCGGGGCGTAGCCCTCGTACAGGATCTCCTCGTAGCTCGCCGCCTCCTTGCCCGACGCGCGCCGGATCGCCGCCTCGACCTTGTCCTTGGGCATGTTGACCGAGCGCGCGTTCTGGATGACGCGCCGCAGGAGCGGATTGCCCACGGGATCGGCCCCGCCCGCCTTGACGGCGATGGTGATCTCCTTGCCGATCCGGGCGAACTGCTTCGCCATCCGGTCCCAGCGGGCGAACATCGTGTGTTTCCGAGTCTCGAAGATGCGTCCCATGGAGGGGAATCTAGCCTGTCCGTCGAGGCCGAGTAAAGGGGGGAGGGGATCGGCGTCCCCGAGGCCGTTATGGCGGGAAGGAAAGACGCGGGGAAAGGGCCTCCAGCCGGAGGCCCTCTGCATGCGGAAATCAGCTCGTCGACTTGGCCGCAGCTTTGCTGCCGGACGCCACGCCACGGCTCCTGGAAGAGGCGGCCTGGAGCCAGGCCGGGTCGGCGGCGGAGTAGGAGAAGACGAAGCTCCCACCCTTGATCGCATCGATGACCGGCTTGGCGTCCTGCACGGACAGCGCCGGGCAGCCCCAGCTCCGGCCCAGCATGCCGAACTGCCGGGCATGGTCGGCGCTGACGTACCAGGCGCCGTGCATCACGATGTGGCGCTCTTCGGCACGGTCGTTGAACCCCGTGTCCAAGCCCTTGAGCTTGAGCGAGTAGCCCTTGCCGCCCTCGTAGGTGTCGCCCGTCAGGAAGAGACCTAGGCTCGTCGCCCGGCTGTCGTCGACGTTTGAGAACCGGGTGGCGACTTTGTCGCCGCTGCCGGCCCCGTGCGCCACCAGCTCGTGGAAGAGCACCTTGCCGCGAGCGAGGTCGAGCACCCAGAGCCGCGGCTCGGTCGAGGGCAGGGAGTAGTCGATGACCGTCAGCAGGTCGCTCTTGCCGGAGATGCCGCGGGCGCGCGCGGAGGCGACGGCGTCGAGCGCCATCGCGAGGACCTGCGGCGACAGGCCCTCGGCGCCCTGGGTGAGGACGGCCGGCACCGTGGCGGTGACCGCCTCGGGTGCCGTGGTGGTAACGGCCTCAGACACTGTCGGGACCGTGGTGGCCTGGACTGCCGGCACGGCGACGGCCACCGGCAGGGAAGCGGCATCCGCCTTGGACACCTGGGGGGATTCGGCGTAGAAACTGGCGACGACGAGGATCAGGAGCAGGGAGGGGAACGGGAGGGTGCGCAGCCCGAGGCCGCGGGCACGCTTCTTGTAAGAACCAGGGAGAGGGGCCGAAGAGTTGCTCAGCTTCACGCGCTGTAAGCCTCCTGATGTCGTCTCGCGCCTTGCCCTCGCAAGGCGCGTCGGGGACGTGGACACGTTACAACCCGACCAAGCCGAAAAGAATTTCCTGCGTATTCTGCTCCTCCGGCCTCCCAATGTCTAGTGGGTTCATTCATACCGGGATTCGAAGGCCCGCAGCCGGCGCTCCAGCTCCACTTGGACGCGGGCCTTGTCCCCCTGATTGTCCCCCTGTTTCTGGGCCCAGCCGGCACAGCGGCCCAGGTCCAGCCCGCCCGTGGCCGCGCGGCAGGCGGCGACTGGCCGCCGGTAGACGCCCGGGTCCTCCCAGATGGAGGCGCCGGTCAGGAAGCTGTATTCCAGGCTGTTGCGGTTGAGGGTGCGGACATCGGCGTAGCGGAGCTGCGGATAGTCCATTCCCGCCAGCCGGTACTGCTCGGTGAGGCTGGTGCGCATGATCCCGGGATCGTCCGTGGCGAGCACCACCGGCACGCCGGCTTCGCGGTACAGCGGGAAAGGGTGCTCCCGGCCCTGGACCCCCAGGAGCTGGGCGTTGCTCACCAGGTTGACCTCCAGGGCGACCGGGCCGGCGGCGCGGGAAGGGCACCAGCCGGTCCTGCCGGTCATGGCCCGGAGCACCTGCCCCGAGTCGGCCTCATAGGTGATGTCCACCCCATGGCCGATGCGCTGGGCCCCGGCCGTGCAGACCGCGGCGCCGATGTGAAAGCGCAGGTCGTTGGGAGGCACCAGCCCCTC
Source organism: Thermoanaerobaculia bacterium (assembly GCA_036264085.1). GTDB lineage: Bacteria > Acidobacteriota > Thermoanaerobaculia > Multivoradales > UBA5704 > DATARR01. The sequence continues at coordinate 43,498 of DATARR010000043.1, read as the reverse complement.
GGCGAGCTCGCCGGCGTGGAGGGCACGCCCCACATCCGGATAGATCCGCCCCAAATTCCCGATGAGGCTCATGTGGGCGAGATAGTCGGCGCGCGCGACGTAGGCATCCTCGGCCGCCACGATGTTGATCCCCACGATGTGCCGGCGGTCCGCGTGGGAGGCGGCGAACCCCAGCAGCGCCTCCTGGCAGACGACCAGGGGATCGAGGGTGCGGTGCATCTCGATCTGGCGGCGCACCGTCACCTCGCAGCCCGGGGCCTCCGGATGGCCGTCGCAGCCCAGGAGCTGCGAGCTCTTCTCGAGCTGGCCGGCCATCACGGCCGCAGCCTGCCGGCCCAGGGAGTCGGCAGAGGCCACCACTCCTTTGCCGCCCTCGGCGGTCGCCGCAGGATCGAGCGGACCCGCCATCAGTTGCCGGCAGAAGGCAGCGCCTGGCGACGAGTCTCCCCCGGAGAACTGAGCCTGAAAATCTTTCAGCGCCTCCCCCTGGGGCCTGGAGGCGGAGGTCATGGTCTCGATGTACAGCACGTTCTCCCGGGAGGCCTGCTGGCGCAGTTGCGCCAGGATGGAGGCGGTGTCCTGCACGGCCGGGCCGAGCTTGCCGAAGATGGCGAAGAAATGGTCGTGAGCCGCGAGGGTCCCCCACGGCTGACCGCGCATGGAGAGGGCGTTGACGACCGCGTCGTACGACTTGCCGTCGGCGCACAGGCAGCAGGCCGGGAGGAACGAGCCGGTCAGCGTCTTCGTTCCGCTCGTGCACTGCGTCGAGGGGGTCTTGCACGAGCCCGCGTCCGCGCAGGCCTTGCAGTCGGCGGTCGGAGCGGCGATCGGCATGCCGGCCTCGCTTCCCTCCGCGCCGCCCTGGCACTGCTGGAAGGACGAGCTCGCGGTATCTACATAGAGGCCCCCGTAGCTCGCCAGTTGGATCAGCACCTCGGGATAGACGGCGCCTGTCAGGTGGTGGTGGAGGTCGCCCCCCTTGGGCATGTCGAGGAGCAGGGCGCGCAGGGCATTGGGGTCCCGGCGGGCGGCCTGGAAGGCGTCGTCGATCGAGCGCGGATGCGAGCCGGCCGGGGCGCCCGCGGGCGACGGCACCGGGGCGACGGTGTGGCAAGCTGCAATCAGGAGGGAGACCGGCAGCAGCAAGGCGAGACGACGCATAGGGTCTCCTTTGGAGCCGCCCTACCGCTTCTTCTGATACGGCAACCCCAGCGCCCGCGGCGCCCGGGAGTGGCCGATGAAGCCGGCGAGGACGACGATGGTCAGCACGTAGGGGATGAGCTGGATGAACTGCACGGGGATCTGGGAGACCCCCTGCATCTGGATCGACAGCGCCTCGGCGAAGCCGAAGAGCAGACAGGCGAGCATCGTCTGCACCGGCCGCCACTTGCCGAAGATCAGCGCCGCCAGCGCGATGAACCCCCGGCCGGCCGACATGTTGCGGGCGAAGAGGGATGACTGGCCGATCGACAGGTAGGCGCCGCCGATCGCCGCCAGGGCCCCGGAGAGGATCACCCCGAAGTAGCGCACGCGCGAGACGTTCACCCCCGCCGTGTCCGCCGCCTCGGGGTTCTCCCCCACCGCCCGCAGGCGCAGGCCGAAGGGAGTGCGGTAGAGGACGTACCACGTCACCGGCACCAGGGCGAAGGCCAGCACGATGGGCGCCATGGGGATGAGCTGCCCCTTGGGGAGCTGCGGCGTCGCCCCCGTCGACTCGAAGAGCGCGCCCGAGAGCAGCGCCGGAATGCCCAGGAAGAGGATGTTGATCGCCGTGCCGCTCACCACCTGGTCGGCCTTGAACTGGATGCACGCCACCCCGTGCACCAGGGCCACCAGGGCGCCGGCCAGGATCGCCGCCGCCAGCCCCACCCACGGATTGCCCGTGTAGTGGGTGATGGTCGCGGCGGTGAAGGCCCCGGCCAGCATCAATCCCTCCAGAGCGATGTTGATCACCCCCGAGCGCTCGGAGTAGAGCCCCCCCAGCGCCGCCAGCAGCATCGGCGTCGTCAGCCGGATGGCCGAGAACAGGAGCGAGACGATCAGGATGTTGCTCATACGCCCTTGATCCTCCGCCCGAAAGGACCCCTGAATGGACCCCGGAACATCGCCTCCGCCGCGACGAAGAGGATAATGATCCCCTGCAGCACCATCACCAGGTCCTTGGAGACGTGCTCGGTGAAGATGTCCACGAACAGCCCGCCACGCAGCAGCGCCCCGAAGAGGAGCGAGGCGAGGATCACCCCGACCGGGTGGTTGCGCCCCAGGAGGGCCACGGCGATGCCGGTGAAGCCGTAGCCCGAGGAGAAGCTGTCGTAGTAGCGGTAGCGGTAGCCCAGGACCTCGTTGATCCCCACCATGCCGGCGAGCGCGCCGGAGAGGGCCATGGCGAGCACGATCTGCCGGCCGGTGGCGATCCCCCCGTACTGCGCCGCCGCCGGGCTCGCGCCCGTGGCCCGGATCTCGTACCCCCAGCGCGTGCGCCAGAGGAAGAGGTAGACCAGGACGCAGGTCGCGAGGGCCAGCAGGAACGACAGGTTGAGCGGGATGCGCTCCGGCAGGCCGGGGACGAACCTCCCCAGGCGCGCGACGTGGCCGCCTTCGCCGATGGGCACCGTCTCCAGGATGGCATCCCCCGGCGGCTTGTAGTGGTACTGGGTGAAGTAGCTCGCCAGCGCGATGGCGATGAAGTTCATCATGATCGTGGTGATGACCTCGTGCGCTCCGAACCGCGCCTTGAGCACGCCGGGGATGCCCCCCCAGAGCCCGCCAGCCAGCACCGCCGCCAGACAGCACAGTGGCACCAGCAGCACGGCCGGCAGCCCCGCGAAAGTGATCCCCACCCAGGCGGTGGCGAAGGAAGCGATGTAGAGCTGCCCCTCCGCCCCGATGTTCAGTAGGCCGCAGCGAAAGGCCACCGCCACCGCGAGACCGGTGAAGATCAGCGGCGTCGCGTAGAACAGGGTGTAGCCGATGCCGTCCGACCAGGTGAGGGCGCTGCCGATGAGCAACTGGTAGGTGGCGAACGGACTGTCGCCCACCGCCAGCACCAGGAAACTGCCCGCGACGAAAGCCGCCAGCACCGCGGCCAGGGGGAAGATCAGTTGGCGCAGACCTTTCATTGTGGATCCTCTGATCTCTCAGGCCGCAGCTTCAGGCCGCAGCATTGCCGCCGGTCATCAGCAGTCCGATCTCTTCCGGAGTGGCCCGGGCCGGGTCCACCTCGCCCACGATCCGCCCCTCGCGCATCACCAGCAGCCGGTCGGAGAGGGCTGTCACCTCCTCCAGTTCGGAGGAGACGAGGAGCACGGCGCAGCCGGCGTCGCGCATCTCCACCAGCCGGCGGTGGATGAACTCAATGCCGCCGATGTCCACCCCGCGCGTGGGCTGGGCCACCAGCAGCAGCTTCGGGGCCTCCTCCAACTCGCGGCCGAGGATCAGCTTCTGCTGGTTCCCTCCGGAGAGCGAACGGGCCGGCAGGTCCGGATCCGGCGGCCGCACGTCGAAGGCTTTCAGGATCTTCTCCGTCCGCCGGCGGATGGCGTCCCGCTTCAGCCACAGGCGCCAGGGTCCCGCCGCCACGGCCGGCCCATCGTCGGCACCGAGGATGGAGTTCTCCGCCAGGTCGAAGTCGAGGAGCAGGCCGCGCCGGTGCCGGTCCTCGGGCACGTGGGCGATCCCCCCGGCCCGCCGCTCCCGGGCGGAGAGCCCCTCCACGTCCCGGCCTGCGAGCTCGATCGTGCCCGTCACGGCCGCCGGCTCCGCGAGACCGGCCAAGGCCTCGATCAGCTCGGTCTGACCGTTCCCCTCGATGCCCGCGATGCCCACGATCTCCCCGGCCCGCACCTCGAAGGAGACGCCGTCCAGCCGCCGCTCGCGGTCTTTGGAACCCAGGGAGAGGCCGCGCACGGCGAGCACCGGTTTGCCGGGGTGCCCCTCCTGCTTCACCACCCGCAGCAGCACGTCGCGGCCCACCATCAGGCGGGCGAGCTCGGCGGCGCTGGTCCCGGCGGTTTTGCGGTTCCCCACCACCTTGCCGTCGCGCATCACCGTCACTTCGTCCGAGATCTCCAGCACCTCGGAGAGCTTGTGGGTGACGATGACGATCGTCTTGCCCTGCTCCCGCATCCGCCGCAGGATGGCGAAGAGGTCGCGCACGGCCTGGGGGGAGAGCACGGCCGTGGGTTCGTCCAGGATCAGGATGCGCGCCTGGCGGTACAGGGCCTTGAGCAACTCCACCCGCTGCTGCTGGCCCACGGAGAGGTCCTCAATCCGCACCGTGGGATCGATGGCCAGCCCGAACTCTTCGGAGAGGGCGCGGATGCGCGAGACGGCGCCGGCCACGTCGAGCTTCAGGGCGCCGCCCGGCTCGATCCCCAGCACGATGTTCTCCGCCACCGTCATGGGCTCGACCAGCATGAAGTGCTGATGGACCATGCCGACCCCCAGGGCGATGGCGTCCTGGGGGCTGGCGAAGCGGCGGACCTGCCCGTCCACCACCACGTCCCCCGCGTCCGCCGAGTAGAAGCCGTAGGCGATACGCATGGCGGTCGACTTGCCGGCGCCGTTCTCCCCCACCAGGGCGTGGATCGTCCCCGGCGCCACCGCGAAGCTCACGCGGTCGTTGGCCAGCACGTCGCCGAAGCGCTTGGAGATCTCCCGCAGCTCGAGCATGGTCGGAAGCCGGGAGGCTACTTCTCCATCGCGTTCGTGACCTTGATCTCGCCGCGGATGATCTTCGCCTTGGCCTCCTCGACCTGGCGCAGCACGTCCGGCGGGATGAGCTTCTCGTTGTACTGGTCCATGGCATAACCGACGCCGCCGTCCGGCAGGCCGTAGACGTGGATGCCCCCCTTGAAGCGGTGCTGGACCAGGTCGGAGATGATCTGGTAGACGGCGTTGTCCACCCGCTTGACCATGCTGGTGAGGACGAAGCCGGGCTTGACCCAGTTCTGATTGGAGTCGACGCCGATGACGTACTTCTGGTACTGCTCGGCGGCGTCGAAGACGCCCAGCCCCGAGTTGCCGGCGGCGGCGAAGATGACGTCCGCCCCCTTGCCGATCTGGGCCACGGCCAGCTCCTTGCCCTTGCCCGGGTTGTTCCATGCCGCCTCGGTGACGCCGACGTAGTTCTGGATCACCTGGACTTGTCGGTTGGCCGCGTGGGCCCCCTCCTCGTAGCCGACCTCGAACTTGTGGATGAGAGGGACGTCCATGCCGCCCACGAAACCGATGACGCCGGTCTTGGTGGTGCGCGCGGCGATCATCCCCACGAGATAGCTCCCCTCGTGCTCCTTGAAGATCAGCGAGGCGACGTTGGGCAGGTCGCTGACGCCGTCGATGATGGCGAAATTGCTCTTCGGGTAGTCCTTGGCGACCGCCTCGACGATGGGGGTCTGGGCGAAGCCGATGCCGATGATGAGGTCGTAGCCCACCTCGGCGAAGGCGCGCATGGCGGGCTCCAGCGAGGCGGGATCGCCCGGCTCGGCGTCGCGCAGCACGATGGGGAAGTCCTTGGCGGCCCGCTTCACCCCCCGGTACGCGGCGGCGTTGAACGACCGGTCGTCCTTGCCGCCGCTGTCGAAGACGATGCCGACGCGGATCTTCCTCGGATCCCCCGCCGCCTTCGCGAGGTTGTTGCACCCCGAGCCGGCCAGTCCGGCGATCAGGGCGAGGCAGAGGCCGAGAGTCCAGGGAGCCTTCTGTCGCAGCATGGTCGCCCGCGAGGGTATCCCGGGGGACGGGGGGAAGGCAAGGTGGCCCCCTCTTTGCAACTCCTTACCTCCGAAGTCGGGCTCGTACTTCCACCCACTGCTTCCAAGGAGACCACCATGAACGAAGATGATCGCTATACCACCCAGGGCAAGACCACCACGGCCGCGTTCGAGAAGGAGGCACGGGACGAGGCCAACCACGATCCCATCACCGGCGAGCCCGGGGCCCACCCGGTCGGCACGGGCGTGGGCGCCGCCGGCGGCGCCGCGGCGGGAGCCGCCATCGGCGGCGTGGTGGGCGGACCGGTGGGCGCCATGATCGGGGCCGCGGTGGGCGGTGTCGCCGGCGGGCTGGCCGGCAAGGGCGTGGCCGAGTCGGTCAATCCCACCGAGGAGGATGCCTACTGGCGCGACAACTACGGCAACCGTCCCTATGCCGCCAATCGCGGCTACGACGAGCTCGGTCCGGCCTACCAGTACGGCTGGGAGTCGTGGTCCAAGCACCGGGAGCGCGGCTGGAGCGGCGCCGAAGGGGATCTCGAGAAGGGCTGGAACCAGGCCCGCGGCAACTCGCGCCTGACCTGGAGCGACGCCCGCCACGCCTCCCGCGACGCCTGGGATCGTCTGGACAGCCGCTTCGCCACCGGCGAGCACGCCGCCGCGGGCACCAGCACCCAGGGCACCAGCGCCGGGATCGGCACTTATGACCGGGTGGCCGACATCGCCGGCACCACCGGCTTCGGCACCAGCCCGGGCCTGCCCGGCCTCACCGACAAACCCGGTGCCGACCGGACAAATCCGACTATCACCGGCGTCGACCGCTCCCACACCGCCGGCACGCCGGAGACGCCGCACAAGAATAAGGACGAGAAGTAAGGGGATTCACGGGCGAGGTGAGACAAACCTATGGCGGGAGCCTCTCCCGCCATAGGCTCGAGCCACTCCAAGGTCCGCTCGATCCTGGTAAAGTACGTGGTGAGGAGGAGACGATGGCCACGACTGAGCTGCGGATCGAGCTTCCTGCCACCCTGTCACAAGAGGAGGCCAAGCTCCTGCTGGCCGTCAAACTCTTCGAGGTCGGGAAGGCGTCGTTGGGACAGGCGGCGAAGATAGCAGAGCTCTCGAAGCGGACCTTCATGGAGATCCTGGGTCGCTACGGCATTCCGGTTTCCAATTACAGCCCTGAGGAGTTGAGGACCGAGGTCGACTTTTGAAGGAGCCGGCCGTCCTCGACAGCACCTGCTTGATCGGTCTCGAACAGATAGGACGTCTTGAGCTGCTTCCGGCTCTCTTCGAGCCCCTTCTCGCTCCGCCCGAAGTCGAGCGGGAATTTGGATCGTCCCCCGATTGGCTGAGGATTGAAGCCCCAGCGCAACGAGAGCTCGTCCGAGCCCTGAGCGTCACAGTCGATGGCGGCGAGGCCGAGGCGATTGCCCTCGCTGCAGAGCAGCAGATGCGAGTCGTCCTGGACGACCGGAAAGCCCGTGACGTAGCGTTTCGCATGAACCTCAGAGTCATAGGCACGGTGGGCATTCTCGTACGTGCAAAACGCGTGGGGCTTTTCCCTTGGCTCAAACCGCTGCTGAACGAGCTGGTGGGGGGAGGCTTCCGGCTCAGCGAGGACCTCAAGAAAGAGGCCTTGCGACTGGCGGGTGAGTAAAGCGATTTCGACGGGACCCGAGACAACCACTCCCTCTTCTCCCCAGCGGACGGGGGAGGCTGGGAGAAGAGGGCCGGTTGATATGAGGGCCCAACGGCGCGATCTGACGAGAATGGCGAAGGTCCGCGCGGTAACGCGCCGTATACTCTCCTCCTGATGGCCCCACGCTTCGACCCCGAAAGCCTCACCCTCGACCTCTCCGTCGCCGATCTGCTGGACGCTCCCCTGCTGCGCAGCCTGGGGTTCTCCAGCCGCGGCGGCTATGAGCGGCTGTGGCTGGGACAGGCCATTCACGGGCGGTATCAGGAGCAGCGGCTGAAGGACGACCCCTCCTACCGGCGGGAGGTCGTGATCTCCCACTCCTTCGACCACCGGGAGTGGAAGGTCACCGTCCAGGGCCGGGCGGACGGCATCCGCAAAGAGCCGGACGGCACCCTGGTGATCGAGGAGATCAAGTCCGTCCGCCGCGGCGGCGCCCTTCCTCCCCATGTGCGGGAGAGCTATCAGCGCCAGGCCCTCCTCTACGCCTGGATGCTCGCCCGGGCTGAAACAGCCCCTGTGCGCGCCGAGCTGGTGCTCATCGCCATCGGCGCCGTCGACGGGAATGACACCGAGCGCGAGAGCCTGGAGCCCAACTTCGAGGCCCTGGAGGCCTCCGTCCGCCGGCGGGTCAACGGCCTTCTCAATGGATGGGAGGCCGCCCAGAAGCGCGCCGCCGAGCGCCGGGCCGCCGCCGAGCGCCTGGTCTTCCCCTATCGCGAGACCCGCCCCGGCCAGGAGCTGATCCTCGCCGCCGTCGAGACCGCCGTCGCCAACCGCGAGCACCTCCTCCTCCAGGCCGCCACCGGCATCGGCAAGACCGTCGCCGCCCTCTACCCCGCCCTGCGCTACGCCCTGGCCCACGACAAGCGCCTCTACGTCCTCACCGCCAAGAACACCCAGCAGGAGATGGCCACCGCCGTCCTCAACCTCCTCAACCAGGACGGCGCCTTCCGCTCCCTGCGCCTGCGGGCCAAGGCCAAGATGTGCGCCAACGACCAGATCCTCTGCCACGAGGAGTATTGCCGCTTCGCCAAGGACTATGGCTTGAAGCTCGCCACCTCCGGCGTCCTCGCCCAGATCTACAACTCCCACGCCGCCATCGAGCCGGACGACGTCTACCGCGCCGCTCAAGGAGCCGAGGTCTGCCCCTTCGAGGTCAGCCTCGAGCTGTCCAACCGCGTCCAGGTCACCATCTGCGACTACAACTACGTCTTCGATCCCTACGTCTCCCTCACCGCCTTCGGCCCCGGCGAGGACCTCTCCGACGTCGTCCTGGTGATCGACGAGGTCCACAACCTGGTGGGCCGCGGCCGCGGCTACTACAGCCCCGAGCTCTCCTCCAACGACGCCCGCCGGGCCGGCGAGGCCGTGGGCCGCTGGGCCGAGCCCATCCATTACCGCATCGAGACCCTGTGCCTGAAGCTCGCGGCCCTGATTGACGGCCTCGTGGCCGACGCCCTGGAAGAGGGGCCGCCGGGCGACCGCGCCGTCGAGCACCCCATCCCCGAGGACCGCTTCTGGCGCCTGCGCTCCGAGCTCGACACCGCCTTTGTCGACTACCTGGAGCACCAGCGCGAGACCCGCACCTTCCGCGCCGACGACCCCTTCGTCGACCTCTACTTCAACTTCCTCCGCTTCCTCAACGGCCTCATGGTCTCCGACGCCGCCTTCAGCCACGTGGTCGAGTACCGGCGCGGGGACGGCCGCATCAAGATCCTCTGCAAGGATCCCAGCCGCTTCCTGGGCGGCGTCATCAACCGCGCCCACGCCGCCGTCGGCCTCTCGGCCACCCTGTCGCCGCCCGAGTTCTACACCGGCCTCCTGGGCTTCGAGACCGGCCGCACGGCCTTCGTCGAGATCGCCAACCCCTTCCCGCAGGAGAACCGGCGGGTGGTGATCGATCCCTCGGTCGCCACCACCTTCCGCGCGCGGCCCCAGAACTACGAGCGCATCGCCGAGCGCCTGGCGGCCTTCGCGGACACGGTGCCGGGCAACTGCCTGGCCCTCTTCCCCAGCTACGCCTTCCTCTCCGAGATCACGGGCCGCATGCGGCTGCGCAACAAGCGGGTCCTCGTCCAGCGCCAAGCGGACAGCGAGCAGGAGCGGGACCTCCTCCTCCAGGCCCTGCGCTCGGCCATCTTCGGGGACATCCTCCTCGTGGCGGTCGCCGGCGGCGTCTTCGCCGAAGGGGTGGACTACCCCGGCGAGGTGCTGAAGGCGGTGGCCGTCGTGGGTCCCTGCCTGCCGGCGCTGACCCTGGAGCAGCAGCTTCTGAAGGATTATTACGAAGAACGCTTCGAGCGCGGCTTCGAGTACTCCTTCGTGGTGCCGGGCATGACCCGCGTCGTCCAGGCCGCCGGCCGCCTGATCCGTTCGCCGCAGGACACCGGCGTCATCGCCCTCTTCGACCAGCGCTTCCTCCACGCTCCCTACCGCAACTACCTCCCCGCCGACTGGCTCCCGGAAGAGGGGGCCGGGGCGCTGGTGGGCAACCCGTCCCAGGTGGCGGAGGAGTTTTTCCGGGTGCTGAGCCTGCGGCGGTAGGGAGTATCCTTCCTTCTCGGGGCCCTCTCGGGGGCTTGGCAGATCCAGGCGGAGGGTGTACTCTTCAGGAGAGAAAAATCATGAGCCACAGACACGCAATCATCGTCGAAGACGAAGAGGAAGATCTCCAGATTCCTGAGGACGCCTTCACCTTCGAGGGCTTCCAGCGCTGGATGGAGTCCGACGATTTTCCGGAGACCGGCCGCATCGACTACCTGGAGGGGGACGTTTACGTCGACATGAGCCCTGAGGATCTGTATACCCACTCCACCCCCAAGACGGCAATCGCTTCGACGCTGATCAAGCTCGTCGTCGACCCCGATCTCGGAGAGCTCCACATCGACCGCACGCGGAACGTCTCCCGGTTCGCCGGGCTCTCCGTCGAGCCTGACTTGGTGATGGTGCTGCTCGACTCGCTGAGGCAGGGGAAAATTCGTCCGGTACCGGCTTCCCGGAAAAAACCCGACCGCTTCATCGCCCTCGAGGGACCTGCTGACCTAGTAGTCGAGATCGTCAGTGACAGCTCGGTCAAGAAGGACACCGTCCGCCTCCCTCCCCTCTACGCCAAGGCCGGCGTGCCCGAGCTGTGGCTCATCGACGCCCGCGGCGAGGATCTCCGGTTCGACGTCTTCACCCTTCGCGACGGCCAATACGAGCTCGTCGCGCCGGACGCCGGCGGGTGGACCCCTTCACCCCTCCTCAGACATGCCTTCCGCTTCGTCCGCTATCGCCGGCCGGACTTGGGGACTTGGCGCTATTCTATGGAGCACCGGGAAGGCTGAATTCGAGGAGCCTGACATCCAGGATCACCAACGACAGGGGTGGCAGTATCTGCGCGGGGATCCGTGAGGCTCAGCCCGGCGTTTGCGTCACGAAGACCTCGGCTGGCGTCTCTCCCGTCTCGCAGGGCGTCACCGCAACCCTGGCTTGCATCGCAGCCGTCCCGGTCTGCGTCACAACCTTCCCGATGGGCGTCGCAGCCACCCCGGTCTGCGTCACCGCCACCCCGCATTGCGTCACACAGACCTCGGCGTGCATCACCACGGCCAAGATGTGCGTCACCGCCATCCCGGGTTGCGTCACGCAAACCTCCTGGTGAGTCACGACCACCGGGTTGTGCGTCACCACCTTCGCGGCGTGCGTGATGCAACCCGCCGATTGCGTCACTACCACCGGGGATTGCGTCACGCAAACCGCGGTGTGCGTTACGCAGACCCCGGAGTGCGTCGAGCAAACCGCGGCGTGCGTCACCACTCTCCCGGATTGCGCGGCGCATTTGGAGGTCGCCGTGACGCACACCGGGAAGTTTGTGATGCGCGAGCCGTCCGGCACGTCGAACGAACCGGGTGCGGTGCCTCGCGAGCGCTCCAGCGCATCACCCATCGACAGTGGCGCCGCTCAGAGCCGTCTTCCCGTAGCGCGCCGGCAGCTTGCCGGAGCCGCATTACCCGACGGCGAGGCTACCATCCTGCTCCAGCTCGAGGAAGGTGCGGCGCAGGAAGCCGCGATCCGGCTCGTAGCCGTGCAGAGACAGACGTCGTTGCGCTCGAAGACCTCGGGACCTACGGCGGCGCCGTCAGCGACCAGGTCAAGGCGTTCCACGGTGTAGGGGAACGGGGAAGAAGACAAAGGGGTACAATCTCAGGGCCGGGGCGCCGCCGGCTTCGAGGAGAACGGAACCAATGCATCCGATCGTCACAAGCCGGAAAAGCGAGCTCGCGGCTCTCTGTAAGCGCTTCGGTGTCCACAGGTTGGAGATCTTCGGCTCAGCAGCCGGCGAGGGATTCGACGCCTCCAAGAGCGATCTCGACTTCCTCATTGACTTCGCTCCCGCATCTCCCGGCGAATTGGCGGATCGCTATTTCGGGCTGCTGGAGTCTCTCGAGGCGCTATTCGGCCGGTCGGTCGATCTGGTCATGACCGCCGCCATCAAGAATCCTTACTTCCTCCAGGGGATTCAGCCATCAAGAAAGCTCCTGTATGGTGGTGGACTGCCTCCCGTCGTGCCCCTCCCCCTCTGCTAGCATCGTCTGAATCATGCCCGCCAGCGGAGCCTCCCCGACCCCGAGGCCGGACCTCAACCTCCTCGACGAGAGGCGCTCCGCCCATGCCTCCATCCGCGGCTATCTCTACCAGACCTGCCTGGGCGTCCAACGCTGGCTCGACCTCCAGCCCGGAGAAATCCTCCTCTGCGAAGGAGACGAAGACCTCGACCGCTTCCTCCTCAACGGCGGTGCCGTCAGCGAGCAGGTCAAGGCCTACACCGGCGGCTTGAGCCTCACCGACCGGGTCGTCCGCGACTCCCTCAGCAACTTCCTGCGAAGCTACGTCACCCTCCGCCAGCGCGGCGAGGACCGCAAGTTCGTCTTCACCACCACCGCTTACGAGAAGAAGAAGCGCACGGACGGACTGGACTTCGACCTCCTGGAGAAGTGGCAGACAGGCGCCCGCACCCAGAAGGTCATCAAAGGTGTCCGCTCTCTCGTCAAGCCAACAAGAAGGACAAGAAGCAGAAGGAGATCGAGGAAGCCCTGGCTTGGCTGGACAAGCAGGACGGCGGATGGACAGGCTTCATGGACGCCGTGGAGTGGTCCTTCAGCGCCCCCAAGCTCGACGCCCTCCGTAATCAGATCGAGCAAAAACTGAAGGCGGATCGCGCCGCCGCGGTCCCCGCGCAGCTCCTCGACCGCCTGGTCGTCCACGTCCTCCGGACCTCGAGCCGAGGAGAGGTGAAGGAGCGGATTCTCACCAAGGAGATCCTGGACTCCCAGATCAGCACCTTCCTCTCTGACATCGCACGATGGGCGGGCTCGCCCGAGGTATTGAGGATTCGCACCGTCTTCGGCGAGATCGATTGTCTGCGCGACCTTCTCGACGAAGGCACCCGGGAGCTTCCCGCGAATCCAACTCCCGGCCAGATCCTGACGGCCGCCTACGAAGTCATCCCCTTCGACGAGGCAGGGCGCCAAGAAGAGCTGGACTTCTTGGCCTCCTGGTGCGCGAGCGAAGATCGCCGAAGCATCCTCCTCCTCACCGGCGAAGGCGGCTCGGGCAAGACGCGGCTGATGCTCGAATGGTGCCGGCGGCTCCGTCACCAAGGCTGGCACGCAGGCTTTCTGATGCGAAACCGTGAGAAGGATCAGATCCTCCCACTCCTCAAGGGCACGGCACCTAGGCTGGTGGTGATCGATTATGCGGAAACCCGGCTGGAGATCGTCGAGCCCCTGCTCATCGAGATGGGCCAAGCGCCTCAAAGGGAAGGTCCGAAGCTGCGGGTGGTTCTGCTCGCCCGACGAGAGGCGGATTGGTGGAGGAACCTTTCACAGATCACGGGTGACGTCGAATCTTTGCTGGCCGACTCCAAGCCTCGCAAAATCAGCGCTCTGATTCCCCGGGATCTCGGCGAGCGACAACAGGTTTTCCAGGCGGCAACCGCAGGATTCGCCGCAGTCCTCGATCGCGAAATCCCCAAGGACCTCCACGTACCCGACCTCTCGGGCGCCTCTTTCGAGCGCGCTCTTTACCTCCACATGGCCGCCTATCTGGCTCTCTACGGCGATCGGATCGAAACCGCCGAGGACGCGCTTCGACAGACTCTGTCTCACGAGCGACGCTTCTGGGGGCAGCAGGACCGGGCTCTGAAGGAAGCGATAGAATCCGCTGTCGCGGCTGTGACTTTGGTCGGAGGAGTTTCCACTTTCCAACAGGCCAAAGCGCTCCTGGATCGGGTCCTTCCGCCTTTCTCCCTGGAGCCTCGGGAAGCACGAACCCTTCGGAACCTACTTGAGGATCTCTATCGCGGCTCTGAGCGCTTTCTCGATCCCCTCCAGCCCGACCTCCTGGGTGAGGAGTTGGTAGCCGAAACTCTTCCGAAGGATCAGGATCTCCTCAACAGGTTGCTCGATGGCAGCAGCACCGAGGAGGGCTCCACGATCTTGACTGTGTTGACACGCCTCGCCCGACGCCGCAATGATCAGGAAAAATGGCTCAGGGTGGCGCTCGAAGGCCGCCTCGACCGACTCGGCGAACTCGCGTTGAACGTCGCTGTTGAGACGGGAGATCCCGTGGGTCTGGCCTTGGCCAGGGAGATCGAGGTCAGCGAAGCGATCGACGTTGTGATCCGGCTCCGAAGCCTTTGCGACGACGACAAGTACCAGCGGTCGGTCCCTCTGCGAGAGGTGGCCCGCATAGCCACAGAAAAGGGCTACATGCTACTCCGCGAGCGGAAATCCGACCTCGACGAAGCACAGCTAGCCGAATATTCCAGGTTGGCCAACAATCTGGGCCTCAGGCTCAGCGATCTCGGGCGACGCGAGGAGGCTCTGCAAGCCACACAGGAGGCCGTCCAGATCTATCGACAACTCGCTCAGCAACGACCCGACGCTTTCAGACCCGATCTCGCCACGAGCCTCAACAATCTGGGCAGTGATCTCAGCGAGTTCGGGCGACGCGAGGAGGCTCTGCAAGCCACGCAGGAGGCCGTCCAGATCAGGAGACAACTCGCTCTGCAACGACCCGACGCTTTCCGACCCGATCTCGCCACGAGCCTCAACAATCTGGGCAACGGGCTCAGCGATCTCGGGCGACGCGAGGAGGCGTTCGCGGCTGCTGAAGAAGCCGTCCAAACCCTTTCGCCGTATTTCTTGCGCTTCCCCGCTGCGTTTGCGGCGGGGATGACCATCATGGTCAGGAACTATCTCAAACATGCCGAAGCCGCTGGTGCGGAGCCGGACGCAACGCTTCTGGCGCCAATCCTCGAAGTCTTCAAATCCCTCCGCCCCGCCGAGGAACCCGAGCCGTAACCCTTCTCAATATCCCTCCGGGAAGGCGCACACCGCCCCCGTAATCTCCAAGGGTCACCCCCCAATGTAGAGACGCCCCACTGGAACCCAGCGGGCGTCTCCACAATGGGAGGAATAGTGTCGACGACTCTCGCCTTGAACACGCGCGGCCCCGGCCCGCCTCCTCCCCCGCGGGGAGGACGAGGTCTCTCCACAGGAGGCGGGCCACCTTCAGGCGGAACGGCGGCGTCCTTGGACTCGGCGGCCGCCATCCCTTCTCAGTTGTCAAAGAACAGCATCTCGCTGCACATTTTGCTGCAACGGAGGGAAGAGTATAGAACGGCCGCAGCGTTGTCAATAGGGCGCCGCTGGTTCGTATATCATCCCTGTAGAGGTTGTCATGGGCGCGGAAAGCGTATTGGAGTGTCCGGATCGTTTTTTCAATGTTCCTTGGCTTTTTTCATTGTTTTTCCGGTTTTTCCAATGTTTCACGGCTTTTTTCAATGTTCAACGGCTTTTTTCATGGTTTGGCGGCCGGAAACAATGAAAAAAGCCGTTGAACATTGTTTCGGCGGCTTTTCCACTGTTTCAGCCGGAGAAAAGACGTTTCAGGCGGCGGTGCCTCGATCCAGGCCAGCGGATCGCGCAACGCGCTCTTTCATCGTGTGTGCATAGATAACAGACTGTGCAATGCTGCGTCAAGATGTCTCTTGACGTTTCTACCTGTTCCCGGTATTCTACCGCATACCAAGGAGGTGGATGCTCGACGAGGAGCCGTCAGGGTGTGGCCGCCGGGGAGAGATGTTCTTTGACAATTTAGAAGGGATGGCGGCCGCCGAGTCCAAGGACGCCGCCGTTCCGCCCGAAGGAGGCCCGCCTCCTGGGGAGGAGCCGCGTCCTCCCCCGGGGAGAGGAGGCGGGCTTCTCCCAGGTCCTCGACCGCGAGGGCCAGCTTGTTCTGGGCCGGCGCCGGCGGGCCGTGAGGGGATCTCTCGCGCACCTGCGTTAATAGACCGAGCCGAAACAGTGCTGTTTCCGCTCGCTACTTGAGGAGATCCGCTTCATGACCGAAAAGACCCTCTCGACCCCGCGCAAGCTCATCGTCGCCCTCGGCCTGACCTGCGCCTTGGCTCTCACCGTGCTGGCGACCGCGCCGCGGCCGGCGGAAGCCGCCAGCAACCAGGACTGCACCTTCTTCAGCGACGCGTCTCATTCCCAGGTGGTGGGACGGCGCGGCGTGGACTGCTGCGGCGCTTCGATCGACTCGGGAGTCACCAGCCCCTATTTCACCTGCGAGCCGGTGCCGGTTTGCATCTGGTGCCCGCCATCTTCGTAGCCTGACGGGAACTGGCCACCCTGTCCTGAAACAGGGCGGGGTGGCGCTGGACTCCCCCTGCAACCTTCCCCCTCCCCTTGCGTATCTGCCATCAGAGTGATATCACTCTGGTATCCAAGAAAGGGAGATACGTCACCATGATTCGCGAGAAGGAGTTCAACGGCGGTCCCGGGCTCGGGATGCTGCTGGTGTTCCTGGGCTTGTTCTTCGCCGCCTGCTACTGGCTGGTCGCGTCCGCCCGCGCGGGGCAGGGGCTTTGGCTGTTCGGCTCGGTGCTGGCCATGATCGTCTCGATCGTCGGCCTCGCCGGGCTGTTCGTGGTCAACCCCAATCAGGCCAAGGTGTTGCAGCTCTTCGGCGACTACCGCGGCACGGCCCGGACGGCCGGGTTGCGGTGGGCCAACCCCTTCTACTCCAAGAAGGCCGTGTCGGTGCGCACCCGCAACTTCGAGACCGGCAAGCTCAAGGTCAACGACAAGAGCGGCAACCCCATCGAGATCGCGGCCGTCGTGGTCTGGAGGGTGGTGGACACGGCCGAGGCCCTGTTCAACGTCGACGACTACATCAACTTCGTCCACGTCCAGAGCGAGTCGGCCCTGCGCAACCTCGCCACCCACTTCCCCTACGTCGCCGATCACGAGGGGGAGATGGCCCTCTCCAGCCACACGGCAGAGATGTCGTCGGGGCTTTCAGCGGAGATCCAGGACCGGCTGGAGCAGGCCGGCGTCAAGGTGATCGAGGCTCGCATCAGCCATCTTGCCTATTCGCCCGAGATCGCCTCCGCCATGCTGCAGCGCCAGCAGGCGAGCGCCGTGGTCGCCGCCCGGTCCAAGATCGTCGAGGGCGCCGTGGGCATGGTGGAGCACGCTCTGGCCATGCTCGCCGAGAAGGGCCTCGTCCAGCTCGACGACGAGCGCCGGGCCGCCATGGTGAGCAATCTGCTGGTGGTGCTCTGCGGCGACCGCCACCCCCAGCCGGTGATCAACGCCGGGAGCCTCTACTAGGGGTCTGACCCTTGGCGGAGCGCAAGAGCTACCCGCTGCGGCTCGATCCGGAGGTCTACGAAGCCCTCCGCAAGTGGGCCGACGACGAGATGCGCAGCGTCAACGCGCAGATCGACTTCATCCTGACGCGCGCCCTCAAGGCGGCCGGACGCGCGCCGCGGTCGAAACGGGGGGGCGAGGGGGAGTAGGCAGGGGCGACGAGCCCGGGCGGGGGTATTCCCCCCGCCCGGTGCCGAAGGAGCTTCCTAGACGGTGCGCCGCCGCAGGACCAGCAGCGCGCCACCCACCAGGAGCAGAGCCAGCAGGGCCAGACCGACCGAGGACAGCGTCGGGACTTGGGCGACGGAGGCAACCGCGAACGTCGTCGGGTCGCTGACGCCGCCTACGTTCGGGTCGTCGGTGAGGATCGATGACTCGTTGGTGCCGTTGCCGTCGGCGTCGAAGAAGATGGTGCCCTGGTTGCTGATGGTGGTGCCGGCGGTGCCGTTGTTGATCAGCGCCGTGATGGTGATGGTCACCGAGCCGCCGGCCGCGATGCCGCCGTTCCAGTGCACCGTGTTGTTGGGCACGTCGGCCACGGCCGTGCCGCCGGAGGCGCTGGCGCTGACGAGGGTCAGCCCGGCCGGCAGGACGTCGGTGAATTCGTCACCCGGATTGTCGAGCTGCGGGTTGGCGCTCGGGTTGGAGATGGTCACCGTGTAGGTCACCGTGCCGCCCTCGGAGAAGGTGCCGGAGACGGTCTTGGTGTGGGTGCCGACCGAGGCGGGCGAGAGGACCTTGAAAGAGGTCGGGTCGCTGGCCCCGCCGACGGCCGGGTCGTCGGTGAGGGTGGCCGTCTCGTTGACGCCGTTGCCGTCGTTGTCGTGGTTTACCGTGGCCTGGTTGGTGACCGTCTGCAGCGCGGTGCCGGCGTTGATCGTGGCAGTGATGGTGATCGTCACCGAGCCGCCGGCGGGAATCGAGCCATCCCAGTTGACGGTGTTGCCCGAGTTGGAGAACGTGCCCGGGCTGGCGCCGTCGCTGGCGCTCACCAGGGTGAGCTGCGGCGGCAGCACGTCCACGAACTCGTGGCCAGGGTTGTCCTGCTGATCGAAGGGGCCGGTGTTCGAGAGGGTGACGGTGTAGATCACCGTCCCCCCCTCGACGAAGCTGCCGGTCACCGTCTTGCTGACCGTGCTGATCACCGACGGCGAAAGCACGGTCACGGTGTCGCTGTCCGTGTTGTCGGGGAGGTTCGGATCGAACGCCTTGCCGGGCAGGCGGAGAGCCTTGGCGGAGGCGGCCGTCACGGTGTTGGTCAGCGTTCCGGCCATGTTGGGCGCGGTGATCGAGTACTGGAGCGTCTGGGTGACGCCGGGGCCGAGGCTGGAGACCTTCCAGTTGCCCGTGGCTCCCGGGATGAAGACGCCGGCCGTGGGAGTCGCGCCACCCGCCGTGACGCCCACCGGGGAGAAGCTCTCGTTGGTGGTCAGGGCGTAGGCCGGATCCTGGCCCTTGTTGGTGACGGTGACCTGCCAGGTGACGGTGCCCCCGGGGTTCACGGTCGCCGCGCTGGTGCGCGTGACGGTGACCGCGAGGTCCGCCGTGCGCGGCGCCTGCAGACAGGACTTGGCCTGGTTGTTGGCCGGGTTGGGGTCGAGCGGAGTACCGGCGGTGATCTGCGCCAGGTTGCAGACCTGATCGCTGACGTCGACGCTGACGGTGAGGTGGAGGGTGGCGCTGGCACCGTTGGCGAGGGCTCCCACCGTCCAGATGCCGAGGCCCGGGCTGTAGGCGCCGGCGCCGTCGTCGGAGACATAGGTCGTGCCCAGGGGCGGGAAGTCGTCGACCTGGACGCCCGTGGCATCGTTCGGCCCGTTGTTGGTGACGGTGAGCGTGTAGGTGACGTTCTGGCCGAGGCCCGGATTGGCCGGGGACGCCGAGTTGGTGATCGCGAGGTCGGCTCTCTGGGCGGTATCGAGCAGCACCACCTCGGCGCGGGTCCCCTGGGTGTTGTGGTGATGCAGCAGCAAGGTGCCCAGGGAGCCATTGGCGGCCATGTTGGCGGTGTTCACGGTGACCGGAATCGAGGCGCCGTTGAGGTCCTGCAGCAGGGTGGCGCCGTTGAAGTTGAGGCCGGGCGCGGCGCCGTCGAAGAAGAACGGCCCGTTGGCGCTGTCGAAGAAGGTCCCCGCGGCCGGCGAGCAGTGGTCGCCGGTCGTGCTGCGGCCACAGGAGCTGCCCCCCGGACAGGTCACGATCTTCCAGCGGAAGCCCTTGTCGGCGCCCACGAACCCGAGGAGCGACCGCGCCATGGGCAGGACGACGACGTTGTTGAGGAAGTGCGCCGAGTCGAGGGCGCTCGCGAACTGTACGTTGGGGGGGATCGGCGGCACGGTAAAGGAGGTGCCGCCGGTCGACAGGTTGCGGATACCCATCATGAACGTGTCCTGTGGCGAAGTCGAGCCGCCGAGGGTGCCGCCGTTGGTGTTGAAGATCAGGAAGTCGTAGATCCCGTCCTCGTTGTTGTCGATACAGATGTTGAATGACACCTGGTTCAGGGAGGACCAATCCCCTACGGTCGAGACGCCGAACAGCAGCATGTCCGATCCAGGGTTGTAGGAGACGCCCGCGTACTGGATGTCCGCGTAGGGCGGCGCATTGAGAGGGTTGGCGGGCGATACGACCTGCAGCTCGAAGGGGCTCACCAGCGACACCTCGTTGGTGGGGAAGGAGCCGGTGCAGGTGGGGCCGGCGCCGAGCGTGCCGGTGCAGGCGCCGGTGCCGCTCAGCGGAATGCTCGTCGCGGCGGCGGTGATGGTGGCGGGGCCGCTCATCGCCGACGCCGGCCGGCTGGCCATGTAGACCGGCACCCGCAGCTTGAGGTTCCCGCTCTGCTTGAAGGTGAGGTAGGCGGATTCCTCGGTGAGCCAGGCGCGGCTGACCTGGCCCGTCCCCGTCCCGACGGCGCCGGCCGGCAGTTGCGTGGCCGGCAGCAGGGGATCACGGGTATGGTCCATCAGAGAGGCGTTGGCGTCCATCTGCACGTGGAGCTCGGCCGTGTCCCCGGGCGGGACGGTGACGCTGGCGCCATCCGGCAGCGAGAAGACGACGCCGGGCGAATCGATCACGGTGTCGAAGGCGAGGTCGTAGGTCTGGCTCGTCGTCCCGTGGTTGACGACGCGGACCGTCGCGACCTGAGTGCTCGCCCCGAGGACCTCGGTGTCGAACGAGACGTTGACCCCGCCGGCGACGTCGGTGTCCATGGCGATCACCGAGGCCGCCGCCGAGGCGGCCGGAGCCACCCGCCCGGCTCCGATGCGGCTCGGGTTGTGCCGTGGCCCGAGGCCGTCGTGGTCGTTGTAGACGTCCGCGGTGGCGTAGTTCATGGCCAGCGCCTTGAGCTCCTCCACCGTCCAGTCGGGGTGGAGCTGCCGCAGCAGGGCCATGATGCCCGCCATGTGCGGCGACGCCATCGAGGTGCCGGAAATGTTGAGGATCTGGCTGCCGGCAAGGAAACCGCTCGCGGCCGGGGTGATGCACCCCTGGGCGGCGGCGGTGCAGGTGATGCCGGTCTGCGAGGAGTTGATGAACAGGCCCGGCGCCGCGATGTCAGGCTTGAGACGCACGTGAGAGGGGTCGAGCCGCGGTCCGCGCGAGCTGAAGGAGGCGAGGACGTCGGCGGCGGACCAGAGCGTCACGTTGAGACCCGCGACGTTCGCCTTGAGAGTGTTGCCATCCGGCTGCTGGACGATGACCGTGGGGATGGTGACCGTCTCGTCGAATCCCGCCATGTTGCCGAAGGCCGAAGCGCTGTTGGCGATGATCACCCCCACCGCGCCGGCGTTCTGGGCGTTCTTCGCCTTGACCGCGAAGCCGCAGGTGCCGCGGTCGATGATCGCGATGTTGCCGGCGACGGCGGCGGCGTTGGTGAGCGGCGAGCAGCCGTCGGTGGTCGACGGCCCGGCTCCGTCGGCCGGATCGAGTCCGATCACCACGTTGGCCGTCAACCCTCCAGGCGGCGGTCCGTCCGCGAACGCCGTGGCGGTCCCGGTGAGGAAGCTGCCGGCGATCCCTGCCGGAGCGTTGACGAGCAGCGTGCCGAAGGCTCCGAAGGAGACACCGCTGTCGGTCGAGGCAGCCGTGCTGATGACGCGGGTGCCGGCGCCCGGCGCGCCGGCGATGAAGAAGGTATCGCCGGCGTTGCCGGCCGAGGCGACCACGATGACGCCGGCGGCGGCGGCGTTGTCCGAGGCGACCGACGTGGAGTTGGTCCGGCTGCCGAGGTTCGAGCCCAGCGACATGTTGATGACGTCGAGGTGATCCGAGAGGTCGTTGTCGTTGTTGGGGTCCATCGCCCAATCGATCGCCGCGGTGGTGAAGGCGGTGCTGCCGCCGCAGCCGAACACGCGGAGCGCATAGAGCAGCGCCTTGGGGGCGGTCCCCGGACCGATGCGCAGAGTCTTGATGGTGGGAACGGCAGCCGGAGTGTAGGGACCCGCGTAGGCGACGCCGGCGGAGGTGACGCCGAACCCGGCCGCGGTGCCGGCGACGTGAGATCCATGGCCGAAGCAGTCCATCGGGTTGGCGTCGGGCGTGGGCACCGGGACGGTGCTGCCGTTGTAGGCGTCGCCGACGAAGTCGGTGCCACCCACGACCTTGGCGGTGGGGAACGAGCCTCCCGCCGCGGTACCGGCCGTGGTGAAGTTCGCCGTGTCCGACTTCTCGGTCGTGTAATCGGCTGCCAGCCCGGTACCGCCGAAGTTGGCGTGCAGGTAGTCGATGCCGGTGTCGATGATGCCGATCCTGATGCCACTGCCGTCGGCGTTGAGCCCGAGGCCGAGGCTGTTGATTGCATCCCAAACCTTCGGCGTCCCCAGGAAGGGCACGCTCGTCGAGTTGGTGGGGACGTCCATCTCGATCGGGTGCACGCTGCGCACCCCGGACAGCGCCCGCAGGGACTCGATCTGGTCGATCGAGACCAGCAGGGCGATGCCGTTGAAGGCCTTCTGAACCCGGTAGAGCTGAACCGCTCCCGGCGCCGCTGCGGCCAGCCGCCCGGTGATGGCGGCCTGCTCGTCGAGGACGCGTGCGACCTGGAGCTTGCCGGCTGCTGCCGCCTCCTGCACGGCCGACTGGCGGTCGGCCGCCGACACGGCCTTGCCGCCGGTCCGCTTCGCGAGCACGTTGGCGTAGACGCGAGCCGCCGGCAGCTCGTTCAGCTCGACCATCACGGCGAGCTGGCCCTCCTCGGAGAGGGGTGCGGCCGGCAGCTCGACGGACTGGTACTGCTGCACCGCGGCGGCCCGGGAACCAATCCCGCCGATGGCCAGCACGGACACCAAGACCGCCGGCGCGATCAGCCAATCACGGAACGCAACTCTCGGCCTGGACATGGGGGGACCCTCCTCAGAAGTTAAGTCCTCAAGCCTTCAAGGCGGTGGATCGGTCAACATCGCAATACGACCGATCCGCAAAGCTTCATCACGGATTTACGCCAGCATCCTACTCCAAAAAGCCAGACCGTCAAATTTTCGCCGGGAACGGCGAGCCTAGAGCCACCCCTTCTGGCGGGCGATACGGCCGGCGTCGACGCGGTTCTCGGCGCCGAGCTTGCTGATGGCTTCGGAGAGGTAGTTGCGGACGGTCCCTTCGGAGAGGTGGAGCTCGGCGGCGATGCGGGCGCTCGACTGCCCCTCGGCGGCCAGGCGGAGCACCTGGCGCTCGCGGTCGGTCAGCGGGTCGGCCTCCTCCCAGGCGGCGGCCGCCAGCTCGGGATCGATGGCCCGCAGGCCGGCGTGAACGCGGCGGACGGCCTCGGCCAGCCGCTCGGCGGGCGCGTCCTTCAGCAGATAGCCGGCGGCCCCGGCGTCCAGGGCCCGCCGCAGGTAGCCGCTGCGGCCGAAGGTGGTGAGGATGACCACCCGCGCCGGGCTCCCCCGCCGCTTCAGCTCGGCGGCAAGCTCGAGGCCGGTCAGGTTGGGCATCTCGATGTCGGTGAGCACCACGTCCGGCCGCGCCGTCGCCAGCAGCGCCAGCGCCTCGCGGCCGTCGTGCGCGCGGCCCACCACCTCGATGTCCGGCTCCAGCTCCAACAGGGCGGCGAGCGCGCCCAGGACCATGGACTGGTCCTCGGCCAGGAGGACGCGGATCACGCCGTCTCCTCCCGCAGGACCTCTCCCCCCTCCTGCGGGGCCGGCCGGCGCGGCAGGACGATCAGCAGCGACGTGCCGGTCCCGGCCCGGCGCTCCAGCCGTCCGCCCAGCCCCTCCACCCGCTCGCGCATGGAGGCGAGGCCGATCCCCTCCGGCCCCGCGCCGCCGCGGCCCCCGCGGCCGTCATCGCGCACCTCCAGGCGGGTCTCCGCCGCCGTCTGCTCCAGGGCGATGCGGCAGGCCGCGGCCCCGGCATGGCGGACGACGTTGGTCACCGCCTCGCGCAGGGCGAGGGCGAGCACCGTCTCCTGAGCGGGCTCCAGCTCCACGGGCACGGCGAAATATTCGGGCTTCACCCCGGCCGCCTCCAGGGCGATCCGCGCCCGGGCCAGCTCCGCCGGCAAGCCCTGCGAGCGGTAGCCGGCCACCGCCGTGCGCACCTCGCGCAGCGCCTCGCGGGAGATCCTCTCCACCTCCCGGATCTCGCGGCCGGCCCGCTCCGGGTCGCGGGCGAGGAGCTTGCCCGCCAGCTCGGCTTTGAGGGTGATGAGCGACAGGGTATGGCCCAGCAGGTCGTGGAGGTCGCGGGCGATGCGCTCACGCTCCGCCGTCTTGGCCAGCAGCTCCACCTCCTCCTGGGCGAGGCGCAGCTTGGAATTGGCCCGCGACACCTCCGCCTGGTGGATGTTGGTGCCGCCCACCAGCAGCGAGAACAGGATCGCCGGTACCCAGAAGTAGATCGAGAGGTGGAGGAGCCACGATTCCCCCAGCACCACGCCGACCAGGACCAGGAGTCCCCAGAACGCGAACCGGGGCCGGCCCGCGTAGCCGATGAAGCTCGCGGCGTAGATGAAATAGGTGCTCGCTCCCGGGTTGGCCGGCGCGAGCACGATCCCCAGCAGCGCGATGCCGGCGATGCACCACAGGATTTTGCGGCCGCTCAGCCAGTGCGCCGTGAAGTAGAGGACCAGGAAGACGGCCATCCCTGCCGCGGTCAGCCCCCACTGGAGAGCCGAGACCCGCATCAGGATGGGAGGTACGATCACGAACGCGAGATAGACTAGCCAGGCGTAGGGGGTCCAACCCAGCTCGGGGTCGTCGGGAAGTAGGCGCAGGCGCATGGGCGTCTTCTCTCTGGCTCTTACCCTACCTTATCTATAGAGGTCGCAGCGGGCCTACCCGAACGTCTTCCCCTCGTCCCGCCGCCAGCCGGCCCAGGCGAGCCCCAGCGAGAGGAGGGTGAAGAGGGCCAGCACGGTCACGCTGCGCCCGGCCGGCTCCCCCCGGTCCATGCCGATCGTCTTGAGCGCGAGCTGGGCATAGTGGTAGGAGGGGAGATAGAGGGCGATCTTCTTCACCACCGCCGGCATCATCTGAATGGGGAGCCACATGCCGGAGCCGAAAGCGGACGGCAGCGAAAGCAGGTTGATGATCGCCGGCGCCGAGTTCGGCCCCGCCCAGTAGCCGATGGCGAGACCGAAGGCGGCGAAGGGCACGGCGCCGGCGATCTGCACCCCGGCGAGGGCCAGCCAGGTCGCGAGCGGCAGGCGCACGCCGCCGGCCGTGGCGCCCAGGGTGAACAGTGCGCCCACCATCAGCGTGCCGAACAGCAGGCACATCGCGAGCTTGCCCACGTAGGGCGCGAGCGGTGGCATTGGCGTCGCCCGCTTGAGGAGCAGCCACCCCTGGCCGCGCTCGACGGCGAGGCCGGCGCCGAGGCCGAAGAGGGCGGCGTTCATCACCCCGAAGGCGCCGTAGGTGGCGATCAGATAAGTCGGGAAGTCGAAGGCCCCGTGAGGACCCTGCTTCATGGCCACTCCGAAGAGCATGTAGAAGACCAGGGGGAAGGCCAGCGTCGGTATGATGTAGACTGGCAGCCGCAGCAGCTTCAGGAACTCGTATTTCGATTCGAGGGTGAGGATCCGGGCGAGGCTGCGCCGGCCCGGCATCGGTGTCATTGTCGTCGGGGTGCTCATGCCGCGACCTCGTCTTTCGTCTCCGCATGATTGAGGGCAGTCAGGGCCAGGAAGGCTGCTTCCAGATCGGCTCCCTTGACCTCGAGGCCGGAGAGCCCCGGGTCCCGCTGCAGCAGCTCGCGCACGGCGCGGTCCGCCTCGGTGGTGAACAGCTCCGTCAGCTCCCCCTCCCGGCTGGCGCTGCGCACGCCGGGCAGGGCCGTCACGACCTCCAGGGAGAGGCCGGTGCGGCAGACGATCTTGCGGCCGGTGACGCGGGCCTTGATCTCGCCCGGGGTCCCCTCGGCGATCACCCGGCCTTGGACGAGCATCACGATGCGGTCCGCCAAGGCGTCCGCCTCCTCCAGGTGGTGAGTGGTGAGGAGCACCGACCTGCCCTGGGCGGCCTTGCCCTCGATCACCGACCAGAGGGCGTGCCGGGCCTCGACGTCGAGGCCCGCGGTGGGCTCGTCGAGGAAGAGGAGATCGGGATTGCCGCACAGGGCGAGGGCGAAGAGCACCCGCTGGCGCTGGCCGCCGGAGAGCTTGCCGAACAGGCGCTCCTCCAGGCCTTGCAGCCCGGCCGCCGCCATCACCTCGGCCGGCGGCAGGGGGTTGGGGTAGTAGCTGGAGAAGAGGTGCACGTGCTCGCGCACCTTCAGGGTCTCCGGCACCTTGGAGATCTGGAGCATGGCGCCCACCCGGACGCGGGCCGCCGCGCTCCGCGGGCTCTGATCGAAAAGCCGCGCCTCGCCGCCGCTGGGCCGCATGAGGCCGAGCAGGAGCTGCACCACCGTCGTCTTGCCGGCGCCATTGGGACCCAGCAGCGCCACCACCTCGCCGGGCTGGACCGCGAAGTCGACACCCTCCAGAGCCGTGACGGCCCCGAACCGCTTGACCGCCCGGCGCAGCTCCGCGAGCGGCCGGTCGTCGTCGAACTGTCTTTGAGCTTTCATTGGCATCCTCCGTTCGAATCTTCCAGGGACATTCTGGGAGATTCGCCCGGAGGACCCCAGGGAGGGATGTCAGGACTTTGAGGTGACAGTTGTCACCGTCGCCGATCGGCGGGCCCCCCTGGGACCGCCGGCGTCCCCGCCGGCCTCTTCCTTGCTTTCCTTGGTCAGAAGGCCGGCAGGGATGCCGGCGCTCCCAGGAGAAAAATCTACCTTCTCACCGGCATTGCCCGGCCGAGGGGGTATGTGAAGCCATCCGGCAATCCCTCAACAGCCGGCGAGACAGGCCTGCCACGCCTGCCAGCAATCGTTGGCGCAACCGGTGTAGGGAAAGAACCGGCAGTCCTCCTGACAGGAGTGGTAATCTCCGTTGCAGATCTGAGTACAGGTGAAGGCCGAGCTCGTCTTCGCCGGACCGAGCAGGGCGCAGAGACCGAGGACCAGGGTAAGAGCGGCCAGCCTTTTCATGCGCATCTCCTTGTGTAAGCCTCGAACCGCGAGGACGTTGGCCTCTGGTATACAGCAGGGAGGCGCTAAAGGATTGCAGATTCTTGCGGACCTGCTCTGACCCTGGCCTCGCCGCCTGCCCTCCTTATGCCCTTTCATCTATTCCCTCAATGGTGTAGACTCCCCCCAGTTTCGACCCGTTTCAGGAGAAGAGGACCGTCCGCTGGAGTCTGTGGGCATGCCGCCGACACTGAATCAGCTTTTGAAGTCGATGGTGGAGATGGGGGGCTCGGACCTCCACATCACCACCAACTCGCCGCCACAGGTGCGGGTGGACGGCCACCTGCGCCAGCTCAGCCTGCCGCCGATGACGCCGTCGGAGACCAAGCAGCTCGCCTACTCCATCCTGACGGACAACCAGAAGCACCGCCTGGAGGAGAACCTCGAGATCGACCTCTCCTTCGGCATCAAGGGGCTCGCCCGGTTCCGCGCCAACATCTTCCACCAGCGCGGCGCCATCGCCGCCGTGTTCCGGCAGATCCCCTATGAAATCAAGGGATTCCGCGAGCTGGGGCTGCCCGTCATCATCGAGCGGCTGTGCGAGAAGCCACGCGGCCTGATCCTCGTCACCGGCCCCACCGGCTCGGGCAAGTCGACGACGCTGGCCGCCATGATCGACAAGATCAACCGCGAGCGCAGCGAGCACATCGTCACCATCGAGGACCCGGTGGAGTACCTGCACAGCCACAAGAAGTGCATCGTCAACCAGCGCGAGGTCGCCGCCGACACCCACAGCTTCACCGCGGCCCTGCGCTCGGCCCTGCGGCAGGACCCGGACGTGGTGCTGATCGGCGAGATGCGCGACCTGGAGACGGTGGAGGCGGCGCTGCGCATCGCCGAGACCGGCCACCTGACCTTCGCCACCCTGCACACGAACTCCGCGGCGCAGACCATCAACCGCATCATCGACGTCTTCCCCGCCCATCAGCAGGGGCAGATCCGGGCCCAGCTCTCGCTGGTGCTGGAGGGGATCATCTGCCAGGCGCTGCTGCCCAAGGTGGGGGGGAAGGGGCGGGCGATGGCGATGGAGATCCTGATCCCCAGCTCCGCCATCCGCAACCTGATCCGCGAGGACAAGGTCCACCAGATCTACGGCATGATGCAGACCGGCCAGGCCAAGCACGGCATGCAGACCTTCAACCAGGCCCTGGCGGCCCTCTACTTCAAACGCATGATCACCCTGGAGACGGCGCTCGCCCGGTCGTCCTATCCGGACGAGCTGCAGGAGATCATCAACCGCGGCCCAACCTCCCTGAACCCGGTGTTGACGTCGCAGTAGCGAGAGGAATTCGAGGATGCCCAGCTTCGTATGGAAAGGTAAGTCCCGGTCCGGCCAGGTCCAGGAGGGCCAGCTTCTGGCCGACACCCGCGACGCCGCGGCGGCGGTGCTGCGGCGCCAGCAGATCCAGATCACGAGCCTGCGCGAGAAGGGGCGGGAGATCAAGCTGATCCCCCGCATCCCCCGCGGCGTCGGCGCGAAGCGGGTGGCCATCTTCACCCGCCAGTTCTCCGTCATGCTCGACGCCGGTCTCCCCCTGGTGCAGTGCCTGGAGATCCTCGGCGACCAGGAGGAGAACCGCACCTTCCAGGGGATCATCCAGCAGGTGCGCAGCGACGTCGAATCCGGCGCCTCCCTCGCCGACTCGATGAAAAAGCACCCCAAGGCCTTCGACGCCCTCTACACCAACATGGTGGCGGCCGGCGAGTCGGGCGGTATCCTCGACATCATCCTGCAGCGCCTGTCGGTCTACATCGAGAAGGCCGTGAAGCTGAACAGCCAGGTCAAGTCGGCGCTCATCTACCCGGTGTCGATCATCGTCATCGCCGCCCTGGTGGTGTTCATCATCCTCTGGAAGGTGATCCCGGTCTTCGCCCAGCTCTTCGCCGGACTGGGCAGCGAGATGCCGCTGCTGACCCGGATCGTGATCAGCGCCAGCAACTTCGTGGCCGACTATTTCTTCCTCATCGTGCTGGTCGTCATCTTCGGGTGCGTGGCCGTCAGCCGCTGGCACAAGACGCCGCACGGCCGGCACATCCTGGACAGCGCCATGCTCAGGATCCCGGTCGTCGGCATGCTGCTGCGCAAGATCGCCGTCGCCCGCTTCTGCCGCACGCTGGGCACCCTGACGGCCTCCGGCGTGCCGATCCTGGACGGCCTGGAGATCACCGCCAAGACCGCCGGCAACGCCATCATCGAGGAGGCCATCATGGCGGTGCGCAAGAGCGTCGAGGAGGGCAAGACCATCAGCGAGCCGCTGGCGCAGACCAAGGTCTTCCCCTCGATGGTGGTGCAGATGATCAACGTCGGCGAGCAGACCGGCGCCCTGGACCAGATGCTGCAGAAGATCGCCGACTTCTACGAGGACGAGGTGGACACGGCGGTGGCCGGCCTGATGAAGCTCATCGAGCCGGTGATGATCACCGTGCTGGGCGCCGTCATCGGCACCATCGTGGCGGCCATGTACCTGCCCCTCTACTCGATTCTGTCCAAGATCGGGTAATTTTGTCCGCGAGCTCCAGGGCCGGGGTGGCCTTAACCGCTCCGGCCCGCCACGCCATGACTCCCCTGGTCAATCAGCTCCGCTGGTACACCGCCATCCGCGTGGTGGCGATCGTCAGCGTCCTGCTCCCCTACTACCTGCTCCAACTCTGGGTGATCCCCGCCACGCAGGCGGCGACGGGGGTGACGGCGGCCCAGCCCGAGCGCGGGGAGCTCGTGGGACCGCCGGCCCCGGCGGCCCAGTCCGCCGCGTTGCCCGAGCCCGAGGCCGTGCCCCGCAACTTCCTGCTGCTGCTCGGCGGCGCCACCTGCGCGGCCACCCTCATCTACATCGCCCTGATGCGGCTGCTGCGGCGTTACCCCACCGTCCAGGCCTACATCCAGTTCGTCGGCGACCTGATCCTGATCACCGGCCTCGTCTACTTCCTCGGCGGCGCCACCAGCCCCTTCTCGCTGCTCTACCTGATCGTCATCGCCGTGGCCTCGACGCTGCTGCGCCGGCGCGCCGGCCTCACCGTGGCGAGCATCGCCTTCCTGCTCTACGCCTTCCTCATCGTGGGCCTCTACTTCGGCGCCATCCAGCCCGCCAGCTCCGGCCAGGAGGCGGTCTCGGGAGTGCGCGTGGGCTATAACCTGGCGGTCCACGGCTTCGGCTTCTACGCCGTGGCCCTGCTCACCTATTACCTGGCCCACAACGTCACCCGCGCCGAGCGCGCGCTGGAGGAGAAGAGCGAGCACCTGGCCGACCTCCAGGTGGTGCACCGCGACGTCATCCAGTCGATCAGCAGCGGCATCCTCACCACCGACCTCGCGGGCCTCGTCACCAGCGCCAACCACGCCGGGCTGGAGATCCTCGACCGGGGGGAGGCGGAGCTGACCGGCCGGCCGATCCAGGAGTCCGGCCTCTTCGACGCCGCGCAGTGGGACGAAGCGACCGCGGCCAGCGAGCAGACCGGCCGCATGCGCTCGGAGGTGGAGGTCATCCGCGGCGGCGACACCCGCTACGTCGGCTTCTCGATCTCGCGGCTCACCGACGCCGAGGAGCACCACCGCGGCTACATCATCATCTTCCAGGACCTCACCCGCTGGCGGCGGATGCAGGAGGAGCTGCGAATGAAAGACCGGATGGTGGCCGTGGGCGAGCTGGCGGCCGGCCTGGCGCACGAGATCGGCAACCCCCTGGCGGCCATCTCGGGGTCCGTCCAGATGCTCTCCGGCTCGGTGGACGGCGATCCGGCGCAGCGCAAGCTGATCGAGATCCTGCTCAAGGAGAGCCACCGCCTGGACCGCACCATCAAGGGGTTCCTGCGCTTCGCCCGCCCCCGCGAGCGGTCGAGCATCTCCTTCGACATCGCCCGCCTGCTGGCCGAGAACGTCGAGCTGCTCAAGAACAGCGAGGAGGTCTCGGACCGTCACCGCCTGGAGGTCGACTTCGATCCGTCCTCGGCGCGGCTGTTCGCCGATCCCGACCAGGTGAGCCAGATCTTCTGGAACCTGGCGCGCAACGCCCTGCGGGCCATGCCCGACGGCGGCGTGCTGCGGGTGGTCGGCCGGCTCCAGGGCGACTGGTACCGCCTGCAGGTGATCGACACCGGCCTCGGCATGACGGAAGAGCAGCGCACCAACCTCTTCCACCCGTTCCAGTCGTTCTTCGACGGCGGCACAGGCATCGGCATGGCGATCGTCTACCGCATCGTCCAGGACCACGGCGGCCGGCTGCGCGTCGCCAGCCGCCCGGGCTCCGGCACTGCCATCACGGTCGAGCTGCCCACCGTCGGCTCCAGCGTCACCCTGGTCTCCGCGGAGGCGCCGGCATGAGCCCGCGCGTGCGCCTGCTGATCGTCGACGACGAGTCGAGCATGCTCGACTTCCTCTCCCTGCTCTTCCAAGGCGTGGGCTACGAAGTGACCACGGCGCGCTCGGTGACCGAGGCGCACAAGCAGTTGGAGCGCAATGGTTTCGACCTCGTCCTCTGCGACATCCTGATGCCCGACGGCAACGGCCTCGACCTCTTACGACAGATCAAGGTGAACGGTGGCGGCCCACCGGTGATCATGATGACCGCCTACACCTCCACCAAGTCGGCCATCGAGGCGATGAAGCTGGGAGCGGCCGACTACGTCTCGAAGCCGTTCGACGTCGACGAGCTCAAAATCGTGGCGCAGAAGGCCCTGGAGCGGGCCGAGCTGGCGGACGAGAACGTCTACCTGCGCCGCGAGCTGGAGCAGAAGTACACCTTCAACAACATCATCGGCAAGAGCGCCCGCATGCAGGCCATCTTCTCCCTCGTCGAGCGCATCGCCCGCACCGCCTCGACGGCGCTGATCCACGGCGAGAGCGGCACCGGCAAGGAGCTGATCGCCCGCGCCATCCACTTCGCCAGCCCGCGGTCGAGCCGCCGGTTCCTTTCGATCAACTGCGGCGCGATGCCGGAGAACCTGCTCGAAAGCGAGCTCTTCGGCCACGAGCGGGGGGCCTTCACCGGCGCCGTCAAGGACAAAAAGGGATTGTTCCAGGAGGCCGACCGCGGCACCCTCTTCCTCGACGAGATCGGCGAGATGACCCCCTCGATGCAGGTCAAGCTCCTGCGCGCCCTGCAGGAGAAGGTGGTGCGCAAAGTGGGGGGCACGGAAGAGGAATCCGTGGACGTGCGGATCATCGCCGCCACCAACCAGGACCTGGAGGGCCGGCTGCAGACCGGCGAGTTCCGCGAGGACCTGTACTACCGCATCAACGTCCTGCCCATCCACCTGCCGCCCCTGCGCCAGCGGCGGGAGGACATCCCCCTGCTGGTCGACTTCTTCCTGCAGAAATACAGCCGGCAGATGGACCTGCCGCAGCGCCAGATCTCGATCGAGGCGATGCAGATCCTGGAGAGCTACGACTGGCCGGGCAACGTCCGCGAGCTGGAAAACCTGATCGAAAGGGTGCTGGCCCTCTCCCACGCCGAGACCATCACCACCCGAGACCTGCCCGTCCACCTCCTCACCAACCGGCGGACCCACCCCGACCTCGTGCAGCTCCCCGAGGAGGGACTGGACCTGGAGGCCTACCTCGAGTCGATCCGCACCCAGCTCATGATCCAGGCCTTGGAGCGTACCGACGGCGTCCAGACCCAGGCCGCCGAGATCCTGGGCATGAGCTTCCGCTCGTTCCGGTACTACGCGAAGAAGGCGGGGTTGAAGGGCGGGGATTGAGGGGGGTGCGGTTTGAGAGCTCGGTTTACGCTTTGAGCCCGCGCCAGCCTCGACCTCGACGTCCGTCGGATACCCACCTCCAGCCGTAAACATTCCCGCCCGAAGAGGGTCCATGTCGGTTGGGCTTCCCACTAATGGAAGTGGTGCGAAGTCTTTCGCTGACACGGAGGATGGGAGAACGGACATGCTCAAACAGAAACGATTAATCCGCATATTTCTAATTGCCCTGGCGACAGGCGCCCTGCTCTTGCCGACGGCCGGTCACGCCGGCGAGTTGCGTCTCAACGGCCATAGCCTGAAGTTCAGCGATCTCGACGGTAGCGCCATGGACCTCGACGGCGTGGCCGACGGCACGCTGACCCTCGACAGTCTGGCGTTGAGCGGCAACGCCGAGATCGTGGTGGACCGGGCCAGGGCCGTTTTCGCAGTGGCCGGCGATCTGGAGCTCTCCGGCAGAAGCGCGATCCGGCCAGCCAGCGACCAGCAGGCGCAAGGACCCCAGATCGAAATTCGAGCCGCGAGCATCCACCTGGCCGGCCGCTCCAGTCTCCGAGCCGATGGACCCAATGCCGGCGGCAGTCTGCGGCTCTGTGCCGGAGGCGAGATCACGATCGAAGGCGCCGCAAAGATTTTCGCCCGCGCCCTCGACGGTGCGGGCCAGGGCGGTTCCATCTCCCTGCAGTCCGGCCAGAAGCTGACACTCCTGGACACGACCATGGTGCGCGCCAGCGGCGGTAGCGGTGGCAGCATCAAGCTGGTGAGCTGCGCCGTGGACGGTTTCCGCCGGATCCACTCGCTGGTCAGTGCGGCCATTATGATTCATGGCGGCGTCGAGGCGATCGGCACCACCGGAGCTGGCGGTGTGGTGGAAGTGGAAGCCCGGAAGGGAGGGATCGACTTCCGGCCACCCGAGAAGCGCTTCCCGGTCGCCGTCAACGCCAACGGCGCTACCAGCCCCGGCAGCGTCTCCATCACGACCGCGACCCGAGTGGCCCCGCTCGTTCCGCCGACCCGGCCGGCGGCAACCGTCGCCGCCGGGTCGCCCTCGAATAAACCCTGCGATTGTGCCGCCGGCACCGTGGCCGGATCTACGATCGTCGCGATCGACGTCGACCGGACCAGCGGTGTGCCCGGAACCCTGTTCAAGCTCTCCGGCCGGGTCGTGCAGTCGACCTCGACCGTCGACCAGTGGCAGTGGAAGCTGACCGACGGCCGCGAGCTGACCGGCCAGACCATCTCGGTTTCCTTCCAGGCGCCAGGCCTCTACGGTGCGACGTTGACGGCGACCGATCGCGACAACAACGCCGTGCAGGTCGAGACCGGCGTCCAGGTCTTTAATCCCGCCACTCAGGGACCGCCCGAGCTCGGCTTGCCGGCGCAGGTGGGCGATGTCGACGGGGACGGCGTCATTACCTTGAAAGATGCACACCTGGTGGCCAAGCACGCCGGCCGTCTGCAAGCATTGTCCGCCTCCGCCGTGCCTGCCGCCGATATCGATCTCGACGGCCAGGTGACTCCGAGCGACGCGCTCCAACTCGGCCAGGCCGTCGCGGCCGGCCAACCGCTGCCGAGCTCTCTCTCGCCTGTCCATGGAGCTCCGGGAGCGCGCGTCAACCTCATCTCTCCCAACCTGCTCGATCCCACGGCGAACATCGAGATCGAGGTCGGGCAGGCGGCTTGGGTGCAGCAACCGCTGCGGCCCGCTCGTGGCTACGCCACCTTCATCATCCCCTTGGACGCGACGCAACGCGGCAGTCTGCAGGTGGTGCCGGGGCCGGTAGAGGTCCGCATCCGCCGCGATGGCACCGTCGTCGAGACTTTCACCTTCCAGGTCGATGAGCCGCCGCCGCTGCCGGCGGACCCGAAAGCGGCGCTCATAGCCTTGCTTGCCGACTACACCTCGCTGGTCGAGCTCAACCAGGACGCAATTCGCCAACTGATGGAGCTGGCGAACGTCGGCAGCGACGAGAAGGCGGTGCTGCTCGCCGCCTTTTCCATAGCCCACGACGACGTGGCGACTGAGATGGCAAATTTGCGTGCCCTGCTCGACAAGCCGAACGCGGATGAGCTTGCGAAGCTGTTTTTCCTCTACGCCAACGCCAACGGCTATCCTGAGCTCAGGCAGAGCCTCAGCGCTTTCTTGGCTACGGACGGTGTCGAGTTGCGTGCCAGGCTCCAGGATTTGGCGACGGGCAAAGCCTCGGTGGACGATATCCTGAGCGCTCTGTGCCTCGTCAAGAAGGTCGCCCACCTGCTCGACATCGGCGGCCAAGTCATCGGCTGGACTTGCGATGCCCTCTTCGTGGCCGCGGTAACCGCCGCAGTGGTCACCGGCCCGGCCGACGCCCTCCTTCTGTACGGATGGGCGACCACCTGCGGCTCTGCCGAGGCCTTTCTCGAGATCCCACTGATGCTCGACGGCTTCATAACGAAAATGGATGCCGACCTGCGGTTCAAGGCCACCCCCGAAAACCCTCAGCCCGGCGAGACGGTAAAGCTGGAGGCGGACATTGAGCTGATCGGTGTCGACGACCTTTGCAGCTTCACCGTCGGCCAGGGCACCGATAAGCTGATCGAGAAAATAGCCAAAACCGCAGTCGAACGGTTTTTGACCAAGAAGCTCGCGCTCCCTGCGGTGCAAAAGGTGGTCAACCTCCTGTCGCCAGACTTGCTCATGAAGCTCGAAGACAGGCTTGCCAAGGCCGTAGGGCGGTTGGTGAACGAAACCGCGCTTGGCAAAGCGCTGGAGGAGTTCACCAACAAAGTGTGTGACAACCTGAACCGGGGTGTCCCGCTGCCTGATGACCTGAGCAAGATCATGAAGGGGCCGGACCCGAACGTTGGCACCGTCACTTTCGCGAGCGACGGGACCGCGCAGTACACCTGCCCAGATCAGAGCAGCAACCCGGTCGACAAGGTCACCTTCACCGCCACTCGCCAAATCTGCGACGAGCCAAAGGAGAAAAAGGCGTCGGTAACCTGCCAGGGCCGGCCGGTCACCATCACCATGGGGGACAACGGTCCCGCGAACGACGACATCTTCGAGGTGAGGGTCGAGGGGAAGACCGTGCTGACGAGCAACGTGCCGGTCCGCTCCGTCTCAACCACCATCAACCTGCAGGTCGGGGACTATACGGTCGAGATGATCGGCCGGGCGGCGCCCGACGGAATCGGCACCTATTTCATCGCGTTCTCCGGCGCCACGGTCATCGGCGGCGACCCGTTGTCGGGCACTGACCTGACCCCCGGGGTCGTCAAGACTTTCCTCATCCGCGTGCAGTAAGGAGCCTGTCATCATGAGAAAAATTCGACTCACCCTGCTCGTCGGCGCAGCCCTGCTGCTGGCGCCGGCGATCGTCCATGCGCAGTTCCAAGGCGACGTGTTCTTTGCGAAGCCGTCGGTGGCCATACCGGAAGGAGGCACCGCGGTGTTGGAAGTGCAGATGTTCTCCGGCTCCGACGTCGTCGGCGCCACCCAGGTCGACTTCATCTTCGATCCAACTCAGGCGAAGGTCGTCAAGGTTGAGCCGGGCACTACACCCCAACTGGCCAACGGGCTCGCCACGGTCACTGCCGGCAATCGGGTCGCTCTCGTCGACCTCAATGGATCGTCCCTCGAGCAGCCGTTCGGCACCGTCAGTCTGGCGTTGATCCACGTGCAGCCGCTGTTGCCGGCCGGCAGCCGCATACCGTTGAACCTCCAGGTGCACTCCTTGCTGCGTCAGGACTCGACCCCCTTCCCCAACTCGCAGGGGTTCTCTGGCGAGATTCTCGTGGTCTCTGCCGGCAGCCAGACGACTTCCGCCAAGCGTGCGGCATCGGGCACCGAGCCGAGCGGCACTGCGGTCCAGCGGGCGCTGGCCTTTCGGCGGCCGGGAGCCGCTGTCGACCTGCTCGACTTCGCGACCGGCGGCAGCAAAGTCTCCACCGTGACGCAACGGGTGATCGTGGCGGATCCCGCGGCGGTTTCGGAAAGGCCGCATCCTTAGATTGGAGAGAAGACAGACGCTCGGGCCTCAGCGGCGGCAGGTCCGTCCGCTTGAGGCCTGAGCGCAATGTCCCCGGCGGCCGCGAAGTCGAGAGCACCGACGATCGGACACCGCCTGAAGGTACCCGCCATCAAATCCCCGCGTTGACAGTCGAGCGACGCGCCGGTGACATAGCCGGCCGCTTCAGAACGCTTTGAAATGGCTCTATTTCTCCATAGAGACATGACGCTGTTGTTCATGGAAAACCAGGCTCAAGGACGACGAGACGAGGATGCTCGACGTCGCTTGGGCGATGCTGCCGGGCGGTCACAATATTTTTACCCTGCGCGGCAACGGGAAACGCGGCTCCCAGGCCGGAGTCATCATCTTCGATGGGAAGGAATAGTGTCTACAACATCAAATCCCCACCATTGATATCCAACGACGCGCCGGTGATATAGCTGGCGGCCTCGGAGGCGAGGAAGCAGATGAGGTCGGCGACCTCGACGGGGTCGCCCAGCCGGCGGACAGGGAAGGTCTTGGCGATCGACTCGAGCTGCTCGGGGGTGGCGTGCTCGCGCGTCAGCTCGGTGTCGAAGAGCCCGGGGCAGACGGCGTTGACGGTGACTCCGTAAGGCCCCAGCTCTTTGGCCGCGGCGCGGGTCAGCCCCAGGAGGGCCGCCTTCGAGGCGGTGTAGTGAGCGCCCCCGAGGGTGCTCACCGTCTTGCCGGCCGTCGAGGAGAGGTTGACGATGCGCCCGTACCGCTGCTCCTTCATGGCCGGCAGCGCGGCGCGGATGAGCAGGAAGACCGCGGTGACGTTGATCTCGAACGTCCGCCGCCACTCCTCCTCGTCGATCTTTTCGAAACGGGTCGAGAGGGCCACGGCCGCGTTGTTGACCAGGACGTCGAGGCGGCCGAAACGGTCGAGGGTGCGGGCGACGATCGCTTGGCGATCCGCGGGATTCCCAAGGTCGCCGGCGACCGCGAAGCCGCGATCCCCCAGGCGGCGCGCGGCGTCCGCGGCGCGTTCGGGATCGCGGACGTGGACGGCTACCGCGGCGCCGCGGTCGGCGAGGCGCTGCGCGGTGGCAAACCCGAGGCCGCGAAAGGCTCCGGTGACGAGGGCGACGCGGCCGGCGAAGTCTTCGATCGTTTCCATCAGTCCTCCTCAAGCCGCGGGCGCGAGACGGTCGATCTCGGCGAGATCGGCCGGGCTGAGCCGCCAGCCGGCGGCGGCGACGTTGGCCCGCACCTGCTCGGGCGAGGTGGCGCCG
This sequence comes from Thermoanaerobaculia bacterium, assembly GCA_036264085.1. GTDB lineage: Bacteria > Acidobacteriota > Thermoanaerobaculia > Multivoradales > UBA5704 > DATARR01. The sequence continues at coordinate 5,929 of DATARR010000043.1, read as the reverse complement.
GCGATGACCGACGCGACGGGAGGATGACTCAGCAGCCACGAGAAGGCGAGCTCGAGCAGGCTGTGGTGGCGGGAGGCCGCGAAGTCGAGGAGCTTCTCCGCGATCCCGAGGTTGCGGTCGTTGAGGAAGCGCGAGCCCTTCGACAGGCGCCCGTTCTCGGGCGCGGGCTGGCCCTGCCGGTACTTCCCCGTGAGCATGCCGCCCGCGAGCGGAAAGAAGGGGAGGAACGCGAGCCCCTGCCGCTCGCACTCGGCGAGGACCTCCCGTTCCGGCTCGCGGTGCAGAAGGCTGAATTCGTTCTGGACGCTCACGAACTTCGCGCCTTGGCCTGCGGCGGTCCGCGCCTCCCGGAGCTGCTGCGCCGAGAAGTTCGAGCAGCCGATCTCGCGCACCTTGCCGCTCCGCACCAGCTCGTCGAGCGCCGCCAGGGTGTCCGCGACGGGAGTCGAAGGGTCTGGCTGATGGAGCTGGTACAGGTCGATGTGGTCCGTACGGAGCCGGCGCAGGCTGTCCTCGCAGGCCCGCCGCGCGTAGTCGGGCTTCGCGCCCTGCCGCTGCTCGTCGACCTTCATGCCGAACTTGGTGGCGATCACCACCCCGTCGCGCCGCCCCTCGAGCGCTCGGCCGAGGAACTCCTCGCTCGTGGTGCCACCATAGATGTCCGCGGTATCGAGGAAATTGATGCCAGCCTCCAGGGCGGCGTCGACCACGGCTGCGGTACGGTCGAAGTCGAGACGCCAGCCGAAGTTGTTGCAGCCGAGCCCCACGATGGAGACATCGAGCGAGCCGATCCTGCGAGTTTCCATCTCCGCCCTCCTCAGGTCCGGACCGCGACAGCGCGGCCCGACGGCGATTCTGTCAGATCGTTGCCGCCGAGCGCCCCCTCGCCACCCCCCTCCCCGGGAGAGGGGAACCCGGCTGAAGGGTTCTTGCCTTTCTCCCTCTTCTCCCGGCGGTCGGGGGGGAGGCTGGGAGAAGAGGGCCGGGGTGATGAGGGTCTTGGCGGGGAGCCGGCGCCTGTCCCGCTCGCCCCCCTCGTACACACTCTTGAATACGGGGGGTTTTCCCCTGAAGGCCCCCACTGTCTCCACAGCCCTTTCCAAAGGAGATCGGACCATGAACAAGACCGACGTCATCCGCGCCTGGAAGGACCCTGTCTATCTGGCGACCCTGTCGGCGGAGGAGCAGGCGGCCCTGCCCCATCATCCTGCCGGCCTCACGGAGCTGAGCGACGAGCAGCTCGTGACCCTGGGCGGCGCGACGGTGGCCACCACGGCTCCGAACTGCACCAACTACACCTTCCTCAACTGGCGCTCCTGCTGCCCACCCATCACCACCGCCATCAACTGCACGGAGTACACTTTCAACAGCGCGGCCGGCTGCTGCCCGACCACGGCCTGAGAACGGGAAAAACTCGCGCCGCCGTGAGGGCGGGGGGCTTCGCGCCTCCCGCTCTTTTCGTTTCGGACCCCTTGGCGTCAGAATCCCTCCCTGGAGACCTCATGCCGGACGCACCCCCCGATCTCGCCGACTGGCATCGCGCCCTGACGCTCGCCGAGCGCGCCGCTCTCGCCTACCCAGGCATTCTCGGCGACATCGCCGAGGATGAGCGCGCCCGCCACCGGCTCGCGGAGTGGCGCGACCTGACCGCCTTCCGGGCCGGACCCTCGTGGGATCAGCACCTGGCCGGACTCGGCCTCACCGAGGAATCGTTCGCGCGCCTCCTCGCAGTCCCGCCGGACCGGCTCGGAGCGCAGTCCCCTTCCTGGCCACCGTCCTGGATGACGGAGCTCGCGGACCGCCAGGCACCGGATCCCGCGGCCCTCGAAGCCCTACCCGTGCCGGCAGACGTCGGCGCCGCTGGATTCCTGGAGCTCGTCCGCCCCTTCCTCGACCGCGCCCGGCTGCGTCTGAAGGCGGACCTCACGAGGCTCGTAGGGGAGGCGCAGCCCCCTCTCCCCTTCACCGTCGACAGCGCCCTCCACCTGGCCTCCGAAACCCTCCCCTACCGCATCCTGCCGTTCCTCTCGCGCACCCTCGTCCTCGAGCTGAACGTTGCCAGGCTGCAGGGGCTCCTGCCCGGGGAGACGCCGCACGAACGCTTCGCCGCCTTCGTCGAGCGCCTGCGCGACCCGCGGACCGCGGAGTCGATCCGGCGCGAATACCCGGTGCTCGCCCGCCACGCGGTCGTCGATCTCGCGCTCTTCCGCGAGGCGACGGTCGAGGTCTTCTCCCAACTCGCCGCGGACTGGCCGGCCATCGTCGAGCGCTTCTTCGGCGGTCAAGATCCGGGCCCGCTCACCGCTCTCGACGGCGGCGCCGGCGACCGCCACCGCCGCGGCCGGGCCGTGCGCCTCCTGACCTTCGCCTCCGGCGCCCGGCTGGTCTACAAGCCCCGCTCGCTCGCCGTCGAGGCCCACTTCCAGGAGCTCCTGGCCTGGGTGAATGCCCAGGGCGGACATCAAGATTTTCGCACTTTGGCCGTGCTCGATCGCGGCGAATACGGCTGGATGGAATTCGCCGCCGCGGCGCCGTGCCAGTCGCCGGCCGAGGTGGCGCGTTTCCACGAGCGGCTGGGCGGGCTCCTCGCCGTGCTCTACGCTCTCGCCGCCACCGATTGCCATTATGAAAACCTGATCGCCGCCGGCGAGCACCCGGTCGCGGTCGATCTCGAATCGCTCTTCCATCCCCAGATCCGGCGCGGTCGGCAGGCCAGGCCGCAGGAAGACCTGCGGTCGCAGTTCGCCCTCCATTCCGTCCTGCGCGTCGGTCTCCTGCCGTTCCAGGTCGGCCAGGGGGACGACTTCGAGGGGGTGGACATCAGCGGCGTCTCGGCCGTCGCCGGACAGCCCACGCCGGAGAAAGTGATCCAGTGGATCGGCACGGGCACCGACGAAATGCACGTGGTGCGCGACCGCGCGATCATGGAGGGCGGGCTGAACCGGCCGACCCTCGACGGCGAGCCCGCCCAGGTCGGCCAATATCGCGAGGAGATGACGCGCGGCTTCGCGGCCGTCTATACCGTACTGGCCGCTCGCCGCGACGAGCTGAGCCGGCGGCTCGCCCCCTTCGCCGACGCCCCCGTGCGGGTGGTGCTGCGCCCGACGCAGATCTACGGCCTGCTGCTCCAGGAGAGCTTCCACCCCGACTTCCTGCGCGACGCCCTCGACCGCGACCGGCTGCTCGCCCGCCTCTGGCTGGAGGCGGTGCACCAGCCGGTCCTCGCCCGGGTGGTCGCGGCCGAGCACCGCGACCTCGCGGAAGGGGACATCCCCTTCTTCTCGACCCTCCCCTCCTCGCGCGACCTGTGGACGAGCCGGGGCGAACGGATCCCCGACTTCCTGGAGGAGCCCTCCTTCGAGCTCGTCCGCCGCCGCATCGAGCTGCTGGGCGGCGAGGACCTGCGGCGCCAGCTCTGGCTCCTGCGCCTCTCCCTCGGCACGCAGCTCCTGAACCGGGAAGACACCGAGTGGACGAGCTACACGCCCGATCCAGAGGCGCCCCGGCTGTCCCCCGAGGCGCTGCGGGAGAGCCTGCTGCGCCACGCCCGCGCCGTCGGCGACTGGTTCGCCGAAATGGCCGTGCGCGAAGGGGATTACGCCTCCTGGATCGGCCTCGAATACCGCAACAAGCGCTGGTCGCTGGAGCCGACGCCGGAAGACCTCTACGCCGGCCTGCCCGGCATCGCCCTGTTCCTGGGCTTCCTCGGCGAGATCGCCGGCGAGCCGGCCGCGACCGAGCTGGCCCGCGCCGCCATCGCCACCCTCCGGCTGCAGGTCGAGGTCCGGCCGGAAGGCGAGCCCGAGAGCGCCGCCTCGTTCGGCGCCTTCCAGGGCTGGGGAGGGATCGTCTGGACCTTCGCCCAGCTCGGCCACCTCTGGCGGGACCGCGACCTGCTCGCCGCGGGGGAGAAGATGGTCGAGCGCTTCCCCGCCATGCTGGCCGGCGACGAGGAGCTCGACCTGATCGGCGGCGCGGCCGGCGCGATCCTGGGCCTGCTCGCCCTCCACGAAGCCTCTGGATCGCAGCGCGTCCTCGACGTGGCGATCCAGTGCGGAGAGCATCTCCTCGCGCGGGCCGAGCCCTGGGGATCGGGGCTCGGCTGGCGCACCCGCCTGGCGGCCGAGCGGCCGCTGGCCGGCATCTCCCACGGCGTGGGCGGCATCGCGCTCGCCCTCACCCGGCTGGGAGCCGCTGCGGGAGACCGGCGCTTCCTCGACGCCGGCCTCGCGGGCTTCGCCGGCGAGCGGGAGCGGTTCTGGGGGGATCTCGACCGGCTCCTCCGCGGCTCTCCCGGCGAGAAGCCGCCGCCGGAGAGCACGGTCGCCATGGCCTGGTGCTACGGCGCTCCGGGCGTGGGCCTGACGCGGCTCATCGCCTTCGCCCAGGCCCGCGACGACGAGGAGCGCGCCGCCTTTCGCGAAGAGATCGATCAGGCCGTCCGCCGCACCCTGCAACGGGGTCCGGGCCAGAACCACTGCCTCTGCCACGGCGACCTCGGCAACCTCGACTTCCTCCTCCAGGTCCAGGAGCGCTTCCGGAGCGCCGGGCTGGCGGCGGACGTCCATCGTTTTCTGGAGATCGTCCTCGCCAGCCTCGACCGCGACGGCTGGCTCTGCGGCACCCGCGCCAGCATCGAATCCCCCGGCCTGATGAACGGCTTCGCGGGGATTGGACTAGGATTGCTGCGCATGGCAGAGCCGGGGCGGGTGCCTTCGGTGTTGGGGCTGGAGGGGGTGGGGGTCGCCTGAGATCGGAGTCAATCGTGAACAGCACGCACCGCGTGGAAGTCGTCTCCGTTCACCTGGAGCCGCATCCCAACGCGGATTCGCTCTCCATCGTCCGCGTCTTCGACGGTTACACCGTCTGTGTCCGCACTGCGGACTGGATCGGCCGCGAGATTGGCGCGTACATTCCGCCGGATTCCGTCGTTCCCGACACGCCCGGATTCGCCTTCCTCGACGGCCACCGCAGAATCAAGGTCCGGCGGCTGCGCGGGATCATCAGCATGGGATTGCTGGTGCCGGCCCCCGAAGGAGCGCAGATCGGCGACGACGTCGCCGGGCTGCTGGGGGTGACGCACTACGATCCGCCGTTGCCGATCAGCACCGGGGGAGAATCGATCAAACCGCCTCCCGGTTATCGGCCGGCGTTCGACGTCGAGAGCCTGCGCCGCTACGCCTCCGTCTTCATTCCCGGTGAGCCCGTGTTCGTCAGCGAGAAGGTCCACGGCGCCAACGGACGCTTCACCTACCTCGAAGACGGCGGCTTCTTCTGCGGCTCCCGCACCGAGTGGAAGCAAGAGTCGGAGGACAACCTCTGGTGGCGGGCGCTGCGCGAGACGCAGGGGCTGCGCGATTTCCTGACGGCCCATCCGAGCGTCACGGTCTACGGCGAGGTGTACGGCCAAGTCCAGGACCTGAGATACGGCACGAAGAGGGGCGAGATCCGGTTTGCCGCGTTCGACGTCCTGGCCGGCAGCGAATGGCAAGACCCTCAAGCGGCTCGCGACGGGTCAACGCCTTTCGGCCTCCCCTGGGTGCCGACGATCGCGGAGGCCGTGCCGTTCGAGCTCGACCGGATCCTGGAGCTGGCGGAAGGCCCCAGCCTCGTCCCCGGCGCTGACCACGTGCGGGAAGGCTGCGTAGTCAAGCCGCTCCAGGAGCGAACCGATCCGACCGTGGGCCGTGTCTGTCTGAAAGTCGTCGGCAACGGCTATCTGGAGCGGGCGTAGACGCGGCTGCCTCCCTAGCGCGGCCCTTCAGGCCGCATCGAATAACCTATGCCCTAACCCAACTTCGTCGGTCCCTCTGTGGAAAACGGCGGGAATCGCGGGAGAGCCGCGCCTAAGCTCTTGATTCTAGGAGGGTGGATTTCCCGTTCAGCGCAAATAGTGACGAAAACGTCGCGACGGGATCTCTGGTATAGA
>DATARR010000179.1:0-5506 GCA_036264085.1 Thermoanaerobaculia bacterium | reverse complement strand
GCCGGCTCCGAGTCAGATCAAGACCAGAGCGACAAACCCCTCTTGGCGCGATCTACTTGGCAACGACTCTGCCTCTGGCGCTCCGGCTCTCGATCTTGGCGACTTCCAGTTGCTGCTGGTCACGCTGATCGCGGTGGTGATCTATCTGGTGAGTGCCTATCTTTCCCTGGCCACCCTGGAATGGCGGGCGAGCATCTCTCTGCCGGAGGTCGATCAGACTTTGCTCGGCCTCCTCGGCGTCAGCCACCTCACGTATCTCTCCAAGAAGGGCGTGACCGATCCGAGCCCAAAGCCGTGAGGCTTCTCATGCGCTGCGGCGGGCAGTCCCTGCTCGCCGGCCGGCTCCCGGTTGAGCGCGCGGTAGGCGAGATCGCCGCTTACCAGGTCGGCGAGGCGTGGACGAGGATCGCCGGCCAGAGGGAGCCGCTGGCGAGCACGAGGAGCGCGAAGAAGAGGCCGCCGAGGCCGGTTCGCAAGGCATCCCGCGGGCTCAGCTAGAGATGGCCGAAGCCGAAGAGGATAGAACTGATCAGGACGGCGAGCACGGGACCGGTCCAGACGGAGACGTACCACAGCACGAAGCCCGGAACGCTCGATCGCGAGGACCACGTTCACCATGCTTCTCCTGGCCGCCGCCGCCGCGGTCGCGCTGGTCCTCGGCTCGGTGGGAATCTACAGCGTCATCGCCTACGTGGTCAGCCAGCGGCAGCGGGAGCTCGCGGTGCGCATGGCGCTCGGCGCGACGCGGCACGATATCTCCCGGATGGTGCTCGGCGAAGGATTGGCGATCACCTGTCTTGGCCTCGCCGTCGGCCGTGCCGGCGCTCCTCGCGGGCGTGGCGCTGCTCGCCACCTGGGTGCCGGCCCGCCGCGCCGCGCGCGTCGAGCCGCTGGTGGCGATCCGCTGCGAGTGAGCCCTACGCCGCGGCGGGCAGACCCGGCTCGCCGCTCTTCTTTCCTCCCAGCGCGCGGTAGCCGAGATCGCCGCTGATCAGGTCCGCCGCCGCATGGATCAGGATCGCCGGCCAGAGCGATCCCGCCGCCAGCACGACGAGCCCGAAGAGCAGTCCGGCGACACCGGTCCGCAAGGCATCCCGGGGGCTGAGGTAGAGATGGGCGAAGCCGAAGAGGATGGAGCTGATCAGGACGGCGAGCACCGGACCAGCCCAGATGGAGACGTACCACAGCACGAAGCCACGAAAGAGGATCTCCTCGCAAATGCCGGCCGTCACGGAGACCAGGGCGAAGCCGCCGCGCTCGCCAGGTGTATGCGGGATCAGCGGCTCGGCGGCGCCAAAGCGAGCAAGCACCCGCGCCAGCCGATCGGGCTGTGCCAGGAGCGTGCGCCGCTGCGCCAGGCCCAGGCCGAGATAGGCGGCGGCCAGCACGAGCCCGGCGGCGCTTTGGAGCGGTGTGCCGAGACCGAGGTGCAAGCCGGTCCACGGACGCCCGCGGTCCGCCCAGAGAGCCAGGATGCCGGCCGTGAGACCCCACGCCGTCACCAGGTAGGCCAGATAGGCGCGGCTGCGTGCGCCCTGCACGCCGGCTGCCGTGGCGCGGCGGAGGAGGGGATACAGCCAGAGCCAGTCGAGGAGCGGGGAGACGAGGGTGATCGCTACGATGAGAACGTGATCCAGCGGGATCATGATATCCTCCCAAAGTTGTTCAGGAAGTCGCCACTATTCAAGTTTGTGTGAACAATGGGGCCGATGTCAAGAGGAGAAGTCGGCATGGCGAAGAAGAAGGAGCAGGATACGGCGGAGGGCCGGACGTCGGGGCTGGAGCAGGTGCGGGCGCTGGCGCATCCGCTGCGGCTGCGGCTGTTCGAGATGTTCGCGGAACGTCCGCGCACCACCAAGCAGGCGGCGGAGGAGCTGGGCGAGGCGCCGACGCGCCTCTATCATCACGTGGCGGCGCTCGAGAGCGCGGGTCTGGTGCGCCTGTGCGAGACCAGGCGCAAGCGCGGCACGACCGAGAAGTACTTCGAGGCGGTGAAGCACCGGGTCGTGACCGAGGCGAAGAACGTGCCGTTCGGCGACGCGGCGCGGCGCGATCTGGAGGCGATGGGCTTCGTGGTGTTCGATCGGGCGCGCAACGAGCTGGCGCGCGCTCTGGCCGCGCTCAAGGACACAGGGCATCCCGAGCTGCTGGCGATCCGTGGCGTGTTCCACCTCACCCCGAGCGCGGCGAAAAAGCTGCGCAAGGAGCTGACGGAGCTGCTCGCGGGCCTTCGCCGGGCCGCGGACGCCAAACGCGGCTCCCGGTCGAAAGCCAAGCGCGGCCGCTACTCCCTGACCATCGCGCTGCTGCCGACGGATGATGCGGAGGGGGCTTCGTAGTCCAAAGAAAAAGCGCCTCCTACGAGAGGCGCCTTTCAGGCTACCGCGTGACCGCTTGAGCTCTAGCTCACGTTGAGAGCCTTCTCCATGCCCTGCGTTTTGCCGGCGTCGACCGGGCTCACAATCCGGTAGGTGCCAGGATCGAGGACCATTTGGAGCGAGGCCTTCTGGCCCGGCTCGACGGTTGGAACCTGCTTATCTCCGGATGGGCCTTCGATCTCGAATCCGTGGACAGACGTTCCATCATTGGTCACTTGGAAGGTGGTCTTGCCGGAGGGCAACGAGGCGGGCATCTGAATGGTGCCTTCGCTCAGGTGGACCTCGACCGTCTGGCTACCCTTCGCGGAAGCCTTCTCGGCGGCGCCACAGGCGGTCAGGATCGGCATCGCGGCCAGGGCCGCAGTCAAAACGAGCCGCCCGACGGCGGTCTTCGCAGTGCTTTTGGTGGTCGTTGTCATCGCATCCCCCTTTCGGTCATGAGGTGGGGGTGGGCCGCCGGACTGCGTCGGAGTGCTTCTAGAAGTTGCCGGTCGGCCCATCCGACCCTCGCTGAGAATGAGGTTGCAGGATCCGGGCCAGGTCTCGCTCCGGATCACCTATTCGATCACCACGTGCGCGAGATCTCCCTCGGGCTCGGGCGGCTTCATGTCGAGCTTTTCGAGGGCCTCGACGAGGACGGTGGCGACCACCAGGTTGCGGTGCCACTTCTTGTTGGCCGGCACGACGTACCAGGGCGCGTGCTCGGTGCTCGTCTTGGCGAGGACGTCCTGGTAGGCCTTCATGTAGTCGTCCCAGTGGGCGCGGTCGTCGAGATCGCCGAGGCGGAACTTCCAGCGCTTGCGGGGATCGTCGAGCCGGTCCTGCAGCCGCTTCTTCTGCTCGTCCTTGTCGATGTGGAGGAAGAACTTGAGAATGATCGTTCCGGTTTCGGTCAGCAGCTTTTCAAAGTCGTTGATCTGATGGTAGCGCGCCTTCCACACTTTGTCGGGAGCCAGCTTGTGCACGCGGACCGCCAGGATGTCCTCATAGTGGCTGCGGTTGAAAATCGCCATCTCGCCGCGGCCGGGCACGTGCTGATGGATGCGCCAGAGGAAGTCGTGGTCGAGGTCCTGGGAAGAAGGCGCCTTGAAGGCGGCGACCCGCACGCCCATGGGGTTGACCCCCTCGAAGACATGGCTGATGGTGCCGTCCTTGCCGCTGGTGTCCATCCCCTGGAGGACGATCAGGACCTTGTGCTGGTGATTGGCCCAGAGCTTTTCCTGCAACACCTCGAGGCGCGCGTTGAGGTGGTGGAAGACCTCTTCGGTCGCCTTCTTCCCCTTGGGGGCCGCCTTCGTCGATCCGGCATCGAACTTGTCGAGGTCGATCTTGGTGCCCGGCGCAATCCGGTAGCGTTTCATCGGTCTCTCCCTTCCCGTGCGATGACCATGCGATCGACGCTACCACAGGAATCCCCGGGGAATAGGCTGTTGTTGTTGCGGATGGAGAGAAAGGGAGGTGCCATGAGCGAAGGAATGGTGAGGACCTGTCCATCCTGCGGCAAGAAGAACCGGATGCTCTGGGCCCGTCTGGGGCAGGACGCCCGCTGCGGCGCCTGCCACGCGGTCCTGCCGCCGCCGGCCGAGCCGGTGGCGGTCGATCAAGGGGCAGACCTCTCCGGCGTGCTGAAGGAGACGTCGGTGCCGGTCCTGGTGGACTTCTGGGCGCCGTGGTGCGGCCCCTGCAAGTCGGTGGCGCCGGAGATCCAGAAGGTGGCCGAGCGCAACGCCGGCCGGCTCCTGGTGGTGAAGGTCAACACCGACGTCGATCCGGCGGTGGGTGCGCTGCATCGCATTCAGTCGATTCCCACCATGGCTGTCTTCCAGGGCGGCCGTGAGATGGCGCGCACCAGCGGCGCGCGGCCGGCCGCGGCCATCGAGGGGTTCGTGCGGCAGGCCCTGGGAGGGTGAGGAAAGGCGCCCTCACCCCCGGCCCCTCTCCCGGCTCCCTCCGCCCTTCCCCGGGAGAGGGGAGACAAGCAACAGCCAGAGAACCGCTTTTGTGCTTTTCTCCCCTCTCCCGGAGGGGGTTTGGGTGGGAGATGGGAGAGGGGCCGGGGGTGAGGGCGCTTTTCGGCTGGCTCATCCGCTAAGATGTTCGCCGGTGCGGTATTTCATCCTCTTCGGGTGTCTCGCGCTGGCGAGCTGCCAGGGAGCTCCGGCTCCCAAGACTCCGCCGTTGCCGCCGCTGGTCGCCGACCGGGCGCTCCTCGCGACCGAGAGCGCCGTGCTCCCTGACGAGCCGCCCGCGGTCGAGGCGGTCTCGCTCTTCGGCGAGGCGCTCTATCGGATGCCCCTGCCGGCGGCGGCGCGCGCCGAGCGGGAGGCGCGGCTCGCCGAGGCGCAGGCGAACGATTCAGGCAGCGCCGACGCTCTGCTCGATCTGGGCCGGCGCCTCGCCGACCTGGGACGCTATCGCGATGCCGTCGAAGTCTTCAGCCGTGGCGTGGAGCAGTACCCGGAGGATCCGCGCTTCCTGCGTCACCGCGGCCAACGCCTGATCACCCTGCGGCACTTCGACCTCGCGGTCGCGGATCTCGACAAGGCGGCTGGCCTGGTCCGGGGCCGCCCGGATGAGCCGGACGGGTCCGCGACGCTGCAGGGCTCCATGTGGTATTACCTAGGCATCGCCCGCTCTCTGCGCGGCGATTTTTCGGGCGCGGCGGATGCGTTCCGCGAGAGCCTGGCTCGGGCGCGTCAGCCCGATCCGCAGGTCGCGAGCAGCCAGTGGCTCTACATGACCCTGCGCCGTCTCGGCCAGAACCAGGAGGCGGCGCGGCTTCTCGACCCGATCACCAACGACATGACCGTGCTGGAGAACCGGCCCTACCACTGGCTCCTGCTGATGGAGAAGGGGGAGATGCCGCCCGAGTCGCTGCTCAGCTTCGTGGGGCAGGACGATCTCGATCCCGCCAATCTTGGCTATGGGGTCGGTGCCTGGTATCTCGCGGCGGGCAAGCAGGACGAAGCCGTCCGCCTCTTCCGTCTCGTCCTGTCGCGCGGCCAGTGGATGGCCCTGGGGCACATCGCGGCGGAAGCCGAGCTGAAACGGCTGGGCCTCCCGCCGCGGGTCGGCGGCTAGCGGGCGATGGCCGCCCTCCCAACCCAGGGCGTTGCCCTGGGCTGAGG
>DATARR010000164.1:0-23978 GCA_036264085.1 Thermoanaerobaculia bacterium | reverse complement strand
GTCGGAATTGACCAGGGTAGGACGGTGGGATTGCGACGTTCCTGAGGGCCGGGACCTTTATCCTCTTTGCATCAATCTCTAAAACTGGCGACGGAAACTCCGTCGCGGTCTCCGCGTATAGACTGCGACGGAACCCGTGTGCCCGTTCGTTTCTCACGTGTTTTGAATGCGAGGAGGTGCTCGTGAACAGGACGCTCTCCGGCTTGCGGACTGCCGCGGCCGCCGCCGCCCTGGGCCTGTTGGCCCTGGGTGGCACCGCCGTGGCCGCCGTGAGCTATCAGGACTATCACTCCTTCGCCAAGGTGGAGCAGCAGCTCCAGGCCTGGAGCAAGGACCACCCGCAGGAGCTGAAGCTGCTCACTGCCGGCAGGTCGGCCGGCGGCCGGCCGATCTACGTCCTGCGCATCGCCGGCCCCGGCCCGGACCCCGACGGCCGGCCCGCGGTCTTCGTGGGCGCCAACGTCGCCGGCTACCACAACGCCGGCACCGAGGCCGCCCTCGACCTCATCCAGACGCTGGCCACGGCTCCGGCCGGCAGCCCGGCCGCGAAGCTCCTCACCACCACCACCTTCTACGTCGGCCCGGCGCTGAACCCGGACGCTCACGACGGCCTCTTCGCCACTCCCCGCGTCCGCCGCGGCGGCAACGCCCAGCCGGTGGACCACGACGTGGACGGTCTGACCGGCGAGGACGGGCCGGACGACCTCGACGGCAACGGCGTCATCACCCGCATGCGGATCCCCGACGCCACCGGCGGCTGGCTGCCGGACACGACCGACCCGCGGGTGCTGGTGAAGGCCGACTCGCTGGCGCAGAAGGCCGGCGCCTATCGCGTGGAGACCGAGGGGAAGGACGACGACGGCGACGGCGACTACAACGAGGACGCCGCCGAGGGCGTGTGGCCGGACCGGAATTTCCCCCACGCCTTCCCCTACACTCCCGACAGCGGACCCTGGGCCGGCTATGCGCCGGAGGCCCGGGCGTTGCTCGACTTCCTCTTCGCGCACCGGAACGTCGCCCTGGCGGTGGTCTACGGCCCGGCCAACAACCTCCTCGCCGCGCCCCAGAGCCTGGGCGGCGGCGGCGACCTGGGGACCCAGAAGTTCAAGGTCCCGCCGCAGGCGGCCAAGGCCCTGGGCTTCGATCCCGAGCAGGAGTACACCATCGATCAGATCTGGGAGGTGGCCCAGAACATTCCCTTCGTACGGCAGAACGGGATCACCAAGGAGCAGCTCACGCAGTTCCTCGGCGCCGGCCCGGCCACCAAGGTGGACCCGGACGACCAGGCCCTCCTCGACAAGCTCGCCGAGGGCTACAAGGAGCGCCTGAAGAAGGCCGGCCTCTCCGCCGACCGGCCGGGCGCCCAGTACAGTCGTGGCGGCTTCACCCCCTGGCTTTACTACCAGTACGGAGCCATGGCGCTGGAGCTCGACGTCTGGGGCATCCCCAAGGCCGAGAAAACCGAGAAGAAGAGCGAGCCCAAGGCGGGCGAGGAGCCCCTCACGCCGGACAGGGTGGCGGCCATGACCAGCGATCAGTTCGTCGCCCTGGGCAAGGAGAAGATCGAAGCCTTCCTCAAGGAGAACAAGGTGCCGCCCCAGTTCAGCGCCGACATGGTGACCGGCGCCATGAAGGGCGGCCAGATCACGCCCAGGGCGATGGTCGACCGCATGAAGCAGATGGGCGGTGGCGGTGGCGCCGCGGCCGCGGGTGGCGGCCAGCCCGGCGAGGCCGGCGCCCGCGAGCGCGAGGTGCTGGCCTGGGTGGACGCCAATGCGCCCGGCGCCTTCACGCCGTGGACCCCGGTCACCCTGCCCGACGGCACCCGGGTGGAGGTGGGCGGGCTCGATCCGTTCATCGAGCTCAATCCACCCCTGGCGATCCTCAAGCCGGCCCTCGCCGCCCACACCGAGACGGTGCTCGACCTCGCCGCCAGGCTCGCCCGGGTGGAGATCCTGTCCCTCAACGTCACCGACCTCGGGGGCGGCGTCTACCGCGTCAAGGCCGTGGCCGGCAACCGCGGCTATCTCGCCAGCCATACCAGGCAGGCGGCCCGCGCCCGCGCCCACATCCCCGTCCGCCTCGTGCTCGAGCTGGGCAAGGGGGTCGAGCTGGTGACCGGCTATCCGGCCATCACCGCCGAGCGCCTCGAAGGCACCACCGGGACGCTGGCGGGCGAGTGGCTCGTCAAGGCCGCGCCCGGCACGAAGATCGTCGTCGACCTGGTGACCGACAACGCCGGCCGCGACCAGAAGTCCGTCATCGCCGGGGTCGCCGGGACCGCCGGGACCGCCGGGACCGCCGGGACCGCCGGGAAGGGAGCCTGAGCATGAGATCGCGCATCGCAGTCCTCATCCTGTTCCTGGCGGCTGTCCCGGCGTCCGCCGCCGCTCCCCTCCAGCCGGTGGGCAAGCCGCCGGCGGCGGCCTTCAACCGCCTGCACACCTACGAGGAGATCTCCGACCTCCTCAAGGCCTACGCCGCGGCCTATCCGAAATGGACGAAGCTCGAGAGCGTCGGCAAGAGCATCCAGGGGCGCGACCTCTGGATGATCACCCTCAACAACCCGGCCACCGGCCCCGAGCTGTCCAAGCCGGCCATGTACATCGACGGCAACATCCACGCCAACGAGGTGCAGGGCGGCGAGACCGCGCTCTACACCGTCGACTACCTCCTCAAGAATTACGGCCTGCTGCCGCGGGTGACCGAGATGATGGACCGCTCGGTCTTCTACGTCCTCCCCATGGTCAACCCCGACGGCCGGGCCCTCTGGTTCAAGGGACCATCCGACGCCGACTTCCCCCGCACCGTCATGATGCCGGTGGACGACGACCGCGACGGCCTGGTGGACGAGGACGGCCCGGACGACATGGACGGCGACGGCTACATCACCACCATGCGCAAGAAGGTGCCGCTGGGCCAGGGCACCCACAGGCTCGACCCCAAGGACCCGCGCCTGCTGGTGCCGGTCCAGCCCGGCGAGCTGGGCGACTACCTCTTCCTCGGCAGCGAGGGTTTCGACAACGACGGCGACGGCCGCGTCAACGAGGATCCGATCGGCTACGTCGATCCCAACCGCACCTGGGGGTACTCCTGGGAGCCCGAGTACGTGCAATCGGGAGCCGGCAAGTACCCGTTCTCCATCCCGGAAACCCGTGCCATCGCCAACTGGGCCCTGCAGCATCCCAACATCGCGGCCGTGGAGAGCTATCACAACAACGGCCAGATGATCCTGCGCGGTCCCGGCGCCAAGGCCGATCCGCCCTATCCGCCGCAGGACCTCAAGGTCTACGACCTGATCGGCAAGGAGGGCGAGAAGCTGCTGCCCGGCTATCACTATTACATTTCGTGGAAGGACCTCTACACCGTCCACGGCGCCACGACCGATCACTTTTACGGCATCATGGGCGTGCTGGCCTTCACCAACGAAATGTACAACCCGCCGGCCGACTTCGACAAGAACGGCGAGGTAACGCAGGAAGAGCTGATGAAGTTCAACGACCTCCTCACCCTCGGTCGCCAGTTCGTGGACTGGCATCCATTCAATCATCCGCAGTACGGTCCCATCGAGATCGGCGGTTTCAAGCGCGACGTCGGCCGCGTGCCCGAGGGCTGGGCCCTGGAGGACGAGACGCATCGCAACAACGCCTTCGTGCTGCTCAACGCCTATCACCTGCCGCATCTCTCGATCGGCGAGGCGGTGGTGAAGAAGATGGGTGATCACCTGTGGAAGGTCGAGGTACCGGTGCTCAACGACCGGGCCATTCCGACGATGACCGCCATGGCGCGGAACAACAAGCTCCACCGCCAGGACGTCGCCACCGTCACCGACGGCAGGGTGATCTCGAGCGGCATCGTGAACGATCAGTACCTCGACAAGGTCGAAGTCCAGGAGCACCGTCCCGAGCGCCTGATGGTGCCCGGCGTCGAAGGGCTCTCGACGCGCATCCTCTTCTTCCTGGTGCAAGGGGACGGCGCCGTCACCGTCAACTACGACAGCCTGAAGGGGGGCAAGCTTTCGAAGAAGATCGCCCTCAAGTAGCCTTCACGTCTCCCCGGAGGATCGCGCGATCCTCCGGGGTTTTCGTTCCAGGTCACATCCGCAGATGATCCGCCCGCCAATCGCGGATCTTCTTCTTGATGTCGTCCTGGCTCTTGACGTTCTGGTCGAGCACGACGCGCGTCAGGTCTGCCAGCTCGGCGTCGCTGGCGAAGCGCAGGGCGATGAGCTGGCCGGTCGAGAGCTCTCCGATCCGGCTCCTCAGGTCCGGCGGCAGGAGCCGCTCCAGCCGCAGCCGCTCTTCCAGGCGAATGACCCGGTCCTGCGCCCGCAGCGGGAAGGTCCGGACGTACCAGGCGAGCAGCGCCAGGGCGACCGCCACGGCGACGTTCAGCAGGCGGTCCTGAACCGGCACGAAGGGAATCGGGAAGATCACCCGCACCAGCGACCAGATGAGGTTGACGACGAGGATTCCCAGGGTTACGAAGTGGAAGCCGGGAACGAGCTTCCGATGCGTCCCGAACGTCTGATCAGCCATGGTCATCCTCCAGAAGGTTGGACCTGCTTGGGTTTCCGCTCCGCCGCCAGCCGCTCGCGGAACGCCTTCTCGCTGCGATCGAGATAGGCCTTGTAGCCCGCGGGATCGATGAAGGGGTTTTTCTCCGTACTCTTGCGTAGCCGCTCCGCCTTCTTCAAGCCGTCGTAGAACGAGGCGTGGGAGGCGAGGAAGACGTCGCACGGCAGGGAACGGAGGGTGCGGAAGGTGTTTTCGAAGTCGGCCGCGACGTGCGGATACTTCGGATTGTTCGTCAGGCTCACGCCGGGCAGGACGGTCGTGCTGCAAACGAAGACGACGTCATAGCTCTTGCCCCCTTCCGCAGCCTTCATCGTCCAGGTCGTGCAACCCTTGGTGTGGCCCGCTGTGAGATGCGCGGTCAGGGTGGTGCCGCCGAGCGCGACCTGATCGCCATCGCTCAAAATGCGGTCCGCCGTCACCGGCTCGTAAGGGTACTGGTCGCCGAAAAGGTGATCGCCGCGGCCACCCCTGGCGAGCAGGGCCGCGTCCGCCGCGCTCGCCGCGAGCTTTGCACCGGTGATCTTCTTCAGCTCCGCCAGACCGCCCGCGTGATCGAAATGGGCATGGCTGTTGAGGAGGACCTTCACGTCCTCGATCTTGAACCCCAGCTTCTTGACGCTCTCGCGGATGATCGGCACCGTCTCCGCGAAGCCGCCGTCGATGAGGATCAGGCCGTCGGGCGTCGCGATCAGGAACGAGGTGACGTCGCTGGCGCCGACGTAATAAAGGTTGCCGGCGATCCGGTACGGCGCGACCGGCTGGTTCGAGGAGCGGGAGGAGGGATCGGCCTGGGCGTGGGCCGGGCCGGTCGCGACGAGCGGCAGGAGGAGCAGGAGGGGTAGCAAGCGCTTCATCGAACGAATGCTACCCCAAGTCGACCTACCTCCTGCTGCCGAAGAGGCCACCCAGGATGCTGCTGGCGAGGCCGCCGAGGCCGGAGGGGGCGGCGGCCTGCGCCTGGGCGTGCTCGTCCTGCAGCACGCTGGGGAGGCTGCCCGGGTCGATGCCCTGCTGCTGCTTCATGCGGCCCAGGGCGCCCATGACCAGGGGGGCCAGGATGGCGAGGAGCTGGCCGGCCTGCCCCGCGTTGATACCCGTGGCGTTGGCCAGGCCGGTGGTGGCGCTGTCCTGGTGGCGGCCCAGGATGTGGCCGAGGATGGCGCCGCCGATACCGGTGGCGGCGCCGCTGTTGCCGAGATAGCCGCCGATCTGGTCGAGGATGCTGCCGTCGTGGGCGTTCAGGGCCTGGTGCAGAGCGTCGGCCCCACCAGGCTGGGCGGCGTTGTGGGCGAGGGCTCCGGTGAGCATGGGTATGGCGGCGGCGACGGCCTGCTGGGCGGTCGCCGGGTCGACACCGAGCTGGCGGCCGATCGTCTCGACGCCCTCCGTGCCGAGCTGCGAGCTCAGGATATCTACGATGGACATTCAATCTCCTTTCAAAGTGACGAGAAGCGCGAACCGGGCAGAGGAGGGGCGGCCGGATGCGTTCGAGAGGGCCCTACCCTACACCAGCGAAGTTACGGAGCGTATTACGTGACGGGGAATCGCTGAAGGAGAGCACCAACCTTGCGATAGACTCCGCACATGGAGACGCCGGGGAAGGGGCTGCCGGCCGCGACGGGGGCGGCGGCGCAATGGGATGGGCTCGTCGGGTCGTTCGTCGAGAGCTACTTCGAGGCCCATCCCACCTTTGGCGCCGGGTCGGGCCGGCACGAGTTCGACGGCCGCCTGCCCGACTGGAGCCCGGCGGCATTCGAGCACGAGGTGGCGCGGCTGCGAGAGGACCGCCGGCGGGCGCTCGCCTTCGACCCTGCGGCTCTCGACGAGCCGCGGCGCTTCGAGCGCGAGCTGCTGGTGGCGGTGACCGACGCCGACCTCTTCTGGCTCGAAGAGGCGGAGTGGCACCGGCGCAATCCCCTCTTCTACTCCGGCCCGCTGGACCCCAACCTCTATCTCTCCCGCGACTACGCCCCCCTGGAGCAGCGGCTGCGGTCCTACATCGGCTACGCCCGGCAGGTGCCGCGGGCGGCGGAGCAGGTGCGGGCCAACCTGCGCACCCCCCTGCCGCGCACCTACGCCGAGCTGGGGGAGATGTCCTTCGGCGGACTCGCCGGCTACTACGAGACCGACGTGCCCGGGGTGTTCGCGGCGGTGGACGATCCGGACCTCCAGCGGCAGATGCGCGAGGCCAACGCCGAGGCCGCGCAGGCCATGCGCAAGCTCGGTGCCTGGTTCCACGACCAGATCCCCCCCGCGGGAGGAGCCGGCGGGGAGTTCCGCCTAGGCGCGGACCTCTATGGCCGCATGCTGGCGGCCACCGAGCGGGTCGACGTCCCCCTGGCCGAGCTGGAGGCGGCGGGGCGGCGGGAGCTGGCGCGCAACCTCGCGGCGCTGCGCGAGGCCTGCGCGGCGTGCGATCCCAGCCTCTCGGTCGCCGATTGTCTCGCCCGGGTGATGGCGCGCAAGCCACCCGAGGGCCCGGTGGAGGCGGCCCGCCGGCAGCTCGCGCGGCTGCACCGCTTCATCGAGGAGAACGGCTTGGTCTCCATCCCCGGCTCCGAGGAGGCCCGCGTCGAGGAGGCGCCGCCGTATCAGCGGTGGAACTCGGCCTACATCGACATCCCCGGGCCGTACGACCGGCACCTGCCCTCCATCTATTACATTGCGCCGCCGGACCCCTCGTGGTCAGCGGAGGAGCAGGCGGAGTACATCCCCGGCGAGGCCGACCTGCTGTTCGTCTCCGCCCACGAGGTATGGCCGGGGCACTTCCTCCAGTTCCTCCACAGCAACCGCGCCGCCTCTCCCCTGGGGCAGCTCTTCGTGGGCTACGGCTTTGCCGAGGGGTGGGCCCACTACTCCGAGGAGCTGATGTGGGAGGCGGGTTTCGGCGGCGGCGACCCCTGCCTGCACATCGGCCAGCTCCAGAACGCCCTGCTGCGCAACGTCCGCTACCTCGTGGCCCTCGGCCTGCACACCGGCGACCTGACGGTGGAGGAGGCCGAGCGCATGTTCCGCGAGCAGGGCTTCCAGGACCCGGCCAACGCCCGGCAGCAGGCGGCGCGGGGGACCTTCGACCCGGGCTTCCTCAACTACACCCTGGGCAAGCTGATGATCCGCAAGCTGCGGGAGGACTGGGCCGGACCCCGTGGCGGCCGGACGGCCTGGCGCGAGTTCCACGACCGGCTCCTCTCCTACGGCGGGCCGCCCATCCCCCTGGTGCGGCGGGCGATGCTGGGCGGCGGGGCGGGGGCGGTGTTGTAATCGCGGGGCTACAGGCCGCCCAGAACCTCCAGATACTCTTCCACCCCCATCTCCCGCGCATTGGATGGATTCGAGCCGTTCTGCACCGCCCGCCCGGCGATCCACGGGTAGTCCTCCGAGGAGATCCCGAGCTCGCGGAACGCAGGGATCCCCAGGTCCCGCACCAGCTCCTCGATCGCCTGGAGGACGCCTTCGGCGCCGGAGCGGCTGCCCGGCGGCAGGGCGGATTCGAGGTGGGCGAGCTTGCGGGCGCTCGCCGGCAGGTTGAAGCGGGTGACGGGCGCGAGGAGCACGGCGTTGGCCAGGCCGTGGGGGACGTCCCAGCGGCCGCCCAGGGTCTCCGAGAGACAGTGGACGGCGGCCACGTCGGCGTTGCCGAAGGCGAGGCCGGCGAGAGTGGAGGCACGCATCACGGCCTCGCGGGCCTCGGCGTCGCCGGCGACGTCGGCCGCGGCGCGGCGCAGGTAGCGCAGGAGGAGGGAGACGGCGGTCGATGCCAGGGCGTCCGAGATGGGGTTGGCCAGCCGGCAGGTGAAGGCCTCGACGGCGTGGGTGAGGGCGTCGGCGCCCGTCCAGGCCACGAGGTGGCCGGGGAGGGTGCGCAGCAGCTCGCAGTCCACGAGCGCCCAGGCGGGGTACATCGTCTCGCCCTTGACGCTGATCTTGGCCTGCCGCTCTTCGTCGGTGAGGACGGAGACCCAGGTCACCTCCGAGCCGGTGCCGCAGGTGGTGGGGACGGCGAGGAAGGGGAGCGGCTCGTGCTCGTAGCGGTTGCGCCCCTCGTACTGGACGGCGGAGCCGCTGTTCGGGATCAGCATGGCGGCGGCCTTGGCGGCGTCGAGCACGCTGCCGCCGCCGATCCCCAGCACCAGCGAGACCCCCTCTTCCCGTCCCCAGGAGGCCAGGCGGTCGACCGTCGAGCACCGGGGGTTGGGCTCGACGTCGTCGAAGGTGATGGCCTCGATCTCCCGCTCGGCCAGAGCCTTCCAGATCCGCTCCGGCCAGCCCGTACCCTCGATGCCGGGGTCGGTTACCATAAGAACCCGCTTGGGGGCGAAGCCGGCGATCACCTCGGGCAGCCGGAAGAGGCAGCCGGGAGCCATGACGACGCGGGTGGGGACGCGGAAGGGGCGGGGGTCGGTCATGGCGGGATCGTATGGCTCCTGTATGCCACTCCACTGCGAGATAAGCTTCCATCCGCCCGGCGAAGATTACGGCGGCTTGGATAATCTCCGGCGGCTCGCCGAAGATTGCGACGGTCTGGATAACTTTACGGCGGCTCAGATAACTTCCGACGCCTCGCCGGAGATTACGACGGCTCAGCGAACCTTACGCCGCGCGGGTGAAGATTCCGGCGGCTTGGAGAGCTCGACGGCGGCCTGAATAATTTCCGTCGTCCCGCCGAAGATTACGACGCTCCGGATAACTTCCGGCGCCCTGTCAAAGATTGCGACAGTCTGGATAACTTTACGTGTGGCGCCGAAGATTCCGGTGGCTCAGAGAATTCACGACGGGGCGTCGAAGATTCCGGCGGTCCGGATAATTCTACGCCGGCCTGGCTAACTTTCCGTCGCCCCGCCGAAGATCAGGACGTCTGGATGATTTCCGCTGTGCCGTCAAAGTTTACGACGGGCTGTCAAATCTTACGACAGCCCGTCGGAGTCACGCCGGGCGCGTCTACTGTCCCCGCTTCACCTCGATCGGCTTCTCCTCCGGCAGCAGCCGGAGCCTGGCGTCGTCCACCTGCTTGCGGAAGGCGGCGACGTCGGTGGCGAAGAATTTGTTGAAGTCGACGAGGACGGCGGCCACCGCCGCCTCGGCCTGGCGCAGGTACTCCAGGTGCGTGGGGCTCGGCGGGGACCAGGAGGAGAGGATGTAGCCGTAAGGGTAGCCGACCTTGCTCAGCACGTCGGTCTCCGGCTGGATGCCCGGGGCGTCGTAGGGGATCCAGAGCCGCCGTTCGAGCCTGGTCAGGCCGTCCTTGAGCTTGCCGCCCGCTTCGACCAGGGGGTCCGGCCTGGCGCCGGCGGGTGCGCCCTCTTTCTTCGGCACCTTGGCGAGGACCGCGTCCACGTCGGCGCGGGTCTTGCGGAGGCGCTCGACGGCGTCGGCCAGGGCATCGTTCAGGGCGCCCACCCGGGCCAGGGCGTCCTCGCGCTGACGCCAGTCCGCCTCGGTGTTGCGGGTGCGAGGATCGGCCAGGACGCGAACGGTCCCCTTCGCCTCGTGGTCGCCATACTTCACGGTCACGGTGTAGGTGCCGGGCGTCACCTCCGGACCGGCGGGGTGGGGGGGCGGCGGCTCCTCCTGGGGGAACTGCTTGAAGCCGTCCCGCCGCAGGTTCCAGGCCACGCGGTTGAGCCCCCGCGTGACGGGAGCGGTGAAGGTGCGGATCGTCCTGCCTGCGGCGTCGGCGATCCGGATCTCGGCCTCGGGAGGTTTCTCGTCGCCGGCCTTCGGTTTGGCCGCCTCGGGCGGGGTCTCCCCTGCCTTCCCTCCGCCCTTCTCCTCGGTCTTTCCTCCCGGCTGCTCCTGGGCCTTGAGCTCGCGGGCGCTCTTCGGCGGCGCGGCCGGCGGGGTGGTCTCCTTCTCCCTGCGCTGCGCCGCCCGCTCTTCGATCTTGCGCTGCCGCTCCTTCTCCGTGTCGGGAAGGGGCAGGCCGGGCGCGTTCAGGGAGAAGGTGACGAGGGCGCCATAGTCCCGGCTCTGACCCCGGAACTCGGCCGATCCGAGGCCGAAGCCGCTGGGCTCCGGGCCATTCCAATGCTGCTGGGCGTCGCCGATCTCATAGAGGTGGAGCGGCTCGGCCATGGTCTTCTCGGTGAGCGTCCGCAACGGCCGGACGTCGTCCAGCACGTAGAGGGCGCGGCCGTGGGTGCCGATGATCAGGTCCTGGTCCCGCGGGTGGATGACCAGGTCCATGACCGAGGTGGTGGGCACGCCGTGCTTCCACTGCAGCCAGTGCCCGCCGCCGTCCTGGGAGACCCAGAGGCCGAATTCGGTGCCGAGGAAGAGGAGGTCCCTGTCGACCGGGTCCTGCTCGACGGCGAGGGCGTGGCCCCGCAGGTCCTTCGTCGCGAGGCTCTTCCAGGTCCTCCCCCAGTCGTTCGTCTGGTAGACGTAGGGCGTGAAGTCCTCCCGCCGGTGGTTGTCGAAAACCACGAAGGCCGAGGCGGCGTCGAACCTGGAGGGCGTGACCTTGGGGATCCAGGTGTTGGCCGGCACGCCGGGGACGTTCTTCTCCAGGCTCGTCCAAGTCTTGCCGCCGTCGCGGGTAACGTGCAGCCGGCCGTCGTCGGTCCCCACCCAGATCACTCCCTTCTCCTTCGGGCTCGGGGCGATCGAGAGGATGGTGGTGAAGTTCTCGGCGTTGGAGGCGTCCGGCGTCAGGCCGCCGCTCTCGGACTGCTTCTGCCATTCGGGGTTGTTGGTGGTCAGGTCCGGGCTGATGGCGCTCCAGGTCTCGCCGCGGTCCGTGGACTTGTAGAGGAACTGGGAGCCGGAATAGATGGTGCCGGAGTCGAAGGGGTCCACCGCCATGCCCGCATTCCAGTTGAAGCGGTTCTTGCCGCCAGCGGGCGGAGCGGGTTTGATGTCGCGCCCCTCACCCGTCCGCAGGTCGAAGCGCCACAGGTTTCCCCCCTGCCATTCGGAGAAGACGTAGTTGGGATCGAACGGGTCGGGGCGGACATCGAAGCCGTCGCCGGTGCCCACGAACTTCCACTCGTAGCTGCGGATCCCGCCACCCTGCCAGACGGTGTTGGGGCCGCGCCAGGAGCCGTTGTCCTGCAGGCCGCCGTAGACGTTGTAGGGCGTCTGCAGGTCGACGGCCACGTGGTAGAACTGGGCGAGCGGCAGGGTGGTGACGAACGTCGCCGTCCGTCCCCGGTCGCGGCTGACCGCGACACCGCCGTCGTTGCCCAGGTAGAGGAGGCTGGGATTGCGGGGAGCGATCCACATGGCATGGTAGTCGCCGTGGATGAGGAAACCGGGGATCAGGTCCGCGAAGGACTTGCCACCGTCGTTGGACACCCGCACGTTGAAGTCCAGGCTGTAGATGCGGTCGGGCAGCTCGGGGTCGACCCGCAGGTGGGAGAAGTAGAAGGGGCGCGGGTCGGCGTCGTAGCGCTGGTTGACGATCTTCCAGGTGCGGCCGCCGTCGTCCGAGCGCACCACGGCGCTCTTCTCGGCCTCCACCGTGGCGTAGACCACCTCGGGATGAGAGCGGGAGATGGCGACGCCAATGCGGCCGAGGTCCCCCTTGGGGAGGCCGTCCTCCGGGGTGACCGGCCGCCAGCTCTTGCCGCCGTCCCAGGTGACGTAGAGCCCGGAGCCCGGGCCGCCGGACTTGAAGAACCAGGGCCAGCGCCGGAACTGCCACATGCCGGCGAACAGCTTGTTGGGGTTCGACGGGTCGATGGCGAGGTCGGAGGCGCCGGTGCGCGGGTCGACGTAGAGCACCTTGCTCCAGGTCCTGCCGCCGTCCTCGGTCTTGAACACGCCGCGCTCCGGGTTCTCGCCCCACTCCTGGCCCAGGGCCGCGACCCAGGCGACGTCGGGGTTGGTGGGGTGGAGGACGATGGTGTCGATGCGCTCGGTCTTGTCCAGTCCCAGGTGGCTCCAGGTCTTGCCGCCGTCGAGCGAGCGGTAGACACCATTGCCGACCGTGGCGCTGTTGCGCGGGTTGCCCTCGCCCGTGCCCACCCAGACGACGTCCGGATTGGCCTGGGAGACGGCGATGGCGCCGACCGACGCCACCGGCTGGTCGTCGAAGATCGGAGTGAAGGTGAGGCCACCGTTGGTCGACTTCCAGACGCCGCCCGCGGCGGCGCCCACGTAGACCACCTCGGGATTGGACTCGACGCCGGCGATGGCCGCCACCCGGCCGCTCATCCCGGCCGGGCCGATGGAGCGCGCCCGCATCCCGGCCAGCAGGTCGGGATCGACGGCGGCGGCGAGGGGCGTCGCAGGCCGCGTCAGAAGAAGCAGAGAGAAGACCAGCAGGGGAAGGGATTTCCGCAGCATGCAAACCTCCAGCGGTCGGTGACGGTCGATTCCGGGAATCCGGGGATCGCTCCGGGGCAAGGCTCCGCCCGGTCAGGGCGCTTGGCTCGAAGAGATACGGGGGAGCGGGGATAATGTTTAGGGAGTCTGGAGACATCGAAGTCAGATAACAACTGTCCTGGCGACCGTTGCTATCTGTATATCCCCACCTGGATCAGCGGATTGGCCTACCGGCCCGCCGGCACCACGTCCACCGGCGCGGCGGCCGTCGGAGCCGGGGCCGCCGGCGCGGGGTCCGGCTCTGGCGTGACGATGCCCAGCAGGCCGAAGATCCGCTGCACGTATTGCTGGGTCTCGTGGTAGGGCGGGATGCCGCCGAAGCGATCCACCGCCCCTTCCCCGGCGTTGTAGGCGGCCAGGGTCTTCTGCACGTCCCCTCCGAAGCGCTCGGTCAGCCACTTGAGGTACTTCACCCCCGCCTCCAGGTTCTTCACCGGGTTGAGCAGGTCCCGCTTGCGGTGGACCCCGAAGCGCCGGGCGGTCTCCGGCAGGAGCTGCATGAGGCCGTAGGCCCCCTTGCGGGAGACGGCCCGGGGATTGAAGGCGGATTCGACGTGGATCAGGGCGGCGACGAGCTGGGGATTGATGGAGTGGCGGACGGCGATGTCGTAGATGATCTGGCCGTAGGGTGACCGGGGTGCCCCGAGGGCGGCGTTGACCTCGATCAGCATGTCGGCGGCCTTCCGCAACTGCTCGAGCCTCTCCTGGGCGGAAGGCCCGGCCGGGGCCGCGGGGGCCGGCACCGGAGGGGCCGGGTGGACCGCCGCGGGGGCCGGAGCCGCCGGGGGGGCCGCAGTCGGCGGGACAGGTGCGGCCTGGGGCTTGGGAGCCTCGGCGGCCGGCCTCGGCGCTTCCACGGCTGGAGGAGCGGCGAGCTTCGGCGACTCGGGGACGGCGGCGAGCTTCATCGTTTCGGCCGGCACCGGCCTGGGCTCCTCGGCGACGGCAGGGAAGGGGCTCGCCTTCGCGACCAGGGTGGCCGCCGGGGTGGCCTGAATCGAGAGCGGGGCGGCGGCCTGGAGCGGCGGGCGAACGGCGGCATCCTGCGGCGGCACGGGGGCGGGGTCGGCCCCGGCCAGAGGGGTCAGGCTGAAGGCGAAGAGACCGACGCAGAGCGGGCTGGAGCTCCTTCCGAGGCGCCGGATACCAGAAACGATGGGGCCGAGGACGGTGGGTCGATCGAGCTTCCTCTTCACACGTGCCTCCCGTCTGGGTAGCAAAGTCTGGGACGAGCAGGCGACGCTGCTCCTGGCCTTGTAATGCCGGCTTTGGGCGAGGGCATTGATACACAACTCTCGATGGGCCTGTCAACCTTTCGCCTCGATACCGACTCGCAAATGTCACATTCGCATAGCGTTACGCAGGTTGTCGTGCTACGTTGAAGAGGGGCCGCAGCCCGGACGGCGCGGCGATCGAGGTTGAGGCGATGAGCGATAAACGGCTACGGAGGTCCAGCTATCCGCGCCCGCGGCGGCGCTCCAGGGGGCTCTTCTGGACGCTGCTGAGCCTGCTGACTTTGGGGTTGGCGGCGGCTCTGGTCGGCGCCGGTGGGCGCCGGCGTGAGAGCTTCGAGGACTTCGGGCCCGAGCGGGCGCGCGGCGGGCCGGAGCCCGAGCCGGAGGACGCCACGCCGGAGGTGGAGGGCGAGTCGCTGTGGCTCGCCGGTCCGGCCGGCAATCTCTACGTCCGCGACGGCGGCGCCGAGGAGCACCCCGAGGCGCTCCCCGTCCTCTTCCTTCACAGCCTGGCGGGCAATGGCGGCCAGTGGGCCCTGCAGCTCGACCACGTGCGCCGGCACCGGCGAGCGGTGGCCCTCGACTTCCGCGGCCACGGCGAATCCGATCCGGCCGAGGACGGCGACTACTCCGTCGCGGGTCTCGCAAGCGACGTGGCGGCGGTGGCTGACCAGCTCGGCCTGCGCCGCTTCCTCCTCGCCGGCCACAGCCTGGGCTCGGCGGTGGCCATCGAGTACGCGGGCCGTCACTCCGAGCGGGTGGCCGGGCTCCTGCTGGTGGACCCCAACGGCGACACGAGCCGCGTCCCGGAGGCCGAATTCGCGCCCTTCCTCTCATCCCTGCGCTCGGATCCTCTGGCCGAGCTCGAGTCCTACTTCCGCCAGCTCGTGGTGGGCGGCGACCCCGATGCCGCCGGCTGGGTGCTCGAGGACCTCCGCCTGACGCACGAGGACGCCGTGGCCAAGGCCGTCGAAGGGTCGCTGCGCTACCAGCCCCTCCCCGCGCTGGCGCGCTACCAGGGGCCGAAGCTCTCCATCGTCAGCGACATGAACCGGCTCCCCTACAGCCTCCACAACCTCCTGCCGGACCTCCCCGTCCACCTGATGACCGGCACCGGCCACTGGGTGATGATGGATCGCCCCGAGGTCTTCAATCGCCTGCTGGACGGGTTCGTGGAGGAGGTGGAGGAGAGGGGTTAGTGGTCACAGCACACCCTACGGGTCCATGGCGACAGTCGAGGCGAGGGGGGAATTCTTCAAGCGTTCTCGAAGTCGCTCCACTCGACCGCTAATTGGCGGACTGCCGCGCGAACGGTCCCGAGTTTGAGGTCGCGCCCACCCCAGTCGGGTAGGACAGTGACCCGGTTGGTGACCGGATTGAACCATTTCCGGTGAGAGCCGCCTGTCCGGCGCGGGAGCTCTTGACAGCCAAGCGCGATCAGCTTGCGGCTGACGTGGCGATATTTCATGGAGTCGTGACCAAGGTCTCCAACCACACAGGACCACTGACATCGGGAAGCTGTGTGTTGGCAGGCCAAGGCCGGCCCAGGTCGTGATAGGCCTCGACGACGGCGACCAGGGCATCCTGGACGTTGGCCAACGCCTCGTCGACCGTGTCCCCCTCGGTCACCAGCTCAGGAAGCAACGGCGAGGTCACTGTAAACCCCCCTTCAGGTTGCGGCGAGAGAAGCAGCGGAACTTTGTAGAGCATAGCGTCCTCCTTGGATGGCCGGCAGCAGATCTCGACAGGGCTTACGGAGCAACCATTGTAGCGAGTTCGTCGAGGAGGAGGGTTAGGCCCCCGGCATCCCTCGCGGCGAGGGTGAATCCGCCACGCAGACGACGTTGCAGATCCGCTCGGGGACCTGGTCGAAGAACGGCCGGTCGTCCACCAGATGGATTTCGGGCGACTCGGCGATCTGGAACCGGCAGGCCCCCAGCGAGCGCAGCAGGCGCACGCACTCGATGGGATCGATGCCGGTGCGCCGGGCCACCTCGGGGTGGGCCTCGAAGAGGACCACGAACCAGGCCGCCGAGCCGAGCGTATGGACCGCCCCGCGCAGGACCCCCAGCTCGGCCCCTTCCACGTCGATCTTGAGCAGCAGGCCGTGGCCGGGGTCGACCTCCAGGTCGTCCACCCGCATCACGGGGATGTCGCCCTCCGCGCAGGCGACGATGAAGCGGGCGTGACCGGTGGTGCCCGGCCGCGGGCTGCGCAGCTCCGCCCGCCCGGAGAAGTCGCTCACGGCGGTCTCGTGGCACTCCCCCGCCGGGCAGAGCCGCTCGACGTTCGCCTTCAGGATTGGGAACGCCTCGCGGTTGGGCTCGAAGGCGATGACCCGGGTCACGTTCGGGCACCGGTCCAGGAGGAGCGCGGAAATCAGGCCGATGTCCGCGCCGCAGTCGACGAGCGTGACCGGCCCCGGCCGGCCTCCGATCTCCGCGGCCAGCAGGGCGATGGCCGGCGCCTCGTAGTCGCGGGCCTCCCGGTCGCTCATGAAGTTCTCCGGCCGGTAGAGCGGGACGTCGAGCGCCAGCCCCTCCCCCAACGTATAGGGGACGACGACGTTCAGCCATCCCAGTCGCCGGGCCGTCTCCACGAGACGGTAGCCTCCCCGGATCCGGCGGCGGATCAGAGCCATCGCCAGCCGGAAGTGCCAGGGTGGGCGCTCGGCCCGCCGCGGCGGTGGTGGAGGGGCTGCGGAGACGGTCATTGCAGTCGCGGGACGGAGGACGGCCACGCCCCGCATTTTTTCATCCTATCAAAGGATGTCCGGAGAGCGCCCGCTCGCCACCAGGGGCCCCAAACGGAGTACCCTGTAAGAAATGACGGGGAGGAGCGTATCCATGGGCGAAGGAGAAAGGAGGGCAGGAGGCGTGCAAGCTGCAGTTTATGAGAAACCGCTCACAAGCCCCCCGGGCGCCCTGGAAGCGCTGTTCCGGGAGCACCACGGGGCGGTTTATCGCGCCGCGTACCGGATCACCGGTAACGCCATGGACGCGGAGGACGTTCTGCAAACCGTTTTCGCCCGTCTTCTGCGGCGAGAGGAGCAGCCGGACCTCTCGGAGAGCGCGGGGAGCTACCTGCACCGGGCCGCGGTCAACGCCGCGCTGGACCTGATGCGGCGGCACAAGCGGAGCCGCAAGGTCGATCTGGACGAGGTCGGGGAGTCCCTGGTGGACACCGCCGACCCGGGTCCGGAGCGCTTGCGGGGCAGCCGGGAGCTCAAGACCCGGCTGCGGGAGGCGATGTCGCGCCTCTCCCCGCGCCAGGCCGAGATCTTCACCCTGCGCTACCTCGAGGGGTTAGGAAACCTGGAGATCGCCCATCTGCTGGGCGCCTCCCAGACCTCTATCGCCGTCTTACTGCATCGTGCACGGCACCGGCTTCAGAAGGAGCTGGGGTCGCTTGAAGGAGCCATGTCATGAGCCTGTTCTCGAAGAACGACGACCTGCTGGACGACGCCGTCGCCCAGGTGGTGAACGACCCGGTCGATCCGCGCGAGGTCGAGGCGGCCGCCTCCCGCGTCTGGGCGCGGCTGTCGCAGGAAGGGGCCCAGGATGCCCCTGCGAGCGCCCCCGCCGGAATGACCGCAATGACCGCCGCGGCCGCTGCGGTCCCCTCGCATGGCCTTCACGGCTGCGAGGATTTCCAGTCCCTGATCCCCGCCTATCTGCGGGGTGAGCTGTCCCCGGCGCGCGCCCTGCTCGTCGAGGACCACACACGGAGCTGCGTGCCCTGCCGCCGGGCGCTCCGCGACGCCCGTGACGCCCGGGAGGGTCGCAAGGTGGCCTCGTCGAAGCCCGCTCCGGCGCGGCCCGCCGACCGCCGGGTATGGCAGGCGCTCGCCGCCGTCCTCCTCCTGGCCCTGGGGTTCGGCGTGATGACGCTGATCCAGGACCGGCTGGCCGGCGGCGCCCGGATGGCGCGCGTCGAGGCGGTGGAGGGCTCCCTCTACCGCGTGGCCGGCGACTCCAGCCAACCCATCACCGCCGGCGCCAACGTCGCCGAGGGCGAGGAGGTCCGCACCGCCAAGGGCTCGACCGCCATGCTGCGGATGGCCGACGGCTCGCGCATCGAGATGAGCGAGCGGGCCGGCCTGGCGCTGGCCGCGGCTCGCAAGGGCAACACCATCCAGCTCGAGCGCGGCCGGATCATCGTCCAGGCCGCCAAGCAGCGCCCCCGGCACCTCTACGTCGCCACCCGCGACGCCCTGGTTTCCGTCACCGGCACGATCTTCGCGGTCAACAGCGGCACCAAGGGGTCTCGCGTGTCGGTGGTCGAGGGCGAGGTGCACGTGGCGCAGGGGTCCAGGGACACCGTCCTCCATCCCGGCGGCCAGGTGGCGACCCATGCCAGCGTGCAGGCCGTGCCGGTGCGGGACGAGGTCGCCTGGAGCCGCAACGCCAAGCAGTACCAGGACCTCCTGGCCGAGCTGACGGCGCTGGGCAAGGACGTCGACGCCCGCGTGGAGCGGCCGGGCCTGCGCTACTCGACGCGCCTGCTCGACCTCGCCCCCGAGGGCACGACCATCTTCGTGGCGCTGCCCAACCTCTCGCACAGCCTCACCCAGACGCAACAGATCCTCGACCAGAAGATCGCCGAGAGCCCGTCGCTGGCCCAGTGGTGGGCCGAGACCCTCGGCTCGACGCAGAACGAGAGCAAGTTCCACGACATGATCCAGCACCTCGGCGACCTGGGCCAGTTCCTGGGCGACGAGGTGGCCATCGCCATGAACGCCGGCGACGGCGACAAGGGCCAGGCGGTGCTGCTGGCCGAGGTGACCAACGAGGCCTCCTTCCGCGCCACGCTGGCGACCGAGATCGCCCGCCTCAACGGGGAGGGCAAGCCGGGCCTGCGCATCGTCGACGACCTGAGCACCGCCACCGACGGTACCGGGAGCCATGGCCTGTCGCTGTGGATCCACAACGGCCTCGTCGTGGCCTCGCCGAGCGTCGCCCAGATCCAGCGGGTGACGGCCCTGGCGGCCGGCGGCAGCAACCCGTTCACCGCCTCCAGCTTCCACCAGCGCATCGCCGAGGACTACAAGGACGGCGCCGGCTGGCTGTTCGCGGCCGACCTCGGCACCCTGGTGGCCAAGGGGCAGGCCCAGCAGTCCGCCGAGTCGCGCCAGAGGGCCGAGCAGCTCGGCATCCTGGACCTCGACCACTTCATCGTCGACCGCCGGGAGGTCGACGGCCGGGCCGAGACCCGCGCCGCCCTGACTTTCAGCCAGGCACGGCGGGGCGTTGCCGCCTGGCTGGCGGCGCCGGCGCCGATGGGGAGTCTCTCTTTCTTCTCGCCGGACGCAAACATGGCGGCGGCTTTCGCCGTAAAGAGCCCGGTGAGCATCCTCGACGAGCTGCTGAGCGTGAACCCCAAGCTGGCCCAGCACCTGGCGGACGCCCAGGCCAAGCACGGCTTCGACGTGCGCAACGACCTGCTGGCCCCGATGGGCGCCGAATTCGCCGTCGGCCTCGACGGCCCGGTCCTCCCCTCGCCCTCCTGGAAGCTGGTGGCCGAGGTCTACGACCCGGCGCACCTGCAGCAGACCGTCGAGAAGGCTGTGGCCCAGTGCGACGCCGAGCTGCGCGCCCACGGCAAAGGCGGCCTCCAGATCACCCATGAAGCGGCCGGCGGCCGGACGTACTACACCATCCAGTCGGCGGAGCCGAAGGCCGAGATCCACTACCTGTTCGAGGACGGCTACCTGCTGGCCGGCCCGAGCCGGGCGCTGCTCGAGCGCACGCTCCAGCAGCGGGATTCGGGTGTGACGCTGGCCACCTCTCCCAAGCTGCGCAACCTGCTGGGTCCGGACGGCCAGGTCAACGTCTCCGCCCTGGTCTACCAGAACCTGGCGCCGCTGGCGCAGGCGGCCGGCAAGGTGCTGCCCGACGGCTCGGCCAGGAGCCACACCGACGGGCCGGCCAGGCTCGGCAAGCTGCTCGCCGCGCAGGGACCGACCCTCTACTACGCCTACGCGGAGACGGACCGCATCGTCTTCGCCGGCAGCAACCAGAACCCCCTGGGTCTGAACCTCGGCACGCTGGCCAGCATGGGCAGCCTCGCCGGGATGATGAACCAGGCGCAAAACCAGGCCAGCGAGGAGGCCCGGTAGGGCTTTGGCCCTGGAGGGAAACGACCGTGACGACCGCGATGACCTCGCCGAACCCGTCGCAACCCGTCGTCGAGCTCCAGGGGCTGGAGGTCAAGTTCGGGGGGCGTCCGATCCTCAAGGGGTTGAACGCCTCCCTCACCGGCCGCTGCATCGGCCTGCTGGGTCCCAACGGCGCCGGCAAGACGACCCTTCTCCACACCCTCCTCGGGTTCCATCCGCCGTCCGCGGGCACGGCCCGCATCTTCGGCAAGGACATCCAGACCGAAGCGCGGGAGATCCGCGGCCTGATGGGCTACATGCCCGAGAACGACGCCTTCATCGCCGGCATGACCGGCATCCGCTTCGTCCGCCTCATGGGCGAGCTGTCGGGGCTGCCGCCGGAGCAGGCCCTGGAGCGCTCCCACGAGGCGCTCTTCTACGTCGGGCTGGGCGAGGCGCGCTACCGCAAGGTGGACAGCTACTCGCTGGGCATGAAGCAGATGGCCAAGCTCGCCCAGGCCCTCGTCCACGGCCCGCGGCTCCTCTTCCTCGACGAGCCCACCAACGGCCTCGACCCCGCGGCCCGGGAGCGCATGCTCAAGCTGGTGCGCGACATCCGCGACGAGGGGCAGGTGAACATCATCCTCTCCTCCCATCTCCTGCGCGACGTCGAGGAGTGCTGCGAGGAGGTGCTGGTGCTCAAGGACGGCCGGGTGGCCACCTACTGCAACCTCGAAGCCGAGCGGGAGGCCAACCGCAAGTTCCTGCAGCTCGAGGTGCGGGGGGGCGACGAGGCCGCCTTCGCCGCCGCCGTCGCGGCGCTGGGCTGCGAGATGGCCGTCGACGGCAAGCAGCGCTTCAAGCTCGTGCTGCCCGAAGGGGTGGAGGTCCGCGAGCTCTATCGTGTCGCCGCCGAGCGGCAGGTGCAGATTCGCCGCCTCGACTCCAAGCGAGACTCCCTTCAGGACATCTTCCTGAAGGCGATGGAGACGGAGGTCGCCGGCCATGGCCGTGTATGACCGCAACTTCGGCATCTACCAGGGGGAGCGGACGCCGGCCTGGTCGCGCTTCCTCATCATCCCCCGCTACGCCTACCAGGAGGTCTTCCAGAGCCGCCTGTTCGTGGCCTTCCTGGGCTTCTGCTTCCTGGTGCCGTTCGCCGGGCTGCTGGTCATCTACCTGCACCACAACCTGGCGGCGCTGAGCTTCATCAACCTTCCCCTCGACCGCCTGCAGGAGGCGTTGCCGATCAACGCCAAGTTCTTCCGCTGGGGGCTCGAGTTCCAGGGCTTCCTTTGCTACGTGCTCGCCCTGCTGGTGGGTCCGGCCCTGATCTCGCCGGACCTGCGCAACAACGGCCTGCCGCTCTACCTCTCGCGGCCGTTCTCGCGCACCGAGTACGTGCTGGGCAAGACCGCGGTGCTGGCCATCCTGATGTCGGCCATCACCTGGATTCCGGGACTGCTCCTGTTCCTCTTCCAGAGCTACCTGGAAGGCGCCTCCTGGATGGGGGACAACCTCGGGATCGCCGTCGCCATCTTCTTCGGGAGCTGGATCTGGATCGCGGTGCTCTCGCTGCTCTCGCTCGCCGTCTCGGCCTGGGTGAAGTGGAAGCCGGTGGCCCGCATCTCGCTGCTCATCCTCTACTACGTCCCCTGGGGCTTCGCCAAGGTGATGAACGCCACCCAGGACACCTGGTGGGGGTTCCTGGTAGCTCTGTGGCCGACCATGACCACGGTGTGGACGCGCCTCTTCGGCCTGCCGCTGGAGCAGGGCGACTACAACGGCAATCCCATGCCGCTGGCGGCGGCCTGGCTCGCACTGGCCGCCTGCGGCCTGATCTCCCTGGCTCTCCTCTCCCGGCGCATCCGCGCCTACGAGGTGGTGCGATGAGCGCTGACCGGGTGATCTTCGAGAACGTCTCCAAGTTCTACGGCGAGGTGCTCGGCGTCAACCGGGTGAGCCTCTCCATCCCGCCGGGGATCACCGGCCTGGTGGGTCCCAACGGCTCGGGCAAGACGACCCTGATGAACCTCATGGTGGGGCTGCTGCGCCCGTCGCGCGGGAGGATCTCGGTGCTCGGCATGAACCCGGAGCGGCCGGAGGAGTTCTTCCGCCACGTCGGCTACTCGACGCAGTACGACGCCTTCCCGCCGGGCCTCAACGGTGCTCAGTTCATCCGCTCCTACCTGCGGGTGCACGGCTTCGGGGCCGCCGAGGCGGAGAGCATGACCTGGAAGGCCCTGGAGCGGGTGGGGCTCACCGAGGCCGCCGGCCGCAAGGTGGCCGGCTACAGCAAGGGCATGCGGCAGCGGGTCAAGCTGGCGCAGGCCATCTGTCATCAGCCGTCGGTGCTGGTGCTCGACGAGCCGCTCAACGGCCTCGATCCCATGGCCCGGGCCGAGGTCATCGCGCTGTTCCGCGAGTTGGCGGACGGCGGCCTGCACGTCATCGTCTCCAGCCACATCCTGCACGAGGTGGACCTGATCTCGGACCAGGTGGTGCTCATCCACGGCGGCTACGTGGTGGCGGAGGGGGACATCGCCAACGTCCGCGACGAGATGGAGGAGGAGCATCCGGCGCAGGTGTCCATCCGCTGCGACCGGCCAGCGCTGCTCGCCTCCCGGGTCTTCGCGCAGGACTCGGTGATGGAGGCCCGCATCGACGACGACGGCAAGGGCGTGCTGGTGCGCACCCGTGACGCCGACCGCTTCCACCTGCTGCTCAACCAGGTGGTGCTGGAGAACGGGCTGACCATCGAGGCGGTGGCCCCGGCCGACGCCGACGTCAACGCCGTCTACCAGTACCTGATCGGCTCGAACGGAGAAAAGTCATGAGCGAGACCGCCTCCCTCGCCTCTCCCCCGCCGGCGGCTTCGGCGGGCGCGGGCCTGCCCTGGCGCCGCTGGGCGTCCCAGGCCGGCGCCGTGATGCGCCTCGACCTGCGCAAGGGCTTCCGCCGTCCCGTGGGCCTGCTGCTGCTGGCCGCCGCGCCGGTCGCCATCGCCCTCATCCGGGTCGTCTTCTCCGCCCACGCCGTGCACGACCGCAGCGACGTTGCCGAGGGCACCAACTTCTACGCCTGGATGTACCAGATCCTCATCCTCCGGCTGGAGCTGTTCCTCGCCGGCGTCGCCGTCTTCGGCAACCTCATCCGCCGCGAGGTCCTCGACCGCACGCTCCACTACTACTTCCTCTCCCCCATCCGGCGGGAGCTGCTGGTGGCCGCCAAGTACCTGACGGGGGTGCTCGTCACCTTCACCCTGTTCGGGCTCTCGACCGTCATCTCCTTCGCCCTCGCCTACCTGCCGCACGACTGGACGGCCACCAGCCACTTCCTCTTCCATGGGCCCGGCCTGCACCAGTTGGGCTCGTACCTGCTGGTGACCTTCCTCGCCTGCGTCGGCTACGGCGCGGTCTTCCTCGCGCTGGGATTCTTCTTCAAGAGCCCCGCGGTGCCGGCGCTGGGGATGTTCGGCTGGGAGTCGATCCACTTCCTGCTGCCGCCGCTGCTCAAGCAGGCGAGCGTCATCCACTATCTCCAGTCGCTCTGCCCGGTGCCCATCCCCGAGGGGCCGCTGGCGGTGCTCTCCGACGCGCCGGCCCCCTGGGTCTCGGTGGTGGGGCTCCTCGTCCTGGCCGTGATCCTGGTGGCGGTCTCGGGGTGGCGGATCCGCAGGATGGAGATCAGCTACGACGAGTCGTAGGTGTTGGCCCGAGGTGGTCACAGATTGTGACCACCTCC
>DATARR010000148.1:0-7894 GCA_036264085.1 Thermoanaerobaculia bacterium | reverse complement strand
TGGCCTCTCTTTCTGGGTGAAGGTTCCAGGATCACGGTTTGGCGACTTCGATTCTAGATACCTGGCGCAGAAAAAGCCAGCCCGAATGCGTATTTAACTCCTTCCTTTGCAGCTACTTACAGACCCCAGGACAGGAACTAGCTTAGAGTCTCCTCAAGCGCGGCTCGATTTGGCTGCTCGAGGCGACCTCATCCGAGTTGAGGGTTCTTTCATCCGAGTTGAGGATCTTCTCGTCCGAGTTGGAGACGTCCTCATCCGAATTGCAGGTCTTTTCATCCGCGGATGGAGTGGACTCATTCGCGGGGCGAGTGACCTGTCCCGAATTGCAGGTCCTCTCATCCGGGTTGCAGATCACCTCATCCGCGGATGGGGTGACCTCATCCGAATTGCAGGTCCTCTCATCCGCGGAGTGAATGACCTCATTCGAGTTGCAGATAAGCTGAATCGCGGGGCGGGTGCCACGCGACTCGAACGCGGCAGGCAGCGACGGCGGAAGATCTACCGCCACCAATCCTCCAACAGTATCCAGTATCCGCACGTCCGTCGCGGTACTTGACGATCACCGGCATGGATAGCAGTGAGGCCGCCATCACCCTCGAAAGCAGCTCAAGACGCTGCTGCGTTCCACATCGCCATCGCAGCCGTCCATCGGATGGACTTCCTACTCACGTGGAACTGCCGTCATATCGCGAACGATGTCCTGATCCCCAGGCTTGGCTCTATAATGGAGGCTCACGGGTATGCCAGCCCCGTGCTTTGTACGCCGCTTCAGCTCCTGGACCGGAGGTTTCTATGAAGGAAAAAGCCGCTTGGCGTGACCCCCTCGTCGAAGAGGTCCGGAAGCACGGCCAAGAGTACGCGGCCAAGTTTGATTTCGATCCCCACAAGATGGGCGAGGATCTGAGACGTCTTCAGAAGGAATCCGGAAAGCCGGTCGTCTCCTTCAGTCACGAAGATGGCGGAGAGGACGCAGAGCCCTCTCAATCTCCTCGTCGTAGGACTTCGCGTTCCTGAATCGGGTCACCGCAGCCAATCCTCCAACTGCACCCGCACGTCCGTGGAGGCGTCGCGGTACTTGACGATCACCGGCGTGTAGAGGGAGAGCCCCCACTCCTTGCCGGCTCCCTTGGCGACGGCCCGCGAGCCGGGAACCACTACGGCCTCTTCGGGGATCACCAGCGGCTGGTCTGCCGTCGCCCGGTGGATGGTCTCGCGGACGAGGTCGTAGACGGGGGTGGAGCGGGTGAGGATGGTGCCGGCTCCCAGGACGGCGCGGCGCTTGACGACCGTCCCTTCGTAGACGCCGCAATTGCCGCCGATGAGGACGTCGTCTTCGACGATCACGGGCGAGGCGCCCACGGGCTCCAGCACGCCGCCGAGCTGGGCGGCGGCGGAGAGGTGCACGCGCTGGCCCACTTGGGCGCAGCTCCCCACCAGCGCATGGGAGTCCACCAGCGTCCCATCGCCCACCCAGGCGCCGGTGTTGATGAACATGGGCGGCATGCAGATCACTCCCCGGCCTAGGTAGGCGCCGTCGCGGATCGACGAGCCACCGGGGACGACACGCACGCCGTCCGCCGCCGCCAGGGGCCGCGGCGGGTAGGTCGACTTGTCGAGGAACGGGAGGCGGATGCCGGTCTCGCCGCTCCCGACGGACATGTCCACGATCTCGCCCATACGGAAGCCGGCGAGAATGCCCTGTTTGACCCAGGGGCTCACCCGCCAGCCGGTGGGGGACTCAGGGTCCGGCTCGGCCGCCCGCGCCTCGCCGCGGTTGAGCGCCTGCTTGAAGCGCTCGAAGAGGTCGCGCTCCGGCCGTCCATAGACCTCCGGGGGCTCGGCGTAGAGGCGCTCGACGTCGCGGCGGAGCGCCTCCAGGTTGCCCGGGTCGTCAGACGGCAAGCCGGACCTCTAAGGGCTCGGACTCGGGGGTCTCGGGGATCAGCCCCAGCCCCAGGAGGACCTTCTCGATCTTCTTCAGGCTCTCCGGCTTGGGCGCCACCGCGGGCAGACGGAAGACGGGCTCGATGAGTCCCATGAGGGCCAGGGCCGCTTTCACCGGGCCGGGGTTGGACTCAACGAAGTTGATCTCCATCAGGGCGTGGAGCCGGCGCTGCATCTCGCGGGCGGCGGGGAAGTCCCCCTCCAGACAGAGGGAGGCCAGGCGCGCCATGGCGAAGGGGACTTCGTTGGAGGCCACGGAGATGACGCCGACGCCGCCGAGGGCAATCACGGGGAGGGTGATGGCGTCGTCGCCGGAGAGGACGGCGAAGCTCTCGGGCACGGTCTGGAAGATGGCCGCGATCTGGGAGATGTTGCCGGACGCCTCTTTGACCCCGACCACGGTCTCGATCTCGGCCAGGCGCTTGAGCGTCGACGGATCGACGTTGGTGCCGGTGCGGCCGGGGACGTTGTAGACGACGATGGGGAGGCGCGTGGCGCGGGCGACCTCGCGGTAGTGCTGGAAGAGCCCCTCGGGCGTGGGCTTGTTGTAGAAGGGGGTGACGACCAGCAGGCCGTCCGACCCCAGGCCCTCGAGGTCGCGGGCCAGCTCCACGACCTCGCGGGTGTCGTTGCCGCCGCAGCCGGCGAGCACGGGGGTCTTGCCCTTGGCCTCCTCCAGGGTGATCTCGACCACCCGCAGGTGCTCCTCGCGGGAGAGGGTAGGGTTCTCTCCCGTCGTGCCGCAGGGGACGAGGAAGTGGATCCCCCCCTCGATCTGGCGGCGCACCAGGCGGCGCAGTCCCTCCTCGTCGAGCGAGAGATCGGAACGGAACGGGGTGACCAACGCGGTGCCGCATCCTTGAAACATGGTTGTCTCCAGGCGCGCTGCGAAGAAGGGGTTGGAGCGCGCAGTGCTCATTCTAAGCCCGCTCGCGGACGATCTCTTCCCAGACCTGACTGAATTCGTAAAAACCCTGGCGGCCGATCAGCCAGCGGGCGGCGCGCAGGGCGCCGTGGGCGAAGCCGGCCCGGCTGCGCGCCCGGTGCTCCAGGACGATCGTGTCCGCCTCGGAATCGAAGCCGATCTGATGGCTGCCGGGGATCGATCCCGCGCGGTTGCTGGCGACGTCGATCGGGCGGTTGTAGCCCGCCTCCTCCATGACCTTCTTGATCTGGAGGAGGGTGCCGGAGGGCGCGTCCTTCTTCCTGCTGTGGTGGATCTCGTAGGCCCAGGCCTCATAGGCGTCCTCCTCGGCCAGCAGGCCGGCCGCGGCCGCGGCGAGACGGTAGAAGACCTGTACGCCCACCGAGAAGTTGGCACCGTAGAGGAGGCCGCCGTGATGGCGCTCCACCGCTTCGCGCACCGCGGACAGGTGCGGGCCCCAGCCGGTGGTGCCCACGACGAGGGGGACGCCCAGCGCCGCGATCCGCTCCGCGTTGACGGGCACGGCGGCGGCGGTCGAGAAGTCGATGGCGACGTCGATCCCCTGGAAGCGATCAGCAGTAATCCCGGCGCCGCCGGGGTTGTCCGCGCCGGTCAGCCGCAAGGCGACCTCGAAGCCGTGGGCCGGGGCGAGCTGCTCCAGGAGCCTGCCCATCTTGCCGTAGCCGATCAGAGCGAGACGATTCATGCCACTCATTCCACCACCTCCTCGACTCCGCCGGGGAGCAGCTCCTCGTGGAGAGCCGCCACCAGGTCCGGGAGCTGCTCCTCGTCGGCCAGCAGGCGGACGGTGGGCGCGGCCACGCCCTGGAGGACGAGCCGCGGCTCGCAGTCGCGGCCCGCGGCCAGGACCCGCTCCACCAGCTCCGGGCTGGTGGCGAGGTCCTCAGAGACCAGGGAGACGACGCACCGGCCGCGGGTGATCCACATCTCGGCCGATTGTCCCACGGCGGCGAGGAGCGCCGAGTGGACTTCGGAGAGCCGGTCCTCGCGATCCAGGGCGAGATCGGCGAGGCCGCCCTGGCCGTCGAGCACCAGGAGCGCGGGGCGGAAGCGCTCACAGACCTCGCCGAGGCTCGCCAGCAGGCCGTCGCCGGCGTGGCCTTGAGTGGCGCGGGCGGAGATCAGGTGGGCGTTGGAGCGGCAGGCGATGGACTTGACGACCGGCGGCGCGGCCGGATTGCGGCAGCCGATGACCGTGCCCTCGGCTTCGGGGTGGCGGGAGTCGAGGATGCGGATGGGGACGCCTGCCCGGCTCGCCGGTCCCAGGGTGCCGTGGTGGGGCTTCTTGGCGCCCGAGCACGAGAGCTCCAGGGCCTCGGCGAAGGAGAGGGTGCGCACCCGCCGGGCTCCCGGGTAGAGGCGCGGGTCGGCCGTGCGCATGCCGTCGACGTCGGTCCAGATCTGGACCTCCTCGGCGCTCAGGGCGGCGCCGACGATGGCGGCCGAGAAGTCCGATCCCTCTTTGCCGAGGGTGGTGGTCGTCCCCTGGACCGTGGCGCCGACGTAGCCGCCCACCACCGGCACCGTGCCCTGGCGCAGCAGGGGAAGGAGGGCGGAGCGCAGCCGGGCGTCCGTGGGGCCGTACAGCGGCCGGGCGCGGGTGAAGTCGTCGTCGGTCACCATCACCCGCCGGCAGTCGACCCAGGAGGAGTCGACGCCGGCGTGCGAGAGGGCGAAGGAGAGGATGGCGCTCGCCAGCAGCTCGCCGTAACCGGCCACGGCGTCGGCCGCGCGGGGCGT
Organism: Thermoanaerobaculia bacterium; assembly: GCA_036264085.1. Taxonomy (GTDB): domain Bacteria; phylum Acidobacteriota; class Thermoanaerobaculia; order Multivoradales; family UBA5704; genus DATARR01. The sequence continues at coordinate 3,264 of DATARR010000148.1, read as the reverse complement.
GAGGGAGCGGGCGGCCAGGATCTCGTCGAGGCGCGTGCGCAGCTCGTTGAACCAGGGATCGAGCCTGGCGTCGAGCGCCGGCCGGCCGGCGGGAGGCACCACGGCGTAGGCCTCGCGCCGGTGATAGAGCTCGATCTGGTCGAAGAGGGAGTGGACTTGGGTCTCCTCGCCGGCGGCGGCAGCGGCGGCGCTCTCCAGGAGGTCGCGGGTGGTCTTGGCCATGGCCGACACCACCACCACGGGCCGGCGGTCCAGCCGGCCGCAGACGATCCCCTCGACCCGCTCGATCGCCTCGGCGGTGTCGACCGAGCTGCCGCCGAACTTCATGACGATCATGGTGGGGACTCCCCCGGTGAGACCGCGGCGTCCATTCCTAAATCAACCCCTCACTCTTCATCAGCTCGGCGTTGAGCACGGCGGCGCCGGCGGCGCCGCGCAGGACGTTGTGCGAGAGGGCGGCGAACTTCCAGTGCAGGACGTTGCACTCGCGGAAGCGGCCGACGGCGGTGCCCATGCCCCGTTCGAGACCGGCGTCCTTGCGGGTCTGCGGGCGGTCCGGGGCGTCCATGAGGTGGATGGGCTGTTGCGGCGCGGAGGGGAGCCCTCGCTCCTGGGGCAGGCCCGAGAAGGCGGCGAGGGCGGCCAGCAGCTCCTCGCGGCTCGCCCGGCGCTCCAGCTCGACGCTCGCCGTCACCAGGTGGCCGTCGATCGTGGGCACCCGGTTGCAGCTCGCGCTGACGGTGAAGGGGAGGGGCCGGACATGATCCCCCTCCAGGTCGCCGAGAATCTTCTGCGGCTCGCTCTCGACCTTCTTCTCTTCGTCCCCGCCGATGTAGGGAATGACGTTGCCGAGGATGTCGAGCGACGGCACGCCGGGGTAGCCGGCGCCGGAGACGGCCTGGAAGGTGGTGACCATCACCCGCTTGAGGCCGAAGGGTTTGAGGGCCGCGAGCGGCATCACCAGCACGACGGCGGCGCAGTTGGGATTGGTGACGATGGCGCCCTCCCAGCCGCGCGCGCGGCGCTGGGCGGCGAGGAGCCCGAGGTGACCGGGATTGATCTCCGGCACCAGGAGGGGGACGTCGGCGGCCATGCGGAAGTGACTGGAGTTGGAGACCACGACATGGCCGGCGGCGGCGAAGGCCTGCTCGATCTCGCCGGCCAGGCTGCCGGACATGGAGGAGAAGACCAGCCGCGGCCCCTTGCCGGGGACGCACTCCTCGACGATGCGGTCCGCGGCGTCCGCCGGCGGCCGGCCTTCGAGCTGCCAGGCGGTGGCCTCACGATAGACCTTGCCCGCGCTGCGGTCGCTCGCCGCCAGCCACTTCGCCTCGAACCACGGGTGGTTCTCCAGGAGCTGAAGGAACCGCTGCCCCACCGTGCCGGTGGCGCCCAGAATGCCGACCTCGATCTTGCTCATACCCTCTCCACCCGCAGCCTGACATGGGCGCCGGGGCCCGCCACGAGGTGCGCTAGTTTACCGGTAGCGGGGGCGGGAGGCCATGGGCGGCCTGCCGCGAGAGGGGAGGGCATGGGCTGCTCTGCTCTACCACGACCGGGCTGGGGCGCCCCCTGGGATCCGGGGCTGGGTGCTACACTGGTGGAGTTGACCGCTCTCTTTCGCGGTGAGTTGCTGTCGCGGCATTCTCTCGCCCGGATGACGGAGTTGGTCGTGGTTCCGACGGATCCTTCGGCGGCTTCGTCCGAGCGGGATTCCCCGTCGCGTCGCGGGAAGCCGAGCTATGGACTTGGTCTCATGGGCGACCCGGATTCACCGTGGGGCCTGACCCTAGGCCATAACGGTGGCGGCCCATGCTACAGCGCGAGCGCGTTCCACGCGATCAATCTCGGTGGTGCTTCCGTATGCGTGATGGGAGCCATCGAGGCGGGCTTCAATGCTGAGGACTTGGTCTTCGACATCCTTGATCACTTATGAGAGCTCCCGCGGCGATTCCCGAGCTCACCGCCGCACGAACGGAAACCGGTCGCGAATCCGCCGCGTCACGAACCGCCCCTTCGAGGGCGCTCCCAGGAGGGCCTTCCAGACCTTCGGCGGCACGTCGAAGTAGTCGTAGACGGCGCCGCTTCGGAACTCCACCTCCAGCACCGACGACCGCTCGTCGTAGCCCACGGAGGAGATGGCGGAAGAGGCGACAGGGAGCCTGCGCACAACGGTTCCGTTCTGCCGGGAGCAGCCAATTTCCCGGCGAACGGAACCTGATGCAAGGGCAGTACCGACTGAAAGAAACTTATTGAAAGGAGCTACAGGATCGTGCCCTTGAGCTCCACCTCGAGCTGCGGCACCTTGGCGCTGTCGGTGTGGAGGGTCAGCTTGCCGTTGAAGGGACCCTTGCCGAGCGCCGGATTGAGCGTCACCCGGATGTTGTACTCGCGCCCTTCCTGCAGCGGCTCGATCTTGGCCTCGACCCCCTTCAGGCTGGTCTCGACGCTGGTGAGCTTGATGGGCTCGGTGGCGAAGTTCTTGACGCTGAGCGACTTCTTGAGCGGCTCCTTGAGCTCGATCTGGCCATAGTCGCCGACCGGGGGCGTGACCGCCATCACCGGCCGCACGAAGCCCGAGACCGGGATCTGCACGATCTTCTGCTTCGGATGGCTGGTGTGGATGGTGACGTAGTCCGCCAGCGGCCCCACTTTGGCGTCGTTCGAGAGGTGCATCTCGATCTTCCACTGCTTGCCTTTGAGGTCGGGGAGGCGCTCCTCGGGCTTGGCTTCATGGAAGGTGACCTTCATGTACGGCCAGGGGGAGTCCACGCTGGTGACGTCGAAGGACGTCCCGTCCGGAGCCCACAGGGTCTGGACGATGTTGCCCTCCAGGGCCTCGCTCTGGACCGTGTTGTAGCGGGCATAGCCCGGCTTGACGTTGATGTAGGGCTCCACGGTGGCGCGCACGGTCAGCTCGATCTGCGGCGTGGCCGGATCGTTGGTGAAGACGGTGACTCCCTTGGCGATGGGACCGTTGAAGGTGGAGGTGTCCACCACCGCGTGCACCTTGCCGGTCTTGCCCGGCGCGATGGTCTTGTCGTACTCGGCGACCGTGCAGCCGCAGGCCGGCTGCACCTGCGTGATCTCGAGGACGGCGTCGCCATCGTTGCGGATCACGAAGTCGGAGGTGAGCTTCTCCCCCTTGGGCACGGTCCCCGCTTCCTTGATCGGCTCGGCCACGACCGCCTTGGGCTTGCCGTCCGCGAACAGGACGGCCGCGACCAGAAAGGCGGCGCAGAGTGCCAGAATGACGGTCTTCAT
>DATARR010000111.1:0-1921 GCA_036264085.1 Thermoanaerobaculia bacterium | reverse complement strand
CCAGCCACGGATGGGCCACCACGGACCCGTGGCTGCCGTGGCCTCCCGACCCGCTGACAAACAACGCCGAGGCGCAGCGACTCGACCGCTCGTCCATCCTGCACCTGTACCGCCGGCTGCTGGCCGCCCGCCGTGCCTCGCAGGCCCTCGTGCGCGGCGACATCGAGCTGCTGGACGGCCCTGCGGGAGTCCTTGCCTATGAGCGGAGCTTCGCCGGAGATCGGCGAATGGTGGCCGTCAACTTCTCCGACGAGCCTGTGGCGTTCTCGCCGGGAGGCGCCTCCGCCTGGAGGGTCGAGGTCGCCAGCGACGGGGCTGGGGAGGGCGAACCCTACTCCGGGAGCCTGGGGCCCTCGACCGCCGTGGTGCTGGCCCCCTCGGCCGACCCTCCTCTCTAGTGGAGGATTTTCATCGAATACCGAGGAGAATCCTCCACGGCACGAGCACCGACACGGTTCCCGCTCTAACCAGTCCCGCCGGACGACTCGAGCTCGTCCATGCCTCCCGCCTTGGCGAATGCCGCCCGTGCCTCTTCCGCCTTGGCGATGACCTCATCCGTGCGCTCCTGGGCGGCTTCGGATACCTCGACCGTTGCCCCTCCGGCCGGTAGCGCGGCGTCCGGATTCTCGAGGATCTCCGCCAGGCGCTCTGCCTCGCTGCCGGCGCCAGCTTCTCGGAGCTCGTCCATATGGGAGCTGAGCTGCGCTTCGAGTTCTGGATTCGTGGACACGCCCTCCACCTCCTTGATGAGCCGAGTCGATGAGCTATTCGAGGAACTGATGGGGAGTCTTTCCCCACTTTTGGTCTACCCGTTTGGGTCTACCCCAGAACCTGGGACGAAGGTCACCTCTGCTGGCCTGGGGTGTTTGAACATTGAAGTTCCTGGAAACCTTCCTGGTCGTGCGGAAGAGTTCGCAGCTCTTGATGCCAAGCGACGTGAGCAGCCGGATCGGCTTCTTCGACCGCTTCGCCGGACGGGCCGCCCTCTTTGCCAGCCGCGCCCCATTCTTCGCCTTCTGTGTCCTGCTGGTGGCGCTCTGGCTTCTCCAGGGCTTCATCACGATCCTGATCAAGGGCGACCCGAAGACCTTCCTCGACGCGCAGTTCCAGCTCGAGATCAACACGACGACCACCATCGTCACCTTCCTCATGGTGGCCCTGCTGCAGAACAGCCAGACCAGGGAGGACCAGGCCACCCAGCACAAGCTGAACGCCATCGCCGACGGCCTGGCCGACTTGATGGAGCGGTGGTCGGAGCGGTTCGACGACGAGGAGATGCGCGAGGACATCAAGGAGTTGCGCCTCGCCGTCGGCCTCGAGGACCTGGAGAGCACCACGCACAACGACAAGCGGCGAGCTGGCGACAACTCCGACGGCGGGGTCGAGGCTCCCGCACGCGAAAACGCGACGTAGGAGCTCGCGACTCAGGCCGAAGGGAAGCTCACCCGGTCCGCTGGTGGGCCGTCGCCATCACCTCGGCGAGGTGCAGCGCCCGCCGTCCCGTCGCGTGGGCGATCTGCATCCGGCACGAGAAGCCGTTCGCCACAACGACATCCCCGGGCTCCACCCCCCGCACCGCAGGCAGCAGGTCGCGCTCCCCGATGGCCAGCGAGAGGTCGTGGTGCGCGGCCTCCATGCCCCAGGAGCCGGCCAATCCGCAGCACGTTCCGGGCAGTGCGACAACCTCGGCCCCCATCGCCTCCAGCAGCCGGCGGTCCGGGCCACCACCTCCGGTCGCCTTCTGATGGCAATGGACCCACAGGTGGGCCCGGAGCCGGCCGGAAGCAGTGGGCGCATGCGGCGGCTCGATGCCGTACCGCTCGAAGAACTCACCGAAGTGCAGGGCCTGGCGGCTGAGCGCCACGGCCTCGTCGTCCCGGGGCAGCATCCTGGGCAGCTCGTGGCGCAACGTGGCGACACA
>DATARR010000095.1:0-56888 GCA_036264085.1 Thermoanaerobaculia bacterium | reverse complement strand
CAGACCACCGGCAGCATCGTCGGCCGGGCGACCGACGAGTCCGGGGCCGTGCTGCCGGGAGTCCTGGTCGAGGCTTCCGGACCGGCGCTTCAGGGCGCCCGCAGCACGACGACCGACGGCAAGGGCGCCTATCGGCTGAATCTCCTGCCGCCGGGACAGTACACGGTGACCTTCCATCTCGAAGGGTTCGGGCCGGAGTCGCGGCCGGCGATCGCGGTGGGGCTCGATCGCGACATCACTCTCGACGCCGTCCTCAAGCCGCGGGCGACCGAGGAGATCACGGTCATCGGCGAGGCGCCGGTCATCGACACGACCTCCACCAGCCTGGGCACCAATCTGGACGCGCGGACGGTCCAGAGCCTGCCCACCGGCCGCAACTACTCCTCGGTGGCGCAGATCACCCCCGGGGTCTCGACCGACGCCAATACCGACAACAAGGATCAGTCGACGATCACCGTCTACGGTTCGTCGGGGGCCGAGAACTCGTACTTCATCGACGGCGTCAACACGACCGGCGTCGAGTACGGCTTCCAGGGCAAACAGCTCAACTTCGAGTTCATCCAGGAAGTCGACGTCAAGACCGGAGGCTATGAAGCGGAGTACGGCCGCTCCACCGGCGGCATCATCAACGTCATCACCAAGTCGGGCGGCAACGAGTTCCACGGCGATGTCTTCGGCTACTTCGACAACGACTCGCTGCAGAGCCACGCCGAGCCCGTGGTGTCGACCGGCGGCACCACCGCCGGCTTCCGGCAGCAGGATTACGGCATTGACGTCGGCGGCCGCATCGTCACCGACAAGCTCTGGTTCTTCGCCGCCTACGACAAGGTTTCCAACAAGCTCGACAGCGCCCTGCCCGGCGGACCGCTCGCCGGCCAGACGGTGACGTCGAACAGCGACCACAAGCTGGGCTCGGGCAAGCTCACCTGGAACCTCACCGGCAGCCAGTCGCTCATCGGCATCTTCTTCCAGGACCCGCGGGACGACACCGGCGCCATCAACGACGCCCAGCATTCGCTCAACGGCGATCCGCTCACCTACAACGGCCTGCGCAGCTTCGGCGGCAAGGACTACGCCCTGCGCTATCAAGGGATCCTCGCCACCTCCTGGCTGCTGGCGGGGCAGGTGGCCCAGCACCGCGAGGAGAACTCGGTGGGACCGGCGAGCGCCGCCGGCGACGTCATCCAGTTCCGCTCCGTGGACGACAATTTCTTCCAGACCGGCGGCTTCGGGCTGCTCCAGACCAAGACCTTCAAGCGCGACTTCACGGGCGGCTCAGTGACCCGCTACCTCCCGAAGCACGAGATCAAGCTCGGGCTCGAGTACGAGAAAGAATCGGCGGACGTGGTGCGCCGCTTCACCGGCGGCGAGCAGATCGACGTCTTCGGGAATGCCGTCAACCCGGGCAAGCCGGTCTACAGCCACTTCTACTGGACGACGCCCACGGCGACGGTCGCCAGCGCCCCGGTCTCCCAGCTCACCGCCGCGCCCCAGCACAAGAACTCGACGGCTTATCTCCAGGATCGCTGGAGCGTGCTGCCGAACCTGACGCTCAACCTCGGCGTGCGCTGGGACCGCCAGCAGATCATCGACGCCCAGGGCACCCAGCAGATCGATCTCAAGAAGGATTTCGCGCCGCGCTTCGGCCTCATCTGGGACCCGGGCGGGAATTCTGGCAAGGGGGGCCGTTCGAAGCTCTACCTCTCCTACGGGCGATATTACGAGCAGATCCCCATGGACCTGGTGATCCGCTCCTTCTCCTTCGAGCGGCAGGCGCGCATCTTCAACTACAGCCCCACCAGCACCGCTCCGGACCCGGGCGCCGAGAGTGACATCGGCCTGACCTCGGCCATCTTCGGCGGCTTCACCGAGCCCGCGGACCCCAACCTGCGCAACCAGTACATCAACGAGTACATCCTCGGCTACGATCGCGAGGTCCGCCCCGACCTGGCGCTGGGGATCAAGGGGATCTATCGCAACTACGGCGAGGTGATCGAGGACTTCCTCTGCCGCAGCGACGGCACCTACTGCATCGGCAACCCGGGGCGCGGCATCATGCAGCGGGTCTTCACCCTCGACTACTCGCAGACCTTCCCGGCGCCGGCGCCGAAGCGCATCTACAAAGGCGTCGAGCTCGACGCCACCAAGCGCTTCTCGAACCACTGGCAGGCCCTCGCCTCCTACGTCTATTCCAAGCTGGACGGCAACTTCGACGGCCTTTATTCACCGTTCACCAACGTCGGCGCCGATCCCAACATCTCGGCCGCCTACGACTACTACGACTTCTTCACCAATGGCAGCGACCTCTCCAGGATCACCAACAAAGGGCCCTTGTCGAACGATCGCCGGCACCAGTTCAAGCTCTCGGGGATCTATGAGACCCCCTGGAAGGTGTCGGTGGGCCTCTCGAGCTACTACCGGACGGGCACGCCGCTGACGCGCTACGGCTACTCGGACATCTACGCCCGCTACGAGTTCTTCCTCACCGAGCGCGGCGCCGAGGGACGGACGCCGGACGACTACGACCTGGACCTCCACCTCGGCTACCCCCTGACCGTGGGACCGGCGAGAGTGAACTTCCTTTTCGACGTCTTCAACCTGCTGAACGCCCAGCGGCCCGTCCTGCTGGACGAGCGCTGGGGATTTCAGGAGGCGGACAACTCCTCCCCCACGCCGGTCAATCCGGGCTACCTGAAACCGGTGCTGCGGACGCCGCCGCGATCATTGCGGCTGGGGGTGCGCGTCAGCTTCTGAGCGCTGCCTGGCTTCGGAGTTTCGGAGGATACGACTCAGCCAGCCGCCACCAGCATGCGGCGGACTTTCTCCGCCAGGTGTGGCGGACGGCCCGGCGATAGTAGTTCGTTTTAGTTGGTCCAGCGATTTAAAACGGTCCTGTTTCGGAATAGCATGCACGACGAGCCACGCCGGCTGGAAGGTAGCTTAGAGCAGTCAACCGTAGACATCAGCCTGTCACGCGTCTTGTTGGGGCGCGCGCTGCGTGAAGAGCGCGGGGACCACGCTTCCTGCCCGACGGGGAGCGTACGCCCCTCCCCAACGGCTGTCAAACGACTGCAAAGAGTCTAAGCGTCTGGTGGCTCCCACTCCGCATCTCCTTGCGGCACGCGCCGAACACCCTCTATAGTTGTGACCGGTCTTATGCGCTCCTCTCGCCCCCTCCCCGTCCTGGCCTGGCTCGTCCTGGGCTTCCTCGCGCTCGCCTCTGCGGGCTTGGCGCGGGAGGCGGACGCGCCTGTCCGGCTCGTGGCGCCGCGGGCGGGAGCCACCTTCGCCGCCGGCTCCACGGCCGAATTGGAGTGGGCACCGCTGGCGCGCTTCGCCCGCCTCCCAGGGATCGAGGAGTGGGAGGCGTTCCTCAGCCTCGACGGCGGCGCGACCTATCCGGTGCGGATCACGCCGCACCTGGACCAGGACCTGCGACGGATCCGGTTTCAGGTCCCTGCCGTCCCCACGACGAATGCCCGCATCCTTCTGCGCTTCGGCGATGAGCGCCGGGAGACCGTCGTCGAGTTGCCGGAGCGGTTCGAGATCACGGCTCCTCCGCTCGCGCTCCCGGTTTGGGAGACGTCCCACCGGGCCTTCACCGTGGGCGAGCCGGCCCTCCCCGGACAGGCCGGGGTCGTCGCCTGGGTGGAGGGCTCGCGCCGCGGCGGTGGGCTGCGTCAGGTGGTCGCGGCCGAGCGGCCCGGCCTCCAGGCGCGGCCCGATCTGACCGCGACGCACGGCGAGGCCGCCGTGCTCGTCTCCGGGCCGGCCCCGCCACAGCCTCCCGGTCGCCTTCCCGTCACCCGCGTGGCCGCAGGCCCGTCCGCCGGCCGTGCGGCGTTGTCGCGCGCCGGGACCGGCCCCTCCCTCGGTCTCGACATCCTCCTCCTCACTCAGCGACAGAACGAATAGAGCGGGCGCGCTTCTCGCCTGGTCATCGCGGGGCCGCCTCGCCTCCTTGGCTGGCAGCCCGATCGTTCAATGCCTTGCGAAGGAGGAGTTTTCCCCATGTCCGTTTTCAAGACCGTTCATTCGGGATTTGTCTTCTGTGCTCTCTTTTTACTCCTGCTCGCCGCCGCTCAGGCGCAGACGCCCGGCATCGGGGCGATCCGCGGCCAGGTCCGCGACCAGGCAGGCGCGCCCGTGGCTGGGGCGGAGGTCACGGTCAGCAACCTGGCCACAGGCTTCTCGCGCACGGCGCGCACCGACGCTCAGGGCCTCTACACGATCCCCGAGCTGCCGCTGACGGGGACCTGGCGCATCCGCGTCGCGCACGAAAGGCTCGCGCCCCAGGAGCGGGCGGGAATCCAGCTCCGCGGCGGCCAGACGGCGGCCATCGATGTCGTGCTCAATCCCGCCGCAGTGGAAGAAGCCATCACCGTCTATGGCACGGCGGAAGGGGTGCAGTCCGACTCGCCGCAGCTCGGCAACCGCTTCGACGCCCAGAAGATTGAGGAGACGCCGATCCTGGGCCGCAAGGTCACCTCGCTGCCGCTGCTCAACTCGGCGGTGCGCTCGGCGCGCGGCACCGGCGACCTGTTCCTCGGCGAGACCCTGTTCGTCATCGACGGCGGCGGCCGGCGGCAGCAGACCTTTACGGTCGACGGCAGCACGGCGGACGACGCCTGGGGCCGGCAGACGATCTTCACCGCCCTCCCTCTCGCCGCCATCCAGGAATTCACCGTCCTCACCAACAGCTTCTCGGCCGAGTATGGGCGCAGCGCCGGCGGCGCCATCAACCTCGTGACCCGCACGGGCACCAACGACGTCCATGGCGATCTCGTGGCCCTCTCCCGGCCCGGCGGGCTGCAGTCGGACGCGCCGGTGACGAAACAGAAATCCCACGACGAGCTCAAACAGGGGAGCGGCGCCTTCGCCGGTCCCATCGTGCGCGACCACGCCTACTGGTCCATCGCCGGCGAGTACAACGATCAGGATCGCGACTCCATCATCACCTCGCCGCTGGCGCCCGGCGTGTTCACGGGAAATTACAAGCAGAAGCTGTTCTTCGGCCGCGCCGACCTGGACCTCAACGCGCAGCACCATCTGTTCGCCCGTTTCTCCCTCGATCATTTCACCGACACCAACCCCCAGGACGTGGTGGGCGGCAATACGCTGCCGAGCGCCGGCCGGACGTTTCGCCGCAACACCCAGGCGGCACAGCTCGGCGACACCGCCGTGCTCGGCGCCAACGCCTTCAACGACGCGCGGCTGGTCTGGCAGGACGGGGACCCCATCACCCAGTTCACTCCCTTGAGCCCGTCCACCCAGTTCGTCCGCACCGGCGTTTCGACCGAGGGGGAGTCGCGTTTCGCGGCGCTCACCAATCGCCAGGAGCAGCTCGCCGACACGGTCTCCCTGTCGCTGGGCAGCCACCTGCTCAAAGTGGGCGGCGATTACGAGCACTCCCGCTCGGGCGGCAACGGCCAGGAGTTCGGCGCCCCGTTCGTCCTCGGCCAGTTCACCTTCAAGCCGGGGATCTCCGCCGCCATCCCCACCTCGCAGCTCACGATCAACGACGTGCAGCGGTTCACTCAAGGGTTCGGCAACGTCCACTATTCGGTGGGCGAGAACCTCTGGTCGCTCTTCGCTCAGGACGATTACCGCCTGCGCAGCAACCTCGTCCTCAACCTCGGCGCGCGCTATGACCGGCAGAGCCTGACCGACGATACGAACAACGTCGCACCGCGGCTCGGCTTCGCCTGGAACCCCGGCAACGATCCGCGCACGATCATCCGCGGCGGCTACGGGGTTTATTATTCGGAGGTCCAGGCCAACATCGACGCCGGTTGGGAGCTCGCCGGCCCGACGGGGTTCTTCACCTTCAGCGCGGCGCCGGGTCAGCTCGGCTTCCCCACCTCGCTCGCCCCGCTGCCCGCCTTTCCGCCGGGGGCGGTGCTGCCGCCGCGCGACATCACGGTGCGGCCGGGGCGCGCCGGGTTCTACAATCAGTTTTTCAACGTTTCGAAGCTCCCCGGCTATCCCAATAGCTTCGTCAATCCGCGCACGGTTCAGACGACGCTCGGCGCCGAGCGCGAGATCGGGGTGCACTGGTTCCTGAGCCTCGACGGCGTGCACGCCCGGACCACGGACATCCCGCGCAACCTCGACCTCAACGCGCCGTCGGAATTCGTCCGCACCGCCCCGGGGCAGACCCGGCCGGCGGCCGTGGCCGACGCCACCCGTCCCATCGTTCCTCTCCCCAACGGCTACCGCCGCATCCTGGTGACGGTCAACGACGGCGAAAGCAAGTACGACGGTTTGCAGCTCAACCTGCGCAAGGACTTCGCGGCCCGCGGCCAGATGCTCCTGAGCTACACCTGGTCGCACACCCGCAACGACGTCGAGGCCGATGCGCCGGGCGGCGATCCCAACGACGTGCACCAGCTCGACAAGGAGTGGGCCGACAGCCTGCTCGACCAGCGCCACCGGGGAGTTCTGAGCGGCTGGGTGGGCCTGCCGCTGGAGCTGCGCTTCGGCGGCGTCGCCGAGTACGGCACCGGCCGCCCGTTCAACATCACGACCGGCGTCGACAACAACGGCGACGGCGCGAACACGGACCGCCCGGTGATCAATGGGCACGTGATCGGCCGCAACGCCGGGCGCGGCGACGACCTCTATCAGCTCACCCTGTTCCTGGAGCGTGACTTTCCCCTCGGCTTCGGCCGGCTCGGGCTGCGCGCCGAGGTCTTCAACGTCACCAATCATCAGAACGTGGTGGGCTTCAACGGCGTCTTCGGCAACGACCCCACGGGCAAGCCGCTGGCGACCTTCGGCCAGCCGCTCGGCGGCCTCGCCAACACCGATCCGGGGCGCCAGTGGCAGTTCCAGGCGCGGCTGCGGTTCTAGATGTCCGAGACCCTCCTCGCCGCGCGGGAGATCACCAAGAGCTACGGCCCGCGCCGGGTGCTCGACGGGGTGAGCTTCACCGTGCGGCCGGGCGAGGTGCTCGGCCTCATTGGCCCGAACGGCGCGGGCAAGACGACGCTCTTCGAATGCCTCGCCGGCGTGCTCCCCGCCGATGCCGGCGAGGTCCGCGGCCCGACCGGCCGCGCGCTCTCGCCGGCCGAGCGGAGCGGGGCCCTGTTCTACGTACCTGACGGCATCGCGCCGTGGCCGGACCAGCCCGTCTGCCGCGTCCTCCTCTTCTTCCGTGACCTCTGGGGCGTGGCGGCGGAGCGGGTGGCCGCCATCGCCGGCGCGCTGCAGCTCCGCACCCTGCTCGGCGCGCCTGTGGGCTCGCTCTCCAAGGGGGAGCGCAAGCGGTTCCTCATCGCTCTCGGCCTCCTCGCGCCGCAACCCCTGCTGATGCTCGACGAGCCGTTCGACGGCCTCGACCTGCGGCAGACGCGGGAGGCGACCACGATCCTCCGCGACGAGGCGGCGCGCGGCCGTACACTCTTCCTCTCCATCCATCAACTCACCGACGCCGGCCGCGCCTGTGATCGTTTCGTGCTGCTCGCGGCCGGCAGGGTGGCGGGCGAGGGGACGCTCCCCCAGCTCCGTGAGCGGGCCGGAGCCCCCGAAGGCGGAGTCGAGGAGGTGTTCCTCGCGCTCACGTAGGGCCTCTGCTCTCGTCGCCCTCGCCGGCCTGGAATGGCGGGAGCTGCTGGCGTCCCGCGCCTGGTGGCTGCTGCTCGCCTTGACCGGCCCGCTCGTGGGGCAGGCCTTCATCACTGCGGTCAATACCTACGCCGAAGTCAGCGGCGGAACCGGCGGACCGGCGGCGCTGGCTCAAGCTTTAAGCCCGCTCGACGGCCTCGTGGTACCGACGCTGGGCGCCTACGCTCTGGTGGCGACCTTCCTCCTGCCCTTCGTCGCCATCCGTCTGGTCGCCACGGAGCGGGAGAGCGGCGCCGGCAAGCTCCTGGCACAGACTCCGTCCGGTCTCGCCGTGCGGCTCGCCGCCAAGGCGGGCGTGCTGCTGCTCGGCTGGCTCGTGGTCTGGATTCCGGGTCTCCTCGCCCTCTTCCTCTGGCGCTGCTACGGCGGCCATCTCGACGGCGGCGAGACCGCCAACGTCGTCCTCGGCCATCTCCTCCAGGCCCTGCTGACGATCGGGGTCGCCGTGGCCGCCGGCGCGGTCTGCCGCGGCAGCGCGAGCGCCGCCATCGTGACCCTCGGCTTCACGGTGGGCACCTGGGCGCTCGCCTTCGTGGCCGAAGGCCGCGAGGGGCTGCTCGCCCGCCTCGCTCCCTTCACACCCGAGGCGGCGCTGCGCACGTTCGAGCATGGCGAGCTGCGCCTGGCAACGGTGACCGTCATGATCCTCGCGAGCCTGGCCGGGTTCGCCTTCGCGGGGCTGTGGCTCGACCCGTTCCGCACCGTGTCGTCGCGCGTCGTGGGCTCGGCGGTCCTCGTCCTGCTCACCCTGGGCTGTGCGGGGCTCGCCGCGTCGTGGCGGCGAGGGTGGGACCTGGCCGAGGACCGGCGCAATTCGTTTCCGCGCGCCGACGAGGCGGCCCTGCGGACCCTCCGGCAGCCGGTCCGCGTCACCGTCCATCTCGCGCCCGAGGACCCGAAGCGGACCGACCTCGAGACGAACGTCCTCGCCAAGCTGCGCCGGGTGCTGCCGGACTTCGCCGTCACCTACGCGGCGCAGAGCCGCTCGGGCCTCTTCGAGAGTCAGGAGAGCTATGGCGAGGTCTGGTACGCCGTGGGGCCGCGGCGAGCCCTGCTGCGGTCGACGGCCGAGCCGATCGTCCTGGCGAAAATCTACGAGCTCGCCGGCATGCCGGCGCCGGCGCCCGCGTCCGGACCGTCGTATCCCGGCTATCCACTGGCCGCGTCCCCGCGGGGCGCGGCGCCCCTGTTCTACATCGCCTGGCCGCTCGCCGTGGGCCTGGCTTTCGCCGCCTCGCGCGGCCGCTGGAGATCGTCATGCAGAAATCTCGTCTGATCGTTCCCGTTCTGATCCTTTCCCTCACCGGGACGTCTTCGCTCGCCGCCCAGACGGCCCAGACTGCCCAGACAAGGCCCAAGCCGCCCGCCACGGTGCGCGTGGACTTGGCGGGCGAAAAAGCCGGCGGCGAGCCGTCGCGCTTCCTCGCCGTCGTCGGCGACTGGTCGATCGTCACGGACGACGGCAAGAAGGCCCTGCTGGTGGACGGCCGGCAGTGGAAGAAAGGGCAGCCGGCCGGCGGGCTGGCGGACAAGGCGCGCGCCATCTACGGCTCGCGCCACGAGGAGTTCATCGACAACGTGAAGGCGTTCGCCTACTTCCCCTACGCCGTGGCCAGGGAGGTCGACGATTTCCACGACGGCGAGATCGCGGTGCGCTTCAAGCTCCTCGGCGGCGTCCTCGACCAGTGTGCCGGCATCCTCTTCAACCTCAAGCCGAACGGCGATTACCTGACCGTCCGTTTCAACGGCAAGGAGGACAACCTGGTGTTGTGGACCTTCGACAAGGGGAAGCGGAGCTTCGTCAAGAAGGGGGTCAAGGAGGTCCACATCCCCTACAAGGAGTGGCACGCGATCAGGATCGTGGTCCACGGCACGCAGCTCGAAGGCTGGCTCGACGGCGAGAAGCTCCTCGACTACACCCTCGCCGCCCCGGTCTCGGGGAAAGTCGGCGTCTGGTCGAAGACCGACAGCATCAGCGAATTCGCGGACTATGCGGTGACGCCGGGAGGGAAGTGAAGGCAGCGCGAACACGGGGTGAAGGGGTGGGGTAACCGTCAAGCGTAACCGTAGTATGATCTTGGGAATCGGGAGACGATCCATGGCTCAAGCGATAGTGTCCAAGGACTACCAGGTTGAGATTCCGGAGGAGATCCGGCGCGAGGTCTCACTGGTGAGTGGCCAGAAGGTCCAGGTCTTCGCCAGGAATGGCGTAATCACCCTTGTGCCGGACCGGCCTCTCTCGGCTCTGCGTGGCTTCCTCAAGGGAATGAACATCGAGGGAATCCGGGACAAGGAGGATCGTTTTTGAAGGTGATCGACTCCTCGGGATGGCTGGAGTTCTTTACGGATGGCCCTCTCGCGGAGAATTACGCAGAGCATCTGAGCGATCTCTCTCAAATCCTGACGCCCACGATCGTCCTCTACGAGGTCTACAAGCGAATCAAGCGGGAACGGGGAGAGGATGAGGCTCTCGTCGCAGCGGCGCAACTGAAGAAAACACAGATCGTCGTCCTCACGGATACGATTGCATTGACGGCCGCCGATCTGAGCTTGGAGCATCGCCTGGCCATGGCCGACGCCATGGTGTATGCCACGGCACGCCTCCGCGACCTCGTTCTGTTCACCAGCGACGACGACTTTGAAGACTTGCCTGGGGTCGTTTATCTGCCGAAGCCTCTAGAATCTTGAAATAGCACCCCTCACCGCCCCGCCAGCCGCGCCACGGCGGCGACCAGCTCGGAGGGATCGACGGGCTTGGCGAGGTGGGTCTGGAAGCCGGCCTCCAGGGCGCGCTCCCGGTCCTCGGATCGCGCGTAGGCGGTGAGCGCCGCGGCGGGGACGTCGCGACCGTGGCCGGGCTCGCGGGCGCGCACCTTGCGGATGAACGAGTAGCCGTCCTCGAACGGCACGCCGATGTCGGAGACCAGGACGTCCGGCACTGCGGCGTCGAACGCGGCCAGGGCCTCAGGCACCGTAGCGAAGGCGGACACCTCGGCGCCGCACTGCTCGAGGGCCAGCACCAGCAGGTCGCGGGTGTCGGCCTCGTCCTCCAGCACCAGCACACGCAGGTCCTTGAGCAGGCCGGGCAGGTTCCAGACGCGCTGCGCCGAGGGTCCGAACTGCTGGTCGATCTGGCGCTCGTCCGTCGCCGTGGCGCGCAAGGGGATGCTCACTCGGAAGATGGCACCCTGTCCCTCGCCGGCGCTGTCCACATCCACCGTGCCGCCGTGCAGCTCCACCAGGTGGCGGACGATGGAGAGCCCCAGCCCGAGGCCGCCGTGGGAGCGGGTGAGGGTGCTCTCGGCCTGCCGGAAGCGGTCGAAGACATAGGGGAGGAAGTCGGGGCGGATGCCGATCCCCGAATCGCTCACCTGGATGACGGCGTTGGGCCGCGACTCCCAGAGGCGGACCTCCACCCGGCCTTCGCGGGGGGTGAACTTGATGGCATTGGAGAGCAGGTTCCAGATCACCTGTTGCAGCCGGTCGCTGTCGCCCAGGACGGGGCTCGCGAGCGGCGCCAGGGAGACGGCGAGCCGGATCGCCTTGGCGTCCGCCGCCGGCCGCACGCTGTCGAGGGCGGCGTCGATGATGCGCGACAGCTCCACGGGCCTGAAGTCGAGACGCAGCTTGCCGGTGATGATGCGCGAGACGTCCAGCAGGTCGGCGATGAGCTGGGCCTGGGCGCGGGAGTTGCGCTCGATGGTCTCCAGGGCGCGGGCGCTGGCCGCCTCGTCCAGCTTGCCCGTGCGCAGCACCTGCACCCAGCCGAGGATGGCGTTGAGCGGCGTGCGCAGCTCGTGGGAGAGGGTGGCCAGGAACTCGTCCTTGATGCGGTTGGCCTCCTCGGCGTGCTTGCGCGCCGCCTGCTCCATGACGAGCAGCCGGGCGCGCTCCTGCTCCGCCCACTCGCGCACCCGGATCTCCTTCTTCAGCTCTTGGTTCGCCACCGACAGCTCGGCGGTGCGACGCTCCACCAGCACCTCCAGCTCGTCGTACGTGGTCTGCAGCGCCGCGTTGGCGCGCGCCAGCTCGGCCGTGCGCTCCTCCACCTTGCGGCGCAGGGCCACCTTCTCGATGGCGTTGTGCACCGCGTGCTGCAGGCGGTCGCGGACGACGGCGCCCTTGAGCAGGTAGTCCTGGGCGCCGCCCTTCATCGCCTCCACGGCCACCGCCTCGTTGCCCTGGCCGGTGAGGACGATGACTGGCAGCAGCTTCTGGTCGGTAAGCCGGGAGAGGAATTCCAGGCCGTCCACGTCCGGCAGCTTGTAGTCGAGGAGCAGGCAGTCGGGCCTCTCCTCCTGCGCCATCCGCAGCCCCTCCTCGCCCAGGTCGGCCTCCAGGAACTCGTAGGAGTGCTCGCGGTCCTGCGCCAGCATGCGCTTGTAGACCTCCCGGTCCTCCGGGCTGTCGTCGACGATCAGGATGCGGCACTGCGAGTCGGAGCTCATGCGGGCCTCATGGTCTCAGGGCACCCTCGGGAGGATGACGACTTCGAACCAGTAGCCGTTGAGGCGCTCGATGGCCTGCATGAAACCGTCGAGGTCCACCGGCTTCTGGATGTAGCTGTTGGCGCCGCAGCGGTAGCACACCTCGACGTCGCGGTCGTCCTTGGAAGTGGTGAGCACGATGACCGGGATCTGCTTGAGAGCGGGATCGTTCTTGATCTCGGAGAGCACCTCCCGGCCATCCGTGCCGGGCAGGTTGAGGTCGAGCAGGATGACGCCCGGCCGGGGGGCCTTCTGCGGGTCGGAGAAGCGGCCCCGCCGGTAGAGGAAGTCGAGCGCCTCGTCGCCGTCGGCGCAGCGGTAGATCGGGTTCTTGAGCCCTGACTTGCGGAAGGCGCGTTCGGTGGTCTCATAGTCCTCGGGGCTGTCCTCCACGAGCAGGATGGGCTGGCTGAGCATTTCAGGCACTTACGTCTCCTCTTGCAGCGTGAAATAGAACGTCGTCCCCTCGCCGGGGGGCGATTCGAGCCAGATCCTGCCATGATGTCGCTCTACGATTTTTTTGACAATGGTCAGCCCGGCGCCGGTGCCGCCGCCGAACTTGTCGCGGCCATGCAGGCGCTTGAAGATGCGGAACACGGCGTCGTGGTGCTTCTCCGGGATGCCGATGCCGTTGTCGCGGACGTAGAAGACGGGCGGCCGGGAGCCGTTCGTCACTCCGATCTCCACCCGCTTCTGCGGCTTGTCGTTGTACCTCACGGCGTTGACGATGAGGTTAGAGAAGATCTCCCCCACCCGCGCCCGGTCGGCGCGCACCTTGGGCAGCGGCCTGGGGATGCGGACCTCGACCTTCTCTTCCTGGAGGGTGATGGCGAGGGAGTCCAGCACCCCGGCGACGATCTCGTTCAAGTCCACCCGGTCCATGGCCAGGTCGACCCGGCCGAGGCGGGAGAACTGGAGGAGGGAGTCGATGAGGACCTCCATGCGGCGGGTCAGCCGCATCAGCGTCTCCAGCTTGGAGCGCCCCTCGCCGTCGAGCTTGTCGGCGTAGTCCTCGAGCAGGAAGTTCGAGAAGTTGTGGATGCCGCGCAGCGGCTCCTTGAGGTCGTGGGAGGCGATGTAGGCGAAGTCGTCCAGCTCCTTGTTGCTCTGGTGGAGCTCCTCGTTGCGCCGCGCCAGCTCGCGCGTGCGCTCGTCGACCCGCCGCTCCAGCTCCTCCTTGGCCTCCTGGAGCGCGGAGTCGCGCTGCTGGATCTGGCCCAGCATCTGGTTGAAGGCGTCCACGAGCTGGCCCAGCTCGTCGCGGCCCCGCTTCTCGGCGCGCAGCGAGTAATCCTGATTCTCCGAGACCGCCCGTGCCGTCTCCGAGAGGTCCAGGATCGGCCCGGAGACGAGCCGCTGAAGGCGCGAGGAGAGGAACAGGGCCGCGAGACCGGAGGCGAGGAAGACCGCGCCGACGGTGAGCGCCTGCACCTCGATCCGGCTCGTCAGCTCGGAGAGGTCGCTGCGCAGGTAGACCGTGCCGATCCTCTCACCCTTGAGCTTCACGGGGTGGAAGACGACGAGTCCGTCATCCCCGAAGTCAGCGCTGTCCTCCGCGGGCCGTGGCGGGAGCTCCACCCCGGGATCGCGCTGGTAGCGGGCCAACAACCGGCCGTCCTTGCCGTAGAGGCCGGCGGCGACGATCGGCTTGCGGGCGCTCAACGAACGCAGCGTCTCGGTGCCGGCGACCGTGTCCTTGAAGCTCAGGACAGCGGTGCTGTTCTGGGCCACGATCTCCGCCAGCGTGCTCAGGTCGACCACCATCTCCCGGCGGAACCGCTCGGCGTTGAAGAGGATCAGCGCCGTGCCGGCGAGCAGCAGCGTGCCGCCGGTCGTCAGCAGCGCGATCAGCATCAGCTTCTGACGGATCGGGACGTTGCGCAGCGGCATGGTCGCTCTCAGGGCCTGCCCTTGACGTGCTTGGCGAGCGCCAGCAGCTTGGAGCTGATCTTGATCCCCGCCCGCTCCGCCGCCTCCTGGTTGACGTCGAAGCGGACTTTGGAGCCTTCGAGGATGAAGTTGATCATTCCGCCATGATCCAGGAACCCCGGCGTGTCGGCCACCGTCAGCACGGGAGCGTCGCGCGCGCCGGCGAGGATCTGGGGCAGCCGGCCCCGCTCGGAGCGGCTGACGAAGAGCACGTGGCAGGCCGCAGGGTTGCTCAGATTGTCGAGGCGCAACAACTGCAGCCGGCGCCCTCCCACCTCCTCGTCCATCAACGCGCGCAGGGTCTTGCCGAAGGGGTCCTCCCCCAGCACGCAGATCTTGAGCGGGCTGTGCTCGTCAGCGAACGCCGAGGGGGGCCAGTCCACGAACTTGGTGAAGTTGTAGAGGAACGCCGCCTTGAGGTCGTACTCGGAGGCCGCGACGTCGGCAGCGGCCCGCGCCGCGCCGGCGGTGGCGAGCAGGCACGCGCAGAGCAGCAGCAGGGCCTTGTTGGCCGCCCTCAGAAGTGCCATGTCACCTTTCCGTAGACGCTGCGCTGCACGGCTTCGACGAACGGGTTCGGCGCGAACTCGACGTGATGCGCGTGCAGCAGGTTCTGCCCCACGAGCGCGAGCTCCAACCGCTCGCTCCACCGCCAGCCCAGGTGCAGGTCCAGCTCGGTGTACGCCGCGACCTGGGGTGACGGCAGCTCGCCCACGTAGCGCAGCCAGCCGTCGAGCTCGAAACCGCCGGGCAGGTCCATCACCGAGCGTAGCGACCAGCGGTTGTGGGGATCGTCCCCCGACAGCTTGCCGCCCGTGGGGTCGCCGCTCTCCGGCGCCAGGCGCAGGTGTTTGCCGAACCAGACGTAGCCCGCGTGCAGACGCCACCACGAGGCCGGCTGCCAACTCGACCGCAGCTCGAGCCCCCAGGCATCGGCATCGAGCTCGTTGCCGAAGACGAACTGGCCGGTGCTCCCGACCGGCTCGAAGGTGCGCAGGTGATCGTAGACGTCGTAGAAGGACGCCACGTCCACCAGCAGGTCGGGCGTCGGCTGAATGCGATAGCCCAGCTCGTAAGCCAGCAGCTCCTCGGACCGGAAGTCGCGGTTGCCAATCAGGAAGGGAGTGCCGTTGGCAGCGAGGAAGGCGACGTCCTCGTCGAGCCGTGTGGGCGTGCGCACGGCGCGCGAGACCGCGGCCCAGAGGGTGTGCCGGTCGTCGGGAGTCCAGGCGGCGCGCACGCTCGGCTGCACCTCCAGGCCCGAGTAGTCGTTGTACTCGAATTTCGAGCCGAGAGTGAGGCGCAGGCGATCGGGCGCCAGCGCGATCTCGTCCTGGACGAAGGAGCTGAGGAGATTTAGCGAGCGGTGGTCCGGGATGAACTCCACCGCCTGGCTGTTGGTCACCTCGTCGCGGGTGACCCGGGAGCCGAGGCCCCAGACCACGTCCTGCCGCCGGCCCACGGGGAAACGGTGCTGGAAGTCGACGTCCAGGGTGTCGCGGTGCTCCTCGAAGAAGAACGGGGTCCGCCGGTGGCTGCGGTCGAAGTAGACCTGAAGGCTCATCGCCGAGTCTTTGGCGGGGGTGCGCGTCCAGCGTCCCAGGAGGTTGGCGCCGTCGAGGTCGGTGTCCTGCGGGCGGCTGACCTCGCTGTAGCCGCCGTTGTAGACGTCCCCCTGCAGCGTGAAGGCACCGGCGCCGGCGTCGTCCCGGTCCACCCGGAACCCGCCCTGCGCGCGGTGCAGGGGGTCGTGGGCGCTGCCGCCCTGCTCGAGGTCGAGGGCGCCGCGGGAGTAGTACTTGCCGTAGGCTC
Source organism: Thermoanaerobaculia bacterium (assembly GCA_036264085.1). Lineage (GTDB taxonomy): Bacteria > Acidobacteriota > Thermoanaerobaculia > Multivoradales > UBA5704 > DATARR01. Next base: position 41,034 of record DATARR010000095.1, on the reverse strand, counting down.
GGTAGTAGGTGTCCGCCCCCAGCTTGCCGCCCCAGCGCACGCTCCCCAGGTCGGTCTCGTTGCCCGCGCCGGCCGTCACCAGGCCGCCCTGAGTCGCCTTCGCGCTCCTGGTGATGACGTTGATCACGCCGTTGACCGCGTTGGCCCCCCACAGCGTGGCGCCGGGGCCGCGGATCACCTCGATGCGGTCGACGTCCTCCAAGGGGACGTCCTGCACGTCCCAGAAGACGCCCGAGAACAGGGGGGTGTAGACGCTGCGGCCGTCGATCAGCACCAGCAGCTTGTCGGCGGTGGCGAAGCTGGAGTTGAAGCCGCGGGAGCTGATGGCCCAGGTGTTGCCGTTGGACTGGGCGACGTGCAGGGAGACGCTGAGCCGCAGAGCGTCGGGCAGGTTGGTCACCCCCGAGCGGCGGAGGTCTTCGCCGGTGATGACGGTGATGGCCGCCGCCGCCTTCGACAGCCTCTCGGTACGCCGCGACACCGAGGTGACGTCGATCTCCATCAACTGCTCGATGCTGAGCTGCTTGAGCTCGGCAGGCTCGACCGGCGGCTCCTCCTGGGCGGGGACAGGCGCCGCCAGGCCCGACAGCAGGACGCATCCCAGAAACGGGCCGCACCAGCCGGCGCCGCGCCTTTCCTTACAACTCCATGGCAAAAAATTCATGAGTCAAGTGCCTCGCGATTGAATCTACAGAGTGTCACGCGAGGCACTGCAAGGAACAGGCCAGAGCCGTCAGGCAGGGCCTGCGGCCGCCAGCAGCCGATGGAGGGCGTCGAGATCGGCGGGCTTGGTGAGATGAGCGTCGAACCCCGCCTCCAGGGCGCGGCGCCGGTCGTCGTCCTGTCCGTAGCCGGTGAGGGCGATGAGGTAAGCGGAGCGCGTCTCGGGAGCGGTGCGCAGGGCCCGGGCCACGCCGTAGCCGTCCATGGCGCCGGGCAGCCCGATGTCGCAGAGCACCACGTCCGGGTGGAAGCTGCGGGCTTTCTCAAGACCGGCGGCGGCATCGAAGGTGACCGCGACCTCGTGGCCGGCGAGCTCGAGCAGCAGCGCCAGGCTCTCGGCGGCGTCGGTGTGGTCCTCGATCACCAGACATCGCCGGGGCGCGGCTCCCTCTTCACTACGTTGCGGTTCGCTCATGACAACCTCCTCCTGCGCCGCGGTTTGCAGCGGCAGCCGCAGGGTGATCTCCGAGCCGCGGCCCGGCCCCGGGCTGGCGGCCGCGACCGCGCCGCCGTGCAGCTCCACAAGGGCTTTGACGAGGGCGAGGCCCAGCCCCAGGCCGCCGCGGCCGTGCACCGGGTTGCGCGCGGACTGGCTGAACGGCTCGAAAAGCCGGGCGAGGAGCTCCGGCTCCATGCCGATGCCGGTGTCGCGCACGGTCAGCCATACGCTACCCCACTCCGGCTCTTCCCGGAGGGCGACCGCGATCCGGCCTCCTGCTGGAGTGAATTTGCTGGCGTTGTGGAGCAGGTTGCCGACCACCTGGGCCAGACGGGTGGGGTCGGCGTCGATCCACACCGGTCCGGCGGGCAGGTCGAGGTCGAGGTCGAGCCCCGCAGCCTCGATCGCGGGACGCTGGTCCTCCACCGTCGTGCGCAACGACTCCACGAGATCGAGCCGCGCGCGCTGAAGCTGGATCTTGCCGCGAGAGATGCGGGCCACGTCCAGCAGGTCGTCGACCAGCCGGGTGAGATGGCCCAATTGTCGCTCGGCGGTCTGGTGTGCCTTGTCGCGCTGCTCGGCGCCGAGGCCGGGGTTCCTGAGCAGGTGGAGGCAGTTGCTGATGGGAGCGAGCGGGTTGCGCAGCTCATGGCCGAGCAGGGCCAAGAATTCGTCCTTGCGGCGGGCGGCCTCGGCCAGCGCCGCCTCGGCCGCCTTGCGGTCGGAGATGTCGCGGTCGATCCCCGAGGCGCCCACCAGCCGGCCGCCGGCATCGTAGACCGGGGAGACGGTGAGCGAGATGTCGAGGCGCCGGCCGTCCTTGCGCACCCGCACGGTCTCGAAGGTCTCGACCGGGATCCCCTGCTTGAGCTTCTCGAAGACCGCCGGCAGCTCGCCCCGCCGGTCCAGCGGCACGACCAGGTCGTCCATGGGACGGCCGACGGCCTCCTGCGCCGAGTGGCCGTAGAGCCTCTCCGCCCCGGCGTTCCAGCTCGTGACCACGCCGGCGAGGCTCTTGCCGATGATGCCGTCCTGGGACGACTCGACGATGCGGGCGAGCCGGGTCGCGTGCGCCTGCGCCTGTTTGAGCTCGCCGATGTCGAGGAAGGTGAGGACGACGCCGTCGATGACGTCCTCGACGGTGCGGTAAGGGAGGACCCGCAGCAGGTACCAGCCCGAGCCGTCCACGATCCGCACCTGGCGCTCGCAGCCGGAGAGCGTGCGCAGCACCTCGCGGATGTCGCCCACCAGGTCGACGCCCGAGAAGCGGGGCGCGATGTCGGCGATCGGCCGCCCGACGTCACCCTCGATCAGACGGAAGACCTCCACGGCAGCCGGGGTGAACTTCTTGATGCGCAGCTCGCGGTCGACGAAGAGGGTGGCGAGGCGGGTGCTCTGGAAGAGGTTCTGCAGGTCGCTGTTGGCGCGCCCCAGCTCGTCGAGCTTCTTCTTCAGCTCAGTGTTGACGGTCTCCAGCTCCTCGTTGACCGACTGCAGCTCCTCCTTCGAGGTCTGCAGCTCCTCGTTGGCCGACTGCAGCTCCTCGTTCATCGACAGCAGCTCTTCGTTGGAGGAGACGAGCTCCTCGTTCGAGCTCTCCAACTCCTCGAGAGTGGCCTGGAGGTGGTCCCGGGTGGCCCGCAGCTCCGCCTCCAGCCGCCGCACGATGGGGTCGTCGGCCGCCACCACGCCGGTCTCTCCCTCGTCCGCCGCCTCGCCCGCCGTCACCACCTCCTGGAACACGACCATGAACAGGCCGGGGTCCTCTCCCAGCTCCGGCAGCGGCCGCACGACGACGTTGACCCGCCCGGTCTCGCCGTCCAGGTCGAAGGCGACGTTCTCGTGCACCACCTGCACCCGCGCATTGACCGCCTTGTGCAGGGCCGTGCGCACGTCCAGCCGCAGACCCTTGCGCGCCATGTCGATGACGTTGACCACGGGCGCCCCCGACGGCGGCTCCAGGTACCGGCCCGTGCGCGGCGAGAAGTAGACGATGTCCCCCGGTTCGTTGACCACCACGCAGGCCGGGGCGAAGCTCTCCAGCAGCACGGCCTCGAACGTCCGCGCCACCTCGTGCTGCCGGGGGAGCGGCCGGCGTGAGGGCTCCTCCGGCAGCCGGTAGCCGGCGCGGCTCCGCTCGCCGAGGGGGAAGCTGAAGGGCGGCCGGGCGACGGTGTCGCGCGACTGGAAGAGCCGGTGCTTCTTGTCGAGCGTGCGGAACAGCTCGGGCTGGCCGGCGACCATCTCGGAGGGCCCGAGGAAGAGGAAGCCCCCCGGGCGCAGGGCATAGTGGAACAGGGCGGCGACCTTCTTCTGCAGCTCCGGTTCCAGGTAGATCAGCAGGTTGCGGCAGGAGATGAGGTCGAGCCGGGAGAACGGCGGATCGGCGATCAGGTTGTGCAGCGAGAACAGGCACGTCTCGCGGATCTCCCGCGCCACCTGGTACATGTTGCCATGCCGGACGAAAAAGCGCTCCAGCCGTTGCGGGGAGAGCTGGCCGGCGATGGCCTCCGGATACAGCGCCTGGCGGGCCACCTCCAGCGCCTGGGTGTCGATGTCGGTGGCGAAGACCAGCACCTGGGGAGGGGCTTCGAGCCCCACCATCTCCATCTGCTCGCGCAGCAGCATGGCGATCGAGTATGCCTCTTCGCCGGTGGCGCAGCCGGGGACCCAGACGCGTACCGAGCTGTCCGCGTCCTTCCCCTCGAAGAGCCGGGGAACGACCTTGGCGGCCAGCAGATCGAAAGCTTCCGGGTCGCGGAAAAAGTGGGTCACGCTGATCAGCAGGTCACGGAAAAGCTGCTCGACTTCCTTGGCATCATGACTCAGGTGCTCCAGGTAAGAATACACCGAAGCCGACCCCGCCTCGTTCATGCGGCGGCGGACGCGGCGCACCAGGGTGCTCTGCTTGTAGTGCCGGAAGTCGTGCCCGGTCTCGCGGCGCAGGACGGCGCAGATCCTGCCCAGGTGGCCGGTGACCTCCTCGCGAAGGCGCTCCCGGTTTCCCCCCTGCCCCTCCCGCAGATGCGCGAAGTGCGCGACCAGCCGGACCGGCATCTCCGCCACCGGCAGCACGTGATCGACGGCGCCGGTGAGGATGGCGCCGCGCGGCATGCTGTCGTACTGCGCCGTGCCGGGGGCCTGCACCAGGGTCAGGCCGCCGCGCTCCTTGATCGCCTTGAGGCCGAGAGCGCCGTCGGTGCCGGTGCCGGAGAGGATGATGCCCACGGCCTCGTCCTCCTGGTCTTCGGCCAGCGAGCGGAAGAACCGGTCGATGGGCGAGCGCCGGCCGCGCAGCCGCGGCGCCTTGGAGACGTAGAGGACGCAGTCGTCGATGGTGAGCGTCGAGCTCGGCGGCTTGACGTAGACGTGGTTGGCCTCGATCACGGTCTCGTCGTCCACCACCTGGCGCACCGGCATCGGCGTCAGCGGCGCCAGCAGCGAGGCGATGAGCGTCTCGTGCCGCGGCGACAGGTGCTGGATCAGCACGAAGGCGAAGCCCGTGTCGGCGGGCATGTGGCGGAAGAGCTCCTGGAACGCCTCCAGGCCGCCGGCGGAGGCGCCGATGGCCACCACCGGACAGGGGGGAGACCCCGCCGGCTGCGTCTCGTGCTTCAGCTCCCCGGCGGGCTCCTCCCCACCGGCTTCCTTCACGTCGTCCATGGGCCGCCCCTCCAGCTCACCCTCACGTTGAGTCCGGGGGCGGAGATCCAAGACTCGTGCCAGAGGCTGTCCGGAGGTCCGGACCAGGTCGCCGTGGCTACACTACCTCAGCAGCCTTGGCCCGAGAACGCGAAGAGCGCCACCCGCCTGCTCGCCGGCGACCTGCTCCAGCCGTTCGGACGTCGCGGCGGCGGCCTCCGCCGCCTCCAGAGCGGAGCCGGCGCCGCGCCACTTGAGGACCCGGGGCAGCGAGGGCAGGTCGAAGCGGTCGCGGGGCGTGCGGGCGAAGGGCTGGGGCATCAGGCTGAGCAACGGAGCCGGCAGGGAGCCGAGCCGTGCCGCGTCCCGCAGCCGCTTCAGCAGACGGCGGCGCGCTCCGGCGCGCCGGGGCCGGTCGAGATCCGCCATGCCGGTCTGGAACAGCAGCTCCCGCGCCAGGCAGAGCGCTGCGCCCTCGAGGACCACGTCGTCGTCGATGTAAAAACCGGTGAGGTAGCCGAAGGTGATCAGAAGCTGATCGTCCGGCGGCGAATACTCCTTGAGCTCGCGTCCGGCGAGCAGCCGGGCGACGTTCTTCCCCGCCCGCCGTCCCATGGCGGTCGCCTGGTAGGACTGCTTGGAGACCCGGTGGCGCAGCCCGGCGCTGTCGCCGGCGATGAAGACGTCGTCGTAGGCACGGCTCTGCAGGCTCCGGCGTGCCGGCGCCCACTCCCCCGGCGCCGCCAGGCCGGCCGCGGCGAGCAGCGGCGACGGTCCGCCGCCGGCCGTCCAGAGCGTCAGGTCGGAGCGCAGCGAGCTGCCGGAGGCGAGTTGGATGCGGCCCGGCTCGAGCCCGGCGACCGACTCCTCGAAGAGCAGCTCCACGTCGCACTCCTCCATCACCGCGCGCAGCTCCCGATGCACCACGCGGGGCTGCCGGGCGAGCAGATGCGGCCCCGGCTCGATGAGACGGACGTCGAGCGCGCGGCGCTGGCGATAGCGGCGCAGGATCTCGCCCAGGCACTCGACGCCGGTGAAGCCGCCGCCCACGACGGTCACGGAATACGTGCCGCCGTCGTCCGCGAGCCGCTTCAGGCGGTCGCCGATCTCGACGCCCTCGGCGATCGAACGCAGCGCGAGGGCGTGCTCCGCCACCCCGGGCACACCGTGGGACGAGACCGCCGAGCCCGTCGCCACGACCAGCGCGTCATAGGGCAGGACGCCGCCGTCGCCGGTCCGCACCTGCCGGAGCTCGGGATCGACCGCGACCACCTCGGACTGGTGAAAGGTGTGGCCGTAGTGCCCCACCAGCCGGCTGCGCTCCAGCCGCAGCGAGCCCGGCTTCTTGGTTCGCGATACCAGCTCGTGCAGATTGGGCAGGAACTCGAAGTCGGCGCCGCGGTCGACGAGGGTGACGGCATAGCGCTCGCCGAGCCGGCTGGCCGCCGCCAGTCCGGCGAAGCCCCCGCCGAGGATCACCACCTGCGGTTTCACCACGGCTCTCCCTGGCTCAGAAGCTCGGCTCCTGCGGGGTCGGCTCGCGGGCCGCGGCGACGTCGTTCTTCTCATGGCGGAAGCGCGCGATGGCGGGGTAGACCCGCAGGCGGGCGCGGTTGATGCCGCCCAAAGGCCGGTGCTCCGGCAGGGTGCGCCAGGGGTTGAACGACAGGTTTTCGCAGAACTGCATCTGCGCCGGCGAATCGAAGGTCTGCACCGGCAGCCGGAGCGTCGCCACCTTGCGGTAGGGGGAGAGCTGGGGATCCCAGGCCACCATGGGGTTCTCGATCGGCATTTTCACCGGATCCGTCTGGAACTGTACCATGAAATCGAAGGCGGCCGGCTGGCGCCCCAGGTCCTCCTTGAGCCGCTCGCGCAGGAAATTGGGTGACGCGTCCTTCGGTATCGTGCTCGTGGCGCTCTGATTAGGCTGCATGTGATATTGCACGGCCTGGTCGCCGAAGACGTAGGCGGTCTGGCTCCAGTAGGGGATCTGCAGCAGGTTCGCGGTCTTCTTCTCACTGCGCACGATGGTCAGGAAGACCGCCGGATGAGTGAGGAAGAACAGCGGCACGCTGAGGCCACCCTTGAGGATCGCCGTCTCCATGTCGTAGAAAACCTGGAGGTTCGGCGCCAGGAAGGTCTGCCCGTTCATCAGGATGAAGTCGAGGGTCCTGGCCCCGGGCTCGCTCTGCCAGAGCCGGTCGCCGTCGACGTCCATGAGCTTGATCGACAGAGCGCGGAGGTCCTTCTTGGCGTCGGCCTGGGGGGTGGGGTTGAGGTTGGAGAGCCGGACCCAGGCCGGGTAGGTGGCGGGCTTCGCGAACAGGCCGACCTTGAGCTCCGGCGGCAGGTCGGCCTCGACGGTGAAGGTCGCGCGCACCGCGGCGTGCCCCTTGGCGTGGGTGTCGCGGTAGGTGGTGCCGGTGAGGTAGGGCTTCTCGATGAGCGCTTCGATGAGCGGGATCAGCTTGTCGATGAGCTCCTTTTCACCCGGTTCCAAACGCTCGTGAGGGCTGAGCTGAGGAGGTTCCATGTCAGGCTCCTTTCTTTTCGCCTGCCGACGGTGAGGGGCCACCCGGGCTCTGGGGCCAGCCGGCCGGCGGCGAAGCGCTCCCCGGGTTCTGGAACCAGGCGGGCGGCGGGCAAACGTAACCTGAGGTGGTCGGCTGGCAGGCGCAGGTCGGGGGCGTGGGCGGAGGCGCGGACGGCCCTGGTAGCGGCGACTCGTCCTGCAGCGCCTTGAGGTATTCGATGAGCTCCCAGCGCTCGTCTGCGGTGAGCTCGCGTCCGAGCCTCCCCTTCTGCTTTTTATCGTTGGTGTACTCGTGGCCGGCGTTGGAGTTGCCGGAGACCGAGGTGTCGAGCTTGAAGCCGCCCGCGAACCTGCCGGACTGGAAGCCCACCCGCTTCGGGTCGAACTCGGGGTTGCCGAGGTAGAAAGTGGCGGAGCGTTCCGGCACCGGCGACAGCAGCTCGTAGAGGTTCGGCACCGAGCCGTTGTGCAGGAAGGGCGCCGTGGCCCAGACGCCGGCGAGGGGCCGCGCCGGGTAGGCCTTGGGCGCGCGCCAGTAGTTGGAGCGGTAGCCATTCCATTCGTTCTGCGTATCAGACGGGATCTTGCGATCGTTATAGTAGGTCGCCATGATGCCTGCGATGGCCGGATAGATCACGGCGGCGCCGGGCTCGTCGTCAGAGAGGCCCATGGCCGTGGCGTCCACCGTGCGATTGGCAAAGTTGGCCGCGTCGTTGGGGTCCGTACCGATGAAGTCGACGCTGAAGGTCGGAAGGTTGTACAACGGATTGGGGCTTATTTGGTTCTTCTCCAGGTAATCCTGCCATATCGGATCTTTGGCTTTGGGGGGGCGGGGTAGGGTGGTCCCCACGATCGGCCACTGGGTCCACTCGCTGCTGTACCACGTCTCGCGCCTGGGCTGATGGCAGGCGGCACAGAACTTCTGGTAGAGCTTCTTGCCGCGCTCCACCTTGCCCTGATCGAGCGTGCCGAACAGCCGCTCGGGCCATTGCGGCGGCGTGAGCTTCGACGCCATTTGCTCCATCTCCCAGGAGCAGCCCAGGCGCACGGTGGAGGGGTATTCCCCGTCGACCGTGTTGGGAAGGACCACGGTCGCATTGACCGCCATCGCCTCGATGACGTTGCGAGCCATGGGCTGGCGGATGGAGCTGTTGGACTGTACGAAGCCGTAGAGGTGGGCGTTCCATAACGGGATCACGTCGACCGGCCCATTCAGGACTCTCAGGTTTTTCGGGGTCAGCTTGCCGAACAGGGTGTTGCCGCCCTGGCCCAAGGCATCGAGCCGGCCGAAGCCCGCGGTGGTCGGCTTCAGGCTCCGGTCCGATACCAGGAACGCCGTCACGTCGGCGCCGACCTGTTGCAGGACCCCTGGGAGCTCCGTGCCCATGTACGTCGTCATCTGCTCCTTGAGGTCGCCCTTGTTCGCGTCGTTGTACTGGCTGCCGAGCACCCGCTGGGCGAAGCGATCGAACTTGTCCTCATCAATGACCATCAACGCGAAGACCTTGCCAACGTCCTCAAGAAAGCCGACGAGGTCGAGCTGGCCAGGGCCGCCGTCGATACGCACACCTGTGCCCTTGTAGGTGATCAACTCGGTGTGGCAACCGGCGCAACTGATGCCAACGTAGTCAATGCCGGTTCCGATCGGGCTCGGGGGATCCGTCGGCTCGGCGACGTCCTTGGCGAAGCCCACCGGCAGGTGGTCCGGGTTGTTCGCGGAATCGGGGTCGGGGATCAGCCGGTAACGCGAGAGGTAGTCCGGATCGAGGATGAGCTTCTCGCTCCCGGGCTGCTCGAGCGCGAGGAACCAGGTGTACGGCATGAGGTGCGAGCCCTGGGAGGTGTGATAGAACCACTGTCGCTGCTCCGGGCTCCACGCCTGATTGAGCTGCACCAGCTTCGAGAACCTGATGGGCGCGGGGAGAGGGGGAAAAAGGAATTTGAGAGCCCAGACGGCGATGACCACCGCCAGCAGGACCACGATTCCCAGCGCCCACAGGATGCTACGAGTCTTCGGAGTCATTGCCATGCCTCCTCAAAATCGGCCGGGCGGTCGTCGGGCGCCATCGGCCCCTATCGCCGAGCGCAGCTCGCCGCTGTGGCTCGTCTATGAAGGTTTCTGGAATTCAAGCCGAGAACCGGCGGAAAATCCCCTCACGGCACGCCGCCTGGGGCTGGCACTCCCTCTGGCGTCATGAGCCCTGCCGCCTCGTCTTCGAAACGCAACGCTTTGAGGTATTCGACGAGCTGCCAGCGTTCTTCTTCGGTCAACCGCCGGCCAATCCTCCCCTTGCCTTTCTCGTCGCGGAATTCATGGCCGGCGTTGGAGTTGCCCGGCTGCGAGGTGTCGAATTCGAAGCCGCCGTAGAACCTGCCGCTCTGATAGCCCACGCGGACCGGATCGAACTCGAGGTCGCCGGTGTAGAACGTGGCGGAGCGCTCCCCCACCGGCGACAGCAACTCGTAGAGGTTCGGCACCGAGCCGTTGTGAAGGAAAGGCGCCGTGGCCCAGATGCCGGCGAGGGGCCGCGCCGGGTAGGCCCGGGGGGCGCGCCAGTCGTTGGCGCGGTAGCGGCTCCAGTCCGCCTGCTGCTCGGGCGGGATGCCGTTCTGCTGGTAGTAGCGCTGCATGACGCCCGAGATGACGGGGAAGATCACCTTGGCCTCCGGCTCGTCGGCGCCGAGGCCGATGGCCCTGGCGTCCACGGTGCGCTCGGCGAAGTTGACGGCGTCCCTGGGATCGGTGCCGATGACGTCGACGTTGAAGATCCGCAGGTGATAGAAACGTTTACCGGCGGCCTGCGACACCGGATCGGGAGGGTAGGGCCCCGGCACGACGGGCACGCGGTCGTTGGTGGTGGGCCGCTCGAGCTCGGGCTGATGGCAACCGGCGCAGAGCTTGCCGTAGAGCACCTTGCCGCGCGCCACCTTCTCCTGGTCGAGCCGGCCGAACAGCCACTCCGGCCACTGCGGCGCCTGGAGCCTCGCCATCATCCCCTCCAGGTCGTGGAGGTTCTTCAGGCGCACGCTCGAGGTGTAGATCGCATCGGGCTTACCGGGCAGGACCAGGCTGGAATAAGACGTCAGCGCTTCGATGACGTTGCGGGCCATGGGCTGGCGGATCGAGGCGTTGGACTGCACCCAGCCGTAGGAGTGGGCGTTCCACAGCGGGAGCACGTCGACCGGCGCGTCCAGGCTGCGCAGGTTCCGGGCGCCGAGCGGGCCGAACAGCCGGTTACCGCCCTGGCCCAGGGCGTCGATGCGGCCGAAACCCGCGACCGTGGGCGAGAGGCCCGACTCCTTGCCGGCATTGATCTGCTGCCGGATCCTGTCGAGATGCCCGCCGATGTATTGGCGGACCTGTTCCTTGAGCTCGCGTTTGGTGGCGGCGCCGTAGCGCTCGCCGAGCACCCGCCTGGCGAAGCGGTCGAGCTTCAGCGGATCGAGGGCCGTCGCCGTCGTGGCGAGGGCGATGCGCCGGAGCAGAGCGTCGAAGTCCACCTGGCCAGGAGCGCCGTCGATGCGCAGGCCGAGGCCCTGGTAGTTGAGCTGCGCGGTGTGGCAGCCGGCACAGGTGATGCCCACGTTCTCCACCCCGGTCACCGGATCGGGAGCGTCCTTGGCGAAGCCCACCGGCAGGCGGTCGGGATTGCTCAGCGGATTGACGTCGGGGATCAGCCGGAACCGGGTGAGATGGTCGGGCTCGCGGAAGAGCCTCCGGTTTTCAGGCTGCTCGAGGGCGAGGAACCAGCGGTACGGCATGAGCTGCGAGCCCTGGGAGGTGTGGTAGTAGCGCTGCCGCTCCTCCACCGTCCACCGCTGATTGAGCTGCACCACGTCGTAGACCTTGATCGACCTGGGCAGGCCGGGGAAGAAGAGGAAGCCCGCGGCGGCGATCACCGCCGCGAGCAGAGCGGCGAGGCCCAGGTTATTCAGGATCCTCTCCAGCTTCGGATTCATGGCCATCGATTCAGGGCTTCATCCCCCACAGGTAGAGCGCGATACCGGCGCCGACGATGAGGATCGTCACGTAACGGAACCGCCAGAGGAGGCTGACCACCATGCCCACGACCGTGAGCAGGGTCCGCAGCACGAGAAAGATTTGCTTGAGGAACATCGCGAGCCTCTCCTCCCTTTACAGGACGGGCTGGTCCTTGAGCACCGGATGCCTGAACTTCAAGCGATGATCGCAGGAGGCTGACGTTACGCTCTCGGTGAGCGTGATGTCGCCGAGCTTCTTGTAATCGCGCTGGCCGTTGGGCAGCGTGGTGTCGGCGGCGAAGACCTCGAAGATCAGCCGGCCGTCCTTGTACCCCTCGACGCGGAGTTCGTCCCGGAAATCGGGAGTGTCCACGCGGCCGCTGCCGGCCCAGCCGCGGACCATCATCCAGCGCGGCATGCGGGCGACCTCGCCCTTCTTCAGCCCGTGCTCGGCGAGCGGGTACACCGGCCGCATGACCGGGTTCAAGTTCGCGATAATGAAGGTCGCGAACGTCGCGGTCACCACCCAGAAGAGCCTCAGCACGTCACTGTTGAAGCCGAGCGGCGGCCGGTTCGACAGCTCGACGCCCGTAAAGTACTTGGCGAGCGTCCCCGCGAGCACGTCGATGGTGAAGAAGTCGACCGTTTCGACGCGCTCCTCCTCGTCCAGCGTGGGGAAGAGCTTGCCGGCGAACGCGAAGCCCCGGTATTGCCCCTGCAGTGTCTTGTAGAGCAGGACCGAGCAGCGGACCACGATCAGCGTCTCGGTCCCCGGGCGGAGCAAGCCGGTGTAGGGCGAGTCCTGGGTCATCTTCCAGCGACCGGTCAGCGCGATCCCCACCGGGTGCACGAGGCGCTGGAAGGGCTCGACGAGGTCGCGCTTCTCGGTGAGCGCGCGGCGGCAGGCCTGCAGCAGCAGGTTGCGCATCCCGCCGTAGAAACTGGCGAGCGTGATCTCGTGATATGGCAGCGTGACGTAAGGGTCGCTGAAGACCTGATCGCGGACCTCGCGAAACGTGGAACCATGGTAGCCGTTCGATGTCGCCATGCGCTTGCTCCTTATCGAACCTCGAACACGTGCCGCATGAAATCGTTGAGGAACAGCCCCTCCGGATCCATCTGCTCGCGGATGCGGTTGAAGGCGTGCCAGTTCTCGCCGTAGAGGGCGCGGAAATCGAGGTCAGGGCGGTAGGTCTTTCCCCAGTGCGGACGCCCTCCCAGCGCCAACCAGCGATCCTCGACGTCGCGGTAGAACTCGTCGCAGTCCGTGCCGATGTAGGTGACGGCTTCGAACATGGTCGTGTGGAGGTTGTCCACCGCGGGGGCCATGTAGCCGGTGCTGCTCTTGATGAACCGGCAGTGCAGGATGAAATTCTGCGGAAACTTGGCGCCGGGGCCATAGGCGAACGGCGAGGCCGAGGTGGGCGAACGCTTGGGCCTGGCAAACTCGTTCACCTTCTCGTACACGATCTCGAACGCGCTGCGGAAACGCGAGAAGTCCTCGCCGTTGTCGATGGCGTAGGACAGGTCGTAGAGGCGCTTCGGAAAGTAGTTCTGGTAATGGAAGACGTCGGCCGGGCTGGCCACCATGGTCTGGTGGGGAGAGGCGGCCATCAGGACCTTGTCGAGCAGGGGAGTGGCGTACGGGAACGCCGTCGCGCAGCGCACGATCAGGCCGGACGTGGCGCCCTTCATCCGCTGGCTGAGATCGTCATATTTGCCGGGTGCCTTCACGTTGGGGGTGCCGTACGGCACCCGGTCCCAGAACTTGACCCACAACCGGTCGGTGAACGGATACCAGAAGTATTCGAGGTAGTCGTGCCCGTGGAACAGGTCGGCGACCCGGTCGAGCGCCTCGTCGACGGTCACGTCGACGGTGTCGGTGGCGAGCAGCTTGAACTGCGGCACGCATTGGAAGGTCACGTCGATGATGATTCCCAGGCAGCCCAGGTTGACCTGCGCCGCGCGCAGCAGCTCGGGCTCGTCCTCGCCGATGACGCGGAGCTCGCCCCGATGGTCGAGGAGGGTCATGCCCACCACCGAGTCGGACATGGTGCCGCTGTGGCGCCCGCAGCCGTGGCAGCTCAGCGCCACGGCGCCCGCCACGGTGAGGAAGCTCGGGGCGGTCTCGGTGACGAGGCTCAGGCTGTTCTGCTGGAGGACGACGTCGAGCTCCTTGAGCGTCACGCCGGCCTGGGCCGTGACGCGATGGCTCCCGTCGAGCAGGGGCCAGACGAGATTCAGGGACGGCGTCAGGACGATGACGTTGCCGTCGTTTTTCACCACCGGGCTGCCCGAGAAGGAGGCGGAATAATCGTTGCCCCTCCCGCCGCCGGCCACGCGGATGGTCCGGCCTTCGTCCTTGGCGGTCCGGATGACCTCGCGCAGCTCGGCGACCGTATTCGCGGTGCGGACGGAGGCGACGCATTGCTGCGACCCCTCCCAGTTGCACCATTGTTGTGGTTTGCCGTCCACCGCAGACCCCTCAGGCATCGAAGTTGGCGAACAGCCACAGAGGCGTGAGGATGAACATGAAGCCCGTGAGTTTCCGGAACGCGGAATCACTCATTGCACAATGCTCCCTTCGCCGAGCTGCCGTCGTGCGACGCCTCGCCTGTTGGAGTCGGCTTGGTCACCTTCACGTATGAGTCTCTAAGAACCAAGCCGAAGACGGGCGCCAAATCCCCTCAATGCGGCTCGCGGACCGCGGCGTCGTTGCCGTTGTATATCCTCAGCTTCCGCTCCTGGACCCGCGGCGACACCCGCCGCACGCTGCGGGCGAGCCCCAGTTTCTCGAGCAGGTAGATGACGTACCAGGAGGGATCGATCTGGTACCAGCGCAGACCCTGGCGCGCCGAGCCGGGGAAGGCGTGGTGATTGTTGTGCCAACCCTCGCCGAAGATCAGCAGCGACACCAGCAGGTTGTTCGTCGATTGGTCGCCCTCTTTGGTCCTGAATGGCCGGCTGCCCACCAGGTGGCAGACGGAGTTGATGAAGCCGAAGGCATGCAGCAGCGCCACGCGGTTGAGCATGCCGACCCAGACCAGGAAGCAGATCGCGTTGTGGGTGTCGAACGCGCCCGGCAGGCCGAGGGCGCCGCCGGCGAGGAAAGCCGCGAGGTTGAGCAGCACGTAGGCTGCGTAGTCGGTCGCTTCGTAGTCCATGAAGCGGTAGAGCTTGTCGTCGAGGAGGTCGGGCACCAGCAGGCGATAGATCATCGGGTCCCACACGTCGCTGCGCCGCTCGTGGGTCCAGCCGAAGTGGACGTGCCACAGGCCCTCTTTCGGCGTGTGGGGATCCTTGCCCGGGATGTCGACGTACTTGTGGTGCAGCCGGTGCATGGCGACCCAGAACAGCGGCCCGCGCTGGATCGCCAGGTAACCGCAGATGGCAATCGTGTGCTCCAGCCACTTCGGCACGCGGAAGGCGGCGTGCGAGAAGAGCCGGTGGTAGCCGACGGTCAGGCCGAGGCCGAAGACCACGTAGCAGACGAAGAAGGCGACGATCGACGAGCGCGAATGATAGTAGAACACCAGCACCAGCGGCGCCACGGTGGTCACCAGGTTGATGATCGTGAACGGCACGTCGGTGCGCGTGCGGATCTCGGGAAGCTCGGTGGCGGCTGGGCTGATGGTCTCCTGCATGTCTCGCTCTGCCTCTCTGGTCGTCCGTCGTCCGATGCGGATTTTAGTGCCCTGACGGGGCAGGGGCCGGCGTTGGGGCCGGGGCAGCCACCGTCGAAGGCGGGGCCGGGCCGGGGGCCGGTGACGCGATGTAGCTCTGGGTCTTCTGGGCACCGCCCGAGAGCTGGTCCATGGCGCTCTCGAGCTTCTGGCAGAGCTCCGCCATGGGCTTGTCGGCGGCTTCATACCCCTGGACGCCGGCCTTGCCCTCGTAGGTGTAGGTCATGACGTCGAGCAGTCGCTTCCGGTACTCCGTCGCCTGCGGCGGGATGAGCCCGCTGGCGGCGACGTCGTCCATCACCTTCATGTACTCGATGATCGCCAGCCGGTCCTCCTCCGAGAGAAACGGCCCGATGACCCCCTTCGTACCCTTCTCCGCGTTCCGGAACTCGTGCCCGGTGTTGTAATTTCCGGGCTGTTGCGTGTCGTAGACGAAGGCGCCGTCGATTCGGTCGTTGCGGTAACCGACGTATTTGGGGTCGAACTCGTAGCTGCCGATGTAGAAGGACTTCTCCCGTTTCTCCACCGGGCTCAGGAGCTGGAAGAGAGTGCGCACCGAGCCGTTGTGCAGGTAAGGTCCGGTCGCCCAGCAGCCGGCCAGGGGGCGCGCCGGATAGGCCAGCGGCGCGCGGAACCCTTGCGGGCGGAAACCGTTCATGATCTCGCGGCACCGCGGCGGCACCTGGCGATCGTCGTACCACCGCTGCTCGATGCCGCTGACAATCGTCGTCAGGGCCTCGCCGATGCCCACCTGCTTTTGTCCCTTGAAGTCGTCGGCGAGGATGCCGGTGTAGGGCTTGCGGGCGTTGAACTCCTGGGCGTCGTAGGGATCGGTGTCGAGGACGTCGAGCCGGTACATGGGGAGCTGGATGTAGCGGTTGCCGTAGGCGTCGGCCTCGGTCTGCAACGTCGGCGCGTGGCAGCGGGCGCAGTAGCCGGTGCGCACCTGGTTGGGATTGGGGGGCCGGACCCCGCCGCCCGCCGGGACCTGCTCCTGTTCAGGCGTCAGCGCCTGGGGCCAGACCGCCTTCTCGTAAAGGTAGCGGCCGCGCTCGACCTTCTGCGGATCGATCGGGCCGAGGACGTCCTGCGGCCAGGCCGGCGGCGTCAGCGTCGACAGCAGGGTCTCCATCCAGAACAGGTCGTTCAGCCGGGCGGTGGAGACGTAGCGGTTGGGTTTCTTGAACTCGACCTGCACGTTCACGCCCCAGGCCTCGGTGATGTTGCGGCCCATCGGCTGGAGGATCGCGGCGACCGATTGCACCCAGTCGTAGTCGTGGGTGTACCACAGCGGCGGGAAGCTCACCGGCCCATGGTTGCGATCGATGTTGCGCTGATCGAGGAGGCCGAACTCGCCGTTGACGCCGCGTCCCAGGGCCGCGGTCCGGGTGTTGCCTTCGACGGTGGGATAGGTGTGGTTGAAGATGGCGTTGAACGCGTCGTGGACCAGCGGGCTGTTGAGGTAGACCTGCAGTTGCTGGCGCAGCGTCTTGCGATTCTCCTCGTTGTTTTCGAGGTGCTGATACGCGAAGACCCGCTTGGCGAAGCGGTTGAAGCGCTTGGGCATCGCGGCGGTGAGCGTCAGGTTCGTCACCAGGTCGCTGCTCCACTGCGAGAAGTTCCACATCGCCTGGCCACCGTCGATGCGCACGGCCCGCCCCTTATAGAGGATCTGCCCGGTGTGGCAGGCGGCGCAGGACATGCCGACCCACTCCTTCTGCCCCTGGCCCAGGAGGTCGACCACGTCGTCGGCGAGGACGTCCTTGACGATGCCCACCGGCAGCAGGTACGGGTTGTAGGTCGAGGTCTCGGGGAGCAGGCCGTAGCGGGCCTGCACCTTGGGCGAGCTGAAGAGGTCCACCTCCCCCAGCTTGGGCGGAAATCCCTGCGGCTGGCGCTCCAGGGACATGAACCAGTAAAAGGGTATGACCGGGTTCCCCTGGCTCGTCTGGTAGAACTTGGCTCGCCGTGCGTCCGCCCATCCCTGGCCGGGCACGGAGAGCGAGCCGTAGACCGCCGGCTGCGGCATCGCCGGGAAGATGACGTGATAGGCCTTGACCGCAATCGCGGTGAGCACGAGCAGGCCCACGAAGATCCACAGCGTGTAGTTCTTGGCCAGCTTATTGACGAGTGCGTCGATGCGAGCCCAGAGAGTCATAACTTGGTGCCCCAGTACATGAAGCCGACCATGATGAGGACGATGACCCACTGGAACGCCTTGGCCATCGTCTTGATGTAGGACTCGCCGGGCTGCAGCGAGAGCGCGGCGACGACGAAGATCTCGATCACGATGCAGATCCAGTAGATCATCAGCATGTTCACGATCATGTTGGCATAGGGGACGACGTCGCCGAAGGTGAAGAAGAGCAGCAGCAGGATGGTCAACACCCAGGAGACGGTGAAGAAGTGCCAGACGGTGCGGTAGAAGCCCTTGGTGACGCTGGGCGGGCCGAAGGGCGTCGCCGGGAAGCCGATGTCTTTCAGCTTGGGCCAGATCCAGACCTCGAAGGTGTAGACGTGCAGGGTGACTGCAGCCATGGCGACGATCGCTGCCAATAAAAATGGAACATTCATGGTTCGCGTCCCTCCTTGAAATACATCGGTTGGGCAGGCCTTGACCGCGACCGCCAGCACGATCAGGCCGGCGAAAAGCCAAAAAATCGTGTTCCTCGCGCCCGCGCCCTTGCCCTCCAGCTCGGCGGTGAGGGCGTCGACCCGCGCCTGCAGAGCCGCGGCGCGCCACCGCTCGGCCGCCAGACGCCGGCGAGCCAGGCGTAGGGCGCTGTGGCAGGTCATGCGCAGCTCCTTCATACGGTCGTCCGGTCGCAGGCCCCCACGGTTTTCAGGACGGCGCTTCCGCTTTCGTTTCCCCGAAGGCCGCGACCGGAGCCGGCGGCCGCGCGGCCGGCTGATCGGCGACCTCCGCCGTCCAGTCGTCGTTCCAGGCCTTGAACACGTCGCGCACGTAGCTGCGCTTCCTCCGCAGGGCCAGCCGCCGGTTCTCCAGCAGGGATCTCAGGACCACTCCGTAGGCGGTGAACGGGCTCCAGCCGTACAGGCGTTTGCGCATCGCGCGGGGCGTGCGGAAATAGTACCAGAGATACATCCGGGTCATGCCCCACAGGGTGAAGGCGGGGGTCGTCCGCACGCTCGGGTCGTGCCAGCGGAAGTAGGTCGGGACGTACGGCAGGTCCTTGAACAGGCCGCGGATCGCCGCCGCCGCGGCCTTGGGCTCGGCCTCGCCAGCCCGCACCTGGTCCATCAGCGCGAGGGCCTGGTCGTAGACCACCCGCCACTCCGGGAAGGCGCCGCCCAGCAGGGTCGTGTAGGGCGGCCCTCCCGATTCCTCCAGGACTCTCGGGTCCCCGGTCTCGACGTACTTGAGGTAGACGTTGGCGGAGAGCTCGGTGCCGATGAGCAGGGCGACGACCCAGACGCGGAACCAGGCGTCCCACAGCTCGGCGTCGCGGAAGGCGACGAAGGAGCTGCCGATGACCGTGTCGTAGTAGGAGATGTTCTCGTGGAAGAAGTCGTTGAGGGAGGTGAACTTCTCCTCGCTGAAGTCGTTCGACTGGAAGGCCTGCAGCAGCTTGCGGGCCAGGATGTCGACCGTGGCGGTGGTCAGGGCGAGGCCGGAGGAGTACAGCGGGTCGATGAAGAAGCCGGCGTGCGACAGCAGGCAGTAGCGCGGGCCGGTGATGGTCTTCGAGCCATACTGCAGCCGCCCGGTGGAGATCCAGTTGCGCATCGCCTGCGCGCCCTCGAAGTGCCGGGCGATGTGCGGGAACCGGTTCACGAAGCTCCAGAACTCCTCTTCCGGGTCCATGCCGGTCTCGGGGTGGATCTCGCGGTTGAGCACCAGCCCGACGCTGCACAGCGGGTTCGTGCTCTCGTTGTGGTTGTTGAACGGGATGACCCAGAACCAGCCGCCTTCGAAGATGTGATGCAGCGTGCTCTGGGAGAGGGGGTACTTGTGACCGTGGACGCTCTTGGGCGCGCCCACCTGGTCGTAGGGCTTGACGCCCACCATGTGGGTATAGATGGCCCGCGAGTTGGTGCGGAAGCGGCCGGTGGGATCCTCGCGCAGCTTGAGCTTCTCGGCCAGCACGGAGCGCATGCCCGTGGCATCCACCAGGTAGGCGGCCTTGAACGTCTGCCCCTTCTGGGTCGTCACGCTGACCTCGTCCTCGCCGAGGTCGAAGCCGGTCACGCTCGTCTGCTGGTGGACGCGCGCGCCGTACTTGAGCGCCACGGCCAGCATGTAGGCGTCGGTGTCCTGGCGGAAGAAATGGCAGTCCGCTCCCATCGGCGGCGCCAGGGTCGGATACTGCTGCGACTCCAGCGGATTCTGCTCCTGGCCTTCGTGGTGGTAGAGGAAGCTGAAGGCCCGTTTGACGCCGCAGGCCGGGCTGACGTTGTCGCGCAGCGGCTCGAAGGCGCTCAGGTTATCGATCTCGGGCAGGTCGTACTTGACCGACAGGAGCTTGAGCCGCAGGTTGGTGTCCGGCGTCGTGGCTTCACCGATCGCGAAGCGCGGATGGGCCACCGAGTCCAGCAGCAGGACCTTCAGCCCGTGCCGGGCGAGGATCGCCCCCAGCATCGAGCCGCCGATGCCGCTGCCTAGAATGATGCAATCATAGGTCGTTTGCCGTGGGCCGGGATCCTGCATTGTGATTCTCCTTGGCTTAAGTTGCGCAGCTCCTCGACGAGCCGCTGACGCACCAACAGGTAGCTGTCGCGGAGCCGGACCTCCCGCTCCACGCTGTCGTCCGCCACCACGCGCTCGACGGTCGCGACGATCCAGTCGCTGGCCTCGCCGGCGCTCAGGCCCAGCAGCAGCTCGCAGGCGCGGTCGGTCACCGGCGACGGGTTGCGGCCCTTCTGGCGCATGCGGCTGGCGAACGGGATGCCGGACAGGAAGTCGGCGCTGTAGGGGCCGGCGAGGTCGCGCAGCGCGAGCAGCGCATCATCGCCGGTGCCGCCGCCGGCGTAGGCCGCGGCGACGCCGATGCCGCACCACATCTCCGGCCGCCGCGAAGCCGCGAAGCCGTCGATGACCCGCGCGATGCGCTGCGGCTCCGCGCCCTGGCTCCACCACAGGCTGCGGCCGAGGCCGGAGTCGAAGAGCTGGCGCGCGAAGGGGGGCAGCACGGCCGGCGGCGCGGCGCGGCCGGCGACGTAGCGCCGGGGATGGAAGATCCCCTGGTGGAAGCCGTAGCCGTCGGGCAGGCACCAGACGATCAGCGGGTCCAGGCGCCGGGAGCACAATGGCCAGAGCCACTTTCCCCACGGCAGCCGCGCGAGGGCGAAACCGGCGCCGACGGCGACGATATAGTCGTGGTCTTGCCCGGGCCCCTCGAGGAAGGCGCGCAGCCGGCTCGGCCGCCACGGCGCCAGCAGGTCGCCGAGGGCGTAGCACAGGCCGACACCCTCGAAGGCGAAGCCCACGTGGTGGGCGTCGAGCTGGCGGCGCAGGGTGGCCGCGAGCAGCTCCGGATCGGCGATCTCGAGCGCCAGGTTGTAGCCGTGGACGAAGGTCTCCAGGACCTTCTCCAGCCGGCCGCGCACCGCGGCGTCGCAGGGCGCGAAGCCCAGCTCGGCGAACGAGGCGGCACGCGGCGGGATGGCCAGCAGCCGGCGCCAGGGCCCGGAAATCGTCATCTCCCGACTCTCTACCAGCCCTGCGAAGAAATCCCGCCGTCCATCACCAGCACGCTGCCGGTGAACAGCTTGACCGGCTCGCTCAGCAGGTAGGCCACGAAGTGGGAGACGTCGCGGGCCTCGCACAGCCGGCCGTAGGCGGTGTTGGCCTCCCACTGGGCGACGAGGCGCTGGCTCTCCGGCCACTTGTCGAGCAGGTCGCCGTAGACCGGGCCGGGCGACACGCAGTTGACCTGGATGTTGTCGCGCGCCAGCTCGATGGCGAGGCTGCGGGTCAACGACTCGACGGCGGCCTTGACGGCGCCCATGCAGCCGAAGTAGTCGACGTAGCC
This sequence comes from Thermoanaerobaculia bacterium, assembly GCA_036264085.1. Lineage (GTDB taxonomy): Bacteria > Acidobacteriota > Thermoanaerobaculia > Multivoradales > UBA5704 > DATARR01. The sequence continues at coordinate 20,040 of DATARR010000095.1, read as the reverse complement.
GTGCGCCGCCGGCGAGGACATGGTGATGATCTTGCCGCCCCCCCGCCGGCGCATCAGCCGGGCGGCGCGCAGGGCGCTCTGATGCAGGCCCACGACGTTGGTGCGGAAAGCCTTCTCCCAGTGCTCGGGGGTGATGTCCTCGAGCCGCGCCAGCATGCCGTTGGAGGCGCTGCTGATGAAGAAGTCGAGGCCGCCGAAGCGGGACTCGACCTCGCGGAAGAGCGCCTCGACGTGGTCGACGTTGGCGACCGAGCCCCACACGTGGACGGCCTCGCCGCCGGCCGCCGTGATCTCCTCGGCGGTGGCGATCCCCTGCTGGCGCGAGTGGAAGGAGTTGATGACCACGGTGGCGCCGAGCTGCGCCAGGTAAACCGCGATGTCCTTGCCCAGGCCGCGCCCCGAGCCGGTGACTAGGGCGATCTTGCCGGCGAACGGCTTGAGCTGCGGCGTCAAGGCGGCGAACGACTGCGCGGCGACCGGTGGCAGGACCGGCGGCAGGGCCGGCACCGCGGCGGGCTCCGGCGCCGGCTCCGCCACCGGGACCGGCGCCACGGTCGCGAGGTAGCGGCGCAGCGCCGTGGCAATGGTGCCGATCGTCCTCAGGTCCTCGGGCGGGATGCCGATCGTCGCCGGCAGCTCGTACTTCTCGCGCAGCACCGCGAACACCTCGCCCAGCTTGACGGAATCGATCCCCAGATCCTCTTCGAGCGAGGCGCCGGGATCCAGGATCTCGAGCGGATAGCGGGTCACGTCGGCGAACACCGCGCGCACCCCCGCCTCGAAGGCGGCGGGCTCCAGCGAGCCGTTGCCGTGTTTCCCGCTGCGCTTCGGCGCGGCCTCGGCGGTGGGCGCCGGCGCATGACCGTGGCCGTCGCCGCCGTGGCCGTTGCCGCCGTGACCGTTGCCGCCATGACCGTTGCCGCCGTGGCCGTTGCCCTTTCCGAGGTGCTGCGCCAGGGCGGCGGCGATGCCGCCGATCGTCCGCAGTTGCTCCGGCGGAATGCCGATCGTCGCCGGCAGCTCGTACTGCTCGCGCAGCACCGCGAACACCTCGCCCAGCTTCACGGAGTCGACCCCCAGGTCTTCCTCCAGGGAAGCCTGGGGATCGAGGATCTCCAGGGGATAGCGGGTGACCTGCGCGAACACGCGCTGGACACCGCTCGTCATCTCGTCACGATTCAATGCTTCGCTGCCAGTGTTCATCGGCTTGCTCCGGCTGTGAACAGACTGAGGACGACGTCAGGGGTGGACGTCGTCTCGATGCGCGCCAGCGTCCGGCGCTGGGCTGCGCAGACCAGGGTTTCGAAAACGGCGAAGCGCTCGCCCAGCGCCGGCCGGCGGCTGGCCTCGAGGCGCTCGGCAAGGCCGGCGGGCAACCGGATCTCCAGCCCCGCGAACCCCCACACACCCTCGACGGCGGTGGCACCCGATTTGAACGCCGCTTCCTTGAGGGTCCAGAGGAAAGTATAGAGCCAATCGCGGGAAAGAGCAGTGGCACGGGCGCCGTCCTCGGCCCAGCGCCTCTCGCCTGGCGTGAAGTTGCCGCGGTAGAAGGCCTCGACGCGGGGCGCGACGGTCTCCAGGTCGATGCCCGTGGCGGCGTCCGCGGCCGCCAGAGCGGCGCAGGAGAGGCCGCCGCCGTGGGAGATCGAGACGCGTGCCGGAACCTCGCGGCCGTGCCGGGTGAGCCGCGGCGCACCGGTCGCGGCCGGCAGGAGCTCGATCTCGCGATAGCGCGCCGCGGGGAACGCCCGCAGACTCTCGCCATCGAGGACGTCGAGGACGTCGAGGACGTCGAGCCCCGTCCTGCCGCTCAGCAGCAGGCTCTTGGCCGCCAGCCGGCCGGCCAGCCAGCGCCGGCGCACGCGGGGGTGCCCCAGCCCCGAGAGGTGCTCCGCCTCGCGGCGCGTGAGGCGGTCGGCGTGGCCCGGCTCCGCCACCACGCCGGCGGCGAGGAGCGCCAGGGCGCAGCCCGACGGGACCGGCTGCTGGGGCTCAGAAAGCATCGTGCAGCTCCCCGAACTTCCGGCACACGCCGCCCTCGACGGTCAGCCGCACGCGGCCTTCACGGTCGCGCGCCTCGATCGGCCCGACGAGGAGCTGGTCCCCCTGCGGCTGCGGGTTGGCGCCGGCGAACACCAGCGGCTGATGCAGCCAGTCGAGGCCGAAGTCGGTGTAGTCGAAGTAGACGCCCATCCGGTCGCAGCGCTCCGGCACGTAGACCGACAGCGTGTGCTCGCCGGTCGCCATGATGGTGCCGAAGCGCCAGAAGGCGTCCACCAGGATGACGTTGGGCAGCATGTGCAGGAGGGGCGACTCGGGATAGGACGAGCTGCCCAGTTGATAGTGGGCCAGGCGCTGGCCGTCGGCCACCCGCAGACCGCGCAGGCTCTTGAAGCGGCCGTTCAAGCGCACCGGCGAGCCCTCCAGGAGGTAGGGGTCGGGGAGCTGGAGGCCGCCACCGTCGCGGAATTGGAGCTGGAGCTCTCCGGCCTCGCCGCGGGACGGCGCGCTCGGCGGGCTGGCCGCCATGCGGATGAAGATCTCCGTCTGCACGACGTCCTTCTGCAGCACGGCGCCGCTCTTGTGGACGAAGTCCGACAGCACCTGCACGCGCACCACGGTGGCGGCGTCCGCCTCCTCGACGATCCGGGTGTCGAGCCGGATCCGGGTCGAGCGCCCCTCGTAGACGCGCACGAAGCGGCGGAAGCTGGTGTTCTCGAACGCCACGATCCGCAACCCCGGCCGCAGGCGCTGGGCCGCGTCGCCGGCGATGCCGAGGAGGAAGGCGCCGGGCAGGGTCGGCACGCCCTGCACCAGGTGGTCGCGCAGGTAGGGCGCGAAGTCGAGGTCGATCTCCAGCGGCACCACGAGCGAGGAGGCGGCGGGCTGCGCTGGCGGCGATGCCTGCGATGGCGGCGACGGCTGGAAGGCCGTGGTCAGGACCGGCCGATAGAGCTCCCGCTCCCCTTCAGCCAGCAGCACGTTGACCGGCGCCGTGGGCCGGCCGGCCATCAGGCGGCCGAAGATCTCGCGCCCCTCCTCGTGGGTGACGCCGCGCAGCCGGCGGCTCGCGGCGAGCGCCGCGAACTCCGAGCCGCGGGTCATGCCGATGCCCGCCCACCCCAGCCACGCCAGCGACGACCAGAGGGCGCCGTCCTCGCGCCCGTCGAGGGTGGCGGCGAGGCGGTTCATCGCCTCGTTGGCGGCGCCGTAGTCGGGCTGGCCGTCGTTGCCGAGGACGCTGAACGCCGAGCTCAGCAGGTGGAAATGGACCGGCGAGCCCGCGGCGTGCCGGCGGCAGGCGCGGTAGATCGCCCCCAGGCCGCCCAGCTTGGTGCCGACGATGCGGCGGAAGTCGGCGAGCGACTTCTTGGGCAGCATCTTCGAGATCTGGATGCCGGCGCCATGGACCACCATGTCGAGACGCCCGAAGCGGGCGTGGACACCGGCGACGAGCTCCGCCACCGCCGCCTCGTCGTGCAGGTCGAGCCGGTGGTAGACGAAGCGGCCGGGGAGCGCTGCCAAACGGCCGATGGCGCTCCGCAGCTCGTGCACCGCCTGGTAGCCGGCGAAGCGGCGCTTGAGGTCGGGGATCTTCTGGCCCGGATCGCGGGCCAGCTCCCGGCGGTAGAAGCTCGCCTCGAAGGCGGCCAGCTCGGCCTCGGTCATGGCGGCGAGGTCGGCCGGCATGGCCTCGGGATCGGTGCGGCCGACGGCGACCACGGTGCAGCCGAAGCGGCACAGCAGCTCCTCCGCCATCACCGCCGTCACCCCGCGGCCGCCGGCGGTGGCGAGGACGACCGCGCCGGCGTCGAGGCAGGGCCGGGCGTCCGCGGCGAGCTCGACGAGCGGCGCCAGGGCGAAGACCTCGCGGCGGTCGCCGCGCCAGCACACCTCGCCGGCCGCGAGCGGCTGCCCCATCTCCAGCGCGAGCTGCTGCCACGCCCGCCGCGGCTCCGCGACGTCGGTGTGCAGACTCTTGACCACCGCCGCCGGCACCTCGCGCGCCAGCGCCTTGACGAAGCCGCCGAGCAGGCCGGTCCAGGGGTGGGGCTTGCCCTCCACGAAGGCGTCGAGACAGAGGGTGTAGACCGCCGTGCCGCCGCGGCCGAGCCTGGCGTAGGCCTGCCGGCAGACCGCGAACAGCAGGTCGAGGAGGCGCGTCTCGTCCTCCAGACGTCCCAGCAGGAGCGACCGCGGATCGCCGGGCGCGAGGCTCTTGACGGCGACGATGGTGTCGAAGTCGAGCCCGTCGAGCCCGGCGGCGGTGGCCGCGAGCCGCTCTTCCGAGCTGAGGTCGAGGGCCACGGCGCCCGGCGCCGCGATGTCCGCGACATCCGCCGGACAGACCAGCGTGTGCGCCGTCCCCGCCAGGGCTCCTGCCCACAGCTCCGGCTGGTCGGTGAGCACCAGCAGCTTGCGGCCGGCGAGCGATGCCGCCGGCGCCGTGACCGGCGCCGCGATCAGGACCTGGGTGTAGGACTCGATGGGAGTGCCCTGGACATAGGCGTGGGTCGCCGGCAGCTCCGCCGGGGGAGCGGCGGCAACGCCTGCCTCAACCGTCCTCGCCGGCGTCGCGCCCGCCACGGGCGCGAAGACCAGGCGCCGGCTCGCGGCGCCGAGGGCAGGCTCGCCGACGCTCGCCGCGACCCCCTCCTCGCTCACCCGCCGCAGCGCCGCCAGGACGTCGACGGCGCCCTCGGCGCCGCGCCACCGGTGGCCGTTGCCGCTGGCCGCCCGCTCCCCCGCCGCGTCCGTCGCGGCCAGCTTGAGCATGGCCAGCACCGGCAGGGCGAGCGTCCGGGCGGTCTCGGGAGCAACCAGGGCGAGCATCAGGGCGCCTTCGGCATCGGCATCCCTGGCGGCGGCGTTGAGGCCGCCGGCGAGCACCATCCGGCAGTCGCCGTGGGCGAGCAGCCCGGCCGCCACCGACAGGGCCTGGAACAGCGAGCCTTCGCCGCGGTCGATCACCAGGTTCGGTCCCTTGAGGTCGAAGAGGCTCGACACCCGGCTCGCCGCCACGTTCGGCATCAGGCCCGAGAGGGTGTAGGGACCGGACGGCGGATTGCGCCGCGCCAGCTCCTCCGTGAGCGCCGCCAGCGCCGCTCCCTCGGACCGCGCGAGACGGCGCAGGCGGTCGAGGAAGACCCGCTCGTTGGCGCGCACGCCGCGCTCCGTCTTGCCTTCGAGGCCGACGACCACGCCCGTGTCCTCGCGCAGCTCCTGCCACTCCTTGGGCAGGCGGGAGAGGATCTGCTCCGCCGCCAGGGCGGTGAGGAACTGGCTGGGGTCCATGTGGTCGGTCACGTCCGGGAGCAGGCGCTTGCCCGCCGGCAGGCGCAGGTCGGCGCGGGAGAACCGCGCCACACCCGCGGGCGCTTCGCCCGCCAGCCGGCCGGCGGCGGGGAACAGGCTCGCGACGCCGACCACCGCCAGCTCCGGCGAGGATGGCAGCGATGGCGCCGCGGCGAGCGTGCGGCAGAGCCGGCGATGGTAGGGCTCGTCGAAGGCCTCGACCACCAGGTGGGCATTGGTGCCGCCGAAGCCGAAGCCGTTGATGCCGGCGCGCCGCGGGAAAGGGGCCACGTTGGCGGGCCAGGGCGTCGCCTGGCGCGCGATCTCGAACGGCGTCGCCGGAAGCTCCAGGCCGGGCGCGGGCGCCGTGAAGTTGTGCTGCGGCGGGATGGTGCGCTGCGCGAAAGCCTGCAGGACCTTGATCAGCGAGGCCACCCCCGACACCCAGCCGGTGTGGCCGATCAACGCCTTGACGCTGCCGAGCTGGATGCGCGGCAGGCCGGCCGGACGCGCCGCGAACACCTCGGCCAGCGCCTTGACCTCCACCGCATCGCCCACCGGCGTCGCCGTGGCATGCGCCTCGATCAACTGGATGCTGTCGAGCGGAATGCCGCTGGCGGCATAGGCGCGGCGGATCGCCAGCCGCTGGCCTGCCGACTGCGGCACGTTCACCGCCGGGCTCTTGCCGTCGCTCGACAGGCCCATGCCGCGGATCACGCCGAGCACGGTGTCGCCGGCCGCCAGGGCGTCGGGCAGGCGCTTGAGCACCACCACGGCGGCGCCGTCGCCGAAGACCACCCCGTCCGCCGCCGCGTCGAGGGGCCGGCTGGCGTGGGGAGTCAAGCCCCGGAACTGGGCGAAGAGAGCGTTGTTGGCGGGCCCGGGCGCGAACACGCCGCCCGCCACCACCAGCTCCGCCTCCCCCTCGCGCAGCGCCTTGAGGCCGAGGTCGAGCGCGTAGAGAGAGGACGAGCACGCGGCGTCGACGACATAGGTCCGCACCCCGTCGCCCAGCAGCCGGCCGGCGACGGCGCGATAGATCTCGTGCTGGCGCAGGGCCTCGGCGTCGCGGCACCGCCCGCCCGCCACCGCTTCGAGCCGCGCCACGAAGGCCCGCCGCTGCCCATCCGGCAGGTCGAGCTGCGCCGCGGCGTGGCGCACGCTGTCCAGGAACAGCGCGTCGTCGTACTCGCTGGAGCCGTCGGCGGTGGCGCCGAGGATGCACTGCAGCCGGCCGGCCGCGGTCGCCCCGGCACCGCCCGGCAGGGCGGCGAGGGCCTGGCCGAGGGCGCTGGCGAGGAGCTGCTGGCCGCGGGTGAGGGCGGCGAAAGACTCGGCGTCGTAGGCGCCCGCCAGACGCCGGGCATCGTAGGCGACGTGCCGGATGGCGCCGCTCAACAGTGTGTACGTCTTGTCGGGCACGATCTCCGGCTGGCCGTCGCCGCGGCCGGCCACGAAGTCGCGGCCGAGGTCGGGATCGAGCGCCGCCAGGTCGACGATGCCGCTGACGCCCGCCAGCACGTGCCGCCAGAACTCGTCGGGATCGCCGGCGCCGGGGAGCACGCACCCCATGGCGACGACCGCGATGGGCATCTGCGGACAGGCCTCCGGCGGCAGCTCGGCGAGCGGCGGCTCGGCCGCCTCGAAGCGCGGCTCGGGTGCGGCCGGCCCGGCTGCGGCCAGCTCCCCTGCGGCCAAATGGTGCAGCAACTGCTCGGCGCGCGCGAGGCGCTCGGTCGCCTCGCGCAGAAGCTGCGCCAGCTCGCCGTGCAGCGCGGCCGAGGCGGCCGACGCGGACGATGCGGACGACGCGGACGACGCGGACGACGGCGCCAGCCGCTCCAGCCCCTGCCGCAGCGTCTCCCCGGGCTGCACCACCGGCAGCGCCGAGACCTCCGGGTCCGCGGCGGCGAGGTTCTTGAGCACCACCTTGCTCACCACGTCGGAGCACCCCATTTCCAGGAACCGGCGGTAGCCCGAAGCATGCAGGCTACGCACGACCCCCGCGAAGTCGAGGCGGCGGGTGAGCTGCGAAGCCAGGAGCGCCGGCAGGTCGAGATCCGGAGAGTAGAGCCGCCCCTCCATCGCCAGGTGGACCGGCACGCGGGCCGGCCGGAATTCGCAGGTCCGGAGGCTGGCGGCGAAGCGCTCGACGGCCGGCGCGAGATGCGACGAATGGAAAGGATACGGGCTCTTGAGGACGGTGAGCGTGACGCCGTGCGCCGCCGCCAGAGTGGCGAGGGCCTCGAGGTCCTGGCGCGGACCGGAGACCACCGTCTGCCGCGGATGGTTCAACACCGCGATCTCGACCGGCCTGCCGAGCTTGCGCAGCAGCTCTTCGGCGCGCTCCGGACCGCAGGCGAGCGCCGCCATGGCGCCTGCCACCCGCGCCGCGCGCAGGGCCCGCACCCGCTGGCAGACGATCTCGAACCCGGTGGCGAGGTCGAAGACCTCCGCCGCGCCGAGCGCCGCCAACTCGCCGAAGCTGTGACCGACGAGGAGGTCCGGCCGCACGCCCCGCCGCTCCAGGAGGCGCGCGATCTCCACGCCGGCGAGGAAGATGCCCAGTTGCTGCAGGTCCGGCGCGGCGGCCACGAGCTCCCGGCGCCGCTCCGGTGTGGCGGCGGTGAGCAGCGGCAGGAAGGGCTCGCCGAGCAGGCGCCGGGCCGCCGCGTCGGCCTGGACGAATCCGGGCTCCGCCTCGGGATAACGGGTGTACAGCTCGTGCAGGATTCCGGCGTCGCAGGAGCCCTGCCCGGGGAACAGGAACACCAGCTCGCGGCCTCTCTCTGCTGCTGACCTTGGCTCGTTCATGGCGTCGGCTGCCTGAGACTAGAAGTCGAACTCACGGAAGGATTCGTCGATGATCTTGGGCGTCGCCCGAGCGCGCTCGGCGTTGGCCACGTGCACGCCGAGGGAACGGACCGCGGCCGGGAAGATGTCCTTGAGCCACTTCCCCCCGCCCTTCGCCCGCTCGCCGAAGGACGGCTCCGTCAACCGTTCCACCAGACTGTTCTCGCGCCCCGCGTCGAGGTACTGCGCCAGCATCGGCGGCGGCCCCACCAGGGCCTGGGTCTCGCGGTCCATGAGGATCATCGTCTGATAGCCGCAGGCCACCGGCTGGCCGTCGAAGCGCACGATGCGGAAACAGAGCCGCACCGTGCTGTGCGTCGGATCCTCGTAGGTCAGCAGCACCGCCACCTTCTGGCCCAGGTCCACGGGCGCCAGGTTCAGACTGAAGACCTCCCGCGTCAGCATGACGATGTCCTTCAACTGCTCCTGCCACACCTCGCGGCCGTCGACCCGGCTGGCGAAAAGAATGGTTTCGCGGGCGACGTTCTGCAGCTTGATGTTGACGGTATGGTGCTGCGAACCATAGGCCATGGTGTCGTGGAACAGGATCTGGTACGGCATGGCGAAGAAGGGCATCATCGCCTCGTACCGGTGATCCCCTTGCCGACGTCCTTGTCGCGCATGCGGAACCACATCTGGTGGAGATATTTCACCGTAACGAGGAACATCAATCCGAGCCATACGCCGAAGATGACCTCGGACGCCTGCGCCCCCGGAGTCGTGAGGTCGTGCTTGAGCTGCGCGAGGAACTCTCCGGGATAGAGCCATATCGTGCCGGCGCGCCGCATCGCCACCCAGATCCCCACCCCCAGCGCCGCGACGCTGATCGAGGCGGAGGTGAAAATCCACTTGAGGATGGCCATGAAGATTTCGTAGCCTTTGCTCACCAGGGCTGCGAAATCCGGCAACGGCCTGCGGAGGAAGGACTGGGCCCACCGGAGCGCCAATTCGCCCACGTCAATGAATCGTCTGAGACGCACGTATTGGACGGGGTCGGGCCCGCAGAATAACTGGCGCAGAAACGATTCCTGCATTTGCCTCTGCACGTGCCGCGCATAACCGTCGAAGTATTTCCCGTACTCCTTGAAAACGTCGATCCGGGGATAGATCCGCGCCGCCACCGAGTCGTAGAGGAGCGTCGCGCGGATCATCCGCAGCACGTTGAGCGGCATCGGGATCTGGAACCTCCGCACCTCGCGGAACAGCGCCGTCCAGAGCCTGAACGAGGTCCGCTCCTGCCATCCCGCATGCCGGCTCTTGATGCCGTAGAAACCTTTCCACCATTCGTTCTCGAGCCGCCGGCGCAGCTCGTCGAGGTCGATCGGCGGCAGCGGCTCCATCAATTGGATCACGCACTGCACCATGCCGCCGACGTCCTCCTGGGAATGGTAGTAGTGCATCTGCGCGAGCTGGATGCGTTCGCGCTTGGCGAACACGCCGCAGGCGCCGAAGTCGACCATGACGATGCGGTTGCCGGGCTGGACGAGGATGTTGCCCGGATGGGGGTCGCCGTGGAAGAAAGGACACTCGAAGAAACCGTAGTGGCTGGCGCGGACCAGTTGCTTGGCCACCCGCTTCGGATCGATGTCCTGGTCGCGCAGCCACTCCAGGTAGCCCTCGTCGTCCAGGTGCGCCATGACGTCCTTCATCCAGACGCCGGTAACGAACTCGGTGACCAGGACGTCGGGCCCGCAGAGGCGGAAGTAGACCTTGGGGGCCGTGGTATTGAGCTTCTTCCGCTTCTTGAAATACCTCCGGAAAAGCTCCTGATACCGCATCTCGAGGTGGAAGTCGACCTCCTCCATGAGCATCAGCTCGAGCTCGGTGCGGAAGGACACCGAGACCCGGGGCCGCAGGATGGTGAGGAACTCCGCCGTGCGCAGCACCCAGTTGAGGGCGGCGAGATCGGTCCTGAAGTGGCGTTTGATGTGCGGCCGCCGGACCTTGACCGCCACCGCCTCGCCGGTCTGGAGCTCCGCCCTGTACACGCAGGCGATGGAGGCCTTGCCCACCGGCGTCTCGTCGAAGAAGGCGAAGCTCGCCGCGAGCGACTTGCCGGTCTGGCGCTCGAAGACCTCCCGGACGTAGTCGAACGGGATCGGCTCGGCGTCGTCCAGCAACTTCTCGAGCTCGTGGCAGTAGATGGGGTGAAAGACGTCCGTACGGATCGACATCTGCTGGCCGACCTTGACGAACGTGCCGCCCAGACCCTGCAGGACCTCGCGCAGCCGTATGGCCTGCCGTTCGAGGAGGAGCGCTTCGCGGTTTTCCTGGCCGCGGCCCCAGAACAGCCAGTCGAAGAATTTGGCGACGGCGAGATAGGCGATCACTGCCACCAACTGGAAGAGGCGGATCGCGACGCGGAACGCGCTCGGCTCGACGGGATCGTAGCCCGCCGGCAGGGCGATCGTCCCGGTGCTCGTCCCACCGTTCGCGCGGGCCGGTCGCGGCGACGCCGGGAAGGGCAGGACGGCGTCCGGCGGCCATGGCACCCGCGGGTCCTCCGCGGGCAGCTCGGGCAGGAGCTCTCCGGCGGCCGGTGCGGCGCCCGCATCATCCTCGGTGAGTTGTACTTGAAGTCCCGACATGAGATCCGAATGAGATGAGAAGAGTGAGAAGAGATTTCGCGGTCCGTTTACAGATACCTATACCCTGGACGGTCCACCACCCGGGTCCTTCCGGGTGGTGGCAGACGCCCTCCAAGCCTTCCTGTCCTCGCGGCACCCCGGTGCGAGGCGAGCCCCGCCGGCTGGCGGCTAGCGGCCCCAGAAGCCGAACGGCAGCCGCGGTATGGGTGGCAGCACCAGGCGGGAGAGCCGCTTGGTGTTCACGTGCCGCGAGAAGTCGGTCGGCGCCTTGGCCGCCGTGGAGAGCCCATCGCGCAGCCCGCGGCTGACGTTGCGCACGGCGTCCCGGATGGCCCCGTCGCGCTTCCTGCGCGCCGACCGGTTGCGGTCCTTGCGGTACTCCGAGAGCCCGTCCGTCACCGCCCGGGCGAGGCGCTCCGCGGCGCGCGAGGCACCCTGCTCGGCCTTCTGCGGGTCCTTCAGGCCGCGGCTGTACTTCTTCTTCCTCCGTCCTCCCGACTTGCGCCGCTTGTAGACGATCGGCCGCAGGATCGTCGGCCGGTCCAGCGTGTCCTGTTGTGCCACGTTGCGTGCCGCGGCCGCGGCACGCGCCGCGCCGTCCGCGGCCTGTGCCGCGCCGTCCGCGGCCTGCGCCGCGCCGTCCGCGGCCGACTTCGTCGTCGCTGCCATCTCGCGCTCCTTTCGTGCAGGCTTTGTCGATGCCGAGACCCCGTGTCAGAAAAGACCGAACATCCCGCCGCCGCCGCCGCGCTTGCGCCGCCGCCGCTTCTTGCGGTACACGACCACGATCGGCACCAACTCCTTGCTGGCGGCTTCAGGACCCAGATCCTGGCGGACCTCCGCCACGACCTGCTGGATCTCGTCCGCGAGTCTACCGCGTCCTTCCTTGAACTGGCGAACGGTCTTGCCCTTGATCTTTCCCAGATCGAGGAGGACCGGAGCCAGGCCTTCCCTTCCTGCTGTACGCTGTGCCATGGTCACCCCATTTCTAACTCTAGGCAATAAGCTGAAAACCGTCGCAAAATCCCCTCACGGGCTCTCCACCGGTGCCCGGCGGCGGGTGCGCAGCCGGTGCCACAGCGGGGAGGACCGCGCCAGCACAGGCTGGCCCTGCAGGTAGCGCTCCACGTCCGCCGCGAGCTCGCCGGCGGAGCCGTACCGGCGCCGCGGCTCCTTCTCCATCGCCTTGGCCACCACCGCCGAGAGCTCGCCGCGCAGGGCGCGATTCAGCGCTCCCAGACGGGGAGCCCGCGTCCGTTCGATCCGCAGCGCCGTATCGGCGACGGACAGATGGCTGACCTCGAACGGCAGCCGGCCGGCCAGCATCTCATAGAGGACGACGCCGAGAGAGTAGACGTCGGAGCGCGTATCCGCCCGCCGGGGATCGCCGCTGAGCTGCTCCGGGCTCATGTAGGCGAGGCTGCCGAGCACCTGGCCGCTGACCGTCAACCGGACCGGCGTTTCGTCCTCGGCCCCGACCAGCCGGGCGATGCCGAAGTCCAGGACCTTGGGCTGCCCGTCCGCCGTCACCAGGATGTTCGCGGGCTTCAGGTCGCGGTGGACGACGCCCTGCTGGTGAGCGTGGTCGACGGCCTCGCAGATCTTGACGAAGACGCGCAGGCGATCGGCGAGCGAGAGCTCGGGGCGGGCGGCGTAGCCGTCGAGGGGCACGCCCTCGACGAGCTCCAGGACCAGGAACGGCAGGCTGTAGACCATGCCCCCCGGACCCGCGACCTCCTCGGCGCCGACCTCGAAGATCCGGGTGATGCCGGGAGACTGGAGACGCGCCAGGACCTGGGCCTCGGCGGCGAAACGCCGCACCAGCTCGGGGGGGGCCGGCCAGGGATAGAGGATCTTGAGCGCCACCGAGCGCTCGCCCTCGCTGCGCCTCGCCTCGTAGATCAGCCCCATGCCGCCGTAGCCGAGGAAGCGCACGATGCGGTAGCCGCCGATCTGCTCGGGCAGGCCGCTGGCCTCGGCGACGCTGCGGCCGCTGGCCTGCGCCTCCAGGAACCCGAGCACGTCGGGCATCACCGGACGCAGGACCGGGCTGCGGAGGAAGCCGGGGTCACCCTCGGCATAGGGAAGAAGGGCCGCCAGCTCCCGGTGCAGGTCGGGCTCGCTCGCGCAGACGGTATCGAGGAAGGCGGCCCGCTCCCCTGGCGGCCGCTCCAGGGCCAGCTCCAGCAGCCTCTCGGCCTCGCTTTCCCGATCCATGACGCGACCCGCGTCGCCTGGCGGACTCCTATGAGAGCTCACGGCGCAGCCAGGTCCGGGCATAGCTCCAGCGTCGCTCGACCGTCGCCCGCGACAGCCCCAGGACCTCGGCGATCTCCGGATGGGTGAGGCCGCCGAAGTAGCTCAGCACCACCACCTGGGCGCGGTCCGGGCTCTCGCGTTCGAGCTTCTGGAGGGCGAGGTCCAGGTCCAGAACGTTCTCTTGAGGATTCGCGATGGTCAGCTCCGCGACCTCGACGGGCAATCGCAGGTAGCTTCCACCCCGTTTGAGACTTCCCCTGCGACGGGCCCCCTCGATGAGAAGGTCGCGCATCGCGCGGCTGACGGCGAAAAAGAAGTGACGGCGCCCCTCGAAGCTGTCGTGCTTGCCGCCCGTGACCCTGAGATAGGCCTCGTGGACCAGCTCCGTGGGAGTCAGGGTCTGACCCGGACCGAGCCGTGCCATCCTGGCTCTCGCCAGGCGGCGCAGCTCGTCGTAGACCAGCGGCAGCAGGCGCGCCGCGGCATCCGACTCACCGCGCGCCACGGCTTCCAGGATACGTGTAATCTTGGCTCCCTCGGAGGCTCTCATGATAAATTCATCGAAATCGGTCGTGAGGCTGGTAATTTACCATCCGGATCTATTGCGCACAAGACCTGCGTTTCATAGCCAAAATGCAATGTTTCCGTTCAACGTTTACCTTCCGGCATGCTCAGCCGGAGCCGCGGGCACGCCCGGCGGGAATTCTTCAGCGATTGGAAACCATGCGGTGCGGCGAAAAAGGAATAAAGCCGTAGCTCCGGGGAATGCGCCACCCGCCGGCCCGGCGCAGAATATGATCTAGACGGGCTCCGCACGCTCGTGTACGATCACGCTTTCGTAAGGAACAGCCTACGATGAGACAGCAAAGCCTCCGGGTCCTGTTCGCGGTTTTCGGCGTCGTGGTGGCGCTCGCGGCCCTCGCCCGTCTCCCCGGTCCGCCGCCGGGCGAGGTGGCGCGCCTCGCGCCGCGCTTCCGGTTCGCCTGGCAGCCGCTCCCTCCGGCCCCCGCTCCCGCCGGCGGCGTCGTCTTCCCCGTGAACAAGACGGCCGCGCACATGCAGTTCTATTTCTACCAGATCGGCGCCTCCGCGGCGCTCGGCGACCTCGACGGCGACGGCCTGCCCAACGACCTGTGCCTCACCGACGTCCGCACCAAGACCGCGAGGGTGAGCCCGGTGCCGGGCACCGGCGACCGCTATCCCCCCTTCGTGCTCGACTTCGGCAAGCTCGTCGACCGGGTGACGGAGCACCCGACCGTCTGCCGCATCGCCGACATGAACGAGGACGGCCTCGCCGATATATTTGTCGCCTTCTATGGCCGCCCTCCCCTGCTGCTGCTGCGCCGCGCGCCCGCCGACCTCCAGCCCCAGGCCCCGCTGTCGATGGCCTCGTTCGCCGCCGTCGAGCTCGTCCCCGGCCTCACCCAGCGCTGGTGGACGGCCACCGCGACCTTCGCGGACGTCGACGGCGACGGCCACCAGGACATCATCGTCGGCAACTACTACCCCGACGGTGCCGAGCTGACCGACGCCAATTCGAATCGCCCCTTTGAAATGAACGAGGACTTCTCCCGGGCGCTGAACGGCGGCAAGAACCGGATCTTCCTGCACGCCGGCGGCACCTCGGGCGCGGCGCCGACCGCCCTCTACCGCGACGCCGGCGACGTGTTCCCGGGCCGCAGCGCCTACGCCTGGACGCTGGCGATCGGCGCCGCCGACCTCGACCGCGACGGGCTCTCCGACCTTTACATAGCCAACGACTTCGGACCCGACCAGCTCCTCTGGAACCGTTCGCGGCCCGGCCACGTGCAGCTCAGGGAGCTCAAGGGAGAGACCGGCTTCTTCACTCCCGAGTCGATGGCCCTCGGCCACGACTCCTTCAAGGGCATGGGCATCGACTTCGGCGATATCAACCACGACGGCGTCTTCGACATGTACGTCAGCAACATCGCCTCCCCCTTCGCCCTCCAGGAGAGCCACTTCCTCTGGACCAGCACCGGGAGGGACCAGATGAAGCGCATGGCCCAGGGGATCGCACCGTGGGTCGACCGCGGCGACGAGATGGGGGTCGCCCACAGCGCCTGGGCCTGGGATGCCCGCTTCGAGGACTTCGACAACGCCGGCGGGCTCGAGCTGGTGCAGGCCACCGGCCTCGTCAAGGG
Organism: Thermoanaerobaculia bacterium; assembly: GCA_036264085.1. Taxonomy (GTDB): domain Bacteria; phylum Acidobacteriota; class Thermoanaerobaculia; order Multivoradales; family UBA5704; genus DATARR01. The sequence continues at coordinate 4,880 of DATARR010000095.1, read as the reverse complement.
CAAGGCGAACCGCTGGCCGGACCTCGCCCAGGTCGGCGCCGGCAACGACGTCTTCGTGAAATACCAGTCGGTCTGGCCGAAGTTCCTCGTCGGCTCGGACGTCGACGGCTCCTACCCGAAGCCCTTCTGGGTCCTCGGCAGCGAGGGGCGCTACGTCGACCTCTCGACCGTCCTCTTCCCGGGCATGACCTCCCCCACCCGCGGCATCGCCGTGGCGGACGTGGACGGCGACGGCTATCCCGACATGGTCTACGCGAACTTCTGGTCCGACTCGGTCTATATCAAGAACCAATCGACAGCGGCCGGCAACCGCTTCCTCGGCCTGCACCTGCTGCTGCCGGCCGCCGGTGCCGCCGGACCGCCGAGCCCCGCCCTGCGCGTCCATGACGGCCACCCGGCTTGGCGCGAGGGCACCCCCGCCATCGGCGCCTTCGTCGAAGCCGAGATCCCGGGCGGCGAGCGCCAGATCCGCCAGGTGGACGGCGGCAACGGCCACTCGGGGCAGCGCAGCCCGGAGGTCCGCTTCGGCCTCGGGCGCACCGCCGCCACCGCCATCCCGGTGCGCATCACCTGGCGCGACCTCCACGGTGCCCTTCACCACGACGCGCTGACCCTCGCACCCGGCTATCACACCATCGTGCTCGCTGCCCAAGGAGAGACGCTATGACCGCCGCCCCCAAAAAGGTCCGCGATCCCCGGAACGGACTCCGGATGTCGGCCACCCTGGCCACCGTCTTCACCATCCTCGGCCACACGGTGTTCGGTTTCGAGCAGTCCTGGGCCCAGGTCGTCGTCGCGCTGGTGACCGGCTACTCGTGCGCGCTGTTCTTCGAGTGGATGGATGCGTCGGCCAACCACGTCGTCCCGGCCTTCCTGGGCGGCGGCTTCCGCAAGCTCGTGGACTTCCTGCTCTCGGCGCACATGACGTCGATCACGCTGTCCTTCCTGCTCTACGTCAACAAGCGGCTGTGGATCATGGCGCTCACCGTGGCGCTCGCCATCGGCTCCAAGTACGTGCTGCGGGTGCGCCAGAACGGCCGCCTGCGCCACTTCATGAACCCCTCGAACTTCGCCATCGCGGTGGTGCTGATCACCTACCAGTGGACGGGCGTGCTGCCCTGGGGCTTCACCATCAACCTCCACGGTTTCTATGACCTGCTGGTGCCGCTCATCATCGTCGGGCTCGGGTTCCGGCTGAACCTGTTCTTCACCGGCCGGCTGCCCACCATCGCCTCGTGGCTCATCACCTTCATCGTGCTCGGCGCCTGCCGGGCCTGGTACGCGCACACCAACGTCGTGGCCGAGTTGGTGCCGCTGACCGGTATCGCCATGGTGCTGTTCACGTTCTACATGATCACCGACCCGCAGACCTCGCCGGCGCGGCTCAGGAGCCAGATCCTCTTCGGCTCCGGGATCGCGGCCGCCTACTCCGTGCTGCTGCTGCTGCACGTGCAGTACACGATGTTCTACAGCGTGACGGTGATCGCCGCGACCCGGGGCACCTGGCTCCTCGGGCTCAGCCTGCGCGAGCGGGCTGCCGAACGGTCCACCGCGCGGGCCGTCAAGCCATCCTCGGAGCCGTCGGCCGTGCCGGTCGGGGCGCCGGCGATGTTCAACTAGTCAGCGTCTCGCGAATTCGTTCCGCGCTTCGATACGACGGCCCGTTGGAAGGATACGACGGGCCGTCGTACGCATACCACGGCTCATCGTATCCATACGACGGCTCGCCGTAAGCATCGGCGGCCCATCGTATCGATCCGACGGCGCGTCGTATCCATACGGCGGCCGTCGTAAGGATACGGCGAGCTGCCGTATCGATAAAACGGCCGTTGCAGGGATACGACGCCGCGTCGTATGGATACGCTGGCCCGTCGTAAGCATCGGCGAGCCGTCGTATGGATGCAACGGCTCGTCGTATCCATACGATGGCCCGTCGTATGGAACGGCGAGCTGTCGTATCGATACGACGGCGCGTCGTAAGCAGCGGCGGGCCGCCGTAAGGATACGGCGAGCCGTTGTAAGGATACGACGCCGCGTTGGATCGAGAAAACGGCCGTCGTAAGGCTACGACGCGCCGTCGTATGGATACGACGGCCCGTCGTAGCGATCGGCAAGCCGCCGGATCGATACAACGGCGCGTTGTAAGGATACGATGGGCCGTCGTATCCTTACGGCGGCCGGTCATAAGGATACGATGGGCCGTCGTACGAGACCGGGCCTCCTGCGACGAACGGCAGCGATGGGGTGGCCCGAGTCCCTCCGCTCTCAATCCATCGCATGCCTGAGCCCCTCTGGTGTCGATGCCGGAGACGGGACTCGAACCCGTACGCCTTGCGGCGGGAGATTTTAAGTCTCCTGCGTCTGCCATTTCGCCACTCCGGCCTGAGGAGATTCTAGCAGCGGCGAGCCCTCGCCACCCGGTCGGGACGCCGGAATCACAGAGCCTACCTTGGTACCATGGTACAATCCTCGACAAGGAGGAACGAAGCCATGAGCCCCGAGGGAGACAAGCTCGTCGTCGAGCGGGTGCAGACCGGAGTCCGGCTGGAGAAGCGCCTGCTCAAAGTGTTGAAGGCCCTGGCCGAGCTCTACGATCTGTCGCTGGGGGACCTGCTGGAGGGGATCGTCCTCCACGCCTTCGAGGGCCAGAGCCCCTTCAGCCCGGAGTCGCTGCGGCGGATCGCGGACCTGAAGCGGATCTACGGCCTGGACCTGGACGCGACCGCCAGTCACCGGCTGATCGAGGCGCCGGAGGGACCCCGCTCATGAATACGATGACCGCGGCGACCCTGAGCGACGCCGAATTCCTCGCCCGCTTCGAGGACTGCTCGCTCCCCAACTCCGCCTTCCACCATCGGGACCACGTCCGCCTGGCCTGGCTCTACCTGCGCCGCCACCCGCCGCTTCAGGCGCTGACGCGCTTCGCCGAGGGCCTGCGGCGCTTCGCCACGGCCAACGGCCATCCGGGGCTCTATCACGAGACCATCACCTGGGCCTTCCTGCTGCTCATCCGCGAGCGAATGGAGCGCGGTGATCGCGGCGATGCCGCCGGGAACTGGGAGGAGTTCACGGCGGCCAACCCGGACCTGCTGGCCTGGAAGCCCTCGATCCTCGACCGCTACTACCGGCCGGAGACCCTCGGCTCCGAGCTGGCGCGGCGGGTGTTCGTGATGCCGGACCGGGGGGCACCTGCCGCGAGCCCGTGACGGACTTTCTCTTTAGAGATCGCATTCCTAGGTGGAGTCGGACAACCACGCAGGCGGTCCGACCGAGCCTCGCCCGGGGCATCGGAGCCCCGCGAGCAATTTGGAGGAATGCAGCATGGAAAACACACCCACCCCGAAACTCAGCCAGCCCTCTCTCCGCACCCGGATGAAGACGATGGTGGCGGTCTCTCCCCTGCTCCTGGTCCTCGCCCCGGCGATGGCGTCGGCCAACGGCAGCGCCTACTTCAACTACACCATCAACTGGCCGCAGACCCCGGACCTGTACTTCTCCGTGGCGGGCGGCCCGGCCAGCACCTGCGGCGACCTGGTGGCGGTGCGCAACGGCGGCGCCCCGACGACCACCTCAGGCTGGCTCTGCACGGACGCCAGCGGCAACGCCACCAAGGGCCCGTGGAGCTGGGCGAACCAGGCCAGCGACGAGACGTCCACCTCCTACATCCGCTGGCCGGACAACTCCACCACCAACACCGTCTCGCACATCTGGGACAAGACGGCCCCCACCGCGTCCATCAGCTCGTCGGGAACGCCTCCCACCTCCTACTCCGGCACGGGGCACGACACCGCCAATGGAGCCTGCTTCAGCGCCAGTTGGTCCACGGTGACCTCGACCTTCGAGGACACCAGCACGGGCCTCTACTGGTCGTCCGGCCAGGGCTACTCCGTGCAGCCGCGCTGCCATGCAGTGCCGCCGTTCGAATGCGTGGGCATTCCCGTCATCACCGGCACGCTCTCCGGCATGCCGAGCTGCAGCGTCACCTGGAGCACCTCTTTCCCCCCGGCCAGTGACCACACCTCCGGGCACAGCTACCTCTGGAAGACCTGCGTCTACGACGGCGGCCAGTACGGCTGCGCCACTCTGACCTTCACACCGTAAACGTCCTCGGAAGACCGCGCCGGAGGGGGCGGGGCTCCCTCCGGCCGGCCCACGCGTCCTTGACCGATGGCACCTGCTCCTTGTACAGTATCCTGTACTTACCGAGGTGCATGCCATGGACGCCATTTCCTACACTTCAGCACGGGCCAACCTGGCCAAGACCATGGACCGTGTGTGCGACGATCACGAGCCCATCATCATCACCCGTGCCGGCGACCCGTCGGTGGTGATGATCTCGCTCGCGGACTACAAGGCTCTCGAAGAGACAGCTTATCTGCTGCGCAGCCCGAGGAATGCGAAGCGTCTGCTCGAAGCGATCGCCGACCTTGAAGGCGGTCGCGGCCAGGAACGGAAACTCGTCGAGTGAAGCTCATTTTCTCGGAGCAGGCCTGGGAGGACTACCTCTATTGGCAGAGGACCGACCGCAAGGTGCTGGAGAAGGTCAATACCCTGATTCGAGAAATCCAGCGCGAGCCGTTCAGCGGCATTGGCAAACCAGAGCCCCTGAAACATGCCTTTGCGGGATACTGGTCGCGACGCCTCAATGACGAGCACAGGATCATCTACAAAGTGCGAGACGATTCCCTTCTTATAGCCCAGCTTCGTTATCATTATTGAGCCCGTAGGGCGGCATACTCCTAACGAGGCTTTGCCTCAGACCGACGAGATGTAAGGCCCAATGGAGGCTACCCTCCGGGTCTTCAGAGAGGCTCCGGTTGAGCGTAGGATCGAGATCCGAAGAGCCCGGTCCGTAGTTTGAGCCGGCAAGCGGCAGTTGG
>DATARR010000019.1:0-9442 GCA_036264085.1 Thermoanaerobaculia bacterium | reverse complement strand
CTCGGAGCCCTTCGTGATCGCCGACCTCCCCGGCCTGATCGCCGGCGCGGCGCAGGGCGCGGGGCTCGGCTTCCAGTTCCTCCGCCACGTCGAGCGCTGCCGGGTGCTGGTCCATCTGGTCGATCTGTCCGCCGAGTCCGGCACCAGCGCCGTGGCCGATCTGGAGACGGTGGAGCACGAGCTCGACGCGTTCAATCCCGAGCTGCTGCGGCGTGCCCGGCTGATCGTCGGCAGCAAGCTCGACTCCGCCGTGCCGGAGCGGCGGGACGATCTGCGGCGTGCCGCGGCGGACCGCGGAGCAAGCTATCTGGAGATCAGCGCGGTCACCGGCGAGGGTGTGCCGGAGCTGATCCGCGCGCTGTCTCGGCTGCTCGACGACACGAAAAACACGAAGGAGACGGCGTGAAGCTCGGTCTCTTCGGCGGCAGCTTCGATCCGATCCATTCCGGCCACGTTCTGCCGGTGCGCGAGGCGCGGCGGGCGCTAGGGCTGGACAAGGTCGTCTACCTGCCGACCGCGCATCCGCCCCACAAGCCGCGCCGGGTGATGGCGCCGCCGCACGCCCGCTACGCCATGGTCGAGCTGGCCCTGCTCGATGAGGAGGGGCTCTTCGCCTCCCCCTGCGAGCTGACCCTCGACCGGCCGGCCTACACGGTGGAGACGCTGGAGCACTTCCGGCGGCAGGAGCCGGAGGCGGACCTCCACCTGCTCATCGGCAGCGACTCCTTCGCCGACCTCAATCACTGGGTGCGCTGGCGGGAGATCCCCGGCCTCGCCTGCGTCGTGGTGCTGGCGCGGCCCGGCTGGCGCCTGGACGAGAGCGCCCTGCCGCCGGAGCTTCAGGAGTTGGCGCGGCACGACCGCGTGGTCTTTCTGCACCAGCCGCCCGTCGATGTGTCCGCCACCCGACTGCGGGAGATGTTCGCGCGTGGCGAGCAGCCGCCCGTGGGCTGGGTCCATGAGTCAGTGGTACGATACGTGCAAAAGTATGACCTCTATCCATGAGCGCTGAGCCCAGACCCCCGTCCGACCTCGACACCGAGTCCCGAGTCCGCGAGGCCGTTTTGGCGGCCGACGACCGCAAGGCGATCGAGCTCAAGGTGCTGCACCTTGAGAAGATCAGCGGCTTCACCGACTACTTCCTGATCTGCAGCGGCGGCAGCGAGCGCCAGGTACAGGCGATCGCCGACGCCGTGGAGGAGAAGCTGCGCAGCGAGCGGGTGCGCCCCCTCCATGTCGAAGGCTACAAGAGCGGCCAGTGGGTGCTGCTCGACTACGGCGCCTTCGTCGTCCACATCTTCCAGGAGGAGCCCCGGCGCTTCTATTCGCTGGAACGTCTCTGGGGTGATGCTCCGGACGTGACCGCCAGCTTCCGGCAATGACGTGACGGTCTCCCTCCTCTCCCTCGACCGGCTGCTCGGCGACTTTCCGGTCCTCGCCAGGAGCCTGCGGGGAGCCGAGCGGGCCGCCGTCACGGACACCCAGGTCCTCATTCTCGGCGAGGCGGGAAGCGGGCGGTCGACCGTGGCGCGCGCGTTCCATGCCGCCGGACCGCGGGCCGCCGGACCGCTGGTCGAGGTGGACTCCGGCGCCATTCCCACCACCCTGTTCGAAAGCGAGCTCTTCGGCTACCGCGCCGGTGCCTTCACCGGCGCCGAAGGCGGCGGCGAGGGGCGCCTGGCCCATGCCGCCGGGGGCTCGCTGATCCTCGATCACGTCGAAGAGCTGCCGCTCGCGGTGCAGCCGAAGCTGTTGCGCCTGCTCGCCGAGGGAAAATACGCGCCGCTCGGCGGCCGGGAGGTCAAGGCCGACGTCCGCTTCCTGGCGATCGGCGCCGAGGACCTGGAGCAGCGGGTGAGCCGCGAGGCTTTCCGGTCCGATCTCTACTATCGCCTGGAGGTGCTGGCCTTCCGGGTGCCCCCGTTGCGCGAGCGCCGCGCCGACCTGCCCGCCGTCCTGGGCGCCGTGCTGGCCGATCTCGCCGAGCGCTTCGGCCGTCCCGGCGCCGTCCTCGCTCCGTCCGCGCGCACCTGGATGCTGGAGCACCCCTGGCCGGGCAATCTCCGCCAGCTTCGCAACGTGCTGGAGCGCGGCCTGATCCTGTCCGGCGAAGGTCCGATCGATCCGCCGCAACCCACCAACGTCTCCGAAGAGGTTCCCCGGACGCTCCTCGCGGTCGAGCAGGAGCAGATCCTGCGCGCTCTCGCCTACACCCGCGGCCATCAGGGCCACGCCGCCGAGTTGCTGGGCATCAGCCGCAAGGCGCTGTGGGAAAAGCGGAAGCGCTATGGCATGAAGTGAGACCTACACCGCCGCGGATCCACCGCGGGAAGCCGCTGGAAGACCGCGGACCAGATCCGGATCGAGCTGAGTGCCGATACCCCCAGACGGGGTGCTGGCGCAGGATCAGCCACTCGTCGCCGGTCAGCGGGGTGGTTTTCCGCAGGATGTTCGCCTGCTAGGATCTCGGCTCATGGTGCGTCTGCATGGCGGAACATCGTGGCGCCGAGGCTGCCGGATCGCCCTGGCGATCGGCATTCTGGCGCTGGTCCCGGTTGTCGGAAAGGCAGCCCCGACGGCCTATGACGTCGACACCGCTCTCGCCCAGCTCGGACCGCGGCCGGACGGCAGCCCCGCCCAGGCGCAGGCCCGGGAGCTGCTCCTCGCAGCCATGCGGCAGGCGGGCCTGCGCGACGTCCATGCCGTCTCTCTGGCTGGAGTCCCCGGCAAGCCGCCGCAGACCGCTCTCGAAGGTGTCCTGCCCGGCGCGACGAACCAGGAGGTCATCCTGTCGGGCCACTACGACACCGTGACGAAGAGCCCGGGAGCGGACGACGACGGCTCAGGCTGCGCCGTGGCGATCGCCGCCGCGGCCGACCTGGCGCGCACGCCGCTGCGCCACACCGTGCGCGTCGTCCTCTTCAACGGCGAGGAGCAAGGGCTGCTCGGCAGCCGCGCCTGGGTGGAGGCTCTCGACGCCACCCGCCGCGAGCAGATCTTCGCCGACCTCAACCTGGAGATGCTGGGCTGGACCGGAAGCCCTGGACCGACCCTGCATGCGCTGCCCGTGCGGCGTCGCGCCGGCCACGAGATGGGGGGCTTTCGTCCTGCCGGCGCCGTGTTGCTCCCGCCGGGCTGGTTGGTGCATGCCGTCTTGCGGAGTGGCGACGCGGTCGGCTGGCCGTTGACCATGGCCGATCCGCAGTTTCCTCTCCTCATGCAGCTCGTGCAGCGTTCGGTGCGGGTGCGCTTCGGCGCCGACAGCGACGCCTTCCAGGCCGCCGACATCCCCGCCGTGACGCTGTCGGACAGCTCGTTCCTGTCGCTCGATCCCACCTACCACAAGGCGACCGACGTGGCCGCGCGCCTCGATCCGCACCGGATGGAGCAGTGGACCACCGCCGTGGCCGCGACCGTGCGCCGGCTCGACCGGCTGACCGGAGCGCCCCTGCCCGAGGACCAGTATCTGGTCCTCAACGGCAGCGTCTGGTTGCGCCAGCCGCTGTGGACGCTCGGTGCCGTGCTGTGGGGGGCGCTGGTCTTCCGCGGCATTCCCGGGCGCTGGCGGGGGGCCTCCGCCGAGGAGCGCGCACGGCAGCGGCGAGCGTACATGCCCGGCTACGTGTTCCGCCTCCTGCTGCTCGTCGTGCTCTTCGCGGCGCCGCTGTTCTCGGTGCTGCTCTTTCCGGCCGCCGTGCTGGCCCTCGTGCCACCGCGCCGCGGTTGGCTCCGCCTGGTGTGGGCCATCCTCGGCCTGCTGCCCCTCGCCGTCTACGTCTTCGCGCTGATCGGCGGCGTCTTCGCCGGGGTGGTCAGCTTCCGCGGCGGCTTCCTGGCGAGCCCGCTGGTGCTGCTCCTGCTCGTCGCCGGTTTCGTCGCCTACGCCGTCCTGCTCGCCATCAAGACGCCACCACCGGCGAGCTCGCCTCGCGGTTAGAGTATAATCTTCTATGATTCAAGCGATTGGGAGCGACTCGTCTCACCTGCGGGTGAGCTCTATCAACCGGCGGTGTCTATGCCTGCCGAAACTCAGGAGATGAAGATGGCTGACGAGAAGAAAGAGCCTTTGCTGGATATCGAGAGCCTGGATATCGAGGCTCTCGAGGATAAGGAGCTGGAGTCCGTCGGTGGTGGGCTCAACACGACAGTCATGTCCTGCGCTTGCTGCTGCGCTGCCTGCACGAGCCCTCCCCCTCCCGAGGTCTGAAATCTACATGTCTGGATGCGGAAAAATAAGCTTCCCTCGCGGCTTGGTAAGCTCCCCTGGCTGCAAGGGAAGCTCCCCCTCGTGGCCTTGATAAGGCCGCCTCGACGCACTCCCGCCGCGGCGGGAGCGACCGACCGTCACATTGCGGCGCGTAGGACGAGCCAGAGCCATCTATAAGGTCACAACCGACTCGAGATGCACAGGTTTATTGTCGCCGCCGCACAGGGATCGTTGACGCCGGCCAGCCAGGAGATCTACCGAGCGCTCCCCGTGACGTGGCGCCAGTGCCGGCTCCTCTCCCCCGTCGACCCGCTCCTCTCCCCTGTCGACTTGTGGACCTTCGCCATTCGCTCGTTCCTCTCTCGGAAGCGTTTGTTGGTCGGGAAATGGACCAACCGGAACGATCGGAACGCGAGCACTGCGGTAGGAGTGGGACTCTCTATGGCTGAGGGTAGGAGTCTCAATGGCAGAGAGTAGGAGTCTCAGCGGCTGAGTATCCCACTCTCTGCGGCTGAGAGTCGGAGTCTCAGCGGCAGGAGTGGGACCCTTTGCCGTTGAGGGTGGGACTCTTTGTCGTCGAGAGTGGGACTCTCGGAGACAGAGAGTCGGAGCGCCGGCGCTGTGCGTCAGCTCCCCGGAGCTTGCTCAGCCTCGGCCTCCAGAAGCGGGCCACGGCCGGGAGACTGGACAGACCGAAGTATAGCCGTCTTTCGGATCGGCCAGTTCCCGCCGACTGCGCGGGACGCTACCCAGGAGTACGGCGCGCGGCGCAGAGGAGAGGAGCACGAGCGAAACCGCTTCGCGACGCCCGAGACGGTGACCCTCTCGCCGTTGCCGTGCTGGGAGCACCTCTCGCCCGAGGACCATAAGGAGAAGATCGCCGAGCTCATCCGCGAGATCGAAGAGGAAGCCGCCGCGCAGAGGGCGGCGACGGGCGGGCCCAGATGCGGATCAAAGTAGCGGCGCCAGCGAACCCCGTACCCCCGAAAATAATTCTTGTTCCGAGATGAGGTACTTTCGGTCCTCCTGGGGAGCGGTCCGAACATTTCTTCGGTTCGATGTGCTGGTGCCGTAAAAAACTTCGGAGAAAACCTATCTTTTACTACGAAGGCCGCACATGTTCAATCTTTATGCGGCTTGACGCCGGTTGCGCCCATACCTACGATGCGCATCGATGAAAAACAAAGAGGCGTCCGAGTCCGAGAACGAAGAAGGCTTCCTGCTGCCGTACATCGGTCCTGTGCTTTTGGCTGCCCGGCTAAAGAACAAGCTTTCCCAGGTCGCGCTTGCGAAGAGAGCCGATACCAGCGACGCGACCGTGAGACGAATCGAATCGAAAGTGGGATCGATCCGGCCCGAGCTCCTCAAGAGACTCTGCGAGGCTCTGAAGCTGAGCTACACAGACGTTGTCACCCAGGCGCTGATCAAGACGTGGCGGGATTTACACGACCCTGCGGGTGGGCCGCTCACGCAATACCGGGAGCGGATTCTGGAAAAATTCGACCAACAGAAAACCAAAGACCGGGGTTTTCTGGAAGAGGTCCTGGAGTACGCGGCCTTCCTCCTGGTCGGGATGCAGGCAGAGGCCAAGCCGGAAATGAAGACGGAACCGCCACCGGAACCGGAACCGGTATGACCGAAATCCGATCTAATTTCCGGGAGACCGGCGAAACAGTCTCTCCATCGATCATCGAGGGCCGTTCCGGTATCGCGACGACGGCATTGCTTTCGAAGCACCGAGCCATGTCCAATAGCATTGGATCGGAGCTTGCGATGCCTACGGTCGTTCTCGATGTCAACGGTCAGATCACCCTTCCCCGGGAAATCCGGGAAGCTCTCGGTGCCGAGCCGGGCCAGCGGATCGTCCTCGATGTGAAAGAGGGAGGCCTGGTGGAGATGCGGCCCGGTGGCGTGGACCTCATGTCTCTCTACGGCCTCCTGAAGCCGCGGAAAAAGGGACTCACCCTGGAAGACATGGAGGAGGCGATCCGCCGGGGAGCGGCCGGGGATTGATCACCCTCGATACCAACATCCTCGTACGCTTCCTGGTCGAGGACGACCCCGAGCAGGCGTCCCGGGCTCGTGCGGTCCTCCTCGATGCCCTCGCGAATGGAAGCTTCTGTTTTGTCTCGGACGTCGTTCTCTGCGAGCTGGTCTGGGTCCTCAGGCGAGGCTACGACTTCCGGTCCGAGGACATCCAGCATGCCCTGAGACAGCTCTTCCTGGCCCGGCAGCTCACCTTCTCCTCCCCCGAGCAGCTCCAGAAGGCTCTGGCCGCCTACGAAGAAGGCTGGGGCGATTTCGCCGACTACCTGATCCGCGAGCATGGCCGGGGGATCGGAAGCACCCACATGGTGACCTTCGACAAAGACCTGCTCAAAGAGTCCGGCTTCGTCGCTCCCTGACGCGACGCCGTCGCCGAGGAGCGGTCTTACGACAGCAACAGCTCGAGATCCTCTCGGGTCAATCGAGCTCCCGCAGGCACTCGGCTCCGCGGGCACGGATTTGTAAGCGCCGCCCGCCTCGGCGGGAGCGATTCCCGCCGAGACAGAAGTCATTCCTGACGTGGCAGAGGTTCGGCCGGTCATGGCCGGAGCGACTCCCGCCGCGACCCACACTTGGCCCCTTACCCGTGTAAGACCGCAAGGCCCGCCGCATCGGGAAAGCCTCTCTCCCGTCTTGGTCCGTCTTCCACGAAGCTGGGAAAATGACTTTCCCGGTTTGATCCCTCGTCCACCAAGTCGGGAAAACGACTTTCCCGGTTGAACTCAATCCGCCTGCGACGGATAGCTGAATCGGGCCTAGCTCAGGGAGCCTCGCAGGGCCGCTGCGGGCGACGCCCGGATCTTTGAAAATGGCGTAGAGATGTCACATCTTCTCTGGAGGACTGTCTGGAAAGGAGAAGATCATGACACCGCTACGCCAAATGATGATAGAGGAAATGCAGCTTCGGAGCTATGCCCCGGGTACGATTGAGGGCTACGTCCACGCCGTTGCCCAGTTAGCACGTCACTACCACCGGTCTCCTGACACGCTCGAAGAAGACGAGGTCCGCCGCTACCTGCTGTACCTGAAGCTGGACAAGAAGATCGCCCGCGGCACCTTTTCGGTCGTCCTTGGCGGCCTCCGTTTCTTCTACCACAAGGCGCTCGGCCGCGAGTGGAAGAGCCTGGACGTCGCCAAGCCGCGCTCGGAAAAGAAGCTCCCCGTAGTGCTCAGCCGCGATGAGGTCTGGAGCGTCATCGACGCCGTGCGCGTCGACGTCTACCGCGTCTGCCTGACGACGATTTACGCCTGCGGCTTGCGTCTCATGGAGGGCGTCAGCCTTCAGGTCCCCAACGTCGACAGTGCCCGTGGCGTTCTTCGCGTCTGCGGCAAGCGCTGCAAGGACCGCGAGGTTCCGCTGCCTGCCGCCGCTCTCCAACTGCTGCGAGACCACTGGCGCACCCACCGTTGTCCCACCTGGCTGTTTCCCGCCACCACCCGCCAGGGTCTCCAAGACTCCGTCGCCCACGACTGCGCACCGATCACTCGCAGCAGCCTGCAGAGCGCCTTCCGCCGCGCCGTGGAGAGCAGCGGTCTGCACAAGCGCGCTCACGTCCACACCTTGAGGCACTCCTATGCCACCCACCTGCTCGAGGACGGCGTCAACCTGCGCCTCATCCAGGAGTACCTCGGCCACTCCAGCCTTCGCACCACCGTCGTCTACACCCATCTGACCCGGGAGATTCACGCCGCCAGAGATCCCATCAATCGCTTGATGCAACGCCGCTGACCGCCAGAGATCCTCACCGTGGTGGAGCTGGCGGAGATCTTCCGTAGCGCCGCAGAGGCCTACCGGCAGGCCTTTGGCGACCGCATGCTGCCCTCCCACAGAAGGGCGATGGCGGACATCATCGCCTGCAGGACCCCGGCTCTCGGCGGCTCCTTGTTCGTCTGCGACGCGTGTGAGGGCCTCGACTACGCCTACCACTCGTGCCGCAACCGACACTGCCCGAAGTGTCACCATGGCCCTTCTCGGCTCTGGCTCAAGCGCTTGCGCAACCGACTCTTGCCCTGTCGCTACTTCTTCATCACCTTCACCCTTCCTGCCGAGTTGCGCCCCCTCGCACGCTCCAACCAGAGAGCCGTCTACGACCTGCTCTTGCGCGAAGCCGCGGCGGCCCTCCAGCACCTCGCCGACGACCCCCGGTGGGTCGGCGCCAAGCTCGGCATCCTCGCCGTGCTTCACACCTGGTCGCGCGACCTCTCCTATCACCCCCACGTCCACCTCCTCGTCACCGCAGGCGGTCTGACCGAGGACGGGCAGGCTTGGCGCAAGCCCGCTCATCGCCGCTTCCTCGTCCCGGGCTATGCCCTGTCCAAGATCTACCGCGCCAAGGTCCGCGACGCCCTCGACCGCGCGGGTCTCCTCGATCAGGTCGATCCGGCGGTCTTCCGCAAACCCTGGAACGTCCACCTCAAGCACGCTGGCGACGGCGAGCACGCCGCCGAGTACCTTTCCCGCTATGCCCATCGCGTCGCGATCACCAACGACCGCATCGAAGCCTTCGATCACGGCCGCGTCACCTTCCGCTACACCTCCTCGCGCACTCACGAGACTCGGAGGCTGACCCTTCCCGTCCACGCCTTCATCGCACGCTTTCTCCAGCACGCCCTTCCCAAAGGCTTTCAAAAGATCCGCGGCTATGGGCTCTTCCGCCCGGCCGCCACCCGGACCCGCGAACGCGCCCGCCAACTGCTGGCGCAAGACCCTGCACTCCCGCCGCCTTCACAAACCAAGACGGCACCGAAGAAACCCGGCGACGAGACGCCCGACATCGACCGCCTCCTCCTCTGCCCTGCCTGTGGGCGCGGCCATCTGATCTACCTGCGCAGCTTCCACAGCCCCCTACCTCTTTCACCTCCCACCGACTCAACCCGGGCGCCCCCTTCGTGAACACTGACCTCCACCCGAAGATCTCCCCCTTTTTTCACCCTGCGCTGAGGGATCAGAGAACCTGTGCCTTCGTCGCCCAAAACAGGCCCGCTACGCCCATTACAGAGCCCATTCGAGCTCGTTTCGCAGTGCCCGAGAGCCCTCCTTTTCGCCTCTCAGGCCCCAGCCACCCACAGAATCAGACCGGTGACGGCTCCCCAATCGTCCTCTTCAGCCCCTCCAGCCGCTTGAAAATGCAAGGCGCCTGACTCGACCAGTCTTGCCCGGATTGAGCTCAACCCAAGATTTCTGCCGCG
>DATARR010000003.1:0-7367 GCA_036264085.1 Thermoanaerobaculia bacterium | reverse complement strand
AGAACGGGTCGCTTCACCATCATCAGGTACTTCTTGGTCGCACCGGTCACGCTGAGACCGAAGAAGCTGTCCTCCCGAATCTTCGACTCGGCCATCGAGACTGGCTCTTCAGCCCCGCCGGTCGTTGAAGCGGCGGTCTCTCCATTAACGGCGAGACTCGGCGACAATGCACTCCCGCCGACAAGCCGTTCAATAGCTGCAATGGCCGTATTTAGCTCGTCTCGCTTGGCGCGCAAGTCGTCGAGCACAGCGGCGTAGTCGATCGATGTCGTAGCCATATCTTGACCTCCTGTCGGGCAAACTGGTACCCTAAAGGCCCGGGGATGTGGGAGCATCCCCGGGCGAGTGTAGGTGGAGCCTAGTTGCCCCTAAAAGGGGTTAACCCGGTTGTGCCTGCATGATTTGCCCACCACCTCCCCTCCGCGGTGACCTGGCTTACTCCGGCTCCCAACCAAAGGAGCCAGGTCACCGCCGTAATTTCCCGATCCTATTCCTCTTTTTTCCAGGCTGTCAAGTGGCAACTTCGCGCTTTCATCGCGCGGGCGGCGTCTGCCGGTACCGGCGACGGTACTAGGCGGATCAAGCGAGGGTGAGCAGGTGCGATATGCTGTCACCAGTTGATTGACACTACTAGTAGGCTATTGTCCATGGTAGCTCTATAGGGAAACAGCTAGGTCAAGGGGTGAAAGTGAACACACGGCGCGATAGATTTACGGGTGCAGAAGGGATGACGGTCTATGGACCAGATCTCCAGACTGTTAGTTTCGAGACTCACCGGCCTTCAGGGATGCGATGCGAGCGCGATTTGAGAGTCGCGCGAGCTTGAGCAACGGTTGGTCGCCGCCAGAGCTTGTCGCCGTCCTGGCAGTCGGGCCTTGCCACGCACCGGGGAAAACTGGACGTAAGTAGCTGATGAGGAGGGGTTTCGGGGAAGGGCCTTTTTCGGCAAGGCCCGACTGCCAGGACGGCGACAAGCTCTGGCGGTCTAAAAAGACCTATTCGGTAGGTCGCTTCCAGCGGGCCTTTGCCGCCCTTCTCGCAATCTCACTCCTCTGCGCTGAGGAGAGCTTGGCGGCGCGAGCCTTCCCGCCTTTGAGGCCCCCCTTCTGGCCGGCAGCGGCCTTCGGGGGCAGCTTCTTCTCTCGTGGCGGGGGTGCCTCACCGGTGGCTTCCTTGAACACCCGGAAAGCCACTTGGGTGAAGTCCTCCTTAGGCGTGCGTGGCGTCTTCTTCGGCACGGTCTCAGTATCGCACGGCGCCGCCGTCGCTGCGCTCCTCTTCATCTCGTTCGCCACGGTCGTAACTCCTTTCTCCTAGACGAGTGCGGGCCGGCCCAGAGAGCCGGCCCGCAGGGTTTTACGGGTGGAACCTCACGACCGGGGTGGGATCTTCGGACGGCTCCGAACCGTCCCACCGGACCCACAGCCTGGCCAGTTCCGCCGCGAGGGACTTGCACTCCACTTCATGGCGCAGGGAAGCCACGGTGCGGCCCGTAGGGGTGTAGACCAGGACGAAGTGCCCGCATCCCTTCAGGCCCTTTCCTTCAGCCGGTGAGCCACGGTAGATCCCGAAGGGATGGGACACCCGGCCGGGGACATCGACCTCCCGGCCGTCTAGGAGCCGGACCTTGAACCGGCCGAACCGCTGCCATGCCAGGGCAACCGGCCGTCCAGCTCGGGCCACGGCTTGCAGGTGGCGATCGGCGGCGTCGGCGAGCCACGCCCCCACCGAGGGGTAGCCCTCCCCGTCGGCCGCCCGCTTCCAGCGGATGGACTGCTTCTCCGTGGCCCGGACGGTGAACGCGGTCGTCTTCATCCGGCCTCCCTTCTCTCCCGCTCCTGCGCCCTCGCTTCCCGTCTACGGGACTCCTCTGCAAAGCCGGCGGGGTGGAGGGAGTCGTAGTGCGCATGGTTCGCGTCCTCCCAGGCGCGCTGCATGGCGAGCACCACGTCACCGGCCCAAGCCAGGAAGGCCCCGGCCGTCGCCAAGCCGTGAAGGCGAGCGGCGGTCGTCCATCGGCCTTTCTGGTACGCCGTCGCCTTGACGGAGACGGTACGGTCCGCGTCTGGAGGGTAGGAAGGTTTCGAGTCCCATGCCATGGCTCACCCCTTCCCCTGGACGGCGGCGGGCCAGCTCCAGGAGGTCCTCATTCAACCTCCCCCCGCCAAGAGCCGAGCTTGCCCTCGATGTGCTCGGCGACGGACCCGATCTCCCGAGACATGAGCGTCGCTGTACGGTGGAGAGCACCCTCGTAGGGATCGGGAGAGGGCGACTCGGTCAATGTCACCAGGAATCCCTCCAGGTGCCGGAGATCGGCCACCACGGCCCGGAGCTGGCCCCGGAGCCAGCCTTCCGGCTGGTCTGGCCACTCACCCCAGGAGGCGAGCGTCATGTCCAGCAGGAGGTTGCCCACGACCCGCAGGGCGGCGTTGTGCTTCGGGATGGTGAAGTAGGCCAGGAAGGTCTCGCGGAAGGCGGGGAAGGTCTCCCACGCGGCGGGATCGATGACCGGTGGAGCAACGGCGATCACGGGGCCATCGTCGTCTTCGAGGTCTGCCGGTGGGGGCGGCGGGGGTGGATCGGGGGGTGCGCTAAACTGCGGAGCCAGCTCGGGCATGGGGTAGTCTCCTGTGCTCGGGTCAGGTCCGGCGGCGTGCTCGCAACACCCGCCGGGCCGTCTGTAGGGGTTCAAGGGGAACGCTTCCCCTCTGTAGAGGGGAAGCTAACCCAGAATCCGCAGGCGCGCGCGCCCGATTTGCCCCTTTTTCAAAAAGACCCAGTACCCCCGACCCGTGGGTCGAGTCACCGGATCCGCGGGTCGAGTCGTCCGACCCGCGAATTGGGTCACCTGATCCGCGGGTCGAGTCATCCGATACCCGGGTCCAGTGGCCTGCCCCGTGTGTCCAGTCCTCCGCCCCGCGAGTCCGGCCAGCCGTTTCTCGGGTCAGGTCGTCTCAAACGCGGGTCCGCTCATCCATTCCGCGGGTCCGGTCACTCGCCCCGGGTTGCCAGTGACCGGACTCCTTTCGGGGTGCGATATCCTCGAATGACTGTCAAGGGAACGAGGGGCGAGCAATGAAAGGGCTCAGGACCCGGACGCCGTTTAGATCTTGATCGTGCTGGAGAGATAAAACTCCTGAAGAACCTACATGCTCAACCGCCCACTACGGCGGCACCCCCGCCAACCCCGGCGGTCTCGACGCCTACGTCGAGTGCAGCTATCTGAACGGTGTGAACGTCTTCCTGGCGGACTCCTTCGTCTTCTTCACCAGCGACGGCCTCTGCACCGTCACGCCGGACCCGGTCGTCCGCCGCATCGATCGCACCCCGTAGCCTAACGCCGGTCGCGTCGCACCGCCGCCGCGACCGCCGCGACCATCTCCTCATCCCCGGGCCGCGCCGCTTCGGCGGCCGGCTCGGCTCCCCGGCGGCGCAACTCGGCGCTGGTGACCGGCCCGATGGAGGCAGCCCGGAGCTCGCTGCGCCGCCGCTCCCAGTCTCCTCCGAATTCTCCAAGTCCCCCGAACAGCTCCACGAAGTGGCGGACGATGCGCGGGCTGGTGAAGGTCACCCAGCCGAGAGGCTCGTGCGCGAACAGCTCCGCCGCGCGCCGGGTCGCCTCCGGTGGCAGGCGCTTGTCATAGGCCACGATGGCCACCGCCTCGGCGCCGGCCGCGGCCAGCCCTTCGGCCAGGGTGGACCGGGCGTCGGAGGCCTGAGGGAGGAGGACGCGCCGGCGCCGGGCCACGTGGGGAGCGAGATCGGCCACCAGCCCTTCGGCGTCCGCCTTCCGGGCCTCCAGATGGGGCTCGACCTCGAAGCTGCGGAGGGCCGCGGCCGTGGCAGGGCCGACGACGGCCACGCGGACGCGGGTGGGGAGGGCGCCGCCCGTCAGGGGGAGGAAGGCCTCGACGGCGTTCGCGGAGGTGAAGACCAGCCAGTCGTAGAGGGCGAGCTCGGTGGCGGCCCGCTCCAGGGGGCGCGGATCGGCCGGGGGCACGACCTCCAGCAGGGGGAGGAGCTCGACCGTGGCGCCCGCCCCGGCGAAAGCGGCGACGAGGCCGTCCGCCTGGTGCTCGGCCCGGGTGACGACGACCCGCAGGCCGGCGAGGGGGCCGGCCAGGGGATCGATCACCCCCGCATCCTCGCCAGCACCTCGTCCGCCCCAGCCTCCCGCATCGCCTTGACGCAATCCTCGGCGACCTGCGCCGGATCGTTCCCCACCGCCTCCCCGCGGGCGAAGGAATCGCCGTCAGGAGTGGCCAGCAGAGCCGTGAGCCGCAATCGGCCGTCACTGTCGTCCGGTCGCGCCCAGGCGGCGAGGGGGAGGGTGCAGTCGCCGCCGAAGGCGGCCACCACCCGGCGCTCGGCGTCGGCGACGCGGGCGGAGGGGGCATGGTCGAGGGTACGGCAGGGCGCCACGGCGGGACCGCCCTCGCAGACCTCCAGGGCGAGGATGCCCTGGCCGGGAGCGGGGAGCAGCACGCCGGTCGGGATCGGATGGGCCGGCAGGCCGGCGAGGCCGAGCCGGGCCAGGCCGGCGCCGGCGAGGATGACGCCGCCGGCCCCCTGCTCGCGCCACTTGCGCAGCCGCGTGTCGACGTTGCCGCGGATGGGCTCGACGCGCAGGTCCGGCCGGCGCATGAGGATCTGGGCGCGGCGGCGCAGGGCGCCGGTCAGCACCACCGCGCCCTCGGGGAGGCCGTCGAGGTCTGCCGCCAGCTCGCTCACCAGCACGTCGCGGGGATCGGCCCGCTCGGGGTAGGCGGCCACCACGAGGCCCGCGGGCAGGGTCACCGGCAGGTCCTTGAGGCTGTGGACGGCGAGGTCGAGCGAGCCGTCGAGCAGGCCGCTCTCCAGCTCCTGGGTGAACAGCCCCTTGCCGCCCACCAAGGCGAGGTCGCCCGTCACCACGTCGCCGGTGGTGACCATGGGCACCATCTCGACGGTGAGGCCGGGGTTCGCCGCCTCCAGGGCGCGGGCCATCATCCCGGACTGCGCCAGGGCCAGAGCGCTGCGGCGGGTCCCCAGGCGCAGGCGGAGGCCGTCAGTCGGTCTCGTCGTCATCCAGGTGGAACAGCTCGCGCACCATGTCGAGACGGGAGAGGTCGCCGACGCCGGCAGTGCTGCCGTCGCGGGCCCGCAGCCGGGTGCTGGGATGGTGGAGGATCTTGCGCACGAGCGAGCGGGTGAGCCGCTCCAGCTCCTCGTGGGTCTCCTGGGGGAAACGGGCGAGGGCGGCCTCCATCTCGTTGCGGCGGATCTTCTCCGCCTGCTTCTGGAGCCGGGCGATCAGCGGCTCGGCCTCCAGGCCGCGCACCCAGCCGCGGAAGAGGGTGAGCTCCTGCTCGATGATCTCCTCGACCTTCGGCACCTCCTCCTTGCGCCGCTTGAGGTTGCGCTGGATCAGGGTATCCAGGGAGTCGATGGCGTGGAGGAAGACGTTCTCCAGGCGCCCGGCCCGGGGCTCGACGTTGCGCGGCACGCCGAGGTCCACCACCAGCAACGGCCGCGATGGGCGGTGCCTCATCGCCGCCTTGAGGTGGGCGCGAGTGAGCACCGGCTCGTCGGCGCCGGTCGAGGCGATCACCAGGTCCGCCGTCTGCAGCGCCGCCAGGCGGTCCTCGAAGGCGAGGATCTCGGCCATGGGGAGCTCCGCCTTGAGCTGCTGCGCCCGCTCCAGGCTGCGGTTGGCCACCTTGAGCTCGCGGGCGCCGCGCTCCACCACCGGCCGCGCCACCGAGCGGGCGATCTCGCCGGCGCCGATGAGCAGCACCTGGCACTCCTCCAGGCCGCGGAAGATGTTGCGCGCCAGCTCGACCACGGCGTAGCCGAGGGAGACCGCGCCGGAGGTGATGGCCGTCTCCTGCCGCGCCCGCTTGCCGGCGGCGGCGGCGCTGCGCAACAGCCGGCGCAGGACGGGGCCCTCGGCGCCCACCGCCTCGGCCAGGGCCGACGCCTGCTTCACCTGGCCGAGGATCTCGGGCTCGCCCAGCACCATGGATTCGAGGCCGCTCGCGACTCCCAGGAGGTGGCGGGCCGCCTCGCCATTGCGCTTGACGTAGAGCCGGCCCGGCCGCTCCAACTCCGGCACGCGGTGCAGGAACACCATGTCGAGGATGGCATGGTAGGCCCCCTCCTCGTCGCGCGGCTGGAGGTAGACCTCCGTGCGGTTGCAGGTGGAGAGGAGGAACGCCTCGGCCACCTCGGCGCGGGCGAGGAGGTGGACCAGCATCTCCTCCGTCTCCTCCTTGCCGTAGGCCACCTTTTCCCGCAGCTCGATGGGCGAGCAGCGATAGTCGGTGCCGACCAGGAGCAGGGGAGGCTCCTGGCGGCTGCCGCTGGCGGGTTCGAGCAGGGGGAGGGGCATGGCTCAGAATGGCTCAGAGGAAGCCGTGGAAGCCGGTGAAGAAGAAGTTGACGGCCATCAGCGAGAACAGGATGGCGCCGAAGCCGGCGAGGCTCGCCAGCGCTGTCTGCCGCCCCTGCCAGCGGCGCAGCTTGCGCAGCAGCAGGGCCGCGGCGTAGAGCACCCAGGTCGCCAGGGTGAACAGGATTTTGGGATCGCGCAGGTCGTAGTGGAGGCGGTTGGCCCAGAAGGCGCCGGTGACGACTGCGCCGGTCAGGGCGGCAAAGCCGATCAACAGCGCGCCGGTCATCATCCGCTCCAGCACTTCGAGCGGCGGCAGCTTGCCGTAGAAGGTGGCGAAGCGCCCGCCCTTCAAGTCGCGGTAGAGCTGCAGATAGAGGAAGCCGTAGCCGGCGGCCACCACGAAGGCGGTGTAGCCCAGCAGGGCGAGCAGCACGTGCACGGAGAAGAACGGATCGTGAAAGATGGCGCGGTCCGGCGGGTTCGGCCGCGTCAGCACCGACGACAGGAGCTGGAAGAAGAAGACCAGAGACACCAGCCAGAAGCCGGTGGAGCGCGCCCGGCCATGCCACTCGACGAAGACGTAGACCACGGCCACGAAGAAGGCCACCATCGACAGCGCCTGCGCCACCGTGGCGGCGGGGAACTGGTGGCGGTGGACGGTGAGGGCGACGAGATAGGCGAGGTGGAGCAGCACGGCGCCGCGCAGGGCCGGCGTCGCCGTGCGCTCGGCGACCGGGTGCGACGAGAAGAAGAGGAAGCCGTAGTCGACCGCCACCAGCAGGTACGCCAGCGGCAGGAGGATGACGGCGGTATCGAGAAAGGTCTGCAAGGCTCGTCCCCGGGTTGAAGTCGAGTTCAATGCTAGCACTTTCTCCCCCTGGGAGTTTCCATAAGAGGCCGGCGGAATGCCGGCGCTCCCAGGCGCCTTGCCCCCCCACCCCCCGTCTGCTACTGTCCGTCCCGGTTCTACATATGTAGTAGAAGTCGATTCTAC
>DATARR010000168.1:0-2095 GCA_036264085.1 Thermoanaerobaculia bacterium | reverse complement strand
GGACGTGACGAGGATGTTGCTTGGCTTTAGATCGCGGTGAACGACCAGGTTACGGTGGGCGAAGGCGACGGCCGAACAGATCTGCTCGAAGATCTTCAGCCGTTCGACGATCGGCAGCCGGCGGCCGTCGCAGTACCTATCGACCGGCTCGCCCTGGATGTACTCCATGACGAGGTACGGCAGGCCGTCCTCGGTCGTCCCGCCGTCTACGAGCCGGGCGATGTGTGGGTGCTCGAGGCTCGCCAGGATCTGTCGCTCCCGGCGGAAGTACCGGACGACCTCGGGCTCGTCCATCCCAACCCTGATGACTTTGATCGCGACGCGCTTGTGGTACTCGGCGTCAGCGCGGGCGGCGAGATAGACGACTCCCATACCGCCACGCCCCAGCTCGCGCAGCAGCTTGTACGGGCCTATCGGGCGCTCGGGCGCCGGTGAGCGTGGGCTTGCCCCGATTCCGAGGACACCGGGTTAGGTCGGTCGGTCCGGTCGCCCTCATCTCCTGAAAAGGGCAAGACCCTCAGCACCTTTCGCTCCAAACTTGCGCATTATGGAAAGAGCTACGCCGCGGTGATGCTCCTCGCCTCCTCGTAGGCGATCGGGCTCAGATAGCCCAACTTGGAGTGACGCCGACGTCGGTTGTAGAAGATCTCGATGTACTCGAACAGTTCGCGGCGAGCCTCCCAGCGGGTCTGCGGGACGGGCCGGCCGGCAAAGAGCTCTGTCTTCAGCGAGCTGAAGAAACTCTCTACCGAGGCGTTGTCCCAGCAGTCGCCGCGCCGGCTCATGCTAACTCGGATGCTGCGGGCCTCGAGCTTGCCGCGGTAGGCTCGCGCCGCGTACTGGCTGCCGCGGTCGCTGTGATGCAGAAGACCCACGCCTGGTCGACGATTCGCGAGGGCCTGATCGAGCGCCTTCAGCGTCAAGTCCTCGGTGAGACGATCACTGGTCGCCCAGCCCACAATCCGGCGCGAACACAGGTCGAGCAGCACGGCCAAGTAGAGCCACCCCTCCTGCGTCCAGATATAGGTGATATCGCCTGCCCAGCAGGTGTCTGGCGCGGCCACTTGGAATTGCCTCTGCAGCACGTTGGGAGCCACCGGATGGGCATGGCCCGACTGGGTGGTGGTCTTGAAGTGGCGTCCAGGCCTGGCGCGCAGCTGATCTTGTCGCATCAGCCGTGCCACTCGATGTCGCCCACAGCGAATCCCCTCGCCACCCAACTCGGCGTGCACGCGAGGACTCCCGTAGCGGCGTCGGCTCTGTCGGTACACAGCCCGAATCCGGGCCAGGAGGTGGCGATCTTCCCGTGCGCGCCGGCTCTCCGGGCGCGACAGCCAGCTGTAGTATCCGCCGCGTGCCACACCCAGGGCCGCGCACAAGCGAACCACGCTGTGCTGACCGATGTGGCCCTCGATGAAGCCGTATTTCATCGCGACGGACTCGAGAAGATCGCCAGCGCTTTTTTTAGGATGTCTCGCTCCTCACGGACGCGGTCGAGCTCGCGGCGCAACCGCCTCATCTCGTCCTCGTCGGGCTTCAGCCGACCCTGCCCAGGAAACGCCTGGCGCGGATCCGCCGCCAGCTGACGCTGCCAGCGACGCAGCATGTCTGGCCGCAGATCGAGGTCCCGAGCCACCTCCGAGAACCCATGGCCACCCTCGGTGACCATCCGTACCGCTTCCAACTTGAACTCCTGGCTGAACTTCCGCCGTCGCTCGCCCATCGAACACCTCCTCGCCCATTATCCGGGCTTTTCGAGGTGTCTGCGAAACCGGGGCAAGGCCAGCTGCACCGTCCAACGGCGCAAAGGAGGTGTGGCCCCCGGATAGTGTTGCCTCGCGGCCTTCAGGGTACCAGGCGTCGCCAAGCTCTCCAGGCGCGGACGCGGGCTTCCCTCGCAGCGTCCTGCTCACCGGCTGGCGCCGACGCCATCGCGGCTCCGGCGTCCTCGCAATTTTGCCACGCTTGGCGTGAGCGGGATTCCGTCTCAAGAACTCCCGGACCCAGCCTATGCCAGGAGATGCCCAGGCAATAGGCGCAGGCGTCCGGCTTCGGCCAGGCCGACATCCGCACCCCCTCCAAGCGCCACAGGGAG
>DATARR010000127.1:0-44681 GCA_036264085.1 Thermoanaerobaculia bacterium | reverse complement strand
GGTAGTGGGCCTGCTCCAGGCGCTCGGCGGCGGTGAGGAAGGCGGCCAGCGCCTCGGCGATCTCCGCCGGACAGAACACCCGAGTATGCACCAGACGGTGGAGCGAGCGCTGGGAGAGCACGTACGGCAGCCCCAGCGCGTGGTCGAGATGGCCGTGGCTGAGGAACACGTCGGGCGCCCCGGCGAGTTGGAGCGCCCCCCGCCCGACGTCGAAGGCGAGCCCCGGCGGGTGGATGCGGAACCAGTTGTCGTCGCCGGCGCGCGACCACCCCTCGATGCGGAGGTCGCCAAATCGCAGCTCGACGGGTCTCATGGCGGGATCCAGAAGGCGGGCGCCAGGGGGAGCCCGGCGGATCAGATTTCCCGATAGAGCCAGCGGCGGAGCGGCTGCAGGCGGCTCTCCACGCTCCGCCAGTCGGGATCGATGAGCCAGAGGGTGGCCGCCACCGAGGAGAGGAGCGAGTTGCCGTCCTGCGGCGTGAAGCAGAAGCCGTAGATCTCGCGCTGGTTGCGCACCGCGAGCGTCGGCATCACCGCCACCGTCTGGGAGAGGATGCGGCCGTAGTAGCCGTGGTCGCGGCCGAAGCTGAAGATCAGGTTGGCGTAGCGCTTGTCGGTCAGCGCCACCAGCGGATTGTCGCGCAGGCGCTTCCTGACCTCCTCCAGGGTGACGTCGCGGTCGAGCTCGAGATTGAACCAGATCGAGTGCATGTACTGCGTGCTGAGCTTGACCGCGCTCGAGAAGACGTTGAGGTCGAGCCCCAGGGTCTCGAAGACGTGATGGGCGTCGCGCGCGTGATGGGTGCCGAACTCGGGGTCCTCGTGCTTGCCGACGTTCGGGGCCGGAATGAAGCCGTCCACCTGGGAGATGTCGTTCGCCCGCCGCATGCAGACGAAGGTCCCCTTCCGCAGGGCGTACGCGCCGTCCTGGTGGGCGAGCGTCTTGATCAGGGTCGTGATGTTGTGGGTGTTGCAGGAGACCACCTGGAGGAAGCGGTCCTCGCCGGGCACCAGCACCTCGTCGTTGATGCCGCGGGCGTAGGGCTTGCCGAAGCCGAACTCGCTCCCCTGGGCGATGAACCCCTTGGGGCCGGTCAGATTCTCGTAGAACTTCTCGCGGTTCTCGTTGCCGGCCGGCGTGCAGTCGACGATCACGGTGGCCCGCTCCAGGGCTTCCCGCGACTCGAGGCTCACCTCGTGCCCCAGCTTTTCGAACTCTTGCCGCACGTCCTCGTCGACCGCCAGCTTGGCACCGCGCCGGATCAGGTGGTTCAGCTTGGCCCGGTCGGAGGCGAGGGGTGTCCGCTTGTGGAAGGTGACCTCGTCGATCCCCATTCGGTCCCGGAAGTCGGTGAACAGGCCGAGCAGAGGCTCGCCAATCGTGCCCGTGCCCACGACGTGGACGATCTTCTTCATGGTTCCCTCACGAGAATATCGGTTGATCGGTGAAACGCAGGAGTAAGAAGCCGCAGCGACGGCGGCGGTGAGAGTAGCACAGGGCGTGCCATGGGAGGCGCAGCCCAGAGGCCACTACCCGACTGGATTCGAGCCCACTTATTGTAAAGTCTCTATATGACCCCCTTCACTCCTCCGCCGTGCCGTCCCCGATCTCGCCGTGCTTGCCGCCTCCCCGCCACTCCGGATCGCGGCGGGCGAAGGCGTCCATCTCCCGGGGCACCTCCACCAGGGTGCGGGTCACGCTGGGGTCGCAGGTGTCGTTCTCGCACTCGTAGGTATAGACGTTCCAGTCGTCCCGCCGGCTGAAGGCGGTCAGGGTCTGGTACGTGTTGCAGTTCCCGCATTTGATTGAAATGTTCCGGATGTTGATCTCTTCGGCCATGAAAACCTACCTCCTGGGAGACCATCTTGCCATGATGGTCCGGCTTTTGCACAACCCGGGCGCAACATGAGAGTCGCCGGTCGTCGCCAAGGCCTCGGTGCCATGCTGCTCCTGCTGGCGGGGCTCCTGCCCGGAGCATCCCTGCCAGCCACGGCCCAGCAGACACCGCGGACGCCGCAGGCCCCGCCCCCCCCCGCGTTTCAGGACTCGGTCTCGGTGGGCCTGGTGCTCGTGCCGGTCGTCGTCCGCGCCGGCGCCGGGTTCGCGAAGAACCTGGACGGCAAGGACTTCCGGCTGCTGGTGGACGGCCAGAAGGTGTCGATCGAGAGCTTCGAGCGCCGTTCTGACGCGCCGGCGAGCCTGGTGATCCTTCAGGACCTCTCCGGCAGCATGGCCACGGGCAACCACTTGGACGAGAGCCGGGACGTGGTGCGGTTCTTTCTGACCAAGTCCCTCCCCGGCGACGAGTTCTCCCTGGCGACCTTCGCCGGCGAGGGGCTGCAGGTCGACGTGCCGTTCACCACCAACACGGCGACCCTGCGGGAGGCCATCGAAGGCTGGGAGGCCTACGGCACCACGGCGCTCCACGACGCCGTGGCCCGCATGCCCCAGATCTCCGTCGAGGGTCACAACCCGAAACGCTTCGCCGTGCTGGTGACGGACGGGGTCGACAACGCGAGCAAGCTCAGCCCCGAGCAGGCGCGGGCCATCGTCCAGGAAGCGCAACTCCCCACCTACGTGCTGGGCCTGGGAGCGGGCAACCCCTACGAGCTCTCTCCTGACGGCAAAAAGGTCTACCGTTACGCCGACGTCCTCAATCTCCTCGCGGCCATGACCGGTGGCCGCTACTACTCCATCAACAGCGCCGAGGACCTCCAGAAAGCGCTCACCGCCATCCTCGACGACGTGCGTCATCAGTACGTGCTGGGGTTCTCGACCGGCGACGGAGCCGTCAAGTTCCGCAAGATCCAGGTCGAGGTCGAGGGAAAAGATCGCCGCACCGTCGTCTTCCGGCGCGGCTACAAGGGAACACCCCCCGCGGGACCCCGCGCGGGCGGTTAATCGCGGGAGCTCCTCCTGCGTTGCGGAGGAGCGTCCCCTGGCCAAGGAGAAGGATCATGACCAGCAAACCGTATATCGTGGCTCTCGCGCTCGCCACCGCCCTCGCCGGCACCACCGGCTGCGCGACGAAGAAGTACGTCAAGCAGGAGACCGGGGCCGTCAACACCCGGGTGGACGAGGTGCAGGGCCAGGTCGAGCAGACCCAGAACCGCCTCAACACTCACGAGACGCGGCTCGGCCAGCATGAGCAGCAGATCGGCGACATCTCGAAGACGGCCCAGCAGGCGCTCGACCGCGCCCAGCAGGCGGGCAAGCTCGCCCAGGGCAAGTTCCTCTACGAGACCGTGCTGACCGACGAGAAGGTGAAGTTCGGCTTCGACACCGCCGACCTGTCGCCCGAGGCCCAGGCGGCCCTCGACGAGTTCGCCGGCAAGATCAAGCAGGACAACCAGAACGTCTACGTCGAAATCCAGGGCCACACCGACAACGTGGGCTCGAAGAAGTACAACGAGGAGCTGGGGCTGCTGCGGGCGGAGTCCGTGCGGCGCTA
Source organism: Thermoanaerobaculia bacterium (assembly GCA_036264085.1). Classification (GTDB taxonomy): domain Bacteria; phylum Acidobacteriota; class Thermoanaerobaculia; order Multivoradales; family UBA5704; genus DATARR01. The sequence continues at coordinate 41,229 of DATARR010000127.1, read as the reverse complement.
CCTGAACCAGAAGCACTCGTTCCCGCTGCACCGGATCAACGTCATCTCCTACGGCGAGTCCGCTCCGGTCGCGGACAACAGCACCCGCGCAGGACGCTCCCAGAACCGCCGCGTGGCGCTGGTGGTGCTGCAGTAAGCGGACAGGCCCTCACCTCCCGGGACAGGGGTGTGAGGGCCCGCCGTTCAAGCCCCGGCGTTCTTGATGAGCTGCCGCAGGGTGTCGCCGTCGGCGACGCCGGACTGGAAGTAGGAGATCTTCCCCTTCTTGTCGATCACCATCAGGGTGGGCAGGGCGAGCACGCCGAGATCGTTCGACACGGACTGTTCAGGGTCGAGGATCACCGGATAGGGGAACGGCTTCTTCTGGAGGAACTTCTTGACCGTCTCCGTCTCCTCGCCCACGTCGGCGGCCAGGAACTGGACGCCGCGCCCCTTGTAGTCCCGGTAGACCGGCTCGAGGATCTGGGCCTGCAACCGGCACGGCAGGCACCAGGTGGCCCAGAAGTCCACCACCACCACCTGTCCCCCGAAGTCCCTGGGACCGAGAGAGCGGCCGTCCAGGGTCTTGAGGCGGAAGTCGGTCTTGGCCGTCGCCGCGGCGGCACCGCCGCCCCGGGCCGCGCTGGAGCCCTCGCCGCAGCTCAGGAGCAGGAGGGAACACGCCACGGCCGCCACCAGGACGCAGCGCCGGGAACGGAGCGAGGGGAACGGGTTCGTGATCGTCATGACCCGTTAAGCATACCTCACCCCGTCCCCCGCCCAGGCCCTCACCCCGGCCCTAGCTGCAACCGCTCGTCGAGCCGCAGTTGAGGCACTTGTAGCAGCTCCCGTTCCGCACCATGATGGCGCCGCACTCGTGGCAGCTCGGCGCGTCCTGCTGATAGAGGAAGGTCGAGCGGGGCGGGCTCGCGATCTCGGCCGACACCGCCACGGCCACCGCCTCCAGGCGGCCGCCGCCCCGCAGCGCCACCGACGCCGGCAGATCGGCCGGCTCGTCGCGCAGGATCACCCCCGCCGCCGCCTTGTCCTCGCGCGACAGGAACTTCGAGGCCAGCCAGCGGAAGATGTAGTCGGTGATCGACTTGGCGATGGGGATCTCGGGGTTCTTGGTGAAGCCCGAGGGCTCGAAGCGGGTGTGGCTGAACTTGTCCACCAGCGTCTGGAGCGGCACCCCATACTGGAGGGCGATCGAGATCGAGGTGGCGAGCGAGTCCATCAGCCCCGAGATGGTCGATCCCTCCTTGGCCATCACCAGGAAGATCTCGCCCGGCTGGCCGTCGTCGTAGAGGCCCACGGTCAGATAGCCCTCGTGGTCGTTGATCGAGAACTTGTGTGTGATGGCGCGGCGCTCGTCCGCCAGCTTGCGGCGCACGGCGCGGCGCTCCTGGAGGGGCACCTGCGTCGTCTGCGTCGTCTGCGCCGTCTGCGTCGTCAGCGCCGGCGGCTCGTCCTTCTTGGTGGAGAGCGGCTGGCTGCGCTTGCAGCCGTCGCGATAGATGGCCACCGCCTTGAGGCCCATCTGCCACCCTTCGACGTAGGCCTGGAGGATCTCGTCCGGAGTGGACTCCTCGGGCATGTTGATGGTCTTGCTGATCGCCCCCGAGATGTAGGGCTGCACCGCCGCCAGCATCTTGAGGTGGCCCATGTAGTGGATGGAGCGCGACCCTTGAGCCGGCTTGAAGGCGCAGTCGAAGACCGGCAGGTGCTCCTCCTTGAGCGCCGGCGCGCCCTCGATGGTGTCGTGCTCGTCGATGAACTCGACGATCGAGCGCACCTGCTCCTTGTCGTAGCCCAGCCGCTTCAGGGCCGCGGGGACCGTGTGGTTGACGATCTTGATCATGCCGCCGCCCACCAGCTTCTTGTACTTGACGAGCGCGATGTCGGGCTCGACGCCGGTGGTGTCGCAGTCCATCATGAAGGCGATGGTGCCGGTGGGAGCGAGGACGGAGATCTGGCTGTTGCGCAGCCCGTGCTCCTCGCCCAGCTCCACCACCTCGTCCCACGACTTCTTCGCCGCCTGGAGCAGGTCGAGCGGCACGTGGGCCGGCTCGATCTTCCGGGTGGCGTCGCGGTGCTTGCGCATCACCCGCAGCATCGGCTCGCGGTTGGGCTCATAGCCGTCGAACGGTCCCAGGGCCTCGGCGATGCGCGCCGACTGGGCATAGGAGGCGCCGGACATGAGGGCGGTGATCGCCGCCGCGTAGTCGCGGCCGGCGTCGGAGTCGTAGGGCAGGCCGCGAGCCATGAGCAGCGCCCCGAGATTGGCGTAGCCGATCCCCAGCGGGCGGTACCGGTGGGAGTTCTCCTCGATCTTCGGCGTCGGATAGCTGGCGTTGCCGACGATGATCTCCATCCCCGAGATCACCACCTCGCAGGCATGGCGGAAGCTCTCGACGTCGAACCCCGTCTCGGCGTCGAAGAACCGCATCAGGTTGAGCGACGCGAGGTTGCAGGCCGTGTCGTCGAGGAACATGTACTCGCTGCACGGGTTGCTGGCGTAGATGCGGTCGGTGGCGGCGCAGGTGTGCCAGTCGTTGATGGTGGTGTCGTACTGCATGCCCGGATCGCCGCACACCCAGGCGGCCTCGGCGATCTCCTGCATCAGCTCGCGGGCCTTGTAGGTCCCCATCGGCTTGCCGGTGATGCGGGCACGGGTCTGCCACTCGCCGCCGGCGAGCACGGACTCCATGAACCCGTCGGTCACCCGCACGGAGTGGTTGGCGTTCTGGTAGGCGATGGAATCGTAGGCGCCGCCCTGGACGTTGAACCCCCCCTCGTAGCCGGCGTCGATGAGCGCCCAGGCCTTGCGCTCCTCCTTCTCCTTGCAGCGGATGAAGTCCTCGACGTCCGGATGGTCGATGTCGAGGATCACCATCTTGGCGGCCCGCCGGGTCTTGCCGCCGCTCTTGATGACACCGGCGAAGGCGTCGAACCCCTTCATGAAGGAGACCGGTCCCGAGGCCGTGCCGCCGCCGGCCAGCGGCTCGCGCGACGAGCGCAGCTTCGAGAGGTTGCTGCCGGTGCCCGAGCCGAACTTGAAGAGCATCCCCTCGGTCTTGGCCAGGGTGAGGATGGAGTCCATGGTGTCGTCCACGGCGTTGATGAAGCAGGCCGAGCACTGGGGCTTCGCCTCGATGCCGACGTTGAACCACACCGGCGAGTTGAAGCAGGCGTACTGGTAGAGGAGGATGTGCTTGAGCTCGGCGTGGAAGGCAAGCGCGTCCTCCTCGCTGGCGAAGTACCCCCCCTGGCGGCCCCAGCCGGCGAGGGTGTCCACCACCCGGCCGATGAGCTGGCGCACGCTGCGCTCGCGGTCCGGGGCCCCGAGCTGGCCGCGGAAGTACTTGGAGACCACCACGTTGGTCGCCGTCTGCGACCAGAACCGCGGCATCTCCACCCCCCGCTGCTCGAAGACCTTCTCCCCCTTCTCGTTCGAGATCACGGCATCGCGCGTCTCCCACTCGACGGTGTCGAAGGGATCGACCCCGGGTGTGGTGTAGTAGCGCTCGAAGCGCAGGCCCCGCAGGGGGGCCGCGGCGGGCACCTCCATCTTCTCCACCTTCTCCATCCGCGGAGTACCCGGGCCGGCCGTGGCGGGCCGGTGGCGCATCGCTCTGCCTCTCGCCTCGTCGGAATACAGGGGGGAATGGGGCTCCATGCTCATCTCTCCTCAAGATGTGGGGTTCTAGGTTGTGCTTCGGCGGCAACGCCAGGGCACGCTCCCGCTCAATACGCCTCGCTATCCACGAATACCCTCCGGAATGGAACTGGATGACTCCCGCACTGGACGTCCTTCGTAAGCGCGCATCTCGAACGCTACGCCTGCCGGAGACCTGAGTCAAGAGGAAAACCACAAGATGTTGTGGCTTGTCACAGGCGGCGCCCCAGGTTTGGGGGCGGGAAGATCAAGAAGAACTTACAATCCGCACCTTCCCGACAGGATTTCCACAGCCGGAATTGCTCGCTCCGGGCGGAGCGCTGTGGAAAAACCCTTGCAAGAGACGGCGACGTCGCTCCGCTCCTCTCCGACCTCCGCCGTCGCGACCGGTATCGAGCTCAACGCGATGCAGATCCTGCCCCAAGCGGCTCGCGCCGATCTCGGCGTGGTTTTCGCCGGCCGGGACGCTGCCGGGACCTCGCTCCGAGGGACCTGCACCGCGCTGCGAGCCTCTCGCACCGATCTCCACGAGGTCCAGACCTCGGTGCGAGAGACTCGGACGTCGGCGCGAAGGGTCGCGACCCTGGTCCGAGAGGTGTAGACCTCGGTGCGAGAGGTCGAGATCGAGGTCGCGACGGCTCAGACCGCGAGGCAGACCCCTCGCATCCTGGTGCGAGGGGTCGAGACCTCGGTGCGAGAGGCTCAGACCTAGGTCTGAGAGGTCGAGACCGAGGTCGCGATGATCCAGACCTCGGTGCGGACCGCTTTGAAATCGGCGCCGGGGACGTCGAAGGTGGAGCGGCACCCTCGAAGGACCTCGCTTGACGCCCGAGCCTGTCCCTGATACGCTGTTTCCTGTCGAAGCGACCTTTTTCAGGAGCGGATATCATGGACCAGGACATGATCGCCTTTTTCGAAGACCGCTTCCGCGCAACCTCGCAGCAGATCGAGGGTCTTCGCGAGGAGAACAAACAGCAGTTCGAGCATCTCGATGGCCGCATGGACAAGCTCGACGGCCGCATGGACGGGCTCGACGGCCGCATGGACGGGCTCGATGGCCGCATGGACCGGCTCGAGGAGCAGGCGCATCAGACCCGGATCGTAATGGAGGACATGCGCGGCGAGATCCGCCTGCTCGCCGAGGGAATCATCGGCGTCTGGGAACGACAGGATCAATTCAAGGAGGAGGTGACGCGCGAGCTCAAGGGAGTGCAGTACCGTCTCTCCGTTCTCGCAGCGCATACGGAGAACAAGGGCCGGGATCCCATTGCGATCATCCGTGAGCGGCTCGTTGAACCTCTCTAAACCTCACCACCTCCGGGCTCCCCGTTCCGGTTGAGCCCACGTCCTCTCCCGCCATCTCGTCCAGCAAGGCGGTCATGGCCGTCCGCGTGCCGAGGATGACGCGGTTTCTGTGACAGAACGAGACGAAATCCGTATATATTGCAAGAGCGACCCGGCGTCCCTCTTCGCGAGGAGGGGTGCCGGGTTTCCGCGGTCGGAGTCATTCCAACCGCGGTCGGAGTCGTTCCAACCGCGAGGCCTTTCCCTACGGCTTGGGTTTCCCGCCCTTCTTCGCTTCGCGGTAGCCGGCCTTGAGGGCGTCGGCCTCGGTCATGAACTTGCCGTTCTTGGTGTTGCCGTACCAGTGGTCGCCCTCGCGGTGGAAGATCTTGGTGTCCAGGTTGACCCAGACCATGCCGGGAGAGGGCGGAACCTGGGCCGTGGCCGGGGCCGACGACGCTGGCCGGGAGGGTGCGGCCGGGCGGGGGGCCGGCGCGGGGGCGGGAACTGGAGCCGGGGCCGGGGCCGCCGCGGCCGGAGCGGAGGCGGCGGCCGCGCTCACCGTCACCAGGGGAGTGATGGTGCCGATGGTCTTGGCGGAGACGCCCGCCCGGGAGAGGTCCTGCACGGAGGCGTAGGGCCGGCCGGCGATGATCTTCCTGGCCGTCGCGGGCCCCACGCCGGGCAGCGACTCGAGGTCCTTCTGGCTGCCGGCGTTGAGGTCCACCGGGCCCGCCGAAGCCGTTTTCTTCGAGGCGGAGGTCGCCTTGGCCGTCGCGGCCGGAGCCGGAGCCGCGGCTGGAGCCGCCGCCGCGGCGCTCACCGTCACCAGCGGCGTGAGGGTCTGGATGGTCTTGGCGGAGACGCCCGCCTTCGACAGGTCCTGCACGGAAGAGTAGGGCCGGCCGGCGATGATCTTCCTGGCCGTCACGGCACCCACGCTGGGGAGGGCCTCCAATTGCGCCTGGGTTGCCGTGTTGAGGTCCACCGGACCGGCGGCGGCAGCCGCGGCCTTGCCCTTGGCCGCCGCCGCTCCGGCCGGGAGGGCCAGGAGGAGCAACGCCGACAGCGCGAGCAATGACGTCCGTACCCGAGGTCTGCTGAATGACATTCTGGATTTCCTTTCTGGGTCTCTCAAGGGAGTGGAGAGGGCAGCCATCGCTCGCCCTCGCCCGTGGAGCCCCGCAGGGTATGAGGGTAGCATTACGTCCTGGATTACGCGTGGACCGCCGGGGCTCCTAGATGTCTCCGGGGTCCACCTGGTCGAACACCGCGTCGAGGGTGTCCCGCAGCCCCTCCACCACCTCGCGGGGAGCGCCGAACCGCTCCTCCGCATCCCCCGGCCCGAGCAGCGCCTCCCGCACGGCGTTGCGCAGCGTGCGGATCTCCAGGGCCTTCAGTTGCACCGTGGCGGCGTCGCCGTCGAAGGAGAGGATCTTCATATCCGAAACTGTAGCAGAGCGCCCCGCGTACAGGCCCCACCCCGCCTCCCCCTTCCTGATCTCTCTATACAATGGCCGCATGGCCACCGAGACCAAGACCGGACCCACCACCGCCGCTCCCGCCGCCCCTGCCGCCGACGAGGATTCGCGGCAGACCTCCTCCGAGATCCCCGTTCGCCGCTTCTACCGGCCGGACGACGTGGCGGGCATCCCCTACGGGCAGAAGGTGGGAGACCCCGGCCAGTACCCGTTCACCCGCGGTCTCTATGCCGACATGTACCGTCAGCGCCTCTGGACCATGCGGCAGTACGCGGGCTACTCCTCCGCCGCCGACTCCAACCGGCGCTACCGGTACCTCCTCTCGCAGGGGACCACCGGCCTCTCCGTGGCCTTCGACCTTCCCACCCAGATCGGCTATGACTCGGATTCCCCCCTGGCCCGCGGCGAGGTCGGCCGCGTGGGGGTCGCCATCGACTCGCTCGACGACATGCGCCGCCTCTTCGACGGCATTCCCCTCGACCGGGTCACCACCTCGATGACCATCAACGCCACGGCCGCCATCCTCCTCTCGCTCTACCTAGCAGTGGCCGAGGAGCAGGGGGTGCCCTGGGAACGGGTGGGCGGCACGGTCCAGAACGACATCCTCAAGGAGTACGCCGCCCGCGGCACCTACATCTATCCCCCCGGGCCGTCGCTCAAGCTGGTCACCGACGTCATCGCCTTCTGTGCCGACCGGGTGCCGAAGTGGAACACCATCTCCATCTCCGGCTACCACATGCGGGAGGCGGGCTCGACGGCCGTGCAGGAGGTGGCCTTCACCCTCGCCAACGGCCTCGCCTATGTGCAGGCGGCCCTCGACCGCGGCCTCGCCGTCGACGAGTTCGCGCCGCGCCTCTCCTTCTTCTTCAACGCCCACAACGACTTCCTGGAGGAGGTGGCGAAGTTCCGGGCCGCCCGCCGGCTGTGGGCCGAGTTGATGCAGGAGCGCTTCGCACCCAAGGACCCGCGGTCGCTCTGGCTGCGCTTCCACACCCAGACGGCGGGCTCGACGCTCACCGCCCAGCAGCCCATGAACAACGTGGTGCGGGTGGCGATCCAGGCCCTGGCGGCGGTCTGCGGCGGCACCCAGTCGCTGCACACCAACGCCCTCGACGAGGCGCTGGGCCTCCCCACCGAGGAGGCGGCGGGGCTCGCCCTGCGCACTCAGCAGGTGATCGCCCACGAGAGCGGCATCGCCGGCGTGGCCGATCCCCTGGGGGGCTCGTACGTGGTCGAGGCCTGGACGGAGGAGATCGTCCAGCGGGCTCGCGGCTACATCCGCAGGATCGACGAGATGGGCGGCGCCCTCGCGGCCCTGGAGCGGGGGTTCCAGCAGCGGGAGATCGCCGAGGCGGCCTATCGCTTCCAGATGGCGGTCGAGGACCGGCGGGAGCTGGTCGTCGGGGTCAACGTCTTCCAGTCCGCGCAGGAGGTGCCGCGGGAGATCCTGCGCATCGACCCCGCCGCCGAGCAGGAGCAGGTGGAGCGCGTCCGTGCGCTGCGCGAGCGGCGGAACGGGGAGAAAGCCGCCGCCACCCTCGCGGCCCTCACCCTCGCGGCGCAAGAGGATCGCAACCTCATGCCGTCCATCCTCGACTGCGTCCGCGCCGCCGTGACGCTCGGCGAGATCTCGGATGCGCTGCGGCGGGTCTACGGGGAGTACAGGGAGATGGATCTGGAGTAGGGCCTCCCGTTGCAGTCGGAGTCCAGGGCTCGAAGATCTCTAGAGCACTTTCTGACGACTGACTTTGGCACGTAGCGCGCGAAGACAAAAATTCGCCCTGCCCCCAGGAGACGACAGCGAGCCAGGGAACCCGCAGAATCCGTCCGGCCCTTCCCCCGTCCCCTTGGGCGGCGTAGAATTCGCCCGCACATGTTTTAATTCATTGGGGGGAGACGCCGGCTCGCCGCGCGATCTCACATCTCGTCATGCGGAGCCGAACAGTTCATCTGTCCGGGGGGACGCCCTCCCGCGACAAGCTCATCGCGGCGGCCGATGAGGTGGGGCGGCAGCCCGACTTCGTCCTGGCGTTCCTGCCGCCCGAGGAGAACCTGCGCGACGTCCTCGCGGCCATGACCCTGGCCTGGCCGGACGCCCTCCGCTTCGGCTGCGAGGCGGTGACGCAGGTCGCCGGCGGGGAGATCACCCGCCAGGGGACCGTCCAGCTCTTCTGGCTCGACGACCCGCAGCGTCATCATGCCTGGATCGAGGTCGTCCCCGGTACTCATGGCTCGCCGCCGCCCCTGCCGCGGATCGAGAGCGTCGCCCGGCGCGTCGTCGCCGCGGACGGCACCCTGCTGCTGATGGACGGCCTGCGCTTCCCTGCCGAGCGCTTCCTCGCCGACCTGCGGCGCAGCCTGCGGGGGCTGCAGGCGCCGGTGGCTGGCGGGCTGGCCTCGCAGTGCGAGCCGGTGACCCGCGCCGGGGCACGGGTGTTCGTGGGCGAGCGGGTGCTGCCCTCGGCCTGCCTGGTGCTGACCCTGCAGGGCATCGCCGTGCAGGTCGAGGTGGTGCGCGGCTGGAGCCCGGCCTCCCCCGTCTACACGGTGACGCGGGCGGAGGGGTGCATCGTCCGGGAGATCGACGGCGAGCCGGCCACCGACTGGTACCGTCGCTTCTTCACCGTCGCCGGCGAGCTCGCCCCCATGCCCTCGGCGGCCAACCGCTTCCCCCTCCTCGTCGAGGGGCCGCGCCCGGAGCGCCAGGGGCTGTATCGCGCCTTGCGCTTCTTCGACCAGCCACCCGGCGCCGTCACTTTCTGGGGGGACCTGGAGACGGGGGACCGCGTGCGGCTGGGCATGGGCAACGACGCCTCTCTAGCGAGCACGGCCGCGGCGCTGACCGGGCCGCCGCCGGAGGCCGCGGTGGTCTGCTCCTGCCTCGCCCGGGCGCTGGTGATGGGCGAGCAGGGCTACCAGGAGGTTGCCGCCGTCCAGGGCGCGCTGGGCGCCGCCGCCCTCTCGGGCTTCTTCACCTTCGGGGAGATCGGCCCCACGCCCCGGGGCGACCTCGCCTACTACAACCACACGGCCGTCCTGATGCTCCTCCGGGAGGTCGGTCCATGAGCGGTCCCCTCGAGCTCGATCCACTCGGTCTCGACAATGCCATCCTGCGCAATCTGCTGACGCAGACGACGCGGGCCTACGAGCGCCAGATGGCGGAGCTGTACGCCGAGAAGGAGCTGGCCCAGGTCACTCTCGCCTCGATCGGCGACGGCGTGCTGGCCACCGACGGCGAGGGGCGGATCAAGTACCTGAACTCCGTGGCCGAGAAGCTCACCGGCTGGGAGCGCGCCGAGGCGCTCGGCAAGCCCCTGCCCGAGATCTTCCACCTCTCCGAGAGCGAGCAGCGGATCGACGACGTGCTGAGCCACTGTCTGGAGGAGGGACGCAGCTTCCGCCTGGCCGACCGCGTCAGCCTCGAGCGCCGCGACGGCCGGCGCTACGGCATCGAGAGCACCTGCTCCCCCATCCGCGCCCTGGACGGCCGCATCATCGGCGCCGTGCTGGTCTTCCAGGACGTCTCGGACAAACGCCTCATGGCCCTCCAGCTCGCCCATCAGGCGACCCACGACGAGCTCACGGGCCTGCTCAACCGCCAGGCCTTCGACGGCCACCTGCAGCGCGCCCTGGAGGAGGCCCGCAGCCTCTCCAACACCCATGCCCTCTGCTACATGGACCTCGATCAGTTCAAGCTGGTCAACGACACCTGCGGCCACCTCGCCGGCGATGAGCTGCTGTGCCGGGTCACCGCCCTGCTCCAGGACTCCATGCGCGACACCGACCTGGTGGCCCGCCTGGGGGGCGACGAGTTCGGCGTGCTCCTCACCCGCTGCTCCCTGGAGGGCGCCGAGCGCCAGGTGACGGAGTTCCACCGCGCCCTGCAGCAGTTCCGCTTCACCTGGCGGGACAAGACCTTCGCCATCGGCGCCTCGATCGGCCTGGTGCCCATCACCCGCGAGTTCCGCACCGTGGCCCACCTCCTCTCGGCCGCCGATCACGCCTGCTACGCCGCCAAGGAGAAGGGGCGCAACCGCATCCAGGTCTACCAGGAGGACGACGACACCTTCGTCCGCCGTCACGGCGAGATGAACTGGGTGGTGCGCATCCAGCAGACGCTGGAGCAGGACCGCTTCCGCCTGTTCTCGCAGCAGATCCAGCCCCTCTCCCCCCACGCCGCGCCGGGGCTCTACTTCGAAGTGCTGCTGCGCATGCTGGAGGACGACGGCCGCGTCCACCTGCCCAGCGACTTCATTCGCGCCGCCGAGCGCTACGGCCTGATGCGGTCGATCGACCGCTGGGTGATCCGGAGCTGCATCCAGACCCTGATGAGCCAGCCGCCGCCGTTCCTCGACCTGCTCCAGCTCTGCTCCATCAACCTCTCGGCCGTGTCGCTGGGGGACGACGAGCTGCTGGCGTTCGTGGAAGAGGAGCTGGACGCCTCCGGGGCGCCGCCCGGCAAGCTGTGCTTCGAGATCACGGAGACGGCGGCCATCGAGAGCCTCCCCCAGGCCCAGCGCCTCATGGAGCGGCTCGCCGCCCGCGGCGTGCGCTTCGCCCTCGACGACTTCGGCACCGGCATGTCGTCCTACGGCTACCTCAAGGACCTGCCCGTCTCCTTCCTCAAGATCGACGGCAAGTTCATCAAGGACGTGGTCACCGACCCCCTCGACCGGGCGATGGTGGAGTCGATCAACCAGGTGGGGCACGTGATGGGCGTGCGCACCATCGCCGAAGGGGTGACCAGCTCCGCCGTGGTGGAGCGCCTGCGCCTCCTCGGGGTGGACTTCGCCCAGGGGAACTGGATCAGCCCGCCCCGCCCCCTGGCTTCCGCGGCGATGCCCGGGCGGCGGTAGGCCCGACCCCGCCGTCTCTGCTATCCTTCACCGCCGACAAGCTGATGGACAACCGGCGGAATGCCGTAGCGCTTTCGCAGGAGGTATTTCTCGACGCCATGAAAACGAGCGTTCAAAACGGGGAGACCGGCGCGGGGCCGGGGTTCGTCCGCGAGCTGGGCCTGCTCGACTCGACCATGATCGTGGCGGGGTCGATGATCGGCTCCGGCATCTTCATCGTTCCCGCCGAGATCGCCCGGCAGGTGGGCTCGGCCGGCTGGCTGCTCATGGTCTGGGTGGTGACGGGCCTGCTCACCGTGGCCGCCGCCCTCTCCTATGGCGAGCTGGCGGCGATGATGCCGCGGGCCGGCGGCCAGTACGTCTACCTGCGCGAGGCCTTCTCGCCGCTCTGGGGGTTTCTCTACGGCTGGACGCTGTTCCTGGTCATCCAGACCGGCACCATCGCGGCCGTGGCCGTGGGCTTCGCCCGCTTCCTGGGGGTGCTGGTCCCGGCGGTCTCGCCGGAGTCCTGGATCGTGCCGCCCATCAGGCTGGCGGAGCACTACGCGATCAGCCTCTCGGTGCAGCAGCTCGTGGCCGTCCTGATGATCCTGTTCCTCACCTGGCTCAACACCCGCGGCATCCATCTCGGCAAGCTGATCCAGAACACCTTCACCTCGGCCAAGACGCTGTCGCTCTTCGCCCTGATTGTGCTGGGCATCCTGGTGGGGCGCAATGCCGGAGCCATCGCCGCCAACTTCGGCGATCTCTGGACGCCGCGCGACGCGGTCACCCTCCGGTCCGACTGGGGCCTCGCGGCGCCGGTCGCCGCCACCGCCGGCGCCTTCGGGCTGTTCGTCGCCTTCTGCGTCGCCCAGGTGGGGTCGCTCTTCTCCTCGGACGCCTGGAACAACATCACCTTCACGGCCGGCGAGGTCAAGGACCCGAAGCGCAATATCCCGCTGTCGCTCGCCGCCGGCACCAGCCTGGTGATCGGCCTCTACATCCTGGCCAACGTGGCCTACCTCTGCACCCTGCCGCTCCATGCCATCCAGACGGCGCCGGACGACCGGGTGGCCACCGCCGCCCTGCAGGTCGTCTTCGGCCCGGCCGGGGCGGTGATGATGGCGATCGCCATCATCATCTCCACTTTCGGCTGCAACAACGGGCTGATCCTGGCCGGCGCCCGGGTGTACTACGCCATGGCCTGCGACGCCCTGTTCTTCCGCCGCACCGGCCGGCTGAACGACCGCCACGTGCCGGCCTTCGGCCTCGTCCTGCAAGGGGTGTGGGCGTCGCTGCTGGTGCTCCCGCGCACGCGCATCGTCAGCGCTGTCGGCGCCGTCACCTACGGCAACCTCTATGGCACCCTGCTGGACTGGGTGATCTTCGCCGTCCTGATCTTCTACGTGCTGACCATCGCGGGCCTGTTCGTGCTGCGGCGCAAGCGGCCGGACGTGGAGCGGCCGTACCGCGCCTTCGGCTATCCGGTGGTGCCGGCGCTCTACATCGTGGCGGCGTCCGTGATCGCCATCGTGCTGCTGGTCTACAAGCCAGCGACCAGCCTGCCGGGGCTGGTGATCGTGCTCACCGGCATTCCCGTGTACTTCGCCTGGCGGAAACCGGGCTCTCCCACCGCGGGAGAGACGAGGACATAACTCTCGCTCTGGAGGTCCAGACAATCCAATGGCCAACCCTCTTTTTGCCAGAAAGCCACTCGAGCTCCTGCTCGAGGAGATGAAGGGAGAGAACCGGCTGCGGCGGGTGCTCGGCCCCGTCCAGCTCTCCGCCCTGGGAGTGGGCGCCATCATCGGCGCGGGCATCTTCGTCGCCACCGGCGAGGCGGCCCACAACATCGCCGGCCCGGCCCTGATGATGTCGTACGTCATCGCCGGCATCACCTGCATCTTCGCGGCGCTCTGCTATGCGGAGTTCGCGGCGATGGTGCCCGTCGCCGGCTCGGCCTACACCTACGCCTACGCCACTCTCGGCGAGCTGTTCGCCTGGATCATCGGCTGGGACCTCGTCCTGGAGTACGCGGTGGGCAGCGCGACCGTCGCCAACGGCTGGTCCGGGTACTTCCAAAGCGTCCTGGCGAAGACCGGGATCGAGCTGCCGAAGGTCCTGCAGGACGCGCCGATCCGCTACGACACGGCGACCGGCGCGTTCGTCTCGACCGGCTCGATCATCAACCTGCCGGCGATCCTGATCGTCGCCATCGTCACCTTCATCCTCGTCAAGGGGATCTCCGAGAGCGCCAGCTTCAACGCCACGATGGTCGGCATCAAGGTGGCCGCCGTGCTGTTCGTCATCGGCGTCGGGGTCTTCTACGTCAACCCGGCGAACTGGCACCCCTTCGCCCCGTACGGCTGGACCGGGATCAGCTTCTTCGGCCATCACGTCGCCGGCCAGGCCGATCCCAGCGGCACACCGCTCGGCATGATGGCCGGCGCGGCCATCATCTTCTTCGCCTACATCGGCTTCGACTCGGTCTCCACTCACACCGAGGAGGCGAAGAACCCGAAGCGCGACGTGCCGATCGGCATCATCACCTCGCTGCTCGTCTGCACCTTCCTCTACATCGCGGTGGTCGCCGTGCTCACCGGCATGGTCAAGTACGACCAGATCGACGTCGCGGCGGGCGTCAGCAACGCCTTCAAGCAGAAGGGGCTCGGCGTCGCCGAGGTGATCATCGCCATCGCCGGTGTCGCCGGCATCACTTCGGTGCTGCTGGTCATGATGCTCTCCGGCCCGCGGGTGTTCCTGGCCATGGCCCGCGACGGCCTGGTGCCCAAGGGGTTCTTCGGCGACGTCCATCCGAAGTTCCGCACGCCCTGGCGGTCGACCATCCTGATCGGCATCTTCGTCAGCTTCCTCACCGGCTTCCTGCCGCTCGGCTTCCTCCTCCACCTGACGAACATAGGCACGCTCTTCGCCTTCGTCGTGGTCTGCGCGGCGGTGCTGATCATGCGCAGGAAGTACCCCAACGCCGAGCGCCCCTTCCGCTGCCCATGGGTGCCGGTGGTGCCCATCCTCGGCATCCTCTCCTGCCTGATGCTGATGTTCTCGCTCCCGGTGGGCAACTGGTACCGCCTCCTCGGCTGGCTGGCGGCCGGACTGATCATCTACTTCAGCTATGGCCGGTATCACAGCGTGATGAAGGAATACGCCGCGGCCGAGTTGGCCAAGAGCGGCGCCTCCCTCCGCAAGTAGCCCGGTCGACGGAAGGGCCCGCATCCGCGGGCCCTTCATCCCCCCTCTCCAGCACCGCCGCCGGACAAAAAAAGACCCCGCTCGTCCGGCGGGGCTTGGAGGAGGGAGGTTTGGAGAGGAGATTGTCTTTGGCTTTTGTCCGTCTCCACCTAGATATACGGATGGACCGGGAAAAGTGTTTGGGGAGCGGCGGAGCTCCCGGGACCGGGGTACCATCTATACTTGTCGGCGCAGGGCTGAAGTCATACGACATTCGATTCATGCATGAGGGAGAATCCTTGAGCGAGCCCACGGGCTGGACTTTTCTCACCAACCACGCCCACGTCCTGTTCTGCATCGCCCGCGACCCCGACGTCCGGTTGCGGGACGTGGCGGCGAAGGTGGCCATCACCGAACGGGCCGTGCAGCGGATCGTCACCGACCTGGAGACGCAGGGCTACCTCACGGTCTCCAAGGAGGGGCGGCGCAACCGCTACCAGGTCAACGACGGCCTGTCCCTGCGCCACGGCATCGAGCGCCACGTCCCGATCAAGGCGCTGATCGACCTGGTGGTGGGAGGGCAGGAGTGAAGATCGCCACCTGGAACGTGAACTCCATCCGCTCTCGGGTGGAGCGGGTGGCGGCATGGACGCAGCGGGAGCGGCCGGACGTCCTCTGCTTCCAGGAGATCAAGACCACCGACGACCTCTTCCCGCTGGAGCCTTTCGCGGACCTCGGCTACCGGGCCGAGGTCTTCGGCCAGAAGACCTACAACGGCGTCGCCATCCTCACCCGCAAGCCGCTGACCCGGGTGGTGCGCAACCTGCCGGACGACGCGCCGGACGCTCCCCGCCGGCTCCTCGCCGGGACCGTGGACAAGGTGCGGGTCGTCAACGTCTACGTGCCCAACGGCCAGTCGCCGGAGAGCGACAAGTTCGTCTACAAGCTCGACTGGCTGGCGCGCCTGCGGAGCTTCCTCGCGGCCTCGGCGAAGCCGGCGGACCCTCTGGTGCTGCTGGGCGACTTCAACATCGCGCCCGAGGAGCGCGACGTGCGCTACCCCGACCTCTGGCGCGGCCACGTCCATTTCCATCCCAAGGAGCACGAGGCGCTGGCGCACATCACCTCCTGGGGCCTGCACGACCTCCTGCGCAGGCACCACGAGGAGGGGGGCCTCTACTCCTGGTGGGACTACCGCCAGCTCGCCTTCCAGAAGAACAACGGCCTGCGGATCGACCTCATCCTGGGCACCGCGCCGATGCTGAAGCGGAGCCAGGATGTGGTGATCCACCGCGACGAGCGCAAGGGTGAATCGCCGTCAGACCACGTGCCGGTGGTGGCCGAATTCTGAAACGGCGGCTCCTTGCCGGACCTCCCCGGCACCTGTACGCTTGAGATCACCATGCGCCGCTCGCTCCCAGCCATCGTCCTCGCAGCCTTCGCGGTCCTTGCCGCCGCGCCGGCTGGGGCCATGGTGCGCGGTGAGCCCACCCTCATCCGGCTGGAGGCGCCCCGGGCCGGGGAGACCCTGACGGCCGGCGCCACCGCCGAGCTGACGTGGGCGCCTCAGGGACCGTTCGAACAGCTCGAGCAGGCCGAAGAGTGGGAGGCCTTCCTCAGCTTCGACGGCGGTGCCACCTACCCGGTGCGGATCACGCCGCACCTCGACCGGGAGCTCCGGCGGGTGCGCTGGCAGGTGCCGGCCATCCCCACGGCGGACGCCCGGCTGCTGCTGCGCTTCGGCGACGAGCGACGCGAGACCCGCGTCGAGCTGCCGCAACGCTTCGCCATCGCCGAGGCCCCTTGGACGCCACCCCTCTTCGCCGGCGCCGCTCCGGCCGTCGCGCGCGGCGAACCGGCCCTCCCGGGACACCCTGGAGTGGTCGCCTGGGTGGAGGGCTCGCGCCACGGCGGCTCCCTGCGCCAGGTGGCGGCGGTGCCGGCCCCCTCCCTCCAGGACAGCGTCCGGCCGTCGACGGCCGGCTCCGAGCCCGCGGTTCTGACCACCGAAGGCGGATCCACCCAGCTCGCAACGCCGCCGGCGAGCGAGGACGCGGCGCCCCCGATCTCCCGGCGCTCCGTCCTCGCGGCCGGCGCCCGGTCCGACCTCCCGTCTCTCGACATCCTCCTCCTGACCCAGCGGCAGAACGAATAAACCCCGAGCGAGACTTCGTCGTCTCGTCTCCGGAGCCGCGCCCTGCACCGGCGAGTGCGGCTGGCCGGAGATTCGTTCCTGTCTGCGCTTCTCAGAGGAGGTTTTCCCATGTGCTGCTCGAAGCTCGTCCGCGGGCTCGCCGGGCCCGCGGCTTTCGCCATCGCCCTGCCGGTCTTCGCCCAGGCGAACCCGCCGCAGGCCGCGACCCCCACCGTCACCGAGACCATCCAGGTCACCGCCACCCGCACACCCGAGGACGTGGAGACGGTCCCCGCCTCGGTCACCGTCATCTCCGGCGAGGATATCGCCGCCCGCGGCGCCCTCGACCTGCCGTCGGCGCTCGCCCTCGCGACCGGCGTCGCCGTCGCCCCCGGCGGCGAGAACGGCCCGGCCGCCTCGGTGCCCGAGATCTGGGGACTGCGCGAGTTCGACGCCTTCCTCCTAGTCGTGGACGGCGTCCCCTGGGGCGGCGCCTTCAACCCGGCGCTGCCCAGCCTCGACCTCACCAACGTCGACCGCATCGAGATCCTCCGCGGCTCGGCGCCGGTGATGTACGGCGCCACCTCGTTCGTGGGCGTCATCCACGTCATCCACCGCCCGGCGGGCGCGCCCGGCCGCACGGCGAGCGCCTGGGGTGGCAACTTCAGCAGCGGCGACGCCGCCGTCTCGACCCCGCTGCCGCAGGTCGGCGGCTTCCGCCAGTCGCTCACCGTCGACGGCGAGCGCCAGGGTTTCAAAGACGACCGCACCCGCTTCGATCGCGGCCACGTCCTCTACCGCTCCGCGCTCGACGCCGCGGGCGGCAGCTTCCGCTTCGACCTCGACGGCTCGATCGTCGACCAGAAGCCCGCGAGCCCGGTCCCCATCCACGACCCCGACGTCGCCCTGCTCACGCGGCTCGACTCCAACCAGAACCCGAGCGACGCCAAGATCGACCACAACCGCCTCCACTTCGTGACCGGCTACGACCGCAGCTTCGGCGGGGGTGCCGGGGGCTCCTGGTCCACCACCCTGGCCCTGAGCCATGCCACGCGCAAGTCGATCCGTGGCTTCCTCGCCGACATCTCCGAGACCGACCCGAACGCCGCCGGCTTCCACCAGGACCTGACGACCGACGACGTCTACTTCGACAGCCACCTCACCTGGCGCCTGGGGTCGAACGTCCGTCTGGTCGCCGGCGTCGACCACCTCTACGGCAAGGCCAAGGCCGACTCCCAAACCTTCAACTACTTCGTGCCGCTCTCCGGCCACGGCGCCCCTTCGAGCAAGGACCAACCCCTCGACCATGGTTTCAACCTGAACGACGAGCGCAACTTCTCCGGCCTCTACCTGCAGACCGAGTGGGACGCCACTCCCCGCTTCCACGTCCTCGTTGGCGCGCGGCTCAACCACACGGTGGAGAAGCGCACGGCCGGTGACCGCGAGCTCTCCTTCCCGGACCCGGGCGACCAGGGCAGCGACCAGCGGACCGTGACCCGGGGCAGCGGCGTCGTGGGCGTCAACTGGCTCGCCTGGACGCAGGGCGACAGCGCGCTCTGGCTCTTCGCCGACTACCGCGACACCTTCAAGCCCGCGGCCCTCGACTTCGGCCCCGAGGCCGAGGCGGCCATCCTGAAGCCCGAGGCGTCCCACAGCTCCGAGATGGGCCTGAAGAACCGCCTCGACGGCGGCCGCTTCGAGTGGGAGCTCACCGCCTTCCAGATGGACTTCAAGAACCTTGTCGTCTCGCAGTCGGTCAACGGCCTGCCGCAGCTCATCAACGCCGGATCGGAGCGCTTCAAGGGGATCGAGCTGGACGTCAAGGGACGGCTCCATCCGGACCTCTGGTGGCGGGCGACCTATTCCTGGCACGACGCCAAGTTCCAGGATTTCGTGAAGTTGCTGGACGGCGAGAACCTCCAGCTCGCGGGTCACCGTCTCCAGCTCTCCGCCCGGGACCTGGCTTCGGCCGGGCTGATCTGGGCGCCGGCCCGCGGGCTCTTCGGTTCCGTGACGGTCAACTACACGGGCTCGCGGTTCCTCGACGAGCAGAACGAGATCCTCGCCCCGAGCTACACCACCTGGTCGGCCGGCATCGGCTACCGCTCCGGCCCCTGGGAGCTCCGGCTCGACGGCTTCAACCTCAACAACACCCGCCCGCCGGTCTCCTTAAGCGAGCTGGGAGACGGGCAGTACTACATCCTGCCGGCTCGCAACTTCCGCCTCACCCTCGCCACGCGGTTCTGACGGACTGACGCTCCCGTCACGCCTCCGCCGCCACGTCCTCTGTGATGGCGGCGGAGGGGCGGGGGCGGGCAGGGGCTCGACGGCGTTGACGTCTCAGAAGATGAGCGAGCGCAACCCCAATCAAGCTGTATCCTGGAGTCGCGAGGACCTTATAGTAGGATCTATCGTTCCGACCGGCTCTCTGCGCGAGAAAAGCGCCGGCCCGCCGTTCAGAAGATCGGCTTCAGGACCATCCGGCCGTACACGATGAACGCCATGAGGAGGCCCAGCACGCCGCTCATGATTATGGACGTAGTCTCGCGGTACTTGGCGTGCACCCCGATGAACACGAGGCTCTCGATCGCCAGGACCGTGGCGGCCACCACCGTGAGCGCCGGCTGCCAGTGGAAGGCGGCGGGGACGATCAGCCCGACCGTGCAGACGAGCTCGAGGATGCCGAGGGCCCTCCAGGCTTCCCGCGGCAACGCACCAAAGGACGGGACCTGCTCGCTTATCTTGTCGAACATGAAGACCTTCATGACGCCCGACGCTCCGTACAGGAGCGCGGCGAGGACCTGCAGGACCCACAACAGGATGTTCATCGTGTGCCTCCTCCCGGTTTCCGCGTCGGCGCGCGCAGGGCGGTTTCTCCCCGCGCGATCCACTTGCGGAGCTCACCTTTAAAACCTTTAAGCTTTAAGCGTCTATCCGAGATCCTCCCCAAGAAATCGTCCTATGGGGATTCAATCCCTGGTAGGGATTCGCGCGACTCCCTGCCGGCCTCCAACTCCGAAACCGCGACATTCACGTCGAGGATTATACAGCACACGGAAAGCTCCGAGCTCATCGGTCCTCCTCCAATCGCCGCGCCGACGTTCCCCTGTCTTTCGCAGCATTGTCTCCTTCGTTTGCTGCGACGTAGGATCTCGTCGCAGCATTCGAGGCTCAAGTCGAGGTAAACGGGTCTCTCGGCCTGAGGATACCAAGACCGAATGCGGCAAGGTCCCTGTCCTCTCTCTTCAGGAGAGTGCACGTTGCAGCATTCGCTCCTACCCATGGATCGCATGAAGGTCGTGGCGGCAGGCGTGCACCGCCAGACGTGAGGGAGAGAGGGGAAGACGCCGTAAATGCCTGAGCGAATGCGGCGACGATCCCTGCGTTTGCGGCAACCAGGACGCCATGTGCGGCGATGTGCAGGCGCGTCGCCGTGCAAGATGGGCTCCTGACCGAGCGGCGAGCGCGCAGAGCGCGGTTGCAGTCCGGTGCACGTCAGGGTTGTGCGCCGACACTTCCTGGATTCACACATCGCTCCTCTCGACACTCAGCAACTCCCCTTCGACTTCAGCAGTCTTATGCGATTGACTATCCTCCATTGTATCCAAGGTCAGCATAGGCGCATTTGAAATTACGCCTATCAGTTCGTGGCGCACCTTGTCTCTCAGCGGTGGCCCTAAATTCTCACAAAGAGTATTAGCGAGCAAATACCGGCTAGTCCGTTCAAGGCAGATGTGGAAGGTAGCAAACTGACGAGCGGCCCGGCCATATAAGTAGAAACTGATAGCTGATATAACCTGCGTTAACGCACCAGCCACAACTCCGATCCACGCATTCGCGTAGGCATTTGCGTTCCTTGCCATTCCATGCCAGGCCGCGATGATGCACGCCGCACAACGATTTGGGTACTCAGCGCGCCCGGTCAAAGACCTCCGAAGGTTCAACGGAGCCCTCCGAATCGCACGCCATTATAACCTGAATGGCGCCGCTTCCGGCCCCCGATCAGCGGAGCACCTTCCACCCCCCGTCGCCGGCAGAACCGAGGGAGTGGACAGAACTTCCGTCCACTGTTAGACTCGACGACTATGAGCACGCTCGGAGCCGCGAAGTTCAAGCAGGAGTGTCTCGCGATCCTCGACCGGCTAGGACCGGAGGGTATCGTCATTACGAAGCACGGTAAGCCGGTAGCCAAGCTAGTGCCAATCCAGACCGAATCAGCCGCCCTCATCGGGAGTCTCGCAGGCAAGATTCGGGTGCACGGCGACCTCTTGACCACGGGCCTGCGGTGGGATGCTGAATCTTGACACCCACATCCTGATCTATGCCCTCCAGGGCTCCCTGACGAGGAAAGAGCACAAACTCCTCTCCTCTGACACCTGGAGCATCTCGGGAATCGTCCTGTGGGAGATCTCGAAGCTGGTCCAACTCGGTCGGGTCGAGATGGATCTGGCCGATCCGGAGGTGATCCGCGCCCTGTCAAAGGTTCACACTTGGCCTCTCACCTTCGAGATCTGCCGGGGCATCCACGACCTCGATTTCAGCAGCGACCCTGCCGACGAGATCATCGCCTCCACTAGCATCGTCCATCAGGTGCCTCTCGTAACGCGGGACGGCAAGATCCGAAAGTCGAAGCTCGTACCGCTAGCGAAGTGAGGGAGGCTGCTGGTTTGGGATGCCTCTCCCGGAGGCGCAGGCACTCCGTGAGACGCATCCCGGTGCCGTAGAGAAGCGAGAGGAAGAGCCGGTCCACCCCGAAAAGGTGGGCGAAGATCAAAGACAGAAAAGGGGGCGTGCGCTTTGCGACCGATCCCGTCATGCCTCCGCCGCCACGGTCTCTGCGGTGCCGGCGGGAGCGGACAGAGGACCCACCGCGTTGATCTTCTCCTTGAGCGCGGCGTACTTGCCGTCGAGGGTCTCGAAGATGGCGGCGATCTGCTCCAGCCGCTGGTCGAGGTCGATCGTCCAGTGCTCGTTCTTGACCGGCTCCAGCTTCAGGCCGCTCAGCCGGTAGGAGAGGGCGTCGAAGCGCATCATCACGGGGCCGACGTGGATCTTGGCGACGAGGATCTCCGCCCCCTCCTCCAGGTAGCGGATGAGGTCGTGGAGCACGGCGCCCGCGAGCGTCACCCGCGCCTCGCGGGTGGCGAGGCGCACGCTGCCCGTCTCGGGCTCCACCATCACGTCCGACTCGTCGAGCAGGGCGCGCAGGAAGCGGCAGCCCAGCACCGACTGCCCCGGCTCCTTGGGCAGGACGACGTCGCTCCTCTCGTCCGTCTCCGGAGCCTCGTCGAGCCACGGCGCCTTGAAATCCCCCTCGACGCCGGCCTGGCGCAGCAGGGTGACGACCGTCCCCAGCCAGGTCTTGGCCGTGCTGGCCACGTAGAGGATTCCACCGTCGATCACGGCCTCGATGATGCTGGTGCGCGGCGCCTGGCGCGAAGCCGACTCGGCCTCGGCCAGCTCGCGCAGCTTCTTGCGGGTCTTGGCGCCGACGAAGGTCTTGCCCGTCGCCTCCATCTCCGTCTTGATCAGCTCCCGCAGCCGTTCCTTGACCGCCGTGGCGTCCGGCCGGATACGGTCGACGCGCACGCGGAAGACGTACCTCCCCTTCGCCACCTCGTAGGGCGCGTCGAGCTCGAAGGGTACGAAGCCCATGCGCTCCCGCACCTCGGAGCCTGGCTCGATCGCCCAGAAACGGGCGCGCTCGAAATCCGGCCCCTCGGGGGGCACGACCACGTTGAAGCGGGTGACGGCGAGCGTTCCACTCAAGAGTCCCATCGTCCTGTTACCTCCTGCTGCTGCCGGCGATGCCGGTGGAAAGAGGGGGATCTTAGCGGATGGGAGGGGGTGGCGGGGCGGGCGCGGGGGAAGGAGCGCCGAAAGAGGCGGCGGGCGGCGGGGTTCCCGACTTGTCCTTGAGGGTGTCCGGCGTCTTCTTGGCTACGGCCGGATCGGCCTGAGGCGCGGCCTCCGGAGCGGCGACCGCCGTCTCCACGACCGGCGCCGCGGCGGGGTCCTCTTCCGCGTCGTCCATTGCTTCCCCGTCGCCAGCGGGCGCGGCCTCGCTCTCCGCCATCGCCCCCTCCTCGTCGTCCCCGGCAGCGTCCGGATCCGCCAGGCCGGCGACCTCCACTCTTGCCGGCGACTCCTCCTCGCTGCCGGAGAGCTGGTAGACATGGACGACCCCGGAACCGGCTGTGTTGCCCTCGGTCTGGGACTGATCGGCGCGGCCCAGATCCACGGAGAACACCTGGCCGATCTCTGCATCGACGTAGAGATCTTCCAGCGTCACGTCGGCTTTGCTCCGGTGCCTGGGGACGACGGCTTTCCGCCGGTGGGCGCTCCTCGGGACCTTCGGCGTGTCCGAAGCGGCAAGCCCCCACGCTCCTCCGGTAAGGAAGAGAAGGCCGAGGACTGCGGCGATACCGAACCGTCTCATGCGGCGCGCTCCAGCGAACGGGACCCGGGTCGATGACTCAAGAAATCGATCTCTCTACTCATCATACGCGGCAGAGACCCGAAGTGTCCAAGGAATGAGGGGAGGCGGGCAGGGTTGCTTTCAGGGCCGAACAAGCAGGGCGGCGCCACTGCGGGGCAGCGGCGCCGCCTTTCAACCCCAAAAAAGGAGAAAGACCATGGCCGCGGATAGTACTCGATCCGTGGCCCAATGGGAAGGGGTCTTTCGTTTTATTGCTTTGGCGTCGCCGGAGCGGCGCCGCTCAAGGAGCACCCGCCGGCGTTGGCACCGGACTCGCCGGACTGCCCGGGCTGGCCCCCTTCCCCACCGCCTCCTCCATGGCCCGGGTGAGGTCCACGACGTCCTGCCGGGTCACACTGGAGCCTTTGCGCGCGATCTCCAGCATTTTGAATTGGAGCGGCTGGAGACGCTCGAGGGGCACCTTCCCGTCCCGGATCGCTTGGCGCACGTCGGCGAAGGCCTGCTGGAGATTCGCTCTCTCCTCCGGGGTCACGTCCCTCGGGAGCTGCGCCAGCAGGCTGGTCTCCGCCTGCTGGAAATACCATTGCAGGAGGGAGGCGGTGTGGGTAGAGACGTAGTAGATGCCGCCGAGCAGGGCGATCGCTCCCACCAGGAAGACGACGACGCAGCCGACGATCAGCGGCTTGCTGCAGCCGCCCGCGCGCTGGGGGGCCGCCGGCCGGGGCGCCGGATTGAAGGGGGACGCTGGCGGTGGAGGGGACTGGGGTTCCATTCGGTCCTCCGGGCTGCCGGTAGCGAGCCTGACGATCGCCTTTGTATCATCGCCGGACGGGACGGACAAGCCGGGCCGCGCATGCCGCCTCATGCCGCCTATAATGAGGCGCATGGAGTACGAACCGCTGCCGACGCGCCCCTCCCGCTCTTCCCGGACCGCGCCCCAGGGCCGCCGCCTGCTGCGCTGGACCTGGCCCGTGCTGCTCGCCCTGGTGGTGGGCGCCGTCGCCGGCGTGGGTGTCGCCGCGGCCATCCACGTACCGCGGGTGGAGGCCATGGCCTCCACCTACACGCCCAGGCTGGTGACCCAGCTCTACGACCGCAACGGCCACTCCTTCGCCACCTTCGCCCGCGAGCGGCGGGTGATGCTGAAGGAGAGCGAGATGCCGCAGATCATGCAGAACGCGGTGCTCGCCTCCGAGGACGCGAACTTCTTCCGCCACGGCGGCATCGACGCCATGGGCATCGTCCGGGCCGCCATGACCGATCTGCGCGCCGGCCGGGTGCGGGAGGGAGCCTCGACGATCAGCATGCAGCTCGCCCGCATCCTCTTCCTCACTCGCGAGCGCGTCTGGAAGCGCAAGATCGAAGAGGCCTTCCTGGCCGTCGAGTTGGAGAAGAACTACAGCAAGCCGCAGATCCTCACCCTCTATCTCAACCTGGTGAACCTCGGTCACGGCAACTACGGCGTGGAGGCCGCCTCGCGCTACTACTTCGACAAGCCGGCGTCCAAGCTGACGCTGCCCGAGGCCGCCATGCTCGCCGGCATCATCCCGGCGCCCAGCCGCTACAGCCCCTACCGCACGCCGGACACGGTGCTCAAGCAGCGCGACCGGGTGCTGCGACGCATGCTGGAGGAGAGGTTCATCACCCCGGAGCAGTACCGGCAGGCCGTGGCGACACCGCTGCTGCCGGCGCCGCAGCAGGCGGAGGAGAGCTTCGCACCCTACTTCGCGGAGGACGTCCGCAAGTACCTGGAGGAGAGCTACGGCGCCACCGAGCTCTATGAGTGGGGGCTCCAGGTCCAGACCACGCTCGACACGCAGATCCAGCGGGCGGCCGAAGCCGCGATCCACGCCGGCCTCCTCAAGCTCGATCACCGGCGCGGCTGGCGCGGCCCCATCGCGACGCTGGACGCGGCGAGCCTGGAGACCCAGACGCTCCCCACCTGGAGCCAGGGAAAGCCGGCGGTGGGGCGCTGGTACCAGGGGATCGTGCTGGACTCCGGTCCCAAGGAAGCGCGGGTGAGGATCGGCAGAGAGGTCTATGCCCTGGGGCCGGACGGCATCGCCTGGACCAACCGCAAGCAGCCGTCCGACCTGCTGAAGCGGGGCGCCGTGGCCTGGTTCCGCTTCGAGGTGCCGCAGCCGAAAGAGGCCGCCGCCAAGGCCGGCGATAAGCCCAGGGCGGCGGCGCCCCCGCCCGCCGCGCCGGCCGCGCCCCGCCTGATGCTGGAGCAGGAACCGGTGGTGGAGGGCGCCGCCATCGTCATCGAGCACCAGACGGGCGCCGTGCGGGCCATGGTGGGCGGCTGGAACTTCGACCGCAACAAGTTCAACCGCGCCACCCAGGCGCGGCGGCAGGTGGGGTCGTCCTTCAAGCCGTTCGTCTACGGCGCCGCGCTGGAAGCGGGCTGGACGCCGGCGGACACGCTGCTCGACGCGCCCACCGGTTTCATCGGCGCCGACGGCAAGCTCAGCTACTGGCCCCAGAACTACTACCACAAGCACTACGGCATCGTGACCCTGCGCCGGGCTCTGGAGCAATCGATCAACGTGCCGGCCGTCAAGCTGCTCGACCTGATCAGCGGCAAGCGGGTGGTGGACTTCGCCCACCGCTGCGGCATCCAGACGCCGTTGCCCACCTGGCCCTCGATCGCCCTCGGCTCCGCTGACCTCGTCCCCATGGAGGTGGCCGCCGCCTATGCCACCATCGCCAACCAGGGGACCCACATCGAGCCCTACACGATCGAGAAGGTGACGACGCCGGACGGCCAGGTGCTGAAGCAGAACTTCCCCGCTACCTACAGCTCCACCACGCCGGCTGTGGCCTACGTGCTGACCCACATGATGGAGGGGGTGGTCGACCACGGCACGGCCTACGCCATCCACGACCTGCCGATCGACATCGCGGGCAAGACCGGCACCACGGACGACTACTCCGACGCCTGGTTCGTGGGCTTCACGCCCCGCTACACCATCCTCACCTGGGTCGGTTACGACGTCAAGAAATCGCTCGGGGCAGGGATGAGCGGCGCCGTGGCCGCGCTGCCCATGTGGCGGACGATCGCCGAGCGGGGTCTCGCGGACGGCTGGCTGCAGAAGGACGAGACCTTCCAGGTGCCGCCGGGCGTGGCCTTCAAGGACATCGAATACTACAGCGGCCTGCTCGGCGGCCAGGGCACTCGCACCCTCAAGGAGGCCTTCGTCGCCGGCACCGAGCCCAACCGGCAGTACAACCCGCAGTGGTCCACCATCGCGAGTCTCCCCTGGTATCAGCAGAAGGCGTTCTACATCCCGAAGGAAAGGGAGGCCATGCCGGGCAAGGACGGCCAGGGCACCGGTCCCCAGCCGCCGCCCAGCCCCGGGCCGCAGGACGGGCCGGCCGAGGAGCCGCCACCGCCGTAAATGGCTATGGCTTCTTCCCCACCATCCCGAAGTCCTGGCACCCGAACAGCAGGTCGTCCAGCCGGTCGCGCAGCCGGTTGACCTGGTCGGCGAGCGGACGCTGGTCGGCGGGGAGCTTCGCGAGGTCGATCTCGGGGAGGCGGTCGGCCACCGCGAAGGGGCGCAGGTCGAGCCGCTCGACGGGGGCGAAGCCGGCCAACTCGTACATCAGCCTCAGGCTCTCGGGGTGGACAGGGCGGACGTGGGTGGGATCGAGCCAGAAGTTGCGGGCGGCGACCACGACGGAGAGCGGGTTCGGGGTCTCCAGGATCAGGACGCCGCCGGGCCGCAGGGCGCGCCAGGCCAGGCGGACGAGGCGGTCGAGGGCGGCCGGCGGCAGGTGTTCGATGACGTGGAAGGAGACCACGGCGCCGAGACTCCCCGCCGCCGCCGCAGCCAGCACCGCGAAGAGGTCGCCCACCTCGGCTTCGACGCCGCGGTCGCGGCAGATCTCCACCATGCGGGCGCTCGCATCCACCCCGCGGCCGGCGAGCCCCCACTCGCGCAGCAGAGCCAGGGCCTCGCCGCGGCCGCAGCCGAGGTCGAGCACGGGCGCTCCTGCCGGCAGGTCCTTCAGAAAGGGCCGGTAGGCCGCGATCCGCTCGCGGATCTCCTCCTCGGTACCGCGGTAGAGCCGCTCGAGCTCCACGTAGCCGTGCTCCTCGTGCACCCGGGCGATGGCCGCGACGACCTCGACCGGCGCCAGGGCTCCCTGGGGCAGGGATTGGACGGCTGCCAGCGCGCCTCCCAGATTGCCCAGCAGATTGCGGGCCTCCCGGCGATAGCGGTCCAGCTTCTGGTCGGTGCGGGCGAAGAGGGCGTCGTTGTGCCGCATGATCTCCTGGATGCCTTCGGCGTCGAGGGCCTCCTGGTACTCGATGCGGCGCAGATGGTCGGCGCGGGCCGTCTCCAGGCGCCCCAGATGCTCCAGCAGGATGAGGTTGAAGGTCCGCTGGCGCTCCCAGAGGTCGTTCTGAGGAACTTTGACGAGGGGGCGCAGGAGGCGTTTGAGGCTGACGACGATCCGGCCGAGCAGGCCGCGGTGGCTGCGGATGGGGAACGGCTGGTCCCCCGACCACAGCCACTGCCAGTCGGCGAGGTCGCGCGTGGGATCGGCGAGGAAGTCGCCGATGGACGGGGCGCGGCGCTGAGGACGATCGGGCTCGCTCGTCATCAGCGTCCGCGTCAGGTTACGGCCGCTTACTCTTCGGCCACCACCGAGACGGTCACCTCGGCGACCACCTCGGGATGGAGCTCGATGTGGACGGGATGATCGCCGAGGGCCTTGATGCCTCCCTCGAGATCGATGCGCCGGCGGTCGACGGTGAAGCCCTTCTTCTCCAGCAGCTCCGCCACGTCGCCGGCGGTGACCGAGCCGTAGAGCGTGCCGGTCTCGCCGACCCGCTTGGGGACTTCGAGACGCAGGCCCGAGAGCCTGGCGGCGATCTCGGCCGCGGCGTCGCGCTCCTTGGCGTGCTGGGCGTCGATCTTGGTTCGCTGCTGCTCGAAGTACTTGATGTTGGCGTGGCTCGCCTCGAGGGCGATGCCCTGCGGCACCAGGTAGTTGCGGCCGAAGCCGGTCTTGACGTCCACCACCTCGCCCCGCTTGCCGAGGTGACGCTGATCGCTGAGCAGGATGACTCTCAAACGTTGGCCTCCTCTAGTCCGTGGTGAACGGGATCAGCGCCAGGTGGCGCGCCCGCTTGATCGCCTGCTGCAAGGGGCGTTGGTGGTTGGCACAGGTACCCGAGATCCGCCGCGGCAGGATCTTCGAGCGCTCGGGGATGAACTGCTGCAGCAGCTTGACGTCCTTGTAATCGATGTAATCGATCTTGTCGGCGCAGAACTTACAGACCTTGCGCCGCCGGAAGAACACTTTTCTGGCACGACCCATGGCTTAGACCTCCTCCTCGTCCGGAAGACCGATTTCGGCGGCGGGGGCTGTGCCCTCGGCCCCGGGGGCGGGGGCCGGGGTGGTGCCCGCCGCCGGCTGCCGGCGAGCCGCCCGCTTCAGGTCCTCGTCGGTGCGCACAGTCAGGTAGCGCAGGATCCTCTCGTTCTGACGCATCCGGTGCTCCACCTCGGGCAGCGCGGTCTTGCCGTTCTCGCTGGAAATGTAGAACAGGACGTACTTGCCCTCGTTCAGCTTGTCGATGGTGTAGGCGAGCTTGCGCCGGCCCCAGTTCTCCTCGGCGGTGATGGTCGAGCCGCCGGAGGTGATCATGTTCCTGTACTCCTGGGTCATGGTCACCACGTCCTCGTCGGAGACGCGTGGGTCGACCACGAACATCAGCTCATAGGTACGCATGTGTGCGGCTTTCCTCCCTATGGTCTGGTCGGTCCCGCTCTATTGCGGAACAGAGAGGTTGACGGGTGGCGGTACCGGGTCCCCGGCCCGCTCGTTGACAGGGACGCAGATTGTACACGGTTGGGGGGAAATGGCAAGGGGCCATCTACCCGTTGAAGCGCGTCATCGCCACCTCCGGACCCTCCCGCAGCCAGACCTCCACGGCATCGGCGGCGCGGCGGACCATGGCTTCGGCCTCCTCGCGCTCCCCCGCGTCGAAGGGCGAGAGGACGAAGTCCGCCAGCTCCTCGCCCGGCGGCCGGGTCTCGCCGGGAGGGGCGACCCCCAGGCGCAGACGGGGCACCTCGGCCGTGCGCAGGCTCTCCAGGATGCTCTCCAGCCCCCGGTGGCCGGCCGGGCTCCCCGCCCGGCGCAGGCGCAGCTTGCCCAGCGGCAGGTTGACCTCGTCGTAGACCACCAGCACGTCCGCAGGGTCGAGCTCGTAGCGCTCGACAAAACAGTGGGCGGCGTGGCCGCTGCGGTTCATGTAGGTCTGCGGCTTGGCGAGCAGGACGTCCCCGTCCCCCTCGGCCTGCGCGCCGCCCTCGCCGGCCCCGATACGGGCGGCGAGGGCGTTGCACTCCAGCCGGTCGAGGGCGAGCTGCCAGCGCCGGGCGAGCTCCTCGATCACCCGGAAGCCCACGTTGTGGCGGGTGTCGCGGTACTCCTCGCCGGGGTTCCCCAGCCCGAGGATGAGGCGCGCCATGTGGAGAGGGCGGGCTTTAAGCCTCGGCCTTCGCCTTCTTGATGACCTCGGGCTCCGCCTGGCCGGCCTCGGCGCCCGCGGCCTCCGCCTCGAGCCGGCCGTGGGTGATGGCGGCGAGCACCTTGTCGGGCTCGTCGAGCACCACCACGCCTTCGGGGAGCTTGAGATCCCGGACCTCGACGTGCTGACCGACGTGCACGTTGGTCACGTCGGCCTCGAGGTGCTTGGGAATCTGGCCCGGCAGGCATTCGACGTGAACCTCGCGGGTGACGAAGTCGAGCAGGCCGCCATCGACCTTGACGCCCACGGCCGTGCCCACCAGCTCGACGGGCACCGAGACCCGCACTTTCTGGTCCAGCAGGACGCGCTGGAAGTCGATGTGGATCACCTGGCGGCTCACCGGGTCCACCTGCAGGTTGCGGATCATGGCGTGCCGGTCCTTGTCGCCGAGCTTGAGCAGGAAGATCGGGTTCTCGCCGCCGTGTCCCTTCATCATGTCGACGAGGGTCTTGCGGTCGATCTCGATCGACACGCTCTCCTTGCCGCCGCCGTAGACGACGGCGGGGATCTTGCCACGGGCGCGCGACCGCCGGTTGGCGTTCTTCCCGGTCTCTTCCCGGGGCTGGACTTCGATGGTCATGGTTTCGGACATGGGATTTTTCCTCGCTTCTATCTTTTTCTGACAGGATATTTCTTGCAGGCTAGACGAACAGGGAGCTCACGGAGCTGTTTTCGTGGATCCGGCGGATGGCCTCGCCGAGCAGCGATGCGACGGAGTACGACCGCAGCTTCGGCAGGCGGGCGAGCTTGTCCTCCACCGGCGTCGTGTTGGTGATCAGCACTAGGTCCAGGGGCGAGTTGGCGATGCGCGCCAGCGCCGGCCCGGAGAGGACGCCGTGGACGCCCGCGGCGTAGACCCGCTCGGCCCCCTCCTTCTTCAGCGCATCCACGGTCTTGGTCAGGGTGCCGGCGGTGTCGATGATGTCGTCCACGATCAGGCAGTTGCAGCCGGCGACGTCGCCGATGACGTGCATGATCTCGGCCTCGTTGGGCGCCGTGCGCCGCTTGTCGACGATGGCGAGGCCGGACTCCAGGCGCTTGGCGATGGCCCGCGCCCGCTCGACGCCGCCGGCGTCGGGGGAGACCACCACCAGGTTCGGGATGGCGAGCTCGCGCACCGCGTCCAGGATGACCGGTGCCGCGAACAGGTGGTCCACCGGCACGTCGAAGAAGCCCTGGATCTGGTCGGCGTGGAGGTCCATGGTCAGCACGCGGTCGGCGCCGGCGCGGGAGATGAGGTCCGCCACCAGCTTGGCG
This sequence comes from Thermoanaerobaculia bacterium, assembly GCA_036264085.1. Classification (GTDB taxonomy): domain Bacteria; phylum Acidobacteriota; class Thermoanaerobaculia; order Multivoradales; family UBA5704; genus DATARR01. Next base: position 10,396 of record DATARR010000127.1, on the reverse strand, counting down.
GTGATGGGCACCCGCGGCTTGTCCTTCTTGTCCTGCCGGGCATAGCCGTAGTAGGGGACGACGGCCGTCACCCGCGACGCGGACGAGCGCTTGAAGCTGTCGAGCAGGATCAGCAGCTCCATCAGGTTGTCGTTGACGGGATTGCACGTCGGCTGGACGACGAACACGTCCGAGCCGCGCACGTTCTCCTCGATCTGGCAGAACGTCTCGCCATCCGAAAAGTTGAAGGCGGACACCTTGCCGGCCGTCAGGTTCAGGTACTCGCAGATCTCCTGCACCAGCGCCGGATGGGCGCGCCCGCCGAAAATTTTCAGCTCACCGGCCATAGTCTCCCTCTGCCACAGAGGCCCCAGGAACGGACGACGCTCACGATCTCGCCGCGAGCGGCGGGACTCGACGCGCGACGGTGATCTCAAGATGGATCAAGGCGGCCTGCGGACCTGGTTGGGGCGGGAGGATTCGAACCTCCGAGTGCCAGATCCAAAGTCTGGTGCCTTACCACTTGGCGACGCCCCAGTTTCTCGGTGCTCCCTTCCGGGCGACGACTCCGCACCCGGGCAGCCGCCTGGCGCACCCGCGCACCTTCCTGCGCCCGGGAACCAGGAGCTCCCGGGCCACGGCATCCGATTGCTGCTACACCGTCCAGAAGGAGTCGCGGAGATGGATCTCCTCGACCTCCTCCAGGGTCTTCTCCGTTGCGGCGAGGGGCAGCGACGCCGGCACCTCGCCCTCGGCGCCCTGCGGCCGCTGCGCCCGCTCGCCGCGGTCCGCCGGCGGATCCCCGCGCTCTCCGAGCACCCGATCATACTCGGCCAGCACCTGCTCCTCGATCATTCGCCGGGTCTCGTTGTTGAGCGGGTGGGCCACGTCCTTGAACTCGCCGTTCTTCTTCTTCCGACTCGGCATGCTGATGAAAAGCCCATCTCGTCCCTGGATGATCTTGATGTCGTTGACCATGAAGCACTGGTCAAAGACGATCGAGACGAATGCCTTGAGCTTCTCCTCCTGAATCGGAAAGACCTTGACCTCTGTGATCTCCATTTGCGCGTCCTCTCCGGGTCATCCCGTCGGACCTTCGCGTGTACCAAGGCGCGATCCCCAGGCTCGAGACCCTTGACTCTCGCCCGCCTGCCCTCTTGAAAGACGCCCGGGCCGGAGCCCGTCACGCCCCGGAGGGGGTCGCACTATACACGCGTCGGCATCAATCGCCGCATTATATACTGGCTGGGACCTCCGGAGAGCATCCGCGTGGAGACCTCGGCGAGAGGCAAGCCCCTCCGCCAACCGCGGCCCCTATGCTAGAGATGAGGCGAAGGCGTGTCAAATCGTGCCCGGCGCCGCGTGGCCGCCCTAGGGCTCGCCCGACGGCAGGTCCGGATCGCCGCAGGGGGTCTGCTTGTACTCCGCGGGCGGCGCGAGCCGCGCCGGCTCGCGGTCGAGGTTCTCCCGCAGCACCTCCCGCCAGCGCACCTGCACCCCCCGCTCGCGGTCGGAGAGGATGGCCCAGTCGTCGCGGCGCATCCACCAGACCTTGGGCGTGCTCCCTTCCGACAGGGTCCAGCTCAGCACCGCGCCCCCCTCGCCCAGCGCGCCCGTCCAGCGCCGGTCCTCGGCATCCTTGAAGTCGAATTCCCGCCCCCGGGGCTCGGCGGTGGGCGAGCCCGGCGTCGGCTCGCCCGGCACCCGGCCGATGAGCAGCGACGGCAGGGAGAGCAGGGGGAAGGGGCCCAGCGGCACCCCCGAGACGTCGAACCGCCCCTCGAACAGGCAGTAGGTGTGGCTGTGATGGTTGAGCCACAGGCCGGCGGCGTGGTCGACGTCGAGGCTCCACAGCGACCGTCCCAGAGGGTCCACGGCCTGGATGAGATAGCGGGCGGGCGAGACGAGGCGCAGGGTGACCTTGAAGGAGCCCTCCCCCTCCGGGCCGGAGTAGCTCACCCGGAAGAGGCGTTGCGAGCCGTAGGCCTCCTGCGGCATCTGCCAGGGGAGGAGGGCGCGCGCCGGCGACGGCCGGGATTGGGGTGGCGGCGCCGGCCGGGAGGCGCAACCCCACCCCGACAGGAGGAACGGCAGGGACAGCGCCAGGATCCCGAAGGCGGCCCCGCGGGACCGCCCGGTTTCAGGACCGCGGCTTCTTGTCGAGGTCACCGAGCTTGCGCCGCACCTCGTCCGGCTTGCCGCCCTCGAGACCGAGCGACCGCTGGTAGGCCTGCCGAGCCCTCTCCGTCTGCCCCAACGCAACATAGACGTCCCCCAGGTGCTCTTGTAGCGTCGCGTCCTCGGGGTCCAGGCGGGCGGCCCGCTCCAGGAACCCGCGGGCCTGCTCGGTACGGCCCAGCCGGAAGTAGGTCCAGCCCAGGGAGTCGACGTAGGCGCCGTTGTCCGGGTCGAGCGTCACCGCCCGGCTCACCAGGGCCAGGGCCTCGTCCAGGTTCATCCCCGCCTCGGCGAAGGTATAGCCGAGGTAGTTCATCGCGGCATGGAAGTCGGGATCGAGCTTGAGCACGCGGCGCAGCTCCGCCACCGCCCGGTCCCGCTGCCCCGTGCGGTCGTAGGCCGCGCCCAGCAGGAAGCCGGTGGCCACCTGGTCCGGGTGAGCCGCCGCCAGCTTCTCGAGGATCGGCAGCGACTCCTGATAGTGCTCCACCCGCTGGTACGACTGCGCCGCCGCCATCGCCGCGGCGTCGTCGCCGGCGGCGAGCGCGGTCAGCAAGCGCCCGGCTTCGGCGTCGCGGCCGGCGCGCAGCAGGACCTCGGCGCGCCGGCTCTCGACGGCGGGCGACTTCTTCTGCTGCTCCGGCAGGGTGTCGAGGAGGGTGAGAGCCTCGTCGTAGCGCTTGGCCCGCCCCAGGGCATCGGCCTGGAACAGCACGGCCGCCAGCCGCGTCGGCTCGTCGCTCGACGCGAGGAGGGGGCGCAGCACCTCGGTCACCTGGTCCCACTGCTTGGTGTCGACGGCGGACTGCGCCGCCTCCAGCCGCACCTCCCGCGACTCCACGGCCTTGCCGTCCTTGGCCAGGGCGTCGGCGAGGTCGGTCAGGGTGCGGATGGCCTCGGCGCGCTTGCCGGTGCGCTGCATCAGCTTGGCGGTGGCGAGGCCGAGGCCGACGTCCTTGGGCTGGCCGGCGCGCACCTTGGTGAGCAGGGCGAGCGCCTCGGCATTCTGCCCCTGAGCGGTGAGGATCAGCCCCTTGAGGAGGAGGACGGACTGGCTGTCGCTCTCCTTGGCCGCCAGCGGCTCGACCATTTTCAGGGCCTCGTCGAGCTGGCCGTTCTGATAGAGCGCCCAGGCGAACTGGCGCTTGAAGCGGGGGTCCTCGCGCGCCTCCTCGGGAGCGCCCTGCAGCGTCTCGAACATGGCCCTGGCGTCGCCGCGCTTGCTCTGCAGGTCGGCCAGGGTGAGCCGCGCCTCCAGCGAGCCGGGATCGAAGGAGAGGATGTCGCTCAGCGCCTTCTCCGCCTCCTGCGGCTTGTTGGCCCGCACCAGCGATTCCACCAGCAGGGCGTAGGCCATGCGCTGCTGCGGGACGTTGTTCACCAGCTCCTGGAAGACCGCCGCCGCCTTGTCCGGCTGGTTCTGGTCGAGGTAGATGCGGCCCAGGGTCATGAACGACTGGGCGTCCGTCTTGTTGCGCTGCCGCACCTCCTCGAGGGCGTCGCGGGCGGTGTTCAGGGCCGCGGGATCGATCGCCGCCAAGTCGATGTAGACGTCGCCCACGGCCCGCAGCACGTCGAGGTTGTCGGGCGCCAGCCGGCGCGCCTCGGCGATCTTCTCCCCCGCCTTGCGCAGCGATTCGTCGCGCTGCGATGGATTGCGCGCATACTGCGCCATGCGGGCCAGGAGCTGCGCGTGCTCCAGGTAGATGTAGGCTGTCGGCTGCGCTTGCGGGGCCAGCTTCTCGGCCTGCTCGAAGGCCGCCAGGGCGTCGTTGATCGACCCTTCGACGGCCAGCAGCTTGCCGAGGGTGAACTGGTAGGAGGCCCCCGAGGCGCTGCTGGTGGCAGCCCCCGAAGACGGCGGAGCGGCGGACGCGAGGGAGGGGCTGAGGGCCAGGCAGGCGGCGAGAGCCGCAAGGGACGAGCGCTTCACGCTGTCAGGATATCAGCGCAACGCGGCGCTTTACAAGGCTGTAGAGCCGACCCTATAATGACGCCCTTGCGCTTAAGTAGCGGAAAGTGAAGAAGTTATACAGATGGCCAAGCTCGGACAGCTCCTGGTGGCGCGCGGCTGGATCACCGTCCAGCAGCTCACCCGTGCCCTGAAGAACCAGAACGTTGCCGGCGGCCGGCTCGGCACCTGCCTGCTGGAGATGGACGCCCTCACCGAAGAGCTGCTGCTCAAAGGGCTCGCGGAGCAGCACGGGGTGCCGGCCGCGGGCGCCGACGACCTGCGGGGGATCCCCGACGAGGTGCTGGAGCTCATCCCCGACAAGCTCGCCCGGCGCCTGCGCTCGGTCCCCTTCCGGGTGGAGAGCAGCCGGCTCGACCTGGCGGTGACCGACCCCCGCAACCTCTCGGCCCAGGACGAGATCGCCTTCGCCTCGGGCAAGCGGGTGAAGGTCTTCGTCGCCCCCGAGATCCGCATCCTCGAAGCGCTGGAGAAGTACTACGGCGAGGAGTGCCCGTCGCGCTTCGGCATGGTGCTCGACCGCCTGAACCGCGCCCGCTTCCTGTGGGAGAAGGACAAGCCCGCAGCGGCCCCCCAGCCCGAGCTCAGCCAACCGCTGCCGGACCACCCCTTCGCGGCCCCACCGCGGCTCAAGATGCCGCCGCACCTGCCCGACCTGCCGCCCCCGCCGCCGCCGGCTCCGGTCCCCGTGGCCGCGCCGAAGCCCGCTCCGCCGCCGGTGGTCCCCTCCCGCCCCGCCGCCCCCGCCGTGCAACCGTTCCCACCGCCGCGGCAGGCCGCCCCGGCCGCCGCGTCCGTGGCGGCCCCCTCGCCCGTGGCCCCCGTGGCCAATGCTGCGGTCGCCACGGCGGCTCCGCCGCCCGCCGCTCCGGCACCGGTGACACCGCGTCTCAGGTCGGTCTCCCTCACTCCGGAGGAGCGGGCCGACCTCGGCGCCTTCTCCTGGGTGGAGCCCGCCGCCGCCGGCGGGTCGCTCGCGGCGCCGGTCAGCCTGGACGAGGCGGAGCAGGCGCTGGACCAAGCCCGCGACCTCGACGAGGTGGGCCAGGTCCTCCTCGGCTTCCTCGGCCGCACCCACCGCCGGGCGGCCCTCTTCCACGTCACCCGCGACCGCGTCGCCGGCTGGCGCATCCACGGCACGGGGATCGACCGCGAGGCCTTCGCCCAGTTCTCCGTCGGCTTCGATCAGCCCTCCCTCTTCCTCAACCTGCGCCAGGGGAGCAGCCTCTATCTCGGTCCCCTGCCGCCCATGCCCGCCCACCGCCAGCTCGCCCGCACCTGGGGGGGCGACCTCCCCCGCGACTGCGTCATGCTGCCGGTGCGCGTCAAGGACCGCATGGTCCTCGTGCTCTACGCCGACGGCGCCACCGCGGGCGCGATCTCGCTCCCCCACGTCCAGCGGCTGACCGCCGCCGCCACCGCCGCCGTGGAGCGCTGCATCCTCGCCCGCAAGCACGGCGGCGAGTCCAGGCCCTGAGGGAGTTCCTTTTTGTTGACACTTCTCAATACCGGTTGTTAGACTCGCCGCCGCTTCGGAGCTGCAATGATCAAGTCGGACATCGTCGACCGCGTCGCGGAAATCACGGACGTACCCCGGGTCAAGGCGGCGCAAGCCGTCGACACCATCATCGAGGCCATGAAGGACGCCCTCTGCGACGGCAAGCGCATCGAGCTGCGCGGCTTCGGCGTCTTTCAGGTGCGCGACCGCAAAAAGGGCGTGGGGCGCAATCCCAAGACCGGCGTCGAGGTGGCCATCTCCCCCGGCAAGACGGTCCGTTTCAAGCCCGGCAAGGACCTCAAGAATCTCTGAGACTCCCCCGCGCCCGCCCGTCATCGAGCTGCTGCCGGCGGCGGGCAACGTCTTCACCGCCGCTGCGTCGCGGCCGGACGGCCCGCGCTATGGCCGCGCGCTGCTGCTCCTCTTCCTGACGTTCCTCACCACCACCACGCTGGGGCCGATCATGGTCCAGCTCTGCCGCACGGACATGATGGCGCAGAGCGAGCCGTGGCTCCTGCCCGCGGTCGTCCTGCGCGTCTGGCGCGACCCGGCGCTGCTGCGCATGGGGCTCGCGTTCTCGATCCCGGCCTTGACCATCCTCTTCGCCCACGAGATGGGCCACTACGTCGCCTGCCGGCTGTACGGCCTCCCCTGCACCCTCCCCTACTTCCTGCCGGTGCCCCTCAACTTCGGCACCTTCGGCGCCTTCATCCGCATCAAGGCGCCCATCCGCACCAAGCGGGAGCTCTTCGACGTGGGGATCGCCGGCCCCATCGCCGGTTTCCTGATGCTGATCCCCTTCCTGCTCTGGGGGATCGCCCACTCCCAGCCGGCCCACCTGGAGCTGGCGGCGAGCGACACCGGCCCGGTGCTCTACCTGCCGGGCCGCTGTCTGGCCATCGTGCTCGCCACCTGGCTGTTCCACGGCCGGCTCGGCGCGGACCAGGTCCTCAACCTCCACCCCGTGGCCCTGGGCGCCTGGCTCGGTCTGCTCGCCACCTCGATCAACCTCCTCCCCCTAGGCCAGCTCGACGGCGGCCACGTCCTCTACGCCGCCACCGGCCGCCTCCAGCGCCGCCTCGCGCTGCCTCTCTGGATCATCCTGGGGCTGATGGGGTTCCTCTGGCTGGGCTGGGTCGTGTGGTGCGTGATCATCCTGCTGATCGGCCTCTATCATCCGCCGGTCTGGGACGAGAGCACGCCTCTGGACCCGTGGCGGCGGCGGCTGGCGTGGGTCGCGCTGGCGCTGCTCGTCCTCTCCTTCATGCCGGCGCCGCTCGCCGTCGTGCCGGTGCGCTGACGTCAGAAGTCCGCCACCAGCGTCACCGGCCCGTCGTTGACCAGGGCCACCTCCATCAGGGTGCGGAAGCGGCCGGTCTCGACCCGGAAGCCGCGGCCACGCAGGTCGGCCACCAGAGCGTCCACCAGGGGCTCGGCCTCGGCGGGCGGCGCGGCGCGGTCGAAGGACGGCCGCCGCCCGCGGGCCACCGAGCCGGCCAGGGTGAACTGCGAGACCACCAGGAAGGCGCCCCCCACGGCGGCGAGGTCGAGGTTCATCCTGCCCGCCGCGTCCTCGAAGACCCGCAGGCCGGCCAGCTTCCCGGCCGCCGCGCGCACCTTCTCCGGGCCGTCGCCGCGCTCGATCCCCACCAGCACCAGCAGGCCGCGGCCGATCTCCCCCACCACCTCGCCCGACACTTTCACCGATGCCGCGGAAACTCGTTGTAAGACGAGACGCATTTTTTCCGTTCTTAGAGAGAGGAGAAATTTTCCGCCCATCCGTCCCCGCTCTCTTTCGACCCGGCGCCCGGGTCCGGGGGCGGATGTGATACCGTAATCGAGCCAAGACCAGAGGAGAAACGCACACATGGTCAACAAAGTGATCCTGATCGGCAATCTCGGCCGCGACCCCGAGGTGCGGTCGACCCCGTCGGGGCAGCCGGTCGCCAGCTTCACCCTGGCCACCAACCGCCGCTGGCGGGACAAGAACGGCCAGAAGCAGGAGCAGACCGAGTGGCACCAGATCGTCGTCTGGGGCAAGCAGGCCGAGATCGCCGGCCAGTATCTCACCAAGGGCAAGCAGATCTACCTGGAGGGACGGCTCCAGACCCGCTCCTGGGACGACAAGCAGTCGGGCGAGAAGCGGTACAAGACCGAGATCATCTGCGAGAACTTCCAGATGCTCGGGGGGCGCGGCGGCGACTTCGAGTCCCACGGCCCGGCCGCCTCGGCCTCACAGTCGTCGCAGTCCTCCCCGTCCCAGGGCCCCTCGTACGACGAGGGCGGCTTCGGCGAGCCCGAGGACGACGACATCCCCTTCTGAAAGCCAGGGACGGCAGGGACTCCAGGACAGCAGTGACATCTTCCCGGTCCCTGTCGTCCTTGCAGTCCCTGCTGTCCCTTTTTTCGCTCTCGTCCTGAACACGCGCCGGCCTCCGGCGTGCTAAAGTCGTCCGACTTGATTCGTCGTTGATCGTCTGCCGGAGGGATTGGAGGAGGGGGTCTGCCCTGACCCGCGGGGGACTTGCGCATGAGCGTTCAGGACCACACCACGCCGGAGCCGCCTCTGTGGCACCGCGTCTGGAGCGCGCCGGAGCAGGAGATCTCCAGCGCCGGCTTCGGCGGCGAGCTGCTGGTGGCCGGCCTGCGCCTGCTGACCTTCGTCGTCCTCCTCTTCTTTCCGCTGCGCGAGCTGCTGCTCCAGAAGCGGGCGGGGAGCGACGTGCTGGCGCTGCTCACCGCCGCCACCCTGGGGCTGGCGCTGGCCCTCGCCGTCTACTCCGCCACCAGCCGCCGCCTGGGCCGCGCCTGGATCGGCTTCGCCAGCGGCCTGCTGGACGTCAGCCTGGTGAGCGCCGTGCTGGCCATCTCGCTGATCCTGGGACGGCCCCACGAAGCCACGAACAACCTGGCGGTCTTCCCCGTCTACTTCCTGGCCATCGCCGCCACCAGCCTGCGCTACGACGCCCGCATCTGCCTGCTCTCCGGTTTCCTGGCCCTGGCCCAGTACCTGGCCATCGTGTTCTACGCCGACTGGCGGTGGAACCTCAACTCCGCCGCCTTCGCCCCCTACCTCTACGGCCAGTTCCACTGGAGCACCCAGGTCTGGCGCATGGCCCAGCTCGTGGGCGCCACGGCCCTCGCCGCCACTCTCGTCGTGCGCTCCCGGGAGCTGCGGCTGCTCTCCACCCGCGACCGCTTCACCGGCCTGCTCAACCGCGCCGTGTTCGGCGAGCAGCTCGAGCGGGAGATCGCCTTCGCCCGCCGCGAGGACGGCCGCTTCGCCGTGGCGATGATCGACATCGACCACTTCAAGAAGTTCAACGACACCTACGGCCATGCCGGCGGCGACGAGGCGCTGCAATCGGTGGCGAAGACATTGCGCGAGTCGTGCCGCGCCACGGACGTGGTGGCGCGCTATGGCGGCGAGGAGTTCGCCCTCGTGCTGCCGGGAGTGATGAGCGGCCGCGCCACCGACCTGCTGGAGCGCATCCGCCGGGTGCTGGCGGTCAAGCCGATCCACCTGCCCAACCGCTCGAAGCCGGTGAGCCTGACGGTGAGCATCGGCGTCGCCCTCTGGCCCGACGACGCCCAGAATGCCGCCGAGATCCTGCAGTGCGCGGACCAGCGCCTCTATCAGGCCAAGTCCCAGGGGCGTGACCGCGTGGTCGGCCCCGCCCCCGGCCGGCACCGCACCCCGGCGCAGCGGGCCGCCGATGCCACGGAAGACGCGACGGTCTCCATGACGCCGGTGGTGCCGCCGGAGTAGGGTCCCTCCTTCACCGGAGCGCGGAATGACGAAGTGCTCTCCCCGTTCGTAGACCGGTGTAGACAGTCTGTAGAGGAGGGGCGCACGGTGACCCACGACGCCGAAGACAAAACGCGGCAGAGAAACCTGCTGATCGCCCTCGCGGTCTTGCTGCTGCTCGCCGCTTGGCGATTCGGCGCCCCCAGGCTGAGCTTCGGGGAGGACGATGAGGTGGCCACACCGGTCGCCGCCCCACCTCCGACCGCCGACTCCGGCCGCCGGGCTCATTCGGGCGACCGGGTCGCGGTGCTGCGCGTGGCGAGCCTCGACCGCGTCCGCCGCGAGCCGGCGAGCAGACGCGATCCGTGGCGCTTCGTCGATCCGCCGCGACCGCACGTCCAGCCGCCAAAGTCGAATGGACCGGCTTCCGAGGTACTGCTGCCGAAGGTGGAGCAGCCCCTTCCCCATCCGGCGGAGCTCAATCTGCAGTACTTGGGCCGCTTCGGCCCGCCCAACAAGCAGATCGCCGTCTTCACCAGGGGCAAGGCGATCTTCAACCTGCAGGAAGGCGACGTGATCGACCATCACTTCATCGTGGCCCACATCGGCTACGAAGCCGTCGAGATCCGCTTCTTGGGATTCCCCGACCTGCCGGCGAAACGCGTCGCCGTGACCCGCCGCCAGGAAGCGAAGCCTTAGTACTGCCCACCATAAATACGATGGCGTACAGGTCCTTGGAGGCAATGCCTTGTGCTCCGGCATAATGCTCCTCCACAGATACGTCTCCGTAATTACGGTGTGGAGTACTTAGTACTCTGCGCCACAATTACGAAGACGTATCTTGTCGTAGGGTGTTCTCGGTGATTCAGCCTGTCAGTCCCTACGTCGAGCCCGTAGGGCGGCATACTCCTAACGAGGCTTTGCCTCAGACCGACGAGATGTAAGGCCCAATGGAGGCTACCCTCCGGGTCTTCAGAGAGGCTCCGGTTGAGCGTAGGATCGAGATCCGAAGAGCCCGGTC
>DATARR010000102.1:0-18358 GCA_036264085.1 Thermoanaerobaculia bacterium | reverse complement strand
ATAGACTCGATCATGGCCAACCTCCTTTTGCGCCTCGTAGCGCTTTTTACCCTGTTTGCAGGCCAGAGTATGGCACTGCGCCCAGGAGGTTGGCCTTCTCATCCCATCTCTACGGACCGGTCTCGCGATGGCAAAGGATGGCGATTCCGGGGGGGCATGAAGGGAGATCCTTCAATTCCTCCGGAACCTCTATCTCCGGCCGCACCTCCGAGGTTCCGTAGAGACGACACAGACCCGATACGATTTCGTTTCGGAGGCCACGGGGACGGCGGGTCGTCTCCTGCGGGGACGGCCCGGCCCACCGGACCGTCCCTGGAGAGGCGCCGCGTCACTCCTCGGCCTTGGCGCCCGTGATCTGCGAAGCCCGGCGCCGGGCCCTGCGGCCGATCGCCTGGAGCTGCGGCGCCTTGCGCCGGATGCCGGCGATCTGCTCGACGACGTGGTGCGCGGAGAGCACCGCGCCCTCCTGCCAGCCGGGCAGGTAGGAGACCTGGTCGCCGACGACCTGGAACTGCTTGTCGGGCTCGAGGAGCCGGTCGTAGGCCTGCTGCTGGCCGCCCTCCCAGGTCCAGTCCGCCCAGCCGCCCCGCTGGTGGGGCACGAGCTGCCAGGCGATGGAGAGGCCGAGCTCCACGGGGACGAAGTCCGCGAAGCGGGGGTGGAGCCGCTGGGCTCCCTCCAGGGCCTTCTTCAGCCGCGCCTCCAGGGACAGCTTGCCGAAATCCTCGGCGATCGTGTCGAAGTTGTAGGCGCCGGTGAGGACCCCCTTCTTCTCGCTGAAGAAGCCGGAGGAGGGATACCACATCTGCGTGATCGGATGATCGATCCAACTGATGCCGCCGTAGATCTGATTCTCCTTGTCGGGCGCCTCCCAGAAACGCTCGTTCGCCTGCCAGCCCACCTTGCAGGTGTTGGCGAACGGGACGGCGCCCACGGCGTCCCGGTAGTCCTGCTTGAAGCTGCCCTCCCTGGCGATGATCCTGTGCAGCAGCGGCAGCGGGATGTTGCTGAGGCAGAAGCTCGCCTGCGTCTCGACCTGCTTGCCGCCGGCCATGTAGGTGACCCGCACCTCGTTGTCGCCGTTGATGATCCTGACCACTTCGGCGCCGAGGACGATGCGGCTCTCCACCTGCTTGGCCAGGGCTTTGGCGAAATGGTCCATGCCGCCCACGGGTTGGAAGAGGGTGGGCTGCCACTCGTAGTCCTCGGGCTGGTAGAAGCGGTGGCGCCAGAACCCCGAATTGAGAAGGTTCTGGAGCTTGAGCGGCGGCTCGATGGTGCCGGGATCGTCCACCCCCGGCTCGACGCGGAAGCCGGAGCGGGAGGAGCCCTCGTAGCGGAATCCGGCCGCGGGATTCACCTGGCCGAAGGAGACGAGCAGCGACATGAGGTTCCGCTGTTCGTCGATGGAGAGCTCGTCGTCCAGCGCCTTCTTGAGCACGGCCTTGGCGAGCAGCTCGGAGATGTAGCCGCGGGTGTCGTTGGCCACCTGGCGGTTCTTCTTGGGCTCGCCGTCGAACGCTTTGGGGACCGAGGTCTGGAAGAGGTTGGCGCGGGTCTCCATGACGTAGATCTCGAGCGCCACGCCGAGCTCGCGGCAATAGGAGAGCACGGCCTGATGATGGTAGGGGATGCGGCCCGGGCCGGCGTTGAGGTACTGATCCGGAGCGAAGTGGCAGACCTGATCGGGAAAGCCGATCTGGGGGATGACGTCGTTGGTGCGGACGGTGAGGCTGCGGCCGCCGGTGCGCGCCTGCGCCTCCAGGATCTGCACCGCGTAGCCGGCGCGCTGGAGCTCGAGGGCCGCCGTCAGCCCGCCGACGCCGGCGCCGAGGATGATCACCGATTTGCCGGCGCCCACGCCGGCCGGCAGCTTCGGCGGTCCGGCATAGGCCTCCGGCGTGCGCAGCATGCCCAGCACCACCATGCTTTCGTAGACCGCCGCCGAGCCACCGGCGAGGCCCACCATCTGCAGGAAATCGCGCCGCGTCCATTTTCCTCGTTCCATCGTCTCCTCCCTTGGGCCAAGCGGAGCCCGGCGGGCGGGCCGGCTTGCCGCTGCGTCCTGTTGCAACGAAAGATGGAGGGAGGCTACTGCGGGGGAGGAGCGGTGTCAAACCGGATCAGCTCTGGTCAAAGGGACCTGCAAGCGGTACGATGTGGGGAAAGCCCGGAGCAAAGGAGAAACGAAATGGCTCGCAACGGAATCCCACTGCGCTGGCTCGCGGCGGCGGCCCTGCTGACCTCGCTGGCGATGCCCGGCCTTCGCGCCCAGGCCCTCCCGCCTGAGCACATCACGGACCATGTCGACGCCCGCGTCGCTTTCCACCGGCTGCTGGGCCTCGCCGGCGAGTGGAACGGCACCGCCGGCAAGGAGAGCATCCCGGCCACGGTGACCTACCGGGTCAGCGCCAACGGCACGGTGGTGACGGAGGTCCTCTTCCCGGGCACCGATCACGAGATGATGACCCTCTATTATCTTCAGGGGAGCGATCTGCTGGCCACCCACTACTGCGCCATGGGCAACCGCCCCCAGTTCAAGCTCGACCTCATGAAGTCCACTCCCAAGGAGCTGATCTTCAACTTCGACGGCGGGGCCGGCTTCAATCCGGGGAAAGACAACCATATCCACAACGGCAGGATCGCGTTCAAGGACGACGGCAAGCTCGAATCCTTCTGGTCCTTCTATTGGGCCGGCGAAGAGAAGTCCGTCGAGGACTTCCATCTGACGCGGGCGGCGAAGACGGGGAAAGCGTCGGGACGATAGCTTCAGGACCTCTCCCCGGCCGCCGCCACCTCGGCCAGCGTCGCGTCGGGGACGACGTAGGTCGAGGCGATGAGGTCGTCCTCGGGCTCGGTCAGCTCGGGGAAGCGGAGACCGGGGAGGAGGGCGACCTCGAAGATCTCCTGCACGGCGTCCTCGAAGCGCAGGAAGCCGGCGGTGGCGCCGCTGCGCAGGTCGATCATCCAGACGCCGCAGACCCGCTCCTTCAGGCGCTCGCCGAGCGGAATGCCGGCGAAGACGCTCTCGCGGACCTGCGACAGGCCGACGAAAGCCCAAGGGCCGGCGAAGGCGAGGCCGCGGGTGAAGCCGGGGAGCCTCGCCACGGTCTCGACTCTGCCGCTCGCGAGGTCCACCACGCCGACCTCCCCTTTCCCCGATTCGAGCACCCAGAGGCGCCCGTCGTGCCAGCGCGGCGAGTGGGGCATCGAGAGGCCGCCCGCCACCACCTCGCCGCTCGCGACGTCGAGGAGGACGCCGCCTGCGGCCTTGCCCTCCCGCCATCCTGCCGCGACGTCGCTCACGCCCAGCGCCGTGACGTAGGCCGGCCTTCCCTCCACCACGGCGAGGCCGTTCAGGTGGCAGCGGTCCTCGGGCGCCAGGGCGGAGACGAAGGGCGGCCGCCAGCGCGGCACGAAGCTGTGATCGCGGTCGAGCACGCAGAGCGAGGAGAAGCGGGTGTTGACCACCCACAGCTCGCCGCCGGCGAAAGCCATGTCGTGAACGCGGATGTCCCCCGTGACGTGGCAGGCGCGCGGCAGGAAACAGGCGTCGTGCCTGCCCGCGGGCTTCAGGCGCCGGGCCGCGGCCGGGACGTTGCGGTACTCCCAGACGTGGCGGGCCGTGCCGATCGCGAGATACTGCGGCCCCAGCGCCAGGCCCATGGGGCTCGGGAACGACCGGAAATGGGTGTTGAGCGCTTCGCCGTCCGCCCGCAGCAGGACGACCCGCCCGCTCTGGTAGGTCGAGACCACGAGCGAGCTGCCGAGCTGGCGAAGCACGGCCGGCAGGCTGCTGGTGAAGACGCTGCGCAGCGGCGAGGGCGCGGGCGGCTGCGGTGCCGCCGGCGCCGCCGCTTTCTTTTTTTCTTCTTTTTCTTCGTCCTTGTTGTCCCTGCTGTCCTTTTCGTCCTTGACCTCTTCCCCCAGCGGCGCATGCCCCGGCCGCCGCGCGAAGATCTCCAGCGCCCGCTCCGCGGTCGCCGCCACCAGCGGCAACACCGGTTCGAGCAGAGCCGCGTTGCGCCGCCACTTGCCGGGCTCAGGAGGCGTCAGGGTATGGGCTGAGAGCGGCAGGGGAGCTGTCAGCTCGCGGTCCCAGTCGAGACCGAGGAAGTCGCAGAGACGCTCGATCTCGGCCTGCGGCTCGGCGACCAGCCGGCCGTAGTTGGCGACGCACCAGCGCTCGGCGGGGAGCGCTTCGAGATCGGCGAGGAGCTGCCGCGTCGCGATCTCCCACTGCCGCGCCGCGATCTCCGGCAGTGGACAGCCCGCCAGCTCCCGCCAGCCGGGGACCAGGAGGAGGGACCAGGGAGGGGAAGGCCAGCCCGGGAGCTGCGGATAGGTGACGAAGCGGCCGGAGAGCCAGGCTTCGTAGATGCTGTTGATCGCCTCGCGCGGATTGCGGTAGAGGTAGACGAAGAGGGCATCGGGGAACGCCGCGGCGAGGAAGGGGACGCGCAGCGAATTCTTCGGCGTCTTTTCCAGCAGCCGCAGGTCCTCGGCGCCGGCGGCCGGCCGCCGCCCCTCGCGGTCCCGCAGGCCGAGGAAGAAGGCGTCGACCAGGCGCTCGCGGACCTCGGGCCGCGCATCCTCGGCGGTGAGACGGTTCGACTCCCATCCCCGCTGACCAGGATGAAGGGCGGGGATCCCCTCGATCAGGGCGTGGCTCTCGCCGCCCACCGTCCACACGCCGGGCGACTGCGCCAGCGTCTCGAAGAGGAGGCTCGACCCCGAGCGCGGCGGCGAGACGAGGAAGATCGGGCGCTCGAAGCGGCGGACGGTGCCCGCCGGCGTCGCCCGTGCAGGCCGCGCCTTGGGAGCGGCGGCGGGAAGGTTGAGCGCCGGCCGCACCAGGACGTGGCGGACGAGGTTGACGGCGTCCAGCCCGTTGCTCAGCTTGAGCCGTTTCTCCAGACCGCCGAGCCGCCGGTCGAGGGCGTCCAGCTCCGCCTGATACTCGGCCCGGCCCGTCTCGGCGTCACCGTGGACGGCCCACAGAGCGCGCCAGCGGCGCTGAAAGCTCAGCAGCACGTGGCGCAGCTCCGCGATCCGCGCCTCCCTCTCCCCGTTGCCTTCATTGCCCGCGGCCCGGGCGAGATCGGCGAACAGGCCCGCCGCGAGCTGCGCCTGCTCCCAGGGGGACATCACCAGGGGATGGTTGGTGCGTTCAGTCACGAGCTCGGGCAATGTCTCCGGCGTCCCTGGCCGCCAGGGGATGAAGCGGGCGGGCGCGCCGGGCCGCGGCGGATCGGCGAAGGGCCAGTCGCCGTTCTCGATCAGGTCCCAGAGCTCCGGCGAGCCCACGGTGTCGGCCACCAGATGGATGCGGCGTGTGGGGTTGGGGTTGAGGACGTTGTGGATGCGCCAGGTGTCGAAGACCCAGACCTCTCCCGCCGCCATGTGGACCGACCGCTCGCCGCAGAGGAACTCCACCTCCGGCGTGGTGACGATCGGCAGGTGCACCCGCAGCCGCTCCATCCAGTAATAGTTGACGTCGGCGTGCGCGGTGGCCTCGGCGTTGCCGTCAAGACGCATGAGGCGGGTGCGGCCGATGGGCGCGCGCAGCTCGGCGAGCACCTGGCGCAGGTACGGCAGCCGGGCGAGGATGGGCGTCGGGCGCATCGCTCCCCGCGTCTCGTCGTTGGCCGGATCGCCGCCCGCCGCGATCAGGGGGAGGGCGGAGTTGCCGGGGTGTCCCTGGGGGTGCGGCCGCCAGGCGGGCTCCGGCACCTCGGCCACCGACGCGGCCAGCCGTTCGGCGTCGAAACGCAGAGGGAGCTTGACGAATTCGGTGTCGAGGCGCATCGGCAGTCTCCGGCTTGGGGAAGGGCCGAACTATAGCAGGTGGTGGCGACCGGCCCGTTTCGACTACTCTTCCCGCCAACGACGAGAGCGACGAGGGAGAGACCGGCAATGAAGATCGTGGTTCTGGGGGGCGGACGCGTGGGGAGCGCCATGGCCAGGGACCTGGCCCGCGACCCGCAATTCGAGGTCACCGTGGTGGATGCCTCGCAGGAAGCGCTCGGCCGGCTGGAAGAGCCCGGCCTGCGGACGGAGCGGGCGGACCTCGCCGATCCCGCGGCCGTGGGCCGGGCCGTCCGCGAGCACGACCTGGTGGTGGGGGCCGTCCCCGGCTTCCTGGGCTTCGCGACTCTGAAGGCCGTGCTCGAAGCGGACAAGGACGTCGTGGACATCTCCTTCTTCGACGAGGACCCGTTCCTGCTCGACGGGCTGGCCCGCGAGCGGGGAAGGATCGCCATCGTCGACTGCGGCGTGGCCCCGGGGTGCAGCAACCTCATCCTGGGCCGGATGGCGGCCGAGCTCGACCGGGTCGACCGCTTCGCCTGCTACGTGGGCGGCCTGCCGGCGGTGCGGACGTGGCCCTTCGAATTCAAGGCGGTCTTCTCGCCCATCGACGTCATCGCTGAGTACACCCGCCCGGCGCGCTTCAAAAGGTTCGGAGAGATGGTGACCCTGCCCGCGCTCACCGAGGTGGAACCGGTCGATTTTCCCGGCGTGGGCACGCTCGAAGCCTTCAACACCGACGGCCTGCGGACGCTGCTGCGCCTGGACGTACCGTCGATGGTGGAGAAGACCCTGCGCTACCCTGGCCACGCGGAGAAGATGCGGATGTTGCGCGAGACGGGCTTCTTCGGCAATGAGCCGCTGGAGATCGGCGGCGCCCGGGTGCGGCCGCTGGACGTGACGGCGAAGCTCCTCTTCTCCTCCTGGCAGCTCGGGCCGGGGGAGGAGGACTTCACGGTGATGCGCATCGTGGTGGAAGGGGAGAAGGCCGGCCGGCGGTTGCGCCACAGATGGGACCTGCTCGACCGCTTCGACCGCCCGACGGGGACGACCTCCATGGCTCGCACGACCGGCTACACCTGCACCGCCGCCGTCCGCCTGGTCGCCGCCGGTCTTTATAAAGACAAGGGGATTTCCCCGCCCGAGCTGGTGGGCCGCGACGCCGCGGCCTATGGCTTCATGATGAGTGAGCTGGCGGCGCGCGGGGTGGTGTTCCGGGAGACGGTGGATTGATTCATTCGAAAGGAGAGGGCATGGCGACCAACGTGAGAGTCGGGATGGTGCTTTATGACGGCTGCACGCTGCTGGATTTCGCGGGCGCGACACAGGTCTTCGCGTTCGCGCCGGGATTCGAGGTCGTCTGGCTGGCGCCGGAGCTGTGCCCCATCGAGACGACGGAGAAGGTGAAGGTCCTGCCGCATGCCACGTTCGACGACGCGGGAAAGTTGGACATCCTGTTCGTGCCCGGCGGTGGCGACCAGGTGGGCACGGTGATGCAGGACGCTACGTACGTGGACTTCGTGCGCGAGGCGGGGAGCCGGGCGCGGCTGGCGGGCTCCATCTGCACCGGTGCCTTCATCGTGGCCGCCGCCGGCCTGTTCGACGGCTGCGAGGTGACGACCTACTGGAGCCAGCGGGAGAACCTCGCCCTCTTCCCCAAGCTGCGGGTTTCGGCGGGTTATCCGCGCTGGGTCATCTCCGGCAACCGCTTCTCGGGGGGCGGCATCTCGTCCTCGATCGACCTGGCCCTGGAGATCGTGAACGTGATCTCCGGTCCCACGCAGAGCATGACGACCCAGCTCTCGGTTCAGTACGCGCCCGAGCCGCCGTTCCAGTCGGGCGATCCCTCCCAGGCGCCGGCGCAGGTCACGGCCGCCGTATTGAAAGGGCAGGAGAGCTTCACCGCCGCCATCCGCGCGGGAGTGGAGGCGGTGATCGGCGAGGGTGGCTCAGCCGGAGAGAAGTGATTAATCATGCCTCACATGCACCGGAAGGTCAGGATTTAAGTTCTTCGCTGTGAGCCCGTAGGGCGGCATACTCCTAGCCCAGGGCGTGAGCCCTGGGAAGAGGCTACGGGCTCATTGATCGTCCACCGCCGCCTCGGGAGCGTTCTTCTTCACCGATTCGATGCCGCTCTCCAGGGCGGACGTGGAGCTGTAGGTCTCGCTCTGGCCGATGATCTCGCCGTTCGCGGCCTTGAGCACGAAGTAGGGCTGGCCGTTCTTTGCCGTCTTGCGCTCGTAGCGGTTGTCGAGGGGGGCGTTCTTCCTGACCGACTCGATCCCTCCGAGGGCGCTGCGCTTCTCCTTGTACTGCTCGCTGGCGAGGATCACCTGGCCGTTGGCCGCCTTGAGGTGGAAATAGAACTGTCCATTGCTCGCCTTCTTGACCTCGAACTTTCCAGCCATTTTGGCTCTCCTTTGGAATCGGTTCGCTACCCTTCATTCTATCCTGTGCTGACGCGCCCTACTCGTGCCCCATCACGCGGTGAGGCCGGTACGGCGCCTCGAGCTCCTGGCGCTCCTCGTCGGAGAGGCGGATCGCCACGGCGGCCACGGCGTCTTCCAGGTGGTGCACCTTCGAGGCGCCGACGATGGGGGCGGTCACGCCCGGCTGGTGGAGGAGCCAGGCGAGGGCGATCTGGGCGGGCGGCACTCCCCGGCGTTCGGCCACGGCCGCCAGCCGCTCGACCACGTCGTAGTCCTCGGGCTGGAAATAGTAATCCTGGGCGAAGGCGTCGGTCTGGGCGCGGACGGTCTCGCCGCCCGGCTCGCCCCGGCGGCGGTTGCCGGCCAGGAAGCCGCGGGCCAGCGGGCTCCAGGGGATGACGCCGATCCCCTCCTCGCGGCAGAGGGGGAGCATCTCCCGCTCCTCCTCGCGGTAGGCGAGGTTGTAATGGTTTTGCATCGAGACGAAGCGCGTCCAGCCGTGGAGGTCGGCGAGGTAGAGCGACTTGGCGAGCTGCCAGCTCTGCATGCTGGAGGCGCCGAGATAGCGCACCTTGCCGGCGCGGACGAGGTCGTTCAGGGCCTCCAGCGTCTCCGCGATGGGCGTCTCGCGGTCGAAGCGATGGATCTGGTAGAGGTCCACGTGGTCCACTCCCAGGCGGCGGAGGGAGGCGTCGATGGCGTCGAAGACATGCTTGCGGGAGAGCCCGCGGTCGTTGGGGCCGTCGCCCATGGGGTAGTTGACCTTGGTGGCGATCACCACCTCCTCGCGCCTGGCGAAGTCCTTGAGCGCGCGGCCGAGGACCTCCTCGCTGACGCCGCGCGAATACATGTCCGCGGTGTCGAAGAAGTTGATGCCGAGCTCCAGGGCGCAGCGGATGAACGGGCGGCTCGACTCCTCGTCGAGCACCCACGGGCGCCAGGCGGGGGTGCCGTAGGTCATGCAGCCCAGACAGATGCGGGAAACCTTGAGGCCGGTCCTGCCAAGGCGGGCGTAGTCCATGGCGGGGGATGGTAGCAGAGGGTCCGTCGCCGGGCCCTCTGCGCAAAGGTCTCAGTTGTTGACGCAGTTGCAGCGCCCGCAGCCGGTGTTGGCGCCACCGCAGGCCGGGTGCCGGGTGGAAATGCAGTGCAGGCCCGCGCAGTCGGCGTCCACGTCGCAGCAGAACGAGCGGAAGATCGGTTTCGGCGTGAAACCCTGGTTGGGCGACGAGGGCGCCGCGGACAGGATCTCGTCGAGGCAGACCGGAGCGGCTGGTGCGGCGGGCGCCACGATCTGTGACGGTGCCGCCGGCGCCGCCTGGGGATCGGCCATCGCGGCCAGGGGGAGGAGCAGGACCAGGAAACAGAGGACGAGAATGCGCCGCATGTGAACCTCCTCGGAGCTGGACAGAGCGTGATTGCCCTGCAAACAGGTATGTGTTTGCACGACCGAGATCGTGACAGCGGCTCAGGGCCGGCGTTTCGCTTTGACGAGCACGGCGATTTCGTCATTGCGTGGATTGACGAAATCGAGGCGGATGCGGCCGTCCGCGGTCTCGGAGACCAGCGCCGGAATCGAGCTGACGGTGAGATACCAGCCGGCCGGCAGGACGACGGCGTTGCGCGGGCGGCCGAAGCTGCGGTCGAAGACCAGCTCGTCGCCCTCCAAGCGGTAGCTCTTCGCATCGGTGTAGGTCTCCGCGATGCGCAGGCGGACCGAGCCGCCCGGCGGGACCGCGGCGAAGTGGATGACCACCACGTCGGAGTCCGGCGTCACCTCCTCGCCCTTCTCCAGGCCGGCCTTGAGGAGGTCCTCCCCTTTCTTCGTCTCCACCTGGAGCGTCTCGCCCGTGTCGAGGACGCGCGCCGACGGCGCCGAAGCCGTGCTCCCCTTGCGCACGACGTTGAGATAGCGGTCGATCCCCGGCCGCGACTCCGTGTAGTCGTGGTAGAGGTCGAAAGCATGGGTTTCCGGCGGGCGGAGAAAGTAAACGATCTCGCGGTCCTGGTGCGCGCGCTCCGAGAGGCGATCCGCATCCTGCGCCGCCGCCGGCAGGGCGATCATGACAATCCCTGCGATCAGTAGGAAAGGTTTCATTTCCCGAGCCTCCGCGCCTTGAGCACCAGCGGCACCGCTTCCGGACCCGGATGCATGAAGCTCACCTTGATTCGCCCATCCGCTCCGGTCACGATCTGCGACGGATAGTTGCAGGCGATCAGCTCGTAGCCCGCGGGCAGCACGATCGCATTGCGGCGGATGCCGAGCGTGCGCGAGAAGACGATCCGGTCCGGCCCCTCCCGCGAGTAGCTCTTGGCGTCCTTATAAGTCTTTTCAATCAGCAGCCGGACGCCGCCTTCCGGAGGGACGGGACGTGGGAGACGGACCCGGATGTAATCCATGGTGAGATCCGCCTCGGGCAGTCCGCTCTTGCGGGCCTCCTCGCCGCTCACGACTTCGAATTGCAGCGGCTGCGACGTCGCCCGGTCGCGCACCGACTCGCCGCTCGCTGTGCTCCCCTTGCGAATGGGATTGAAATAGGCTGTCGCGCCGGGAGTGATCGCGGTCACCTCGAAGAGAATGTGGAACTGGGACGAATCGGGGTCGAGCAGCTCGTAGAGCGTGTACTCGTCGGCTTCGCGCCGGACCTCCGGGGCACGCCTCTCAGCCGTCGCCGGCGGAGATGGACGTGAGGCAGCCGGGGGAGCCGTCTTCGCCGGGGGCGGCGGGGCGCAGGCGGCGAGCGCCGGCAGCGTCAACAGAATCAAGAGGAGAAGTGCGAAACGCGGCGTCATGACGGTTCTCCCTCCTCCACCCGCATCATCGGCCGCGGCTCGCGCCGGACGGTCAATTCGAAGACGTCCGGCCGGCCATAGTGCCCGGCCACGTCGAGCTGCCAGCGGGGACCCCGCAGTTGCTTTGGATCGATCTCGGCATAGAGGATCTCCTCGCGGTTCTTCACCGGCTCGACGAGGAACTTGCCATCCGGATCGAGGATCGCGCTGTCGCCGGGGTTGATCCATTCCGAATCCGGGAGGAACTTCTCTTTGAAACTGAAGCGATCGGGGACGTCGCTGCGGCGCATGGCGCTGCAACAGCCGAGGACGTAGACGCGCCCCTCCTTGGCGATGTGACGCAGGGTGGAGATCCACGGCTCGCCGCGGTCCCACGTCGGGGCGACGTAGATCTGCACGCCCCAGGCGTACATCGCATAGCGGGCGAGCGGCATGTAGTTCTCCCAGCAGATCAGGCCGCCGATCCGCCCGACGTCGACGTCGTAGGCCGCCAGCGTGCTGCCGTCCCCCTGCGCGTGGACGAGGCGCTCGCCGGCGGTGGGCACGAGCTTGCGATGGCAGCCCAGGATGCGCCCGTCGGCGCCGATGTAGAGCAGCGAGTTGTAGAGCGTCGAGCCGCTCGCCTCCGCGTTGCGCTCATTGATTCCGACGGCCACGTTCACCCCTGACTCGCGGGCGGCGGCGCACAGCCGGTCCGTGGCCGCGCCGGGGACGGTGACGGCCTGGTCGAGCAGCTCCGCATAGAGCTCGCGCAGCGCGTGCGTGTTGCCCGCCGGGATGAACCAGACCCAGAACGGGTAGGCGGGGATGAAGCCCTCGGGGAAGGCCACCAGCTTCGCGCCGCGGGCGCCGGCCTCGGCGATCAGCGCGCAGGCCTTGTCCACGGTCGCGGCACGGTCGAGGAAGACCGGCGCCGCCTGGACCGCGGCCACGAGGAAGGGTGCGTCTTGGGGCTCGCTCATCAGATCCTCCCGGAAGAGGCGCTCCAGTCGAAAGCCGGACCCTCAAATTTACGGCGTGAACAGCTCGAGACGCGCCGAGTAGATCACGGATTCGCCCGGATCGAGGACCGCCATCCCGGTGTCGACACCCGGCGGCCACTCCTTGCCGAACGGATCGGCCCAGTTGAATTGCGGCTCGAGGACGACGAACCCCTTGTCCGGCGGAGCATAGACCTGCATGGCCTTGACGTGCGGCGAGGCCGCCACGACGCGCAGCCCGTGCGACGCTTCCGGATCGATGATCTCCGCGACCGCCTCGCCACCGGCCGATCGCCGGAGGTCGACGAAGCAGTCGTCCAGATAGAGATCGCCCAGCGGCCGGCCGCCGGGCGCCGAGAAGTCGTAGGGCGAGCCGGCGACCGGCACCACCTCGCCGGTGGGCAGGACCTCGTCGTAGTCGTTCACGATCACGCGTTGGCGGGCCGGGAGGTGCAGGCGGGCCTGCTGGCGCCGGCCGCTGGGGAGCGCGAAATAGGGGTGCCAGCCGATGCCGACCGGCAGCCGCTCGTGGCCGGCGTTCCGCGCCGTGATGGTGAGGGTGAACGAGTCGCTGCGCAGGACGTTCTCGAACGCGAGGTCGGTCTGCGAGAGCCAGCGGTGCTCGAAGTCTCCGGCCTGGAGGGTGCCTCGCAGCACGTCCTGCCCGGCGGTCGTCTCGCGGTGGAGGTCGTCGATGCGCGAGGCGAGCAGCAGGCCGTGCATCGCGTAGCGTTCCGCTCCGGGCCGCCTGCCGCCGTGGTTCGCCGGCAGGCGGACCCGCCGGCCCAGGACCTCGGTCTCCAAGGTCCGGCCGTCCGGCGACACCCGCCCGCGGATGCGGTTGGCATAGGGGATCAGGACGGCGCCTCCGAAGGCGTAGGACTTGCTGCCCACGAAGTCGTCGGGACCGCCGTCGAGGATCTCGCGGGCCTGCTCGGGCGCAGGGGCGGCGAGGAGGTCGAAGTCCCCCGTCCGCGGGAGGTGAGCCCTGACCTGCAAGGTCATCATCCCGCGGCCCGGCAGGATCTGGGCGCTCAGGAAGGCGGGCCGGCCGGGGTCCGCCGGCCGCGGTCTGGCGAGCGTGACGACCGGCGCGCCGCCGATTTTCAGGGAGTCGGGTTCAGGCATGATCGCGATGGCAGCAAGCCGGATGCCACGCGGGGGGCGCTACAGCCGCGCCACCGTGATCCTCCGTCCCTCGAATTCCGTTTCCTGGATGGAGCAGCGCTCGGGGATTGGAAGCGCGTTGGGGCGCAGGTCGAAGAGCACCAGGGTACCGCGGTCGAGGCCGAGACGTTGCAGGTACTCGTCGAGTTGCCGAAGACCGGAGGCGAGCGGGTCCGCCTGTCCCGCGCGCCAGACTTTGAGCTCCACGGCCCAGCGTTCGACCCCTGCCGGATGCGGCCAGCGGACGCAGAGATCGACCCGGCCACTGCCTACCGCGAGCTCGCGATCGATGAATCCCCCCCCGTTGACCACCCTTTGGAGGAAGGCCATGAAGATGAGCTGCGCCGCGGCCTCCGAATAGGGCGCCTTGGCCAGGAAAGACTCGGCGTGCTCGCACCAGAAAGCTCGGAAATCGCCGAGCAGCAGGTCGAAGCGGAGCCGTCCGTCCGGTGCCACATAGGAGGCCCGTGGCAACGGCAGAGAGCGCTCCAGCACGGAGGTCAACGCGCGCGGGATGACCTCGCGATAGATCGGGTTGGCGATTTCCAAGCCACGTTGGCCCGAGACGACGAGCCCGAGGTCGAGGGCGAGCTGGACGTCGTCGTCCATCACCTCAGCACTCAGCATCTCGCCAGCCAGGATGGGCTCGATGATCCGTCGCACTCTGGGGTCGCGCAGGCGGTCGATGAGAGAATCGAGATGAGTGTCGCGGCGTTGAACCAGCTTCTCCTTGGCCGCCTCGATCTCTTCGACGCCGACGGGTTGGACCGGGTCGGGCACGATCACCTCGACCGCCTGCCGGGCCAAGGCGTTGACGAGCCAGGGCTGACCGCGGGTAAGCTCCCAGGCGAGGGCCTTGGCCTGCGGCGTGAAGAGCTGGCCCGTCTCGTCCGTGTGCTGCTGATAGAGCTCGGTCACTTCGGCAGCGGTGAAGTTGGGCAGAGTCAGCGACTCAACCTTGATGTTGAACGGCGAAGCCGTGCCAAGGCTTGGAGCGTCCGACCGCATCGCCAGCCGGTAGTCGCGCACGTCGCGCAACCCGATCAGGGCCACGGCGTGAGGGAAGCCTTGGGGCCGGACGTCATAACCGGCCCGAAGCTGGCGGAGCACCGAATTCAGAGTGTCGCCGACCAGCGCGTCGATCTCGTCCAAGAAGAGGACGAGTGGACGCGAGCTCTGCCGCGACCAACGGGCCAGCAGATCGTAAAGCCGGGTCCGCGGGCTGAGCGACGGATCAGGATCGGGAGGCTGGAGATCGGCGGGAAGGGATTCCCCGGCCTTCTGCCGCAACGTCTGAAGGACCGCGTTCATCGCGCCGTCGAGATCCTTCTCCAGGGTCTGGCCGGTCTCGCAGGTCGTCAGGAGAGCGGCGTAGCGGCCCTCGGCGGTGAGGCTCTCGGCGAGAGTGCGGAACAGAGTCGTCTTGCCGGACTGCCGGGGGGCGTGGACGACGAAGTATTGGCCCCGCACGATCAGCGGCAGCACGCCCGGGAGCCGGCGCTCCGGGGGCAGCATGTAGTGCTGATCGGGCCGGCACGGACCGGCAGTATTGAAGTACCTGGGCACGGGACCAATCTAGCACGTGGGGCCGGTCACGGATGTCTCGCAAGCGGACCGGTGATAAGTTAGCCCCCCAACCGACTCGTGAGGGCTCCGGCGATGATTCGAAAGGCTCTGCTCCCGCTCCTCCTCTGCGTCTCCGCGCCGCTCTTCGCGGCCACCGCCGACCGGCCGCTCAAGAGCTTTCCGGAGGCGGCGCTCAAGGACAAGGACCCGAAGGCGGACGTGATCTTCGTCGTGGCCGGGGACAATCGTCCCTCGGCCAAGGGCGCGCCGCTGCCGCGCGTGCTGGACACCATCTTCTCCGAGATCGCCCTCATCCGGCCCGACTTCGTGCTCTGGACGGGCGACACCGTCTACGGCTACTGCGACACCGAGCCGGAGCTGGAGGCGGAGTACCAGGCGTTTCGCGACAAGGCCAGGCCCATCGCCGGCGTCGTGCCGCTCTTCAACGCGCCGGGCAATCACGAGATCCACAGCGATCAGGAGGAGTGCAAGAACGCGGGGCCGCTCTGCTGGGCGGACCCCGGTACGCCGGCGCCCCGCTGCTCGGAAAAGGCGTTCCGCAATCACTTCGGCGAGCTCTACGGCTCTTTCAACTATGCGGGAGCCCACTTCATCGCCCTGAACACCGCCGTGCCCGGCGAAGAGGACGCGATCTTCGGCGATCAGCTTCAGTGGCTGAAGGACGACCTCAAGAGCGCCAGCGACGCGCGGGCCATTTTCCTCTTTACTCACACGGAGTTCTTCTCGTCGCCACTGATCGATCCGTCGGCGGGCCGCGGCCATCCCCCCGTCGCTCGCCATTGGGAGCTCGAGGATCTCTTCCTGCGCTATCCGGTCGCGGCGGTCTTCTCCGGCCACGAGCATCTGTTCTGGCACGAGCCGCCCGAGAAGCACAATTTCGTCGATTATTTCGTGGCCGGCGGGGCCGGCGCGCCGCTCTATGCGCCTCCGGACCGCGGCGGCTTCTCGCACTACCTGGTGGTCAAGCTGTCGGGCGGCAAGGTGAGCTACGAGCTGATCGAGCCCGGGCGGCTCTACGTCGAGAGCGCTCCCGGCGGTCTCTGCCCGGGCGCGGCGTGCTTCTGGCTCGTCGATTCGAACGACGTCCAGCAGCCGCTGCTGCTGCGCGGTATCGACGTCGAGGTCCCGGCGAGCCTGGGGGACTGCGCCGGCCTGACGGCCACGGCCCAGGCCCGCAGGCGCGACGGCTGGGTTCCCGTCCAGCCCGCTCAGAATGTCGCGCTCGACTGTGCCGCCTCGACCGGTGGCAAGCTGCACGTCAATGTTCCGGCGCTGTCGCAGGGATCGGTGCTGGTGACGGTGAGCCGGAAGAGCACGCCCTGACGAGGGTCCTTGGAATGCGCGCTTTCGCTGCCGGCTGCGTCCGGCTTGCGCTAAGATCCCTTCGTGAATCCAAACCAGCCTGGAGAGGGCCTCGATCTTCCCGCGAGGATCGCCAGTTACAGGATTGAAAAGCGCCTCGGCTCGGGCGGCGTCGGGGTCGTCTACCGCGCCTTCGACGAGGCGCTCCAGCGTCCGCTGGCGATCAAGCAGCTCCTGCCGGGGCAGAGGAATCCGGCCGCCGCGCTGCGCTTCCGGCGCGAGGCGCAGGCCGCCGCCCGGCTCAATCATCCGGCCATCGTTCACATCTACGACATCGTCGAGACCGAGGCCGGGGACTGGATCGTCATGGAGCTGGTCGAGGGGACGCCCCTCCTCCAGAAGGCTCGCGACGGGAGCCTCGACCTGCGGCAGGCCGTCCGGCTCGCCCGGGAGATCGCCGAGGGTCTCGCCGAGGCCCATGCCCAGGGCGTCATCCACCGGGACCTGAAAGCGAGCAACGTCATGGTGACGGCGTCCGGGCACGCCAAGATCCTCGATTTCGGGCTCGCCAAGCTCGTCGATCCCGAGAGCGATGCGGACCTCTCGCAGACCGGAGTCATCCTGGGGACCTGCCATGCCATGTCCCCGGAGCAGCTCCAGGGATTGCCGCTCGACCACCGCTCGGACCTCTTCTCCCTGGGATCGCTCCTCTACGAGATGCTCACCGGCGTGTCGCCTTTTCGCGGCGAGACGGCGACCGAGACGCTGGCCCGGATCTGCAATTTCCAGCCCCCTCCGGTGTCGCGGATCCGTCCGGAGATTCCGCGGCAGCTCTCGGACCTGGTCGCCTGGCTCCTGGGCAAGGACCCCGGCCAGCGGCCCGCGAGCGCCGGGGAGGTCGTCGAGTGCCTGGAGGCTCTCGAGCTCGCGGACCGCTCGCCCGGCAAAGGCGGAAGAGACGCCTGGCTGGCCGCGAGCTCCAGGCGCGGGACCGCGGGTGCCGAGGACTTCGGAGAGGAGAGCACCGTCATCGACGGCGCGACCGCGAGGCGTCTCGGGACCGGGGCGACGCCGGCGACGAGCCAGACCGCGAAGTCGTCCTCCAGCCCCCACCCGACCAGCGAGCGCAGGCAGGTGACGGTGGTGTGCTGCGAGCTGTTGGGCACGGAGGGCGGCTCCGGTCCGCCGCAGGCCTTCGATCCCGAGGTGCTCCACGAGCTGATGCTCCGGCTCCGTGCCGTGACGGACCTGGTGGCGAGGCGCTACGACGGCCACCGCGGCAGCATTCAGGGCGGTCCTCGGATGCTGATCTATTTCGGTTATCCCCAGGCCCATGAGGACAACGCCCGGCGCGCGGTGCGCGCCGCGCTCGAGCTGGTGGAGCAGGTCGCGCGGATGAGCGCCGACTCCGATCCGGGGCGGCCGGCCGTCCTGGCGCTGCGGGTGGGCGTCCACACCGGCCCGGCCGTGGTGGCGGTGCCGCCGCTGGGGCAGGAGCCGATCACCCTGGGCACGACCCTCGACCTGGCGATGGAGCTCCAGTCCCTGGCGGCGCCGGGCCGCGTCCTCGTCAGCCCCGCCACCTGCTCCCTGATCGAGAAGAGCTTCACTCTCGAAGCCCTGCCTGCCGTCCGGGTGCCCGGGCTCGCTGCGCCGCTGATCCCCCACCGGGTGCTGGAACCCATGGAATCGCCGGAGGACAGCTCCGCCGACCTCCTGCCCCTGGTGAACCGCGAGCGGGAGATGGAGCTGCTGCTGAGCCGCTGGCACCTGGCCCGCGAGGGGAACGGACAGGTGGTCCTGATCAGCGGCGAAGCCGGAATCGGCAAATCGCGCCTGGTGCTCGGGTTGCGGGAGCGCCTGGAGCAGGGCACGGCGCAATGGCTGTCCTGCTTCGGCTCTCCCTATGCCCAGAGCTCACCCCTCCAGCCGGTCGTCGGTCTGCTGCGTCAGGTCGTCCAGCGGGAAGGAGCCTCGCCCCTGGACCAGCTCACCAGCGCGCTGGGGAACCTCGGGCTCGCCGAAGCCGTGCCGCTCTTCGCCTCGCTGCTCGACCTGCCGCTCGACGAGCGCCACTCCGCTCCCCCTCTGTCCCCAGAGCGACAGAGGGAGAGGACGCTGGAGGCGCTGGTGACGCTGGTCCTGGAGCTGGCGGAGCGGCAACCGCTCGTGCTCCTCATCGAAGACCTCCACTGGCTCGATCCCACGACCCTCGGCTGGCTCGACCGTCTGATCGACCAGGTGGCGAGCGCTCCTCTCCTCCTCCTGCTGACCCTGCGCCTCCAGACTCTG
>DATARR010000099.1:0-5673 GCA_036264085.1 Thermoanaerobaculia bacterium | reverse complement strand
CATCCACGTCGGGGAGGAGCCGCCGACCGGCTTCCCCGACGTCTTCGACGCCATCATCGTGCTCGAGTGCCCGAGCCCCGACCGCACCGGGCTCGAGGCCCACCTCGGTGCCAAACCGGTGATCAACATCGACCACCACCTCGGCAACCAGTGCTACGGCACGGTGAACTGGGTCGACTCCGCGGCCCCGGCCGTGGGCGAGATGGTCTACCGTCTGGCCCAGGGGCTCAAGGCGGCGCTGGAGCCGGAGCTGGCGAGCTGCCTCTACCTCACCCTGGTCACCGACACGGGCGGCTTCCGCTTCTCCAACGCCACGCCAGCGGCCTTCGAGGCGGCGGCGGCCCTGGTGCGGGAGGGGGCCCACCCCGAGCAGGTGTCGCAGTGGCTCTACGAGAGCCAGCCGCTGGGAGTGGTGCGCCTCCTGGGCGAGATGCTGCAGACGCTCCAGCTCCACGAGGGGGGGCGGGTGGCCACCGGCCGGCTGACCCTCGCCATGTTCCAGAAGGCGGCGGCGGCGCCGGGTGACTCCGAGGGGCTCATCGACCATCTCCGCTCCATCGCCGGCGTCGAGGCCGTGGCCCTCGTCCGCGAGCGCGAGGATGGCTCGCAGAAGGTCTCGCTGCGCAGCCGCGGCGAGGTGGACGTGGAGAAGATCGCCCGCCACCACGGCGGCGGCGGCCACCGCAACGCCGCCGGCTACAGCGTCGATGGCAAAGAAGAGAGCGACGGGGAGGCCATCCGCCACCAGGCGGCGACCGAGCTGGGGGCCGCGCTGAGCTGATCCCATGGAGATGAAGGATGGCTTGCTGCTGGTCGAGAAGGACCCCGGCTTCACCTCGCACGACGTGGTGCAGCGGGTGCGCCGGATCCTGCGGCAGAAGCGGATCGGTCACTGCGGCACCCTGGACCCGGACGCCACGGGCCTGCTGCTGCTGACCCTGGGCACGGCCACGCGGCTGACCCGCTTCCTCATCCGCGCCCCCAAGGTCTACGAGGGGACGATCCGCTTCGGCGTCGCCACCGACACCTACGACGCCTCCGGGCGGGTGGTCGCCGAGGCACCCCCCGAGGCGGTGGCGGCGCTCACCCGCGAACAGGTCGCCGCGGCCATGCACGGCTTCGAGGGGGAGATCCGGCAGCAGCCGCCGCCGTTCTCGGCCAAGAAGGTCCAGGGAGTCAAGTTCTACGAGCTGGCCCGCCGCGGCGAAGAGGTGCCGGACGAGCCCAAGGAGGTCACGGTCTACGAATTCACCCCGCTCGGGGAGATCGCGGACGGCCGCCTGCGCTTCCAGCTCGCCTGCTCGTCCGGCACCTACGCCCGCGGCCTGGCCCACGACCTGGGCGCCGCCCTGGGGCTGGGCGCCCACCTCTCCGACCTGCGCCGCACCCGCATCGGCAACTTCCGGGCGGACGACGCGGTGTCCGTCGCGGTGCTCGAAGCCCGGACGCAGGCGGGCGAGCCGGTGGGGCCGGCGTGGATCCCGTTCGACCAGATCCCCCTCCCCTTCGGCGAGGTGACGGCCGATCCGCAGCAGGAGCACCGCATCCACCACGGCCAGACCGTGCTGGTGCGCGAGCTGGCGGGCGAGGAGGGGGACTGGGTGAAGCTGGTCAACCGGCGGCGGGAGTTCATCGCCGTCGGCACCGTGGTGGAGAGGATCGGCACCGCTGGAGTCGGTATCGTCCAGCCCAAGGTCGTCTTCCGTTGAGCCTTGTGCTAGAATCAACGTGAAATATAAGGAGGAGTTTGCATTGGCGCAAACCAGCGAAGTCAAAGGCAAGATCATCAGCGAATACCGGACGCATGAGAGCGACACCGGCTCGCCCGAGGTGCAGGTCGCGATCCTGACCAACCGGATCACGGAGCTGACCGAGCACTTCAAGACCCACACCAAGGACCACCACAGCCGCCGCGGCCTGCTCAAGCTGGTCGGCCGCCGTCGCCGCCTGCTCGACTACCTGAAGGGGAAGGACGTCGAGCGCTACCGCTCGACCATCGAGCGCCTCGGGCTCCGCAAGTAGACTCCCACCGCCCGACGCGGCAGGACAGGCCCGAGACCCGACCGGTCTCGGGACTTGTCCACCCTCCGGACCACTCGCTCCCCGGCCCCACCGGGAACGGCGAGGCCCAGACGCGGGGCCCGGCCGGAGACGCAGACAGACGAGAGACAAGCGAATAAAAACGAAAAAAGAAAGAAGACAAAGCCCAATGAAGCAACGGAAAGAGATTGCCATCGGGTCGGGGACCCTGATCATAGAATCGGGTCACCTGGCCAAGCAGGCCAACGGGTCCTGCACCATCCGCTTCGGCGACACGGTCGTGCTCGCCACCGCCTGCATGGAGCTGAAGGCGGGCATCGAGCGCGACTTCCTGCCGCTGACCGTCGACTATCGCGAGTACACCTACGCCGCGGGACGCATCCCGGGCGGCTTCTTCAAGCGCGAGGGCCGGCCCACCGAGAAGGAGATCATCACCTCCCGCCAGATCGACCGCCCGTTGCGGCCGCTGTTCCCGGAGGGCTACATCGCCGACACCCAAATTATCGCCTTCTGCCTCTCGGCCGACGGCGAGAACGATCCCGACGTCCTGGCCATCAACGGCGCCTCGGTGGCGCTGGTGCTCTCCGACATCCCGTTCTACCACCCGGTGGGCGCGGTGCGCGTGGGGCTGATCAACGGCGAGGTGGTGATGAACCCCGCCAACAGCCTGCGTGACGTCTCCGACCTCGACCTCGTGGTCGTCGGCACGGAGGAGGCGGTGGTGATGGTGGAGGCCGGGGCCAACCAGGTCTCCGAGGAGCTGCTGCTGGAGTGCATCTGGCGCGGCCACCAGGAGATCCAGAAGATCATCAAGGCGCAGCACGAGATGTTCCGCGAGGGCAACCGCGAGAAGCCGTCGTGGACGGCGCCCGAGGTCTACCCCGAGTCGCTCTACGAGCAGGTCAAGGGCGACCTCTACGCGCCGCTCAAGGCGGCCCTCTTCACCAAGGGGAAGTTCGAGCGCAAGAGCGCCGTGGCCGCCGTGGTCAAGCCCTACCTCGAGCAGATCCCCGAGGCGGAGGCGGCGAAGAAGGGGCAGGTCAAGAAGATCGTCAGCCGGCTCGAGGAGGAGATCCTCCGCGAGGTGGTGCTCAATGAGCGCACCCGCTTCGACGGCCGGCGGCTCGACGAGATCCGGTCGATCACGGTGGAGGCGGGGCTGCTGCCGCGCACCCACGGCTCGGCGCTCTTCACCCGCGGCGAGACCCAGGCGCTGGTCACCGCCACGCTGGGCACCAAGCGCGACGCCCAGCTCATCGAGGAGTACGAGGGCGAGAGCGTCCAGAAGTTCATGCTGCATTACAACTTCCCGCCCTTCTCCGTCGGCGAGGTGAAGTTCCTGCGCAGCGCCGGCCGGCGCGAGATCGGCCACGGCGTGCTGGCCCGGCGGTCCCTGCTGCCGGTGCTGCCGCACGAGGACGAATTCCCCTACACCATCCGCGTGGTCTCGGACATCCTGGAGTCGAACGGCTCCTCGTCCATGGCCTCCATCTGCGGCGGCTCGCTCGCCATGTTCGACGCCGGCGTGCCGCTGCTGGCGCCGGTGGCGGGCGTCGCCATGGGTCTCATCAAGGAAGGTGAGAACTTCGCGGTGCTCACCGACATCGCCGGTCAGGAAGACCACTACGGCGACATGGACTTCAAGGTCGCCGGTACCCGCGAGGGAGTCACCGCTCTCCAGATGGACATCAAGATCACGGGCGTCACCCGCGAGATCATGAAGGTGGCGCTCGAGCAGGCGAAGGCCGGCCGCATGCACATCCTCGGCATCATGGAGGGGGCCCTGCCCATCCCGAGAGGCGAGATGTCGAGGTTCGCGCCGCGGCTCTACACGCTGCAGATCCCGAAGGAGAAGATCCGCGACGTCATCGGACCCGGTGGCAAGACCATCCGCTCCATCATCGAGGAGACGGGTTGCGACATCGAGATCGAGGACGACGGCAAGGTCATCATCGCCTCGCCGGACGAGCCGGCGGCCAAGCGTGCCATTCAGATGGTGGAGCGCCTGACCGAGGTGGCCGAGATCGGCAAGGTCTACACCGGCACGGTGCGGCGGGTCGAGGCGTACGGCGCCTTCGTCGAGATCATGCCGGGCACGGACGGCCTGGTGCACATCAGCGAGCTCGCCCCCTACCGCGTCCGCGAGGTCACGGACGTCGTCAAGGAGGGCGACGAGATGGCCGTCAAGGTGATCAACATCGACGAGACGGGGAAGATCCGGCTGTCGCGTAAGGCGGTCATCATGGAGGCACCGGACTACGATCCCGCGCAGTACGAGGGCATGGAGATGGCCATGGCCGGCGGCGGTGGCGGCGAGCGCAGTGAAGGCGGCGGCGGCCGCGGCGGCGACCGTGGAGGCCGTGGCGGCGACCGCGGCGGACGCGGCGGCGACCGTGGAGGCCGCGGCGGATTCCGCGGCGGCCGGGGCGGGGGCGGCGGCCGCTAGCCCACCTCTCCCTCTACGAGCTGTAAATCGAGGCGACCTCCGGGTCGCCTTTTTTTATACACTCGCACCATGCCCATTCGCCGCCACGACCTCATCGCCTACCTCGACCAATACCTCGACGCCTCCCGGGGACGGGACTACGGCCCCAACGGCCTGCAGGTGGAAGGGAGGGACGAGATCCGCAAGGTCGTCACCGGCGTCTCGGCCTGCCACGAGCTGTTCGTCCGCGCCCGGGAGGCGGGGGCGGACGCCGTGCTCGTGCACCACGGACTGTTCTGGGACGGCATGCCGCGGACGCTGACCGGATTCCAATTCCGCCGCGTCTCCGAGCTGATTCGAGGGGAGATGAGCCTGATCGCCTACCACCTCCCCCTGGACCGGCACGCCGAGCTGGGGAACAACGTCGTGGCCGGCCGCGCCTTCGGCCTCACGGACCTGACGCCCTTCGGCCTGCACGAGGGGCTGCCGGTCGGCTTCAAAGGGCGCTTCCCGGAGCCCATCGCCGCCGCGGAGCTGCTCCACCGCTGCCGGCGGATCTACGGCCAGGAGCCCCTCGCCTTCCTCGCTGGCCCCGACCCCCTCCAGTCGCTGGGCATCATCAGCGGCGGCGCCCAACGAGAATTCTACGACGCCATCGAGGACGGCTTGGATGCCTACATCACGGGCGAAGTCTCCGAGTGGATCATGAACGTGGCCCGCGAGGCCGGAGTCCACTACCTCGCCGCCGGCCACTACGCGACGGAAAGGCTGGGGATTCGCGCCCTGGGCGAGCACCTGGCGGAACGCTTCGGCATCGAGGCCGAGTTCATCGACGTGCCGAATCCGGTGTAGATCCTAAACACACATCTCGCGGCGGGGATTCGCGACGCCGGAGGTACGAATAGATTGGACCGGCATCGCCGCACCGGAGACGACCCGCCGTCCCCGTGGCCTCCGAACCGATTTCGTATCGGGTCTGGGTCGTCTCTACGGAGCCTCGGAGACCCGGCCAGCGACAGAGGTTCCGGGGGGGTTGGAAGATGCGGCTTCGCGATCCCCCGGAACCACCATCCTTTGCCATCGCGAGACCGGTCCGTAGAGATGGGATGAGAAGGCCAACCTCCTGGGCGCAGTGCCATACTCTGGCCTGCAAACAGGGTAAAAAGCGCTACGAGGCGCAAAAGGAGGTTGGCCATGATCGAGTCTAT
>DATARR010000093.1:0-23092 GCA_036264085.1 Thermoanaerobaculia bacterium | reverse complement strand
AACGGTCTGTATCTCGGGACGACGGCCCATGTTCGGCGATGACGGGCCGCCATCTCCAGATACGGCGCGTATCCGAAGACGCTGGGGCGTGGCGCTCGGGTCGGGTGGACAAAAAAAGAGGGGGACGTGCCGGAGCACGTCCCCCGAAGTGAAAAACCCGAGAAGCTACTTGGCGGTACCGGCAGGAACCGGCGGGGGCGGGTTGATGGTGGGCGGCGGCGTCCCGGGGACCGGCGTCTTCGCCTTGCGGGTCTTGCCGCGGAACGGCTGCACCCCGAACTCGGCGACCTTCTCGGCCCGGATGCCGTAGTGCTGCTTGATCGCCGAGCGCAACAGCGTCGCCAGCCTGTTCCCCTCGGTGATCACCGCCCGGAGCTGCTTCGACATGTCCTGCTTGCTGGCGATGAAGCCGGCCTGCTGCCTGCCGATGTCCACCGCTTTGTCGAGCTGTGCCGCAAGCTGCGCCCGCAGCGGCTCCAGATGGGTGAGATCGGCACTGTTCGCTCCCATCGTGGCGAGCAACCCACGCCAGTCACCCTGCTTCCCTGCGTCCGTCGTCTCCTTAGACATTGTCCTACTCCTCTCTGAGCCTTTCGGGCTCAAAACATCCGGCACCGATAGTGGGCCGGAATTCCAATCTCCGGGATCTCCTCGGCCGGCGACCGGCGCGAGGAGCACTGCACTCTCTGAATGTGCATACGTTGACAAAAGCTTCAGCGTTTGTCAAGGGGGTATCTAGAAATTCTTGACGGCCGTCCTGTTTCGTGAGAGCCTACTCGCATACGGAGGAGGATTTCGAGATGCCGGCAGGACGGGAAGGCCAGGCGCGACGCAAGGAGGCGATTCGGGAGATCCTGATGGGGGAGGAGAAGGTGGAGGAGCAGAAGGATCTCGTGGAGAAGCTGCGAGAGATGGGGATCCAGGCGACGCAGTCGAGCGTCAGCCGCGATCTCAGAGACCTCGGAGCGGTGCGGTCCAAGGGGTATTACATGATCCCCTCGTGGTCGGACGAGGAGGAGTCGCCGTTCCGCAGGGTCACCGACTTCATCCGGGCGGTCAAGCCGGCCGGGCCTTATCAGATGCTGCTCGTCACCGACCCGGGCGCGGCGGGCGTCGTGGCCCAGGCGATCGACGCGTCGGAATGGGAGGACATCGTGGGCACGCTCGCCGGCGACAACTCGGTGCTCATCCTCACCGACAACTCCTTTTTCCAGAAGCTGCTGTATGACCGGCTGAAGTATTACTTGCAGGAGGAGAGGGAGGAGGAGTGAGGCCGGGGAGGAGGAACAGGGATGGACACGGACGAGCAGGGACGGACAGGGACAACAAGGAGCGGACTTCCTTGTTGTCCCGGTGAGATCCCTAGCCCATGAAGCCCAGGTCGGGGTTTGCGAACCTTCCGAGGTTGGGCAGGATGAGGGGCATGTCGCTGCTGGCCACGCCGAACCAGCGAGCGAGGGTGGCGGAGTATTCGTCCACGGAGGTGGTGGGGATCCAGCGGCCGGTGCCGGCGTCGTTCGGGCCGTTGACGGCGAGGGTGGGGAGCTGGCCGTAGAGCTGGCCGCCGCGCACGGCGCCGCCGAGGACGAAGTGGTGGCTGCCCCAGCCGTGGTCGGAGCCGGTGCCGTTGGGGACGTAGGTGCGGCCGAAGTCGGAGGCGGTGAAGGCGGTCACCGTGTCGGCGATGCGCAGCTCGGTCATCGCGGCGTCGAAGGCGGTCAGGGCGCCGTCGAGCTCGGCGAGCAGGTCGGCCTGGGTGCCGTCGAGGGAGGTCGCCCCGACCTGGCCGCCGTGCGTGTCGTAGCCCTGGGCGGCGCAGAAGAAGACCTGCCGGCGCAGCCCCAGCGCTTCGCGCACCGAGATGAGCTTGGCGATCATCTGGAGCTGCGCCCCGAGGTCGGTCGTCGGGAACTGGGTGGTGATCGCCGGCGCTCCGGCGAGCGCGCCCGAGAGCAGCTCCTGGTTGCCGAGCGCGCGGTTGAAGATGCCGCTGTAGCCGCGCTCGAAGAGGTTGCCGTAGCTCTTCGCGAGCAGGCTGCGGACGGCGTTCGAGGCGGCGTCGGGGCCCTGGCTCGCGGGGAGGTAGGAGGTCAGGCCCACCGGCCCCTGGGACGACACCTGGTACTGGGTGACGACGTTGCCGACCTGGAAGGTGTTGGTGCCCGCGACCGAGATGGACATCGAGATGCGGGCGTTCTCGTTGAGCGAGTGCAGCAGGTCCGCCGTGCGCCCGCCCCAGCCGGTGCGCGCCGGCTGGTCGGGCACGGAGGTCTGCCAGTGCACGGTCTGGTCGCTGTGCGAGAAGAGCTGCGGCGGCACCGCGACGCTGTGGCTCAGGTACTCGTCACGGGTGAGCGGCGCCAAGAGCGGCCCGACGTTGGCAACCACCGCGGCCTTGCCCGTGTTGAACAGGCCCTGCACCCCCTTGAGGCTCGGGTGGAGGCCCCACTGGCGCGAGTCGCCGGGCGGCGGCACCAGCGGATGCAGCGGCAGCAGGGCGCTCTGCGGCAGCGCCAGGGCGTCGCGCGTCGCGGCGTACTGCGCGTAGTCGGCGGCGAGGGTCGGCACGATGACGTTGTTGCTGTCGTTGCCGCCGTAGAGGAAGATGCAGACGAGGGACTTACTGTCGACCAGCGGCGCGGCGGCGGCGATGCGCTGCAGGTCGAAGATGGTATTGCCCAGCGCGGTCATGCCCACCGCGGCGCAGGCGGTCTGGCGGAGGAACTGGCGGCGCGTCGTGCCATGAATTTCGGTCATCTTGATCTGCTTCATAGGCCACCTCCTACTTCTGCACCACGGATTCAGGAGTCAGACTGGCGAGCCACAGCAGCGTCAGCACGCGGTTGTCGGCCTGACGGGGAAAGTCGGGATCGGCGAGGGCGGTGCGCAGGATGGCGCGCGTCGGGTCGGACATCGCGCCGGCGAAGAGCACCAGGTTGACGCGGTCGAGGAGGGCCTCGTCGGTGGCCACCTGCGGCGGCTGGAACGGCGTCAGGTTGAACATCAGCGGTCCGGTCGTCCCGCCGCTGCCGAAGAGCGCGCGATAGACGTTGGCGGTGCCGACGACGGTCGTCTCGGTGGCGATCTGGAACTCCGGCGAGACGAGGCCGGCCTGCGCGATCTCCCCCGGCAGGGCGTAGCCGGGCTCGAAGAAGTTGAATACCGTGGGCGCGCGCAGGGGGATCTGCCCCATGCCGAGCCCCTGGCGGTCGATGTTGAGGTTCCACCGCCCGCTGCGCGGATGGGCGTCGAGCGTGCGCAGGGTCCCGAGGAAACGCACCACCGGCTCGCGCAGGTGCCCCTCGTCCGGCCGGGTGGCGAGCGTCGCCGCCCGCGCCTCGTAGTCGAGGAGGACGGCGCGCAGCACCGCCTTGAGGTCGCCGCGCACGTGCGAGCCGTTGTCGGCGAACGCCTGGCCGCAGCGGTAGACGTAGGCCGGGCTGGGGTTGCTGGTCACCAGCCGCTGGATGAGGAACTGGCAGAAGAAGGGGCCGACGTTGGGGTGGTGGAAGATGAGGTCGAGCCCCTGCTGCAGGTCCGCCTGCGCGGTCTGGCCCGCCGGCAGGACGACGCCGTCGAGCAGCTTCTTCGCGTCGAGGTCGTGATACGCCGCCCAGGCCGCCATCGGGATGCGGTAGTTGCGGACGGGGCGGAAGAAGACCCGGGGGTCGCGCTGGTTCTGGCCGCCGAACGTCCAGCCGCTGAAGGCGCGCGCGAACGCGATCACCTCGTTCTGGTCGTAGGTCGGGATCGGCTGGTTGCTGCCGTCCAGGTGCAGGGTGCCGTCGGGATGGAGCTCGTAGAGGCCGATGGAGAAGAGCTGCTGGATCTCGCGGGCGTAGTTCTCGTTGGGGTTGACGCCCAGCGAGGGGATCGACTTGCTGCTCCCCGCCATGTCGAGGTATTTCCCCATGGTGGGGCTGAGCGTGACTGCCCCCAGCAGGTCGCGGAAGTTGCCGAAGGCGTGCTGCCCCAGCAGGTCGAGGTATGCCGCCAGGCTCTCCGGGTTCTTGCGCAGGTCGGCGTCGCGGTCGGAGACGACGAAGAATTCGGCGAGCGCGAAGACCATGCGCTGGCGGAGCTGGTCGGGACCCTGGACGGCCTGGCTGAAGTAGGACTCCCGCACCAGCTCGGTCACGGGGTCCACGCCCGGCGCCTGGTGGGACACCAGCTCGTCGTAGGTCGCGAGGTGGGAGGCCGCGGACATCGCGAACTGCTCGTTGAGCCAGGCGGCGAAGCCCTTCTGCTGGAGCGCCTCGGCCTCGCCGGGCCGCGGCCCGTAGGTCGCCTGGAGGAGGAAGCGGGCGGCGTCCTGCACGGTCGGGGGACCCGGTGGCAGGGCCGGCGGCGGGGGCGGCGGCGTGAAGCTCTGGCTGCCGTTGGTCTGGCGGAAGAAGCCCTTGATCTCACCCGCCGGGAAGGCCGCCGTATGGAGGTTGAGGTAGCACTGGCCGCCGTGCAGGGCGGCGAGGATCGCCGCCGTGTCGAAGGCGCCGGCCGGCTGGATGCGCCAGATCCGCGAGCCGTCGGCCTGCGGCGGCGTGGTGTCGATGTCGAAGAGGATGGTGCCGTCCGGGCCGTGGATGTGCTCGCCGGTGATCGGGCCGGTGAGGCCGGAGAAGGAGAAGCGCAGGATCGCGGCGGTCTGATCCTTCGTCAGGGTCAGGGTCGAGGCGCCGGAGCCGCTGCTCGGGGCGCCGCTCTGCGGGGTGAGCGAGGCGAGGAAGAGCGTGCCGCCGTCCTCGGAGGGCGGCGGCGGCGGCCCCGCGTTGAGGGTGTAGACGCCCGAGGTGACGGCGCTCGCCGGGAGACCTTTCTTGTAGGTGAACGCCTTGAGGATCACCGGCTTGGCGGCGGCGGCGAGTTGGATGGGGCCGCGGTAGACGGGGCTCGTCTTGCGCGACGGGCTGGAGCCGTCGGTCGTGTAGTAGATCGTGGCGCCGGCCGTGGCGGCGGTGAGGGTGAGCGTGAGCGGCGCCGGGTAGGTCCCCGGCGGCGGGGCGAAGACGGGGGCCGCGGCGGTCGCCGCCGCCCTGGCGGGCGCGGTCTCCTGTGCCAGCGCCGGCATTGCCGCGATTGCCGCGATTGCCGCAATTACCATCCAGAGCCGCCTCACCAGCATCGCTCCGACTCGTCGTTTCATCATCGTGCTCCTCCGATCTCGTTCCAACCAGTCCGGGTGCTGCTGGGTAGTGTAACCAGCGGCGGGGCGGTTTCCTGCGGGATCAATCGAAGGAAGGGAATAAATCGGAAAGAAGAAGGAAGAGGCCGGCGGGACGCCGGCGGTCCCAGGGGGCCCGGGGAGGGCCTGAGAGGGGCTACATCAGGGGGTCGTAGAGGGGGAAGCGCTCGCAGAGGGCCCGCACTCTGGCTCGCACGCTGGCGTGGACTGCGGCGTCGTCGGGGGCGCGGAGGACTTCGGCGATGAAGTCCCCCACCTGATCCATCTCGGGCTCGCGCATGCCGCGGGTGGTCAGGGCCGGAGTGCCGATGCGGACGCCGGAGGCCACCAGCGGCGGGTTGGGATCGTAGGGAATGGTGTTCTTGTTCACCGTGATCCCCGCCGCCTCCAGCGACTTCTCGGCCACCTTGCCGGTGCTCCCCGCCTTCGTCACGTCGACGAGGAAGAGGTGGTTGTCCGTCCCGCCGGAGACGATGCGCAGGCCGTGGCCGGCGAGGCGCGCGGCCAGCGCCCGGGCGTTGGTCACGATCTGCCGCTGATACTCTTGGAACTCGGGCGTCAGCGCCTCCTTGAGGGCCACCGCCTTGGCGGCGACGATGTGCATCAGCGGTCCGCCCTGGATGCCGGGGAAGACGGCGCGGTCGAGGTCCTTGGCGAACTGCTCCCGGCACATCACCATGCCGGCCCGGGGGCCGCGCAGGGTCTTGTGGGTGGTGGTGGTGACGAAGTCGCAGTGCGGGACGGGCGAGGGGTGGACGCCCGCCGCCACCAGGCCGGCGATGTGGGCGACGTCGGCCATCAGCAGGGCGCCCACCTGGTCGGCGATGGCGCGGAAGCGGGCGAAGTCGATCACACGGCTGTAGGCCGAGGCGCCGCAGATGATCAGCTTCGGCCGCTCTTCCAGGGCCAGGCGCTCGGCCTGGTCGTAGTCGATCGTCTCCGTCTCGCGGTCCACGCCATAGGCCACGACGTGGAAGTCGCGGCCGGAGTAGGAGAGGCGGTGGCCGTGGGTGAGGTGGCCGCCGGAGGAGAGGTCCATGCCCATGAGCTTGTCGCCCGGCTTCAGGAAGCCGAAGTAGACCGCCATGTTGGCCGAGGTGCCGCTGTGGGGCTGGACGTTGACGTGCTCGGCGCCGAAGAGCTGTTTGGCGCGCTCGATGGCCAGCCGCTCCACCACGTCCACGAACTCGCAGCCGCCGTAGTAGCGCCGGCCGGGATACCCCTCGGCATACTTGTTCGTCATCACGCTGCCGGCCGCCTCCAGCACGGCGCGGCTGACGAAGTTCTCGGAGGCGATCAGCTCCAGGCCGAGGTTCTGGCGCGCCCGCTCGTCGGCGATGGCCTGATGGACCTCGGGGTCCACGGCTTTCAGGGAACGGTAATCAGACATGGGCGCCGGGTCAGCTCTCTTTGGGCTCTTCCGGCCCGGTCTCGGCGGGCGGGGGCTCCGGAGCCTTCTTGACGGCCGGAGCCTTCTTGGCGGCCGGGGCCTTCTTGGCGGCGGGCTTCTTGGGGGCCTCGCCGGAGGGGGGTGGGGCGGGGGCGGCGCTGGCGCCGCCGTTCGCCGCGCTCTCGGCCGGAGCGGGCGGCACCTTCTTGGGCACGCGCTTGGAGCCCGTGGGGCGCTCGGCGCGGTGCTGATCTTCCTGCGTCCGCTGCTTTTTCAGCCGCTTCGACCGGCGATGGCGCCGGCGCTTCAACTGCCGATCTTTCTCTCTCATGTCCTCTCCTTGGACGGCCCCGGGCTCTCACGACGCATCGATTCAGTGCTTTCCGGGCGGTGCCAGCGTGCCGTACCGCCGCCCGGGTGTCAAGGAAGACCCTGTCATCCCCCGGGTCAGTCCCCGGTCATAGGGGAATGTTGCCGTGCTTCTTGGGCGGCACGCTCGCCCGCTTGGCCCCGAGCTGCCGCAGCGCCCGCACGATCTCCGGCCGCGTGCGCCGCGGCTCGATGATGGCGTCGACGAAGCCGCGCTCGGCGGCGATGTAGGGGTTCGAGAACTTGGCGCGGTACTCCGCGACCTTCTCCGCCCGCACCCGCGGGGCGTCGCCGCCGGCCTCCTCGAGCTCCCGCCGGTAGAGGACGTTGACGGCGCCCTCGGGCCCCATCACCGCGATCTCGGCCGTGGGATAGGCGAAGTTGGCGTCGGTGCGCAGGTGCTTGCTCGACATGACGCAGTAGGCGCCGCCGTAGGCCTTGCGGGTGATGACGGTGATCTTGGGCACCGTGGCCTCGGCGTAGGCGTAGAGCAGCTTGGCCCCGTGTTTGATGATGCCGCCATACTCCTGGTTGGTGCCGGGGAGGAAACCGGGGACGTCCTCGAAAGTGATCAGAGGAATGTTGAAGGCGTCGCAGAAGCGGACGAAGCGCGCCCCCTTGAGCGAGGCGTCGATGTCCAGGACGCCCGCCAGCCAGGCCGGCTGGTTGGCCACGATGCCCACGCTGCGGTTGCCGATGCGGGCGAAGCCGACCACGAGGTTACGCGCGTAGCGGGCGTGCACCTCGAGGAACTTGCCGTCGTCCACCACGGCGGCGATGAGCTGCTTGATGTCGTAGGGCTTGTTCGGGTCCTCGGGCACCAGAGTGTTGAGGGCCTCGGACTCGCGGTTCGGATCGTCGTCGCTCGCGCCCGGCGGGGGCTCGTCGAGGTTGTTGCTGGGGAGATAGGAGAGCAGCTCGCGGATGGCGGCGAGACAGGCGGCGTCGCTCGCCACGGTGAAGTGGCAGACGCCGCTCTTCGCCGCGTGGGTGGAGGCGCCCCCCAGCTCCTCCATGCTGACCTCCTCGTGGGTGACGGTGCGGATGACC
Source organism: Thermoanaerobaculia bacterium (assembly GCA_036264085.1). GTDB lineage: Bacteria > Acidobacteriota > Thermoanaerobaculia > Multivoradales > UBA5704 > DATARR01. Next base: position 15,101 of record DATARR010000093.1, on the reverse strand, counting down.
TCCGGGCCGGTGACGAACATGTAGCTCGTCTCCTCGACCATGAAGATGAAGTCGGTGATCGCCGGCGAGTAGACGGCGCCGCCGGCGCACGGCCCCAGGATGGCGCTGATCTGGGGCACCACGCCGGAGGCGAGCGTGTTGCGCAGGAAGATGTCGGCGTAGCCGCCGAGGGAGGCCACCCCCTCCTGGATGCGGGCGCCGCCGGAGTCGTTGAGCCCGATGACCGGCGCGCCGTTCTCCACCGCGAGGTCCATGACCTTGCAGATCTTGGCGGCGTTGGTCTCGGAGAGCGAGCCGCCGAAGACGGTGAAGTCCTGGGCGAAGAGGTAGATCAGCCGGCCGTCCACCGTGCCGTAACCGCAGACCACGCCGTCGCCGGGGATGGATACCCTGTCCATGTCGAAGTCGCGGCAGCGGTGGGTGACGAGGGCGTCGATCTCGACGAAGGAGCCAGCGTCGAGGAACAGGTCGACGCGCTCGCGGGCGGTGAGCTTGCCCGCGGCGTGCTGCTTGTCGATGCGCTCCTGGCCACCACCCAGCTCGGCGGCGGCGAGCCGGCGCTGCAGCTCCTCGATGCGTTGAGCTCGGCCCTGGGTCATGACGGGGATCTTATCGCAAGCGCAGAACACGGACGAACGGGACGAGCACGGACGAGCAGGGACGACCCGGGCGCGGAGTACAATCCGCCTCCCATGCCGTTCTCCCGTCTCGACACCGCCGCCGTCGCCCGTTCCCTCTCCCAGATCGCCGAGCAGCCCGAGGACGTGGTGGACGCGTTTTTCGAGCGGCGCGAGGAGGTGGAGGTCGCGCCCGAGGGCGATCCGGGGAGCCTGCGGGTATGGCGGGAGGAGGGGTTCGCCGTGCGCCTGGTGCGCGACGGACGCACCTGGCTCGCGTCGCGGGACGCCGTCGAGCCGCGGGCCTTCGCCGAGTCGCTGCGCCAGGTGGCGCGCGCCTTCTCCGCCGCCACCTACCCCGAGCCGGCGCTGGAGGTCGCCCCCCCGGAGCCGGTGACGGCCCACGAGGTGCTGGACTTCCCCGGCGTCCTGTCGCGGGCGGTGCGGGCCCATCACGTGGGGTTCCCCCTGCGCGTCGCCGTGCGCCGCCACCGCCGCTGGATTCAGGTGGTGGGACCGCGCCTGATGGGGGAAGCGGAGCGGGAGACCTTCTACAGCCTGACGGCCGAGTCGTCCTGGGGGCGTTACGGCGCGCTCCTGCCGCGGCTCGACGGCGGCACTGCCGAGGAGGTCGCCGCCGCCCTGGTCGCCCTGTTCCGCGCCCGCCAGGCCCAGCCGCCGACGCCCGTGCGCGGCGCGGCCGTGCTGGGGCCGGCGGCGGTGGCCGTGCTCCTTCACGAGGCCGTGGCCCACGCCCTGGAGGCCGACACCCTGGCCCAGGGGGGGAACCCGGAGGCGGCCGTGGGAGTCGCCATGGCGGCAGCCTGTCTGGACGTGCTGGACGATCCGGCGGCGGCGCCCGAGGGGGTGCGGCGGTCGACGGACGACGAGGGCGCGTCGGTCGTCCGCCGCTGGCTGCTGCGCGGCGGCGTGGTCGAGCAGCCGCTGGCCGATGCCCTCTGGGCACGGACCTCGCCGGTGCTGCTGCCGGGGGCGGGGCGGCGGGGGACGCGCCACCTGCCGCCGGGACCCCGCTCCAGCCACCTGGAGGTCCTCCCCGGCGAGACCGCGCCGGACGAGCTGCTCGCCGGCGCGGCGGAGGGGCTCTACTTCGCCGAGGCGAGCCGCGGCCGTCTCGATCCCCTGTCGGGGGAGTTCGTCCTCCATCTCCCCCACGGCCGGCGCTTCCGGCGCGGGGGCCTCCATGAAACCGTGGGCCCCTGTGCGCTGCGGGGACGGGTGTCGGACCTGCTGACGCGGGTGACGGCGGTAAGCAACGCGTCGCGGCCGGCGGGCGCCGGCTGGTGCGCCAAGGGGGGGCAGAAGCTGCCGGTGTGGGCCACGGCCCCGGCGCTCCGCCTGGAAGGGGTGGAGGTGACGCCTTGAGCCCCGCCGCCGCCCCCGCCGCAGACATCCCGCTGGACGACGTCCTGCGCGCCCTCCTCAAGCGCCACCTGACCGACGCCGAGGTCTACGTCAAGCGCGGCCGCTCCCGCCGCCTGGAGCGCACGCCGGTCACCGAGACCTCCGCCACCAGCCAGGAGCGCGCCTGGGCGGTGCGCGCCGGCAACCGCCGGGGCTCCTTCTTCGCCGCCGCCACGGGGGACCCGGCGCCAGCCGGCCCCTGGCCCGAGCCCGCCCCCGGCCACGCCCTGGAGCTCCCCGAGCCGGAGACCGTCCCGGCATGGAACGAGCCGTCGGACTTCGACACCCCGCTGATCGGCGAACGGGAGGGGCTCAAAGTGCTGGAGAGCCTGGGCCGGGACCTGGCCTCGGAGCTGCCCGGGTCGCGGCTGCTCCGGGCCGTGCTGGAGGACGGCTCGAGCGAGGCCGAGCTGGCCAACAGCCGGGGGGTGAGGAGCCGGACGCGGCAGCGCATCTGCACCCTGTACCTCGAGGCCGCCGGCCCCGGCGTTGGTCCCGGAAAACCGGCCCCCCAGGCGAGCCTCTACGTGGCGGCGCGGGAGCCCCGGCGTTTCTACCCCACGGCGTTGGCGCGGCGCCTTGCCGACCGCCTGGCCGTCGCCGCCGCCGGCGCGCCGCCGGAGCGGGACACGGGCGAGATCCTCCTCGCCCCGGGGGTGGCGGCCCGGCTGCTGGCGGGCGTCCTGCCTCTGCTGATGGGGCCGGGACCGGGCAGCCGTATCAACCTCTTCGGCCTCCTCGGCGGCACCCGTGGCCGCTTCGGCAGCGAGCGGGTGACGCTGATCGACAACGGCCGCTTCCCCGGCGGCGCCTGCGAGGCGCCGGTCGACGGCGAAGGGGTGCCCACCCGCGAGGTGGTGCTGGTGGAGGAGGGGATCTTCCACCAGCCGCTGCTCGCCTGGTGGCAGGAGGTGGCGGCCCATGGCCAGCCTTCGGGCTGCACCCGCCGGCCGGGCTGGCGCGACCTCCCCATGCCCGGCCCCACCCACCTCTATCTCAAGCCCGAGCCACGCACTCCCGTCGCCTCCCTCCTCGGCTCGGTGAGCCAGGGCTACTACCTCATCGGCGTCACCGGCCCCGGCCGCTTCGACCTGGCGGCGGACCGCTTCGCCCTCCCGGTCTGCGGCTTCGCCGTCGCCGCCGGCCGCGCCAGCGCCCCGGTCTCCGGGGCCTGGCTCTGCGGCGGCATCGGCACCTTCCTGCGCGGCATCGCCGGCGTCGGCCGGGACCTTACCTTCCACCCCCTCGACGGGATGATCGGCTCGCCGACGGTGCTGGTCCTGGGGCTGGAGCTGCGGGCGGCGCCGGAGTAGCGCCCGCCGTCTGCGGGGCGGCCGGGGCGAGCGAGAAGCCCAGGGGGACGCGGGTGTCGCCGGTCCCCTCCCCCGCCGTTTCGCCGGTCGTGAAGGTCCAGGCGACCTCGCGCCGCGTGCAGTTGCCGTGGAGATCGCAGACCCCCGCCGCGAGACGGGCGGTGTAGGTCTTGTTGGCGGCGAGGAAGACCTGGTGGGGGAAGAAGGCCCAGGTGCCGTCGCCGATCTGGTCCACGAAGCCGGGCACCGGGGCGCCCGCGCCGTCGGTGAGGGTGAAGGTGGCGGGGCTCAGGTCCTTGACCGGCGCCGAGAAGGAGGCCTTGACCACCACGTCCGGCGAGACGCCGGCCGCGCCGGCGGGGGGATAGGTGCGGACGGCGGGCGGCTCCGAGGGCACGGTCCCGCCCGCGACGTCGATCACCCGGGTGCGCACCGCCATGGGCACCGGCGGCGCCCCCTCCACCACGGCGGGCTCGACGGCCGGCGTCCGGCCGTCGCAGGCGCCGCCCAGGACGCAGGGCTCGAGCCGGAAGTTCATGTTGAGGTCGGCCAGGTTGCCCAGGAACTTCTTTGCCACCACCGCCTCGAACGACTGGTAGTAGACGGCCGTCACCACGGCCACGGGGCCGCGGACGTCCGGCGGGATCACCACCGAGTAGCGGTCGATCACCGCCGTGGCGCCCGGATGGGGGAGCGGCCGCAGACGGGTGTCGGAGAGGAAGGCGTCGTCGTAGAGGTCGCCGTCGCCGTCGAGGTCGCGGTACTGCGGCAGGCCCCGCGGGTTGTCGCGGTCGATCACCCGGCCGGCCTTGTCCACCGGCAGGCCGTCGCCGTTGACCACCAGGTTGAGCGGCGTGGCATAGGCGAGGTCGAGGGTGGGGCAGCCGTCGCCCAGGGAGGCGATGGCCTTGAACTGCACGGCGAATGGGTCGGGCGAGCCGGCCGGCAGCTTCCACTGCCGGCAGCGGGGGAAGTTGGGGTCCGGCATGTCGTCGTGCGTCAGGTAGCCGACCCCCTTCGAGGTGCGCTTCCAGTGCGCGTCGTAGAGGTCGAGCTCGCGGCCGCTGCCGAGGTCCCAGGCGCGCACCGCCACCCAGGCCACCCGGCCTTCGGGGAAGCCGGACGGGAAGTCGTGGCCGCTGCCGCTGTTGGCGACGGTGATCTTCAGCGGCGCCCGGGTGCCGGCGGCGGCGGTGGCGGGGCTGGCGAGGGCGAGGTCGAGGACGTTGCGCAGGCGGTCCCAGGCCAGCCGGGCGTGCTGGGTGATGGGGCCGCGCGCCGTGACGTTCTGCCACCAGGCGTTGTGGTAGGGGCTCGTCTCGTCCGCCGAGGTGAAGCTGAAGACCGACAGCTCGGGCGAGGGCTGGACGGCGCCGCCGCCGTCGACGTCCGCGCCGGCGAGCCGCGGGATGAAGGTGTTGCCGCCGATGAAGTGATGGCTGAAAGCGGGGGCGCGCTCGGGGGCGTCCTCGGCGACGCGGCCGGCGCGCGGTGGCACGGGACGGCCGTCCTGGTAGAGGGTGTGAGCGGTGCCCGGCTGGCCGAAGTCCTGCTGCATGTGGCAGGTCTGGCAGTCGCGCTTGAAGCGGGGATCGAAGTTGCGGTTGCCCGGGCGGTCGGCATAGCGGCTGCCGGACCACTCGGCGTAGGTGCGCTCGATGGGGAAGCCGCCCACCCAGCGGCCCAGGCGGTTCTTGATCGTCAGCGGGTTGGTGACGTCGTGGCAGGAGGCGCACAACTCGGCGCGCTCGTGGAGGGCCTGGTAGTAGCCCTCGTGGCCCGACGGCTCGGCCTTCTGGAAGGCGACGTCCCTGCCGAAGACGCCGCTCAGGTAGGAGTCGCGTTGTTTCGCCGGGGCTGGGGCATGGGCGGCGAGCGGCCCCAGGAACTCGGGGAAGCCGATGGCATGCGGCGACAGGCGGAAGGCGCCGGCGCCCACGGCGTACCCCTGGTTGGGCGAGGACGGGTCGGGCACCGCCGGGCGGTCCTGGCTTCCCGGCGGCAGCAGGCGCGAGCGGCTCTGGGTCCCCTCCAAGGCCGGATAGGGGACCTCGGAGCGGTGGAAATTGCCGAAGGGCATCTCGCGGGTGTCGGCGAAGGTGTGGCAGACGGCGCAGAAGACCCCGCGCCGGCCGGCGTCGGTGTTGCGGAAGCGGGAGGCCACGGTGGCGAAGGCGAGGCCCGTGCCGTTGTCCGAGGTGGGGTTGAACTCCGGGTCGAGCGCCCCGTGCTCGCGGCCCGAGGGCTGGTCCGGGCCGACGGCGGCCAGGGGGACGTTGTCCACGTAGTTGGCCGGCATGTGGCACTGCGAGCAGAAGCCGTCGAGCAGCGAGCCGGGGCGCGCGGTGGTGGCGCGGCCGAAGAGGCCGGCCAGGCTGCCGCCGCCGGTGTCGAAGTGCGAGGTGCAGTCGTCGGCGGCGAAGGGGTTGAGGTGGCTGCGCCGCGTCCCGTCCGGCGGCGAAGGCGCCTCGCAGTCGCCGGCCGTCGAGGTCTGGCGGGCGGTGAGGAGGAAGGCGGCCCGCCACCCCGGATCGCGCCAGGCGCTCGACATCATCGAGCCGTTCCACTCGGCGAAGATCTTGGCGTGGCACGTCGAGCAGCGGCCGGGGTTGTGGGCTCCCTCCCAGGCCTCCTCGAACGGCGGCGGGAAGTGCCGGGCCTCCGCGGCCACGTAAGGAGCGGCCTGGGGGATGCGGTTCGGCAGCTCGTCGTGCGAGACGGCGGGCTGAAACGCCAGGGCGATGAGGCCCACCGTGAAGGCGGCGGCGAGGAGAGCGTAGGTCCAACCCTTGGGAACGGCCATGAGGATCTCCCTCTGAAATAGGGAAATTACTAAATACTCTCTGATCTGCGACTACTTGACAGGAGTATAAACGATCATTAGCCTATGGCGAAACTTCTCGGACCCCATGACGCAATGGGACCGGAAGACTCGAGGTTCACCGCTTCAAATTCCAGGGAGTGTGGGGTGTCGCGCCGGACGCCGGCTCGCCCTTTGGTCCGAGCGACACCCTGACCTTATAGGGGATGCTGAACGACTCTTCCCGGCGTCCTCGCAGGACAGCCGCCAGGATCCAGGCGCATGTGCGTCACGGGGGGCGGCCGGAAGCGCTGAAGTCTTCTGCTGTTTCGGAATCGGAGGTCGACCATGTCCGCAGGTGCGCGGTTCTCAAGGTCGTCGTGTGTTTCTCTCCTCGGGCGTGCCATCGCGTTCGTCGCCGTCGCCTCGCTCGGCGTTGCGCCAGCCGCCTGGGCCGGCTTCGATCCGCCGGCGATCTTCACTCTGCAGTGCGCCGGCTGCCACAGCGTCGGCAAGGGGGATGTGGTGGGGCCGGACCTCAAGGGGGTGACGGCACGCCGCGACCGGCGCTGGCTCCATGACTTCATCCGCTCCTCCCAGGGGCTCGTCGGCAAGGGGGAGAAGACGGCCGCGGCGCTCTTCGCCAAGTACAAGAAGAAGATGCCGGACCACGACTTCTCGGACGGCGAGATCGACTCCCTGCTCGCCTTCATCGAGAAGGGTGGCCCGCGGTCGCCGGAGGGGGACTTCCGGCCCGCGTCGACGGCGACGCCGGCCGAGGTGGCGCGGGGCCTGGCCCTGTTCACCGGCGCCTGGCCGCTGCGCAACGGTGGCGCGGCCTGCATCGGCTGCCACGCCGCGGGCGAGGCGGGCCGCTGGCGCAGCGGCACCCTGGCCTCCGACCTCACCCGGGTCTACTTCAAGTACCAGGACGCGGGACTGACCCGGGCGCTGATGGAGTCGCACTTCCCCATGATGTCGGCGGCCTACCACGGCCGGCCGCTGACACCGGAGGAGGCATTCGCCCTCAAGGCATTCCTCCACCGGACCGCCACCTCCCCCGAGCCGCCCATCGAGCTCGCGGCCGGGACGCCCCTCTTCCTGGGGCTCGGCGGCTCGTCGCTCGCCCTGTTGTTCACCCGCCGCACGCTGCGGCGGCGCGGCGGCCGGGGTCGCAGGAGAGCCGCGTCAACGCGGGACGCTGGCTGAGCCCGGGCCATGCGGGACCTTCTGCTGTTCGGCTTTTCGCCGTACCTGGCGGCGGCGCTGCTGGTCTGTGTGACGGCCTGGCGGTGCCTCGCGTCGCCGGCCCGGCGCGCGGCGCTGAGCGCGGCCGGCGCCGCGGAGGCGCGGTCCTCCGGCGGCCCGTCGCTCTGGCGCTGGAGCCTCGGCCTGGTGCTCCTGGGCCATGCCGTCGCCTTCCTCCTGCCACGGCCGCTGCTGCTGTGGAACCAGATGCCCGCGCGGCTGCTGGTCCTGGAGGCCAGCGGCTTCGTCCTGGGGCTGGCGACCCTCGCCGGGCTCGTCGCGCGGTTCCGCGACGGCTGGCGCCGGGGCGGGGTCGCGGACGCTCTCCTGCTGACGCTCGGAGCGCTGACCATCGGCTCGGGCCTGGCGGCGGCGGCGCTCTACCGCTGGGGCTCGGACTGGTACGCGCTGTCGCTGCTCCCCTGGTTCCGCTCGCTGCTGGCCTTCCAGCCCGACGTCTCACTGGTCCTGGCGCTGCCGCCGCTGGTGAAGCTCCACCTGCTGGCGGGGATCGCCGCCGCCGCGGTGCTGCCGTTCAGCGGCGCGGTCTACGTCCTGGCCCGGCCGGTGGTGCGCCTGGGGCACCTCGCCGCGGCGCTGGCGCGCAGCGCTCCCGGCCGGGTGGCGACGGCGGCGGCGGAGCTGGCCATGATCGCCGTCATCGGCGTGCTGCTGACCGGCGCGCTGCGCCGGGTGGGCGTCAGCCAGGGCTACGCGCCGCCCCAGCCCATCGCCTTCTCCCACCGGCTGCACGCCGGGACCTACCACGTCCCCTGTCTCTACTGCCACTTCGCGGCGGAGAAGAGCCGGCACGCGGGGATCCCCCCGGCCGGCGTCTGCATGAACTGCCACGGCCAGCTCCGGGTGGCCTCAGCCGAGGTGGAGAGGCTCAAGGAGGCCGTGGCGCAGGTGCGGCCCATCCGCTGGACGAAGGTGCACAACCTGCCGGACTTCGTCTACTTCAACCACAGCCAGCACGTGGGCGCCGGCGTCGCCTGCCAGCGCTGCCACGGGCCGGTGGAGACCATGGACCGCGTGCGCCAGGTGTCGCCGCTGACCATGGGCTGGTGCCTCGGCTGCCACCGTCAGGAGGAGGTGGTGCCGCCCTCCCAGCGCTCGGCCGCGGCGCGCACGGCGGGGCACGTCGCCAGCGGTGGGCTGGACTGCGGGAAGTGTCACTACTGAGGGGGAACAGGGACGGACAAGGACGAACACGGACAGACACGGACGAACACATAGAGCCGGTGCCCTTTTGTTTTAGTCCGTGATCGTCCTTGTCCGTCCGTGTTCGTCCTTGAGGTCCTAAGGAGCCGAGATGCCGGATACCAGGTACTGGCGGAGCATCGAAGAGCTGCGGGGAGAGCCTCTGCCGCGGCAGGAGCCTCCCGGCCCCGCCGACTTCGCGGGGGTCGGGGAGAGCCGCCGCGACTTCCTCAAGCTGATGGGATTCAGCATTACGGCGGCGACGGCCGCCGCCCTCACCGGCTGCAACCGCATCCCGGAGCGCCAGGCGGTGCCGCTGCTCGCCCAGCCCGAAGGGACCTTGCCGGGGGTCGAGAGCTGGTACGCCACCACCTGCGGCGGCTGCCCGGCGGGGTGCGGGCTGCTGGTCAAGACCCGGGACGGACGGCCGATCAAGGTCGAAGGCAATCCTCACTCCCCCCTCTCCGGCGGCGCCACCTGCGCCACCGGCCAGGCGACCGTCCTGTCGCTCTACGACGACCAGCGTCTGAAGGGGCCGCTGCTGCACGGCCGCCCGGCTTCGTGGGCGGAGACCGACGCCTTCGTGACGGCGCGGCTGGACGCCATCGCCGCCCACGGCGGCCGCCTTGCGCTGGTCACCGGGACGATCCACAGCCCCTCGACCCGGCGGCTGATCGAGGGCTTCCAGCGGCGCTTCCCGGGCGCCGTCCACGCCGTCCACGAGCCGGTCTCGCTGGCCGCCCTGCGACATGCCAACGACCTCTCCTTCGGCCGGCCCGTGGTGCCGCGCTTCCGCTTCGAGGGGGCGCGGGTGATCGTCGGCCTGGAGGCCGACTTCCTCGGCACCTGGCTGTCGCCGGTGGAATTCGCCCGCGCCTACGCCCGCGGCCGCCGGCCCGGCGACGCGATGATGCGGCACTACCAGTTCGAGTCCGGGCTATCGCTGACCGGCAGCAACGCCGATCGCCGGGCCGCCGTGCTCCCCTCGGAGCTGGGGCTGGTGGCGCTGGCCCTGGCCGGCCGGCTGGCGAGCCGGGCCGGCGGAGCGGCTGTGCCAAAGGTGGAGCCGCCGTGCGATCCGGCCCTGCTCGACGCCGTGGCCGACGACCTCTGGCACCACCGCGGGGAGTCGCTGGTGGTCTGCGGCGTCAACGACCCGGCGGTGCAGGTGGCGGTCAACCGGGTCAACTCGCTGCTGGGAAACGTCGGTCGTACGATCGATCTCGATCGCCCTTCCTGGCAGCGGCAGGAGGACGACGGCGCGGTGACGGCGCTGATCGCGGCCATGGAGCGGGGCGAGGTGCAGGGCGTCCTCTTCTGGGGGGTGAATCCCGCCTACGACCACCCGCAGGCCGGGCGCTTCGTGCGCGCACTCGCCAAGGTTCCCCTCAAGGTCTCCCTGGCGGACCGGCTGGACGAGACCGCCGGGCACGCCGACGCCGTGGCCCCGGACCATCATTTCCTGGAGTCCTGGGGCGACGCCGAGCCCGTGGCCGGCAGCTTCAGCCTGCGGCAGCCGGCCATCGCCCCGCTCTTCGCCACCCGCGCCGTCCAGGAGAGCCTGCAGCGCTGGATGGGCGAGGCGCCCGACGCCCTCGGCCATCTGCGCGAGGTCTGGCGAAACGAGGTCTTTCCCCATCAGGACCGCTGGGCCAGCTTCGACGATTTCTGGGATCACTCCCTCCAGGACGGCGGCGTCACGCTGGCGGATAGCCCTACGGAGGCGCCGCCGGTGGACCGCGCCGACTTGGCGGCGGCCACCGCGGCGATCCTCGCCGACCATGCCGCGGCGCGCGCCGCCGGGGGCCTCGAGGTCCGCCTGTATGAGAAGGTCGGGATGCGCGACGGCCGCCACGCCAACAACCCCTGGCTCCAGGAGCTGCCCGACCCCGTCACCCGGGTCACCTGGGGCAACTACGTCTCGATCGCGCCGGCGCTGGCGGCGGAAATGGGGCTGGAGGATGGGGACCTCGTAGCTCTTCGTCGTGACGAAACGGCGCTGGAGCTGCCGGTGCAGGTCCAGCCCGGCCAGCCGAAGCAGGCGGTCTCGGTGGCCCTCGGCTACGGCCGCACCCGGGCCGGCAAGGTGGGCGACGGCGTGGGCGCCAACGCCTTCCCCCTGCTCTCCTCCGCCACCGGCGGCTTCTCCCGCGGCTGGGCCGCCGGCTTCCGGATCGAGAAGACCGGCCGCCATCAGGCGCTCGCGGCCACCCAGCTCCACCACTCGATGGAGGGGCGGCCCATCGTCCGCGAGGCGACGCTCGCCGACTTCCAGCGCAATCCGGCGGCCGGCAACGAGGAGCGCCCCCATCTCCAGACGCTGTGGGCCGAGCGGCCGCAGGAGGGGCACCACTGGGGGATGGCCATCGACCTCAATTCCTGCCTCGGCTGCGGCGCCTGCGTGGTGGCCTGCCAGGCCGAGAACAACGTCGCGGTGGTGGGCCGCGACGAGGTGACGCGCAGCCGGGAGATGCACTGGATCCGCATCGACCGCTACTACAACGGGCCGGCGGACGATCCGCAGACGGTCTACCAGCCCATGATGTGCCAGCACTGCGGCAATGCCCCATGCGAGACCGTCTGCCCCGTGCTGGCCACCGTCCACAGCTCCGACGGTATCAACCAGCAGATCTACAACCGCTGCGTGGGCACCCGCTACTGCGCCAACAACTGCCCCTACAAGGTGCGGCGGTTCAACTGGTTCCAGTATGCCAACAACGACCGCTTCGACTACACCATGAACAGCGACCTGGGGCGGATGGTGCTCAACCCCGATGTGGTGGTGCGCTCGCGCGGCGTGATGGAGAAGTGCTCGCTGTGCACGCAGCGCATCCAGGCCGGCAAGCTGCGGGCGGAGGCGGCGGGCCGGCCGCTGGCCGACGGCGACGTCCGCACGGCCTGCCAGCAGGCCTGCCCGGCGGAGGCCATCGTCTTCGGCGACCTCGCCGCGGCCGGCAGCGAGGTGGCGCGGCAGCAGGAGTCGCCGCGCTTCTACCACGTGCTGGAGGAGCTGAACACCCGGCCTGTCGTGGGCTACTTGACCCGCGTACGCAATGTCCCGGAGGGACCCAAGGGGCCGGAGAAGGCCTGAGGAGAAGACCATGGCCGCCGAACCGATCGCACTGCGTCTGCCCTGGGTGGAGGGGAGCCCCTCCCTGCGGCAGATCACCGACGACGTCTGCCACCCGCTCGCCACGCGCCCCAGCGCGAGTTGGATGGCCTGCTTCGCGGTGGCGCTCGCCGCCCTGACGCTGGGCGCCGTGTCCGCCGGCTACGAGGTGGCGACCGGCATCGGCACCTGGGGGCTCAACAAGAGCGTGGGCTGGGCCTTCGACATCACCAACTTCGTCTTCTGGATCGGCATCGGCCACGCCGGTACCCTGATCTCGGCCATCCTGATGCTGTTCCGCCAGAAATGGCGGACCTCGATCAGCCGCTCGGCGGAAGGGATGACGATCTTCGCTGTCATGTGCGCCGGCCTCTTCCCCCTGCTGCACATGGGGCGGCCTTGGTTCGCCTTCTGGGTCTTCCCCTACCCCAACTCGCGCGGCCCGCTGTGGGTGAACTTCCGCTCGCCGCTGTTGTGGGACGTGGTCGCCATCAGCACCTACTTCACCATCTCGTTCGTCTTCTGGTTCGTGGGCATGATCCCCGACCTCGCCACCCTGCGCGACCGCACGGCCCCGGGATGGCGCAAGCGGATCTATGGTCTCCTCAGCCTGGGCTGGGACGGCTCGCGGCGCACCTGGTCGCGCTACGAGACCCTGTCGCTGATCCTCGCCGGCCTCGCGACGCCGCTGGTGGTCTCGGTGCACTCGATCGTCAGCATGGACTTCGCGACCTCGGTGATCCCAGGCTGGCACACCACTCTCTTCCCGCCCTACTTCGTGGCCGGCGCCGTCTTCTCCGGCTTCGGCATGGTGATGACGCTGCTGATCCTCACCCGCCGGGTGATGGCCCTCGAGCGCTACATCACTCTGCGGCATCTGGAAGCCATGGCCAAGATCCTGCTGGTCACCGGCTCGCTGGTCGGCTTCTGCTATCTCACCGAGCTGTTCCTGGCCTGGTACGGCGGCAACCCCTACGAGCGAGCGGCGTTCTGGAACCGCGCCCTGGGACCCTACGCCTGGGCCTACTGGACGATGATGACCTGCAACCTGTTCGTGCCGCAGCTCATGTGGTGGCGGCGGCTGCGGACCTCGGTGCCGGTGCTCTTCGTGGTCTCGCTGCTGGTCAACGTCGGCATGTGGTTCGAGCGCTTCGTCATCATCGTCACCTCGCTGCACCGCGACTTCCTGCCGTCGAGCTGGACGATGTACAAACCGACGTGGGTGGAGGTCGGCATCCTGATCGGCAGCTTCGGCCTCTTCTTCACGCTCTTCCTGCTGTTCGTGCAAACGCTGCCGATCATCGCCATGTGGGAAGTCAAGAGCGTACGGGCCGGGGAGGCGAAGTCATGAGCGGGCGCCAGGGCGGGACGACCGGCGGGCAATTGGTGGCGAGCTTCGCGAGCGAGACGGAGTTGCTGGCGGCCGTGCGCGCGGCAAGGGAACGGGGCTTCGGGGTGCACGACGTCTTCACTCCCTATGCGGTGCACGGGCTCGACGAGGCCCTGGCGGCGCCGCGCTCGCGCCTCCCCTGGATCACCCTGGCCGGGTGCCTCGCGGGCCTTGCCGCCGCCGTCGGCCTCCAGGTGTGGTGCGCAGTGGTGGACTGGCCGCTCGACGTCGGCGGCAAGCCGGCCAACTCGGCCCTGGCCTTCCTGCCCATCAGCTTCGAGCTCACCATCCTGCTGGGCGGCCTCGCCACCGCCGCCGCCTTCTTCTGGCGCAGCGGCCTCGGCCGCCGCTTCGAGCCCCGGCTGGCGGCGCCGGACGTCACCGACGACGCCCTGGTGCTGGTGCTCGCCCTCGACGGCGATAGCGGCGGCCGCGAGGGCGAGGCCCGTGAGCTGCTGGGCGCGGCCGGCGCGAGGCGGATCAGCACGGTCCGTGAGGAGACCGTGGCATGAAGACGTTCCAGAAGGTCCGCCTCGTCGCCCTGCTGCTGCTCACCGCCCTGGCGGTCTGGGCGACACGCAGCGATCCGGCCGCGACCGGCTACGAGTTCATTCCGGACATGGCCCACTCCGTGCCCTACGACGCCTACGCGCCCAACCCGGTGACCCGCGACGGCAAGACCCTCCAGCCGCCGGTGGCGGGCACCATCGCGTACGGCGGGCCGCTGCCGTTCCACTACGCCGCCACCGCGGAGGACGCCGCGCGCGCCGGCCGCGAGCTGCGCAACCCGTTCCCGCCGAGCCCGGCGGTGCTGGCCCGCGGCCAGACGGTCTACCAGACCTTCTGCGCCGTCTGCCACGGGGCGCGGGGCGCGGGCGACGGGCCGCTGATTCCCAAGTTCCCCAACCCGCCCTCCTACACCAGCGCGCGCCTGCTGGCCATGCCGGACGGCCAGATCTTCCACGTCATCACCCGCGGCTCGGGGATGATGCCCTCCTACGCGGGGCAGATCGCGCCGGATGACCGCTGGAAGGCCGTCGCCTGGGTGCGGGCGCTGCAGGCGCGGACGCTGCGAGGGCCGGTGGAGGTGGCCCGGAAATGAATGCGATGACGGAAATGAAGGAGAGCCTGGAGACGGCGCCGGTGCGGACCCGGACCGCCATCGGAGTCGCCCTCTCGCTGGTGGTGGCGGGGGCCGCCGCCATCACCCTGGGCCTGCGCTTCGACGCCGCGCGCATCTGGGTCGATCTGCTGGTCGACGGCTACTACTTCCTGTCGCTGGCGCTGGCCGGGCTCGTCTTCCTCGCCATCAAATACCTCGCGAGCGCGGGGTGGTGGACGGCCCTGCGCCGCGTCCCTGAGGCGCTGATGTCGCTGGTGCCGGTGGCCGCCCTGCCGATGCTCGCCGTCTGGTTCGGCCGGCGGACCCTCTATCCGTGGACCCGGCCCGGGTTCATGGACTCCGAGCCGGCGCTGGCGGCCAAGGCGGCGTATCTCAACGAGCCGTTCTTCCTCGTCCGCATGGTGCTGTTCCTGGGGGTGTGGAGCGTGTTCGCGGTGCTTTTGCGGCGCGCCTCCCTGGCCCAGGACGGCCACCACGATGGACATGGACAGCCCAGCCGTCACACCCATCACCGCCGGATGGTGCGCCTGTCGGCGGGCTTCCTCGTCGTCTTCGCCGTCACCTTCTCGCTCGCCAGCTTCGACTGGCTGATGTCGCTCGATCCCCGCTGGACGAGCACCCTGTTCGCCGTCCACACCTTCGCCGGCCTTTTCCTGTCAGGGATCGCGGCCATCGCCCTGATCGTCGTGCGGCTGCGCCGTGGGGGCCCGCTGGCGGCCGCCGTGGGCGGCAGCCACCTGCACGACCTGGGCAAGCTGCTCTTCGCCTTCAGCATCTTCTGGGCCTACATCTGGGTCAGCCAGTATCTGCTCATCTGGTACAGCAACATCCCGGAAGAGGCGGCGTTCTACGTCGCTCGCCTGCGGCCGGACG
>DATARR010000091.1:0-49346 GCA_036264085.1 Thermoanaerobaculia bacterium | reverse complement strand
GCACGCGCTCTACTCGTGGACCCGGCCGGGGGCCCTGGAGAGCGATCCGGTGCTGAAGGCCAAGAGCGCCTGGCTGAACGAGCCCTTCTTCCTGGTCCGCATGATCGCCTTCCTGGCCCTCTGGAGCCTCTTCTCGGTGCTCCTGCGCCGCGCCTCCCTGGCCCAGGACGGCGAGGAGGGCCTGCGGCAGCACCGCCGGTTGGTGCGCCTCTCGGGCGGCTTCATGGTGGTCTTCGCCGTCACCTTCTCGCTCGCGAGCTTCGACTGGCTGATGTCGCTCCAGCCCCGCTGGACGAGCACGATGTTCGGCATCTACATGTTCGCGGGCCTGTTCCAGGCGGGGATCGCGGCGATCGCGCTGGCGGTGGCGCGGCTCTCCGGGCGGGGGCTCGCCGGGAGCATCACCCCCAGCCACCTGCACGACCTCGGCAAGCTGCTCTTCGCCTTCAGCGTCTTCTGGGCCTACATCTGGGTCTGCCAGTACCTGCTCATCTGGTACGGCAACCTGTCGGAGGAGATCCCCTACTACGTGGCACGCACGCGGGGGGCGTGGCTGCCGCTGTTCATCCTGATCCCGGTGCTCAACTGGCTGGTGCCGTTCCTGGTCCTGCTGTCGCGGGACGCCAAACGCAATCCACGGGTGCTGGCCGGAGCCGCCGTCGTGTTGCTCGTGGGGGGCTGGCTCAACGTCTACGGGATCGTGGCGCCGGCGGTGCTCCCGGCGCCGCGCCTGGGAGTGATCGAGCTGCTGATCACCGCCGGCTACGCCGGCCTCTTCTTCCTCGCCGCCACCCGCACCCTGGGCCGTGCGCCGCTCCTCGCCCGCAACGACCCCTTCCTGCCGGAGAGCCTGCACCACCACGCGTGAGAAGAGAGGTACGGTAGGATGCGAGATGACGCGGGAGCACGCCGTTGCGGTCCTGGAGATGGCGAAGTCCGCTGCTGGCGGTCTGATCCTCCAGTAATCGCTCGCGGACGAATTGCCTGTTAATTCGTCCGCGACGTGGACGAATTAACAGCCAATTTGGCATCCAGACGGGTCTCGACCTCCCCGGCCCTGTGCTACCATCCGCGCCGCCGCGGTTTGCCACAGGAACACCATCGAGCTGTAACACCGGAGGGCTGAATGGGGAAGGTCGACGCCGTCATCCGCTGGTTCATGCCCAAAGAGGAGCGGTTCCACGAGCTGTTCGCCAAGGACACGGCGAACCTGCTGCGGGCCGCCCGCCTGTTCGCGGATTTCTCTCAAGGGACGTCGATCGAGGTCCGCCGGGTCAAGATGGCCGAGCTCAAGGACCGCGAGCACGAGGGCGACCGCATCACTCGCCAGATCTTCGACGCCCTGAACTCGACGTTCATCACCCCCTTCGACCGCGAGGACATCCGCTCCCTCGCCACCGACCTCGACGACATCCTCGACTCCCTGGAGGGGGTGGCCCAGTACCTGGTCATCTTCGAGCTGGCCGAGGCCCCCGAGGGGCTGCGCCAGTTCGCCGACATCCTGGTGGAGATGGCGGGCGAGATCGACCGCATCACGGAGCTCATCTGGAACCTGGCCAACGAGCCCAAGATCCACGAGGGCATCGTGCGCATCTCCGACCTGGAGAACCGCGCCGACGTCCTCCACAACACGGTGATCGCCGATCTCTTCAAGTCCAAGGGGCGCGACCCGATCGAGATCCTGAAGTGGAAGGAGGTCTACGAGGGGCTGGAGAACGCCTGCGACCAGTGCAAGGACTACTCGCACGTCGTGGGCAACGTGATCGTCAAGAACGCCTGAGGGACGCCCTTGACCGCGCCGACCGCCTTCCTCGTCCTCATCGTCCTGGTCGCTCTCGCGTTCGATTTCCTCAACGGTTTCCACGACGCGGCGAACTCCATCGCCACCGTGGTGTCGACCCGGGTGCTGTCGCCGCAGAAGGCGGTGGTCTGGGCGGCGTTCTTCAACTTCGTCGCCGCCTTCGTCCTCGGCACGCACGTGGCCAAGACCATCGGCAGCGGCATGATCGACCTGTCGGTGGTCACCCGCGAGGTGGTGCTGGCAGGGCTGATCGGCGCCATCCTCTGGAACCTCTTCACCTGGTACTACGGCCTGCCGGTCTCCTCCTCGCACGCCCTGATCGGCGGCTACGCCGGCGCCGCCATCGCCAAGGCGGGGTGGAGCTCCATCGTCGTCGCGGGGTGGACGAAGACGCTGCTGTTCATCGTCCTCGCGCCGCTGATCGGCTTGATCCTCGGCTTCTTCCTGATGGTCGCGGTCACCTGGATCATCCGCGACTGGCGGCCGTCGAAGGTCGACCGCCGCTTCCGCGGCATGCAGCTCCTGTCGGCGGCGGCGTACTCGCTGGGCCACGGCGGCAACGACGCCCAGAAGACCATGGGCATCATCACCGGCCTGCTGGTGGCGGCGGGATACCTGAAGGAGTTCACGGTGCCGCTCTGGGTGATCCTCATCAGCCACGCGGCGATCGCCTTCGGCACGCTGTTCGGCGGCTGGCGCATCGTCAAGACCATGGGCACCAAGATCACCAAGCTCCAGCCCGTGGGCGGCTTCTGCGCCGAGACGGCGGGCGCCATCACGCTGGTGGGGGCCACCCTCGCCGGCATCCCGGTCTCCACCACCCACACCATCACCGGCGCCATCGTGGGCGTGGGCGCCACCCGGCGCCTCTCGGCGGTCAAGTGGGGGGTGGCAGGGCGAATCGTCTGGGCCTGGGTGCTGACCATCCCCATCGCCGCCGCCGTCTCAGCCGTCGCCTACCTGATCGTCTCGCGGGTGCTCTGAGCGCGGGCAAGGGCTGGAACGTCCCCTGCATCCGTGGCATTGTTCCGAGACGGTGCCGACGAGGGAGACGATCCATGACGATCTCGTTCCTGACGCTCTTCTTCGGGTTGATCACGGGGAGCTACCCGGTCGAGCTGGCCGTCAGCGGACCGGTCGCGGCCGTGGAGCTGACGGTGGACGACCGCGCCTCGGCCCGGCTGCAGGGGCCGCCCTGGAAGGCGCGGATCGACTTCGGCCGGGCGCTCGCGCCCCACCGCATCTTGGCCCGGGCCCTGGACGCCGAGGGGCACGAGCTGAGCCGCGCCGAGGAGTGGGCCAACCTCCCCCATCCCCTGACCAAGGTCGAGATCCTCCTCGAGAGCACCAAGGGCGAGCCGCCCCGGGCCGCGAAGGTGGTGTGGACCAATCTCCACGGGGAGACGCCCGAGTCCATCTCTCTAACCTTCGACGGCCACCCCTTGAAGCTGGACCCCTCCGGCCGGGTGGAGCTCCCCACCCACGACCTCAAGACCATCCACGTCCTCACCGCCGAGGTCCGGTTCTCCGACCTGCAACGGGTGCATCGGGACGTGGCCTACGGCGGCGAGTACGGCAGCGAGGTCTCCACCGAGCTGACCGGCGTGCCCCTGCGGTCTCGCTCCGGGAAGCTGCCGCCGCCGGAGAAGCTCGCCGGCTGGCTCGCTCAGGATGGCCGGCCCCTGCCCGTGGTGGCGGTGGAAGAGGGGCCCGCGCAGCTCTTCGTGGTGCGGGCGGCGCCCCTCGACGAGATCGCCGGGAAAATGGGGAGCCGGGGGGTGAAGGTCAAGGACGATCGCTTCAACCAGAAGCTCGGCCGCGACGACCAGGTGCGTTTCGTCCAGCCCGTGCCGCGGCGGGTCCTGGGCTCGGGAGAGCTCTCGGACCTCTTCGACGTCTCGCCGGTCTACACCGCCCAGGATGGCGGCCTCCCCTACGCTCTTCGACGCCTCGGCCGCGTCCGTGCGGGATCGGGTGCCGCGCCCTCGGGCATCCGCATCGCCGACGCCGTGGCCGTGGCGGCCCTCGAGGCGATGACCGAGAACCGCCGGCGGGCCGTGCTGCTCCTGCTCTCCGGCGACGAGACCGTCGATGCCAGCGGCTACGACGCCGAGACGGTGCGCCGCTTCCTGGCTGCGATCCGTGTGCCCCTCCACGTCTGGACGCTGACCCGGCCGGCGCCGGGATCGCTGGCCGCGGCCTGGGGGCCGGCGGCGGAGGTCCTCTCCACGGGCGACCTCGCCCGGGCCGTGGACGAGCTCCGCAACGACCTCGACTCGCAACGCATCGTGATGGTCGACGGCCGCCTTCTCCCCCAGTCCATCCGCCTGGGGCCGGCAGCGCGGGGCGTGGAGCTGGTGGCGGGAGGACCGCGATGAGGGTCGCGCGGCCGGTGTGGCGCGAAGTCCTCACACAGGGCTGGCGCTGCCCGCGATCTCCGCCACCGCCGCCAGCAGCCGGTCGACCTCCCCGAGGGTGTTGTACATGACGATACCGGTGCGGATCACGCCACCCGTCTCCGCCAGGCCCAGGGCTTCGATGGGGCGCAGGGCGTAGAAGTGGCCGTCCCAGACCTGGAGGCCCTTCTCCCCCAGGCGGCGGGCGGCCGTGGCGGGATGGACGCCGTCGATGGTGATGGAGATCGTGGGCGCCCGGGGACCCGAGAAGTCCGGACCCCAGACGGTGACGCCGGGGATCCGTTGCGCCGCCTCGTGGTAGTAGGCGCCCAGCCCGTGCTCGTAGGCGGCAATCCCCGCCATGGCGGAGACGATGCGCTGCCGCAGGGTCTTCCCCTCCCCCCAGGAGGCGAGGTACTCCACCGTCGCCTTCACGCCGGCGAGGGCGGCGTGGTTCAGGGTCCCCATCTCGAAGCGCCAGGGGGCCTCCTCCTCCTGGGTGCGGAGCCGCTCCGTGGGGAGCCGCGCCAGGAGGCCGGGCCGGGTGTAGAGGATGCCCACGTGGGGGCCATAGAACTTGTAGGCGGAGCAGAGGAGGAAATCGGCGTCCAACGCCTGGACATCGAGCGGCAGGTGGGCGGCGTAGTGGACGGCGTCGAGCAGCAGCCAGGCCCCGGCCTGCCGCGCCAGCCGCCGGGCCAGGGCCACGTCGGTGACCGTGCCGAGGGCGTTCGAGGCCATGACCACGGCCACCAGCCGCGTGCGCTCCGTGACCTGTCGGACGAAGTCCTCGGGATCGAGCGTGCCGTCCGGCCGCAGGGCCACCTCCCGCACCGTGATCCCCCGTTCCTCAAGGGCGAGCCAGGGGGCGCGGTTGGCCTCGTGCTCGAGCTGGGTGATGACGATCTCGTCCCCGGCCTTCATCTCGCGCGCCAGGGCGTGGCTGAGGGCGAAGTTGAGGGTCGTCATGTTCTGGCCGAAGGAGACCTCCCGCCAGCTCGGCGCGCCCAGGAACGCCGCCACGGCCTCGCGGGTCTCGTGGAGCAGGCGGTCCGACTCCCGCGAGGTGGCGAACTCGCCGTGGGTGTTGGCGTTCGAGGTGCGGTAGTAGCCGGCGATGGCGTCGATCACCACCTCCGGCACCTGGGTCCCCGCCGGCCCGTCGAGGAAGGCCAAGGGCTGGCCATCAAGGGTCCGGCTCAAGGCCGGGAAGTCCCGGCGGGCTCTCTCACAGTCGGCGGCGGTGAACGGCATGACCTCCCCTGGCCGGCCCTAGAGGCTGGCCTTCACTCCGAACCCGAGATAGACCCCATCCGCCAGCGGCAGGCCGGGGAGGAAACCCCTGGACTTCGATCCCACCTTCGCCGCGACACCCCAGCGCTCGCCGAGGTTGGCGTCGAGCTCGCCGGTGGCGTTCCAGCCGGTGCCGGTGTGAGGGCTGCGGAGGGCATCCGGCTCCTTCCAGGTATCGGCGGCGAGGCCGAGCTCCAGGCCGGAGCCGAGCCGCAACCCGTGGACGCCGCCGCCGCCGCCCCAGGTGCGATCGACCGGGGAGTCGAGGTCGCGGACATAGACGGTGAGCACCCCGCGGCGGGTGACGGCGTAGAGGTCGAGATAGCGGGAGACCTCCTGAGGACCGAGGGCGGCGCGGGTGCCCAGGGACAGCCCCAGGCCATCCCCGGCGTGGAGGACCGGCGCGTGGACCCGCACCTCGCCGCCGAGGACGTGCTGGCGGAAGTAATTGACCACGGCTCCCACCAGCGACGGGTCGAGGACGTTCCACAACGCCGCCTCCCGCGCCGCCCGCCGGGTGTGATCGAGCGCCGGATCGTCCGGGACGGGGACATAGGAGCCGTCCCACACGGCCGCCGGGTCCGCTCCCCGCTCTTCGGCCTGCCGGGAGAAGAGGTAGTAGGCGACGTCGTTGCCCTGCCGGTACTGGTCGACGAGACCCTGGCCGGGCCGCTTGGCGCTCGCCACGTAGAGGGAGAGGTCGAGCTTGGACATCAGGGCCAGGGGGACCTTCGCCCCGTCCGCCCCCTCAGCTCCCAGGAGATCGAGCATCACCCGGTGGGCCATGACGCCGTCCGCCTCGACGCCGCCGGCGGCGAGGAGGGTGCCCTCCTCGTTGGTGCGCGGTGGCCGCGCCGTGCCGGTGGCGGCGGACAGGTCGTAGTGGAAGGCGTAGCTGGGCGAGAGGCCGAATTCCCGCGCCCGTCCGCCATGGCCACCCACCTCGTGCTGGAGGAGGAGCACCGTCGCCGCGACGGGGAACTCCCAGGCCGGGGCGAGGCCCGGGTGGCGCTCCCCCACGTGGCCGATGGCGCCGAGCGACCGGCTGACGAGGCTCTGGAGGGACAGCACCGTGCGGCCGGCGAAGTCCATCTCCGGCTCGGTGCCATAGCCGAGGAACAGGGGCTCCCACGGCCGGTCCGGCGCAGCGGGGGCTTGGGCGTGGAGCGAGGGGACGAGCAAGAGCGCGGTGGTCGCGACCGGGAGGAGGATCTTCAAGGCTCTCATCAGGGCCTATCTTATCCCCCGCCCGGTCCCCGGATGGAAGGAGCCGATGGAGGGAGCCTAGTCCCGGCTCACCCGCGCCGCCCGCCCCGAGCGCTCGGGCACCACCTGCAGGTTCAGGTTCCCGGTGCTCTGGAGGCCGGGCCGATAGTAGACGCCCCCTGGGGGCGGCGTGATGACCGGAGCGGGCTGGCCGCCGTCGTTTTGTACGTCGGGCTCGTCCGTCGGGACCTCCTGGACCGTGGGCTCCGGCCGGTTCCACTCGCGCAGGCCACCGCGCGCCTGCGCCTGCGGCGAGCGAACGCCGCCAGGCGACGTCGTCGGGGACCGGACCATGCCCGACGGCAGGGCCTGGCCCGCGGGGTTGTTGCGGTCGAGGTCGCGCTCGCGGATGACGGTGGAGCCCTTCGGGACTGGCTGGCCGGGCACTGGACGGGCCGCGCCCACCGGTGTGCGCGAGCCGGCGGCGGTGCCCGGCCGGGCCGCCGGCGTCGTCGGGGCTTTGGCCGTCTGGTCCTTGCCCTCGGCCGTGGCGGCGGGAGGTGGCACGAGGAGTGCCGCGATGCGGTTGGCATCCTCATAGACCTTCGGCGCCTGGGGCTGGGTGAAGTTGCTGCGGTAGGCGTGCAGCATGGCCTCGGTCACCAGCTTGCTCTCCACGACGTTGGGGTTGACCTCGGGGAAGGCGAGCTGCGGATCGAGCGCGAAGGCCCGGGCATACTCGTCGATGGCCCGCGACGGCTGGCGCAGGGCCTCGTGGATGGCGCCCATCTGGTAGTGGGCCCAGGCGTGGCCCGGCTCCACCTTCACCGCCCGCTGGTAGAGCTGCTGGGCCTCCTTCAGCTCGCCCCGCTGCTGCAGCAGGAGGCCGAGGTTGAACAGGGCCGACACCTTGTCGGGATCGAGCTCCAGGGCCCGGCGGTAGGCCACTTCGGCCTCCGCGGGCTGGGGCACCATGAGGAGCAGGTTGCCGAGGTCGTTGAACACCGCGGCGTCGTTGGGCCGCTCGGTCGTCAGGCGGCGCTGCACCTCGACGGCCTTGGCGAGGTTCGGAGGCGCCGCCGCGACCGCCGTGATGGCGGCGACCGCGGCGAAGGCGACGAGCGAAGAGGCGATGAGCCATGAGGTCCGTCTGTGCACCATGATCTCCTTAAGAGCCCTCGCGGGAAGCGACGGGCCGGGCTTTGAGCTTCACCTTGCCGTCCTCGGAGGCCAGCCGGAACTGGACCTGGGAGCACCCCGTCCTCTCGCGGATGGCGGCCACCTGACGGGCAAGATAGGTTTGAAAGCTGTCGAGGTCGAAACGAGGGACGTCTCCCGGCGCCGCGGCGAGACCCTGATAGAGGGCCGCGGCGGCCTCGGGGTCGATGCGCTCCCCGAAGACGATCCCCTGGGCGGGGTCGTGGCGGCGCGGCGCCGGCGGCGGCGCGTGGCGCACCCCCGGCTGGCGCCCCTCTTCGGCGTCGCGCAGGCGGCGGTTGAAGAGCTCGTTGTAGCTGTTGTACCGGGCTTCGAGGTCGCCCAGCCGGAAGCTGTCCACGGCGGTGGCCAGATTGGCGTTGCGCAGGTTGCGAAGCTGCGCCTGGACACGGCCGCGCAGGTCCTCGGGCGGGAATGGCAGGGAGCCGTTGAAGAAGCGCTCGAAGTCGACGCGGAGCTGCTGCACGTCGCGGCCGAGCTGGTCGAGAGCCTCGGCGAACGACGGCCGGCGCCCGGTCGCCCCGGACGCCGCCGCAGGGGCGCCGAGGCCCGGCTTGACCGGCTTGAGCGCCGTGCCCTGGAACGGTAAAGCTCCCGGGCCTCCTCTCGGGCTTCGCTTGGGGTCCACGGATCTCCTAGAATGCTCTCGTACGATGATGGAAAACTCCAAATTCTCCAACGCCCGGCGGGGGCTCCCGTCGCTCGACCGGCTGCTCGATCATCCGGCGGTGGCGAGTCTCATCTCATTATACGGGCGAGATCCCGTCAGGGTCCAAGCGCGGCGCGTGGTGGACGAGCTGCGGCAGCGTCTGGCGGCCGATCCGCTCCCCTCGCCGGAGGTGGCGAAGAGCGCGTTGGCCGCGCTGCCGGCCGCGATCGCCGCGGCCGTCGAGGCCGCCCTCGGCGGTCCCCTGCGCCGGGTGCTCAACGCCACCGGCATCTTCCTCCACACCAACCTCGGACGGGCCCCCCTGCCGGAGGCCGTGACCCGCAGCCTGCCGCCGCTGCTGGACGCCTACTGTGACCTGGAGCTCGACCTCGCCACCGGCCGGCGCGGCCAACGCAACGGCCGGGTGGAGCGCCTGCTCACCGCCCTGTGCGGCGCCGAGGCGGCCCTGGTGGTGAACAACAACGCGGCGGCCCTCGTCATCGCCCTGGCGGCCCTGGCCCGGGACCGCGAGGTGGTGGTCTCCCGCGGCGAGCTGGTGGAGATCGGCGGCTCCTTCCGCATCCCCGAGATCCTGGCGGCGGCCGGCGCCCGTCTGGTGGAGGTGGGGGCGACCAACCGCACCCGCCTCGCCGACTACGAGGCGGCGGTGGGGCCCGCCACGGCGCTGCTGCTCAAGGTCTTCCCCAGCAACTTCCGCCTCAGCGGCTTCGTCGCCACGGTGGAGCCGCGGCAGCTCGCGGCGCTGGGAGCCCGCGCCGGCGTGCCTGTGCTGGTGGACGAGGGGAGCGGCCTGCTGCGGCCACGGCGTGAGCCCCAGCTCGCCGGCCATCCGAGCTTCGCCGAGCTCGTGGAACAGGGGGTCGACCTCGCCTGCGGCAGCGGCGACAAGCTCCTCGGCGGCCCCCAGGCCGGCCTGCTGGTGGGCCGCGCCGCGTTGCTGGCGCGCTGCCGGCGGCATCCGCTCTACCGCGCCCTGCGCCCCGACCGCATGGCGCTCGCGGCGCTCGAAGGGGTGCTGCGCCTGCACCTCGCCGGCGTCCCCCTGCCGCTCGACCGGCTGTGGCCCGCGCCGGAGGCGCACCGCGCCCGCCTGGAGCGGGCCGCCGCGATCCTGGAGGCCGAGATCGTCCCCGCCGAGGCCTTCCTCGGCGGCGGCTCGGCGCCGGAGGCGCCCATCCCGGGCGAGGCCCTCGCCCTGCCGGCAGACGACGCCCTCCTCGCCCGCCTGCGCCTTGGCGCTCCCGCGGTCGCCGGCTACCTGCGCCAGGGCCGGCTGATCCTCGATCTGCGCACCGTCGCCCCCGAGGACGACGAAGCCCTCCTCGCCGCCGTCCGTCTCGCACTCCAAAATCCAAAATCCCCAATCCAAAATCCCCCATGTCCGCCGGCCGCATCCTGATTGTCGAGGACCGCGACTCCCTGCGGCGCATGCTGGAGGCGGCGCTGGGCCAGGAGGGATACGAGGTGGTCGCCGCCGCCAACGGCGAGGCCGGCATCCGGCTGCTGGCGGCGAGCCCCTTCGACTTCGTCCTCACCGATCTCAAGCTCCCCGACGTCTCGGGCCTGCGCGTGCTGGAGGCCAGCCGCGCGGCCCAGCCACGCGTGCCGGTGGTGGTGCTCACCGGCTACGGCACCGTGGGCGCGGCGGTCGAGGCGATGAAGCTCGGCGCCTATGACTTCCTGGAGAAGCCGCTGGAGCTGGACGACCTGTCGCGCCTCGTCGAGCAGGCCCTGGGAGAGCGCAACGAGTCGGCGTCGGCCGTCTTCCGCGCCCCCGGGGCGCCCCCCCTCGTGGGCTCCCATCCGCGGTTCCGCGCCGCCCTCCGGCTGCTCCAGAAGGTGGGCCCAAAGGAGAGCACCGTCCTCCTCACCGGCGAGAGCGGCACCGGCAAGGAGCTGTTCGCCCGAGCGATCCACGCCCTGTCGCCGCGCCGCCACGGGCCGTACGTGGCGCTCAACTGCGCCGCCATCCCCGAGTCGCTGCTGGAGAACGAGCTCTTCGGCCACGAGAAGGGGGCCTTCACCAGCGCCGACCGCCGCGCGCCGGGGCGCTTCGAGCTCGCCGAGGGGGGCACGCTCTTCCTCGACGAGATCGGCGAGATCCCCCCGGGGGTGCAGGGCAAAGTGCTGCGGGTGCTGGAGGAGCGGACCTACGAACGGGTGGGCGGCGGCCGTACCCTGCGGGCCGACGTCCGGCTGGTGGCCGCCACCAACCGCGATCTGGGCGCCATGGTGGAGAGCGGCGAATTCCGGGCCGACCTCTTCTTCCGCCTCAACGTCTTCCCCATCGAGCTGCCCCCCCTGCGGGAGCGCGCCGGCGACGTCCCCCTCCTCGCCCGCCACCTGCTGGAGGAGATCGCCCGCCGCCATCGCGCCGAGCCGCCGCCGCGCCTCGAGGAGGCCGCCTTCGAGCTGTTGGCCGCACAGCCCTGGCCGGGCAACGTCCGGGAGCTGGCCAACGTGCTGGAGCGGGCGGTGATCCTGGCGGAAGGACCGTCGCTGGGGGCCGCCGACCTGCGGCCGCTGCTCCGCCCGCTGGCGGCGCCCGACGAGCGCGAGCGGCTGAAGGGGGCCCTCGTGGCGGCGGACGGCGACAAGCGGCGGGCCGCGGAGGTCCTGGGGATGAGCTACCGGACGCTTCTGCGCAAGGTCAGGGAGCACGACCTCGAAGGCGTGCCCCGGTACCGCGCATAGAGCTACTGCTGCGGGCTCTCGTCCTCCGGCCTCTTGTCCCGGGGCGAGAGGTCCAGCGCCACGCCCCGGGTCTCGAACTTCACTTGGGCGAAGGCGAAGACGCCGGGAAACATGGCGCGGAACTCGGTCGTCCCCTTGGGCTGGATGGACGGCAGGTTGAGGATCCCCAGTGCAGTCCCCACCCGCTCGCCCGCCTCGTTGAAGAGCTGGACCTCGACGCCGGCGTTGCCGGCGATCTTGTCGGAGTTGTTCTGCAGCACCCCCTGGATCTCGATGCCCTTGGCGCCTGCGTCGACCCGCTTCCAGGAGGCGACGCTGACGGGGCCCACCGGCTTCGCGGGCTGGTCTTTCTTGTCAGCCTTGTCGGCGCTGTCTCTCTTGTCCTTGTCGCCGGCCGCTTCGTCCGCCGCCGCCTGCGGCTTTTTAGTGCGGACGAGGGTGTCGTCCGTCAGCACGGCGAGCTTCTTCCTCGGCGGCTCCGGCGCGGCCGGCGCCTCGGCCTGCTGCGCCTTCGCTTCTTGCGCTTCGGCCGTGGTCTGCTCGCTCGCCGGCAGGTCCACGTCGGCGAGACGCAACGAAGCCAGCGTGCCGTCGGTCTGGGTGAAGACCACGAGCTTGCCCTTGACCTGCCACGGCCCCTTCGTCTCCACCCGGCCGCCGCTCTGGGTCACCAGCCAGTCGGCGAACGCCGTCGAGGACGTCGAGACGGCGAGCAGCAGCGCTGCCAGCACGGCGGTCTGCATCATTCCCTTCCTCATCACTGCTCCTTCCAGTTGCGCTCGACGATCCCGACGGGGATCGTGGCATAGCGTTCGTAGCCGGTGTCCGAACGGACGCCGCTGACGCTGATCCAGTAGTTCGCGAACTTCGTGCCCTTGGGGAAGAACTTCTTCAGCGTGTTCAGGATCGCCTTCTGCTGTGCGTCGAGGTCCTCAGAGTTGACTGAGCCCGACCCGGCGGGCGAGTTCTTGGTCTGGCCCTGCTCGACGTAGGGGTTGGTGACGAAGGAGTTGACCGTGCGGAAACGGATGGGGGTGCCGGCAGGTCCGCTGCTGCTGTCCGCGGTGGTGGTCATCACGGCGTTGCCGTTGTTGGCGAAGACGACGAAGATGTGGCTGGACCCGCCGTTGGAGCAGGGTGCGCTGTCGGGCGTGAAGCTGGAGAAGATGACGATTCCAGAGAGGCCGAAAGCCTGGGTGATCACCTTCTCGTTGGCCGGCAGCTTGACGAACCAGCCGCGCTGCATGCTAGGCGCGGGATTGAGCACGAAGTCGGTCCCGTCCGCGGCCTGATTGTCTCCGGGCTGGATCTGCTGGTAGTCGACATCGTGCTTCGGCAGGCCGCTGGTGGTGGCGGTGAAGTTGTCGTCGACGATCAGGTAGAAGCGGCCCTCCACGTCGTCCTCGTTCAGCAGGGCCTCGCGATCCCCGGTGCCGAAGGCGAGGGCGAACTTGTCCAGGCGGGAGACGAAGAAGGCCGTGGGCGCCAGGTAGATCGGCTTGCCGCCGGTGTCGAAGATCTTGAACGGCTTCCAGGCGTCGTTGGTGATCCGCTGGACGTCCACGCTGGCGGCCAGATTGGGAATGAACCTGTTCTTGGCCAGCGTGACGGTCTCCAGGGTGACCGGCGTTTTCATGTCCACCTTGTAGAGGAACCCATTGGTGGTGCCGACGTAGATGGTGTCCAGGATGCCGTCGAGGTCGACGTCGATGGCGGCCACGTCGGACGGCACCGCGCCGTCCAGCGGCTGCTTGTAGAGGGTCCGTCCGGTCTCGATGTCGACCATGTAGAGCCAGGTGCCGCTCTTGGGGTTCGACTTGTTCTGGGAGTCCAGGCCGCCGCCGAAGATGGCCACGAACTTCTCGACCGTATCGGTGCCCACCTTCACCCTGATACGGCCAATGGTGGGCACGGACCAGGTCTGGCCGAGATCGGGAGCCCCGTTGGGGGCGGGAGTCGTGCCGTCCGCGGCCACATCCTCGTCCAGCCGGGAGCCGTTGAGCGAATCCGTGAATTCCCAGAGCACGGACGGGAAGGGCAGGGTGCCGCAGTTGGAGACCACCTGGTTGGTCAGCGAGATACAGCTCGGCACCACCCGGTCGTCGATGGGGACCCGGTCGTCGACGGGGACGTTGGGGTCGAGCTGGTCCGGCTGAGTGACGTCGAGCGCGTAGTAGCCGCTCACGAAATCCTTGACGCTGCTGGCGCCGCCGTCGATCGACCCGCCATCCCGGAAACCGCCGATGGCCACCGTGCGCCACTCGCGCTGGGTGGCGTCCGGGGTGCCGCCGTGGCTGGGATCGATGAACACGTCCTTCAGCCGCGGCGTGCTGTCGACGCCGAAGATCTGGTGCGGCGTACCCCCGGAGGGGACCATCTGATCCCTCACGATGGGCATCGCGAGCCGCGGCATGTAGGAGAAGACCTCCGTGCCCGTACCGTCGGAGAAGGTCTTGGTGCTCGCCTCCCACACTCCGGCGTCCAGGGCGTGGAGCTGGCCGTCATCGGCCCCGACCAGCAGGAGCTTGCGGCGGTGCCGCTGCTGCCGCGAGAAGCACCGGTAGCCGGAATCGTTTTTGCAGTCCGTCGACTGCGAGGTGTCCGCCGCGAAGGAGAAGAAGTCGTTGGGCCGGTCCACCAGCACCGGATCGGCGTGGAAGATGTCGCCGAGGACGTAGCGGATGTTCAGGGTGGACCCGCCGCTCGGGTGGACGGTGGCGGTCTTGATCCGCAGGGCCTCCTTGATGATGGTGTCCACCTTCGACACGATGCTTGAGGCGGCCGTGGCGGTGGCGGGGTCGGTGAGCTTGAACCCTCGCCACAGGTCCCGCCAGTCGCCCGTGTCGCCCAGGATGCCCGTGTTGGGGACGGTGGGCGGGTAGAACAGGCGCAGCGTCGAGGGGATGCCGCTGCCGCTGTTCGCCTGGGGATAGAACACCCGGCGCTGGTCCGCGCCCAGGCCGAGCTTCAGCGAGGACTGGTCGGGAGGGGACGCGATGTCGCTCCCGTTCGGCGC
Source organism: Thermoanaerobaculia bacterium (assembly GCA_036264085.1). Classification (GTDB taxonomy): domain Bacteria; phylum Acidobacteriota; class Thermoanaerobaculia; order Multivoradales; family UBA5704; genus DATARR01. The sequence continues at coordinate 35,052 of DATARR010000091.1, read as the reverse complement.
CTGCCCGAGCATTACGGCGCCGGCGTCCCAGAGATGGCAGCTCGACCGGTTCGGGCTCCCCGGGGCGGGGCAGGCCTTGGAGGTGTCCGGCTTGCCGTTGGCCAGGGGGAGCGGCTTGAGGTAGGCGTCGAGATGGCCGTCCCAGACGAAGGCGTCGGGATTCGAGGTGCCCGTCGCCTTGATGGGGCGGAAGCTCGAGAGGAAGATGCGGTCCGCCACCTCGGCCTGCACGGAAGGCACGGCGGCGGAGGCGAAGGCCCGCTGGTCCTCGAGGATCAGGCCGAACGCCGTCTTCAGGTCCTGGATCAGCTCGTCCTTGGTCTGCGGATAGAAGGTGTGATCGGCGTCCGCGATGCAGCTCAGCTTGTTGCCCGAGGCGGCCTGGACGCCGAAGGCGACGACGAAGACCGTCACCTTCAGGTTCGGGTTCGCGGCGTTCATCGCGCGCAACTGAGCGGCCACGGTGCAGGGGTCGTTGGGCTGGCCGTTGGGACCGTTGATGGCGCCGCAGGTCTCGTCGCCGTCGGTGAGGATCAGCAGATACTTGTTGCGGCACTCGAAGGAGGTGTCGTAATCGACCTGCGAGCTGTCCCGCGCCCGGTCGGCCCACTGGACGTACCACTCCCGGAAAGCTTCGAAGGAGTTGCCGATCGGCGTGTTGCCGCTGGGGATCAGCGGGCGCTGGCCCTCGTTCTTCAGGCGCAGGAAGGTATCGGAGCCCTGGCGGTTGTCGTTGAGATAGGTCGCGATGCGGAAGTCGGCTTTGCTTGCATCGGGCGGGCTGGGGTTGTTCGGGGCCAGACGTTTCAGGATGTCCGCCTTGTGGTCGGTGTTCCAGTCGAACGGCAGCATGTCCCCCGCGGAGAACAGGGGGCCGCGGGGATCCAAGGTGGTGGGGAAGCGGAGGTCGTAGCTGGCGGACGGCGACGACTGGTTGAACGTGTCGAGGGAATCATCGGCGTTGGAATCCCATCCGTTGCAGTCGCCGCCCTCGTTCGAGTCGTTGGCGAAGTTCACCCCTTTGAAGTAGGTGAGCCCGGGGCTGGTCCGCTTGAGGGCATTGCCACCGTCGTCCCAGGACAGGAAGTCACCGGCGGGGTTGCCGGCAGCATCCTTGGGGGAGGTGAAGACGACCGTCTTCGTGCCCAGGGAAGTCGCCTGGATGGAGGTGGTGGGCGTACAGGGATTCCTGAGGCACAGCCAGATGGCGACGCTGACGCTCAGGTCCTGGCCGTAGGTCCCCGCCACCGCCGCCGTGTAGCGGACCCGGTAGACCTGGCCGGCCAGCGACTTGATGAAGAAGTCGTTGGCGGCGGCTTGAGCGGCAGTCTGGCCGGCGGGAGGGAGGTCGAACGTCAGGCCGACCTTGGGCAGGCGCTGCACACGGGCAGCCTCCCAGGAGTCGCTGAGGCGCGCCGGGGTGTTGAAGGTGCAGCCGACCTGATAGTCGCCGGTGCCGCTGTTGGTGCAGGTCCAGGTACTGCCGAAGACGTCCACGCCCCCTTTCACCGGGTACTTCTCCCCCCCGCCGAGCGAAATGCCGTCGTCGTTGGCCTGGTAGAGCCAGTGCTTTTCGTGCACCACCAGCGCGTCCTGGTTGTAGGTGGCGAAGCCCAAGTGGGCCTTGGGGAAGGCGGGATCGATCAGCGTCTCATAGAGCGCGTCCTTCGCCTGGTAGAACTTGGACTTCGGATCGTCCGCCTGAAAGGGCTCGTAGCAGTCGCCGTTGGTGCAGCTCGCGTCGCCCGCCGGACTCGGCGGCGCCCAGTTCATGGACCCCGACGTGTCCAGGAGGATGAAGAGGTAGGGATCGCCGACCCCGGTGCGCAGCAGGTCGCGATCGTCGCCGCGCATCGTGCCGCCGCCCAGCAGGCCGAGCAGGGCGGCGGCGGCGAGCACGCGGACGGCTGTTCGATCGAAGCAGCGGGGTCTGGTCGACATGGGCCTCTCCAGGAGATGGTGAAACGTTTAGAACTTGACCTGCTGCAGCGCGGCCGGGTCGGTGGGCAGGGACTCGACCGGCGGGGTCGGCCACGGCTGGAACTCGTACATTGCGCTCAGGGTCTTCTGCCCCAGCAGCGTGACCTGCGCCGGGTCGGTGGGCGGATCGCCGTTGCCCTTCCAGCCGATCCGCTGCGCGTTGGCGGTGACCGCGTGATTGACCTTCCAGAACTTCGGCACGCCGTCCTCGTTGGCCGGGCACCAGTCGCAGCGCACCGTGAGGATGGGCACGAACGAGGAGATGATCACCTTGTCGGCGATGCTGTAGCCGCCCACCGTGGTCTTGTTGAGGATCACCGTCAGCCCGTTGTAGCGGCCGCTGGTCAGCGCCTCGGCCGCGGCCACTCCGAGCCCGGAGTCGGCGGCGTAGAAGGTGCGGTTGATGGTCTTCTCGTTGGCGCCGACCTGGACCTCGGTCTGGGTCACCATGGCGAGGGCCAGCGCCAGGATCGTCAGCACCACCAGGGCGAGCAGGGTGACGATGTAGGCGCTGCCCGTTTCGCCGCGCCGGGGAGAGTGGTTGGCGGTCATCAGAGGTTCCTCAGGTCGATGACGGTGCGCAGGATCCGCCGCCGGTACTGCAGCTCGTTCTCGCCGTTGAACGGCGAGTCGGCCGGATAGACGTGATCCTCCACGCGATCCAGCAGCGGCGCCACGTAGCTGTGGTCGCGCCGGTCGGTGCGGGCGAGGGTGCTCAGCCGGACGTAGCGCAGATCGCCGGCGGGCTGGGCCGGGGCCTTCTCGCCGTTGTACATCCAGTCGTCGCCCTCGCCGTCAGTGGTTTCGGCGAGGGCGCCGTTGACCTCGTCGGCGGTGAGCTTGTTGTCGAAACCGAGGGTCACCTGGAAGTCGAAGACGTTGTCGGCGATGTCCAGTTGCAGGTTGCCGGCGTCGTCGCCCCAGGGCACGTTGGTCCCCGGGTAGACCCGGGCCCGCGCCAGCTTCGGCGTCAGGTCGGAGGTCTTGACTCCCGGCACCGAGAACACCCGGCGGACGTAGAACCGGTGCTCTTCGAGGATCCCCACGTAGGCGGCGTTGGTGAGGTCCGGGGGGAAGATCCCCGGCCCCGACGAGGAGAAGACCTTGTAGGAATCCGTGTGGGTCCCGCCCGTGATGTGGAACTTCACCGTGGCCTGGGTCGCCGTGCTCGTCGAGTCCGGGCTCGGGTCGAGCTCGACCACGGCCCAGACGTCCGCGCTGCGGGGGCTCACCAGCAGGAGGGCCTCGTGACGCTTCTTGGCGATGGCGTCGCTGAGCGCCGTCAGGTCCTGGGGGATGCCCGTGGGAGTCGTGCTGGAGATGAGGATCGTGCCGCCGATCGGCGCTCCGGCCGGAGAGAGCGTGAACGCCGCCGGGTCGGCGGTATTGACCTGGTAGATGGGCGACGAGAAGACGCCGCGGACCGTCAGGACGTCCGTGCCGGGGACGACCTCCGGCGTGTCGGTCTTGCCCGCGCCCCCGATGTAGGTGGGCTCGGGCACGTTGTCGCTCACGTCCACCGCGAAGCCGCCGCCGGGCAGGGTGCCGAGCGGCAGCCCGCCGCGCCCCGCCATGCGGATCATCGCGATGGCGTCGGTCTGCGCCACGCGCAGCGACTGCTGCATGTCGGAGACGTTGGTCTGCGCGCGGGCGAGCTTGTTGCTGAAGTCGAACAGGGCCAGCACGCCCAGTAGGATGATCACCGTGACGAACAGCGACACGGCGACCTCGACGAGGGTGAAGCCGCGCTGCCGGAGGCTGCCGCCTGGAAGGGTTTCAGACATGTCCGCGGCTCCCTCTCAGAAGGGCTTGACGATGCGCAGGGTGATCCCCTGGCCACTGCCCAGGATGCTCCCCAGCTTGCCGTTGCTCATCACCACGGTGACCTCTTTGAGCTGAACGAAGGTCGGCTGGGTTTCGCCCGGCAGCGGGGTGTTGAGGTCGCTGACGCTGTACTGGCGCACCTGCGTGGTGCGAGTCCAGAGGATGACGCCCTTGTCGGTGGGCGTTCCCGGCCACCACCCTTCGTCGGGGTCGCCGGTCTTCTTGATGTCCCCTTGGGCGAAGGAGTCGGTGGTCACGCCGACGTTGGCCCCGACCGGCACGGTCAGCCGCGTGTTGACGAACGGCAGCCCCAGCATCTCCTCGAGCTGGGTGCGGCTGCCGTTGGTCGCCTGGGTGGCGTCGTTGCCGTTGACGTTGTCGTTGATCGCGCGTGAGAACAGCGGGATCAGCCCGAGGGCGATGATCAGGAGGATGGCGGCGGCGATGAGGGCCTCGATCAGCGAGAAGCCCGCCGCCGCGGGTGCGTGTGCCGGCCGCCGGCCGGAGCCCGTCAATTCCATTTCCAGGCCTCCCCGCCGTCGCCCACGGCATACCAGTCCGAGCGGAGCTTGGCATCTTTGCAGTCGCGGCATTTGTGAACCTCGATGCGCGCCGTCGCCGCCGGCTCCACCCGCACCTCCAGGAAGTTCTGCGTCTGGTCGCCGAAGCGGAAGGCCCCCGGGGCGGCCACCGAGCCGTCGTGCTGGAAGATGGCGACGCGCGGCAGGGCCGCGCTCGCCGGGTCGGCGGTGAGCCCCTCCACCGAGGCCTCGTCCGTGAGGTCGGGGGGCGCCAGGAAAGTGATTCCGGTGGGCAGCTCCAGGGTGCCGATGATCGACTCGCCCGCCGACAACAGACTGTCGGAGTTGGTGTCGGAGAAGGCCTCCACCCGGCCGGGCTGGCCGCCGGCCGGCGGCACGATGCGGACCACCGCCTGGGCCGAGAACTTGACGGCATTCAACCGCGCCTGCCGCATCAGGGTCGCCGTCTCCTGCGCGATCCCCCGCAGCTTGGCCTGGCGCATCGCGGTGAACAGCGACGGCATCCCCAGCAGCATGAGGATCATCAGGAGCGCCAGCACCACCAGCATCTCGATCAGGGTGAAGCCACGGCGGCCGTGGCCCGTCTCTGGAATTTTCATCGCGGCCCGGTCTAGAGCAAGGGTGGTGCCACTCCTCCCGAGCCGCTGGCGAGCAGAGATATCTCCTGCTTCTTCAGCGGCTTGCGTCATTTTGCAGCCGCTGCGTCCGGAGCTCAGGGAGCCGGCGTTTCGCTACCCATCGTAACGATCGTGTCGCGCGGGAAGGAGAGGAGGGCCAGCGTGCCGCCCCCCGGCCGGTCTTCCAGGCGGATGCGGCCGCCGTGGAGCACCACGATGCGGTGCGCCAAGGCGAGCCCGAGCCCCACGCCGCCAGGCCGGCCGGTGGCGAAGGGATGGAACAGTCGCTCCCGGATCGCCGCCGGCAGCCCGGGACCGCGGTCGGCGACGGCCACCTCCACCCCCTCGGGCTGGAGGGTGACGGCGACCTCCACCGGCCCCGCCCGGCCCGCCTCCCGCTCGGCCTGCGCCGCGTTGTGCAGCAGGTTGCGCACCGCCCGCTCGAGGAGCTGCGGGTCGCCGCGCAGCACGGGGTCGCCGGCCGGGTCGCCGCGCACCTGCACCTCGACGCCGGCGAGGGCCGGATCGGCCGCGGCGCGCAGGAGGAGGCGGGTGAGCGACAGCTCGACGGTGCGGGCGGTGCCCGGCCGCGCAAAGGAGAGGAAGTCCTCCAGCACCCGTTCGAGATGGTCGGCCTCGCGCCGGATCTCCGACAGGAAGTCGGCGATCGAGTCCTCGTCCGGCCGCCGCTCGATGAGGGTGAGGTAGCCCCGCAGGGTCGCCAGGCTGTTGCGCAGCTCGTGCGCCACGCCGCCCGCCATCTCCCCCAGCCGCGCCAGGCTCTCGGCGAGGCGCCCCTCCCCCTGCCGCCGCTGCACCTCGGTCAGGTCCGCGAAGAGCACCAGATGCCCCCGCACCTCGCCGTCGTCGCGGCGCAGGGGGTGGACGGTGAGGCCGACGGTGAGGGTCTCCCGGCCCCGGCGCACCGGGTGCTCCTGGCGCTGGGGGGAGCTCCCCTCCGCCACGGCCGCCGTCAGTACCGCGAGCAGCTCGGGCTGGCCCGCCAGCACGCGGGCGAGAGGCAGGCCGGGCGCGGGTAGCTCCGCATCCAGCAGCGCGGCGCCCACGGCGTTCAGCGCCAGCACGCGCCCGTCGCGGTCGAGGAGCAGCAGGCCGCTCTGCAGGCTCGCCGACAGCGTCCGCTCGAGGGCCGCGATGTCGTCCTCGGTGTCTTCGGCAGCGGCTCCCCGGTCCGCGGCCAGGGCGGCGAGGGCGCGCTCGAAGGTGGCGAGGATGAGCTCCACCTCGTCCCCGCCCGGCTCCGGCGCCCCCACCTGGCGGGCGCGGGCGAGCAGGGTCTCCCAGGGCGCCAGGAGGTGGCGCAGGAAGAAGAGGACGAGGAGCGCCAGGGCGGCGTTGATCGCGAGCACCGCGACCGAGAGCACCGAGAGCGCCCGCCGCTGGGCCGCGAGCACCGCCGCCGGCAGGTCCACCCGCACGTAGCGCCGCCCGCCGCTGCCTCCCAGCGGCGCGAAACCGGCCACCGAGTCCGGCAGGCTCTCGTCCGGCCCGGCGCCGAAGGGCGCCGCGGCGTGCCCCGCCGGCAGCTCGCCGGCGTCGACGAGGGCGACGGCGCTGGCGCCGGGCGCCAGGTCGCGCAGCGCGCTCGCGGCCGGCAGCTCGCCACCCTGCGCGGCGACCCGTTCGGCCACCGACCGGGCCAGCCGCGCCGCCTCCTCCTGGCGCTCGCCGGCGAGCAGGGAGATGGCGTTGCGGTAGGAGAGCAGGGTGAAGGTCGAGAGGACGACGAGGAGCAGGAGAGCGACGGGCAGCAGGATCAGGATCTCGCGGCGCAGGCCCAGGCGCCACCGGCCGGCCTCCGCACCCGGCGTCGCTCCCCGCGTCATAGTAGCCGCGCGTACGCCGCGACGATCCGCTCGCCGGCGAACAGGGCGATCAGCCCGCCCATTGCGAGGAAGGTGCCGAAGGGGAGCTTCGACTTGAGGTCGCCGCCGCGCCAGGCCATCAGCGCCAGCCCCACCACCGCCCCCGAGAGAGCGCCGAAGAAGAGCGACACCAGCACCCCCTGCCAGCCCAGGAAGGCGCCGATGGCGGCCAGCATCTTGACGTCGCCGAGCCCCATCCCCTCCTCGTGACGGAGGAGGTACCAGCCCCCCCAGACGGCGAGCAGGATGCCGGCGCCCACCGCCGCGCCCAGCGCGCCGCCGGCCAGCGCCCGCCAGGGGCCGGGTCCCAGCCGCGCCCAGGAGAGGAGCGGCTGGAGCAGGATGCCGAGCGCGATCCCCGGCCAGGTCAGGACGTCGGGCAGGATCATGTGGTCGAGGTCGATCAGCGCCAACACCACCATCAGGGAGCAGAAGACGGCGCCGGCCACCGCCTCCCAGGAGACGCCGAAGCGCAGGAAGGAGCCCAGGAAGAGCAGCCCGGTCGCCCCCTCGACCAGCGGGTAGCGCGGGGAGATGCGGGCACCGCAGGCGTGGCAGCAGCCCCGCAGCAGCAGGAAGGAAATCACGGGGACGTTGTCCCGCGCCCGGATGGCGGCGCCGCACGCGGGGCAGCGCGACCGCGGCAGCACGGTGGAGATCCCCAGCGGCAGGCGGTGGATCACCACGTTGAGATAGCTGCCCACGATCAGTCCGAGGGCCGTGGCGTAGAGGCTGAGGAGGAGCTCGAGGGACACGGCGCGGGGATTCTACGTCATCGGCGCCGTCGTCACCGGGCGCTTCGCCCGCCGGAGCAGCACCACCCCGGCGGCGAGGGCCGCCAGGCTGAGGGCGGCGCCGGCGGGCACTTGAGGGTCGCGGTACCGGAGGTCGAGCCGGTGCTCGCCCGGTGGCAGCTCGACACCGAGCTGGCAGGCGGCCGTGGGGTGGACGGCGACGGGCGCGCCGTCCACCCGGGCCTGCCAGCCGGCGTCGAAGGTCGTGGCGGCGACCAGGAACGCCCCGTCGCCGGCGCGGTAGTGGAGCCGCGTCCGCCCGCCGTCGTCCTCCACCTCCAGCGACGCCGGCCGGCGGGAGTAGGCGACGGTCCGCGCCGGCCCCACGCAATGCTCGCCGCGAGCTACTTGCCAGCCTTCTGCCTGGGCGGCGGCGAGGGCCGCCGCGTAGCTGGGGTGGAAGGTCACCCGCGGCACGAAACGAAAGCGGGGGAGCACATAGGAGTTCGCCACCTTGACCAGGGCCGCGGCGCCGGCGTCGGGCGCGGCCGGCGGCTGGTCCGCGGCCGTCCGGCGCAGGAGGAGCGTGCCGACGTTCCAGACGCCGAGATAGCGGTACGCCATCTGCGGCCGGGCCCGCTCGGCGTCGAGGATCGCGGCCGCCTTGCGGGCCCAGCCCGTGAGCATCAGGTCGTAGTCGGCGTGGAAGGCGTAGGGGATGTGCCAGAGCAGACCGGAGTAGGGCTCCAGCCGCGACAGGTAGATGCCGGTGAAGGCCGTCCGCGAGCCCTCCCCGCGCGGCAGCCGCTCCCCGGCTCCCGAGGGTGCCGACTGCACCCAGACGCGGTCCCGGGCCGGCAGCAGCGCGGCCGCGAGGGGCGGCGGCACGCGATAGACCGCGGCCGGGACGGTCCGCGGCAGGCCGTGCCCGTAGTGCCAGAGGTCGGCGGCCAGCAGGGCGATGGCGAGGGACGAGAGGAGGCGCCGGGAGGGCCGCGGCCAGCGGCAGAGGGCGAGCAGGGCGGCGACCGACGCCGCCGTGGCCACCGCCGCCCACCCCTCGCGCCGCAGGTACGCCGCGGCGGCCAGCCGGCGCTCCGGGCTGAGGTCGGGGGCGCCGTGGGCCGCCACGAAGCCGGCCGCCGTCCGGGGCTCGAAGCACAGCACGAGCGTCAGGCCCAGGGCGGTGGCCAGCACGACCAGGGCAACGGCCAGAGGGAAGTCGGCGGCCTCCGGCCGGCCGGCCTCGCGGTCGGCGAGCAGCCGCTGCCAGCCCAGGACGCCGGCCACCCCCAGGGCGAGGACGGCCAGCAGGGCGAAACGCTCGGGGAAGCGGAGGAGACCCAGCAACGGGATCGTCCGGCGCAGCCCCTCGTACGCCGGGTCGTGGCGGCCCAGGGCGAGGAGGAGGCCGGCGGCGAAGGTGAGCGCCCAGGCCGCCCGCCGGGGGATGCCGCCCCGCAGCAGGGCCGCCACCCCCAGCACGGCCAGCAACAGCCCCGGGTAGAGCGACTCGAGATAGGGGTAGTCGAGGTCGTCGATCCCCCAGCCGAAGAAGAGGCCGTCGGAGCTGCGCACCGGATCGCCGAAGAAGCGTGGGAAGACCATCTCGGCCAGGCGCTCCGGGGGCAGCGACCAGACCGTGACGTAGCGGGCCGGGAGGTCCCGCCGCGGCGAGTCGGCGAGCCGCCCGAGGGTGGGGACGAGTTGCACGGCGGCCAGCGCCAAGGCGGCCGCGAACGGCACCAGCACCCGCGGCACCTGCGAGGGGCGCCGGAAGCCCGCCACGGCGGCGAGCGCCAGCAGGGCCAGGCCGCTCATCATCGCCGTCGACGGCTCGCCGTTGAGGAGCGTGAGCCCCAGGGCTCCCCCGGCCAGCAGCGCCGGTCGCCGCCAGGGCTCGCCGCGCGGCGCCCGCAGCGCCTCGTCCCCCCAGGCCAGCACCCACGGCAGCCAGGAGATCCCCCACTCCAGGGTGTAGGCGCTGAGCAGGGAGAGGTAGGCGCCGCAGCCGGCGAAGCCCACCCCCGCCAGTGCCGCGACGTCCGCGCCGCCCCCGAGCCGCCGCACCAGGCGCCAGGCGCCCGCGAAGGCCAGGCCGCCGTGCAGCGCCGCCAGCAGGCCCAGGGCAAAGGCGGGCGGCACCACCAGCACCAGCCAGCTCGGAGGATAGAACGACCCGTAGCTGGGGTTCGACAGGATGGGCTGGCCGCCGTGCAGCCAGGGGTTCCAGGCCGGGAGACCGAAGACCGCGAGGTCCCGGAAGGCGGTGCGCAGGGGGAGGTGGAAAAGGGCGACGTCGCGGTTGGCGAGCGCCCGCGCCGGCGAGAGCAGCGGCGCGAAGAGACAGGCGAGCCAAGTAGCCGCCAGCAGACCGGGCGCGGCGACCTTGGCGAAGCGCGAGCCTGTCACGGCGCGGCCCCAGGTCGTCTGAAGATCAGCGCGCCCACCAGGAGAGCGGCCAGGCTGACCGCGGCGCCGACGGGGACGAAGGGGTCCCGGTACTCGAGGAGCAGCCGGTGCTCGCCGGCGGGGAGCTCCACTCCGAGCTGGCAGGCGGCGGTGGGCGCGACCGGGAACGGCGCGCCGTCCACCTCGGCGCGCCAGCCCTCGTCGAAGGTCGTGGCGGCGACGAAGAAGGCGCCTTCCGCCGCCTGGTAGCGGAGCCGGACCCTCCCTCCTTCGTCCGCCGACTCCAGCAGGCGCGGCGGCCGGGCGTAGGCCAGGGTCCTGGGCGGCAGGCCCGGCCGCACGCCCTGCTCCTCGCGGCCGACCGCCCAGTCCTCAGCCCGGGCAGCGGCGACCGCCGCGGCGTGGGTGGGATGGAAGGTCACCCGGGGGACGAACCGAAAGCGGGGGAGCACGTGGGCGTTCTCCAGCCGGCGCAGCCCGAGGAGCTCGGGCTCACGCCCCGCCGGCGGCTGGTCCGGGCTACGCCTGGCCATCAGAACGGTGCGCACGTTCCATACCCCCAGATAGCGGAAGCTCTGCGCCGGCTCGGCCCACTCCTGCCGCAGGATCTCGTCCGACGCCTGCGCCCAGCCGGTGAGCATGAGGTCGAAGTCGAGGTCGAAGGCGTACGGGATGCGCCAGAGCAGGCCGCCGTAGGGCGCCAGCCGGGCGACGAAGGTGCGGGTCATCTCGGGTTGCGTCGCCCGGCCGCCGGGCGACGGGTCGAGCCCCTCCTGGGGGGGTGCGAAGACGCGGTCCCGGGCCGGCAGGAGCGAAGCGGCCAGGGGGGGTGGGACCTGGTAGACGGCGGCCGGCACCGTTCTCACCTGGCCGTGGCCATAATGCCAGAGGTCGGCGGCCAGCAGCAGCACGGCCAGCAGCGCGAGCAGCCGCCGTCCCGGCCGGCGCCACCGGCAGAGGCCGAGGAGGGCGGCGACGGCGGCGGCGGTGGCCACGGCGGCCAGGCTCTCGCCCCGCAGGTACGCCAGGGCCGCGGCCGGGAGCGCGGGGTCCGGAGCCCACAGGAGGCGCGCCGCCAGGAGCGCGGCGGTGGCGAGCACCGCCAGCGCCAGAGCCAGGGGGAGGCTCGCGGCCTCCGGCCGGCCGGCCTGGCGCTCGTCGAGCAACCGTTGCCAGCCGAGGACCCCGGCGAGGACGAGCGCCAGGATCGCCAGGACGACGAACTTCTCCGGATAGCGCTGGATGGCCAGCAGCGGGACCGCCCGCCGCACCGCCGCGTACAGCGGGTTGTGGCGGCCGAGGGCCAGGAAACAGCCGGCGGCGAAGGCCAGGACCCAGGCCGCCCGCCGGGGGATGCGGCCAAGGATCAGGGCCGCCGCCCCCAGCACCGCCAGCAGCAGGCCCGGGTAGAGCGACTCCACGTAGGGGTAGCCGGGGTCGTTGAGCGCCTCGCCGAAGAAGAGCCCCTCGCCGTCGCGGGCGGGATCGCCGTGGAACCGTGGGAAGACGATCTCCACCAGACGCCCGGGAGACAGCGACCAGAGCGTGGCGTGACGGGCGGACAGCGCCGTGCGGGGGGACTCCGCCAACCGGCCCAGAGTGGGCAGGAGCTGCACGGCCGCGAGCGCCACCCCGAAGGCGAACGGCACCAGCACCCGCAGGGCAATGGCCGCGGGGCGCGGACGCCGCCCCGCCGCCGAGACGGCCAGGGCCAGCAGCGCCAGGCTGCTCATGATCACCGTCGACGGCTCGCCGTTGAGCAGTTGCAGACCCAAGGCGCCCCCGGCGAGCAGGGCCGGACGCCACCAGCGCTCCTCCCGCAGGGCCTCGTCCCCCCAGGCGAGGAGCCACGGCAGCCAGGCGAGGCTCAGCAGCAGGGTGTAGGCGTTGAGCAGCGAGATGTAGGCGCCGCAGCCGGAGTAGCCGACCCCCGCCAGGGCCGCCGCGCCGCGCCCGCAGCCCAGCCGGCGCGCCAGCCGCCAGGCGCCGGCGAAGGCCAGGGCCGCGTGCAGCACCGCCAGCAGGCTCAAGGCGTACCCGGGGGGCACGGCGAGAGCCAGCCAGCTCGGGGGATAGAACGCGGCGTAGCTGGGGTTCGACAGGATCGGCTGGCCGCCGTGCAGCCAGGGGTTCCACCGCGGCAGGCCGAAAGCCGCGAGATCGCGGAAGGCGGAGCGCAGGGGGAGATGGAAGAGCCCGACGTCGCGGTTGGCCAGCGCCCGCGACGGGGAGAGCACGGGAGCGAACAGGCTGAGGACCCATCCCGCTCCCAGCAACGCCGGCGGGATCGCCCCTGCGAAGCGGCGCCCGGGCATCACGTCCCTGAAGCCTCCCCCGCTGCAGGCCGCCACCGGAAGAGGACCGCTCCCGCCAGCAGCGCCGTCAGGCTGGCCGCGGCCCCCAGAGGCACATAGGGATCCCGGTAGCGCAGCTCGAGCCGGTGCTCGCCCGGCGGCAGCGCCACTCCGACCTGGCAGGCGGCGGTGGGGCGGACGGCGACGGGCGAGCCGTCCAGCCGGGCCCGCCAGCCCTCGTCGAAGGTCATGGCGGCGACGAAGAACGCTCCCTGCTCCGCCCGGAAGTCGACCTGGATCCGGCCGCCCTCGTCGGCGATGGCCAGCAGGCGCGGCGGCCGGCCGTAAGCCACCGTCCGCGCCGGGAGGCCCGGCCGCACACTCTGCTCCTCGCGGGCCACGGTCCACTCCCCGGCGCGGGCGGCGACGAGGGCGGCCGCGTAGCTGGGATGGAAGGTCACCCGCGGCACGAAACGGAAACGGGGGAGCACGAAGGAGTTCTGGACCCTGCGGAGCCCCTTCGCCTCGGGCCCGGGCGCCGCCGGCGGCTGGTCCGGGCTGGTCCGCGGCAGCAGGAGGGGGCCGACGTTCCAGGCGCCGAGATAGCGGTAGAACGCCTGGGGCCGCCCTCCTTCGCTGCGCAGGACGTCCTCCGCCTGCCGCGCCCAGCGGGTGAGCAGCAGCTCGAAGTCGGCGTTGAAGGCATAGGGGATCTGCCAGAGCAGGCCGGCGTAGGGCGACAGGCGGGCGACGAAGGTGCGGGAGACGCGCGTCCGCGGGTCTCCCGTGCGCGGCAGCGACGCCAGGGACGAGGCGGCAGCGTCCTCCGGCACGAAGATGCGGTCGCGCGGCGGCAGCAGCGACGCCGCCAGAGGAGGAGGCGTCCGGTAGACCGCGGCCGGGACCGTCCGCAGCAGTCCGTGCCCATAGTGCCAGAGGTCGGCGGCCAGCAGCAGCACGGCCAGCAGGGAGAGCAGCGGGCGGGACGGCCGCCGCCAGCGGCAGAGGGCGAGCAGCAGGGTCACCGCGCCGGCGGTGGCGACCGCGGCCCAGCTCTCGGTCCGCAGCGACTCGAGGCCCGCCTCCTGCCCTGCCGCATCCAGGCCGGGCAACCCCTGGGCGAGGATGAACCCTCGGGCCGCGCCGGGCGCCACCCGCAGGACCACCATCAGGGTCGCCGCGGTGCCCAGCACGACCAGGGCGAGAGCCAGGGGCAGGTCCGCGGCTTGCGGGCGGCCGGCCTGCCGCTCGTCGAGCAGCCGCTGCCAGCCGAGGACGCCCGCGAAGACCAGGGCCAGGACCGCCAGCGCCGCGAACTTCTCGGGATAGCGCAGCACCGCCAGCACCGGGACGATCCGGCGCAGCCCCGCGTAGAGCGGATTGTGCCGGCCGAGGGCGAGGAAGCCGCCGGCGGCGAAGGCGAGCCCCCAGGCCAGCCGCCGCGGAATCCCGCCGCGGGCGAGGGCCGCGGCGCCGAGGACGGCCAGCAGCAGGCCGGGATAGAGCGACTCCAGATAGGGATAGCTGAGGTCGTTGAGCTGCGAGCCGAAGAAGCGCCCTTCGAGCTCCCGCGTGGGATCGCCGAAGAAGCGGGGGAAGACGATCTCCACCAGCCGCGCCGGGGGCAGCGACCAGAGGGTGGCCCGGGCGGCGGGGAGGCGCGAGCGCGGCGAATCCGCGAGGCGGGCGAGGGTGGGCACGAGCTGCACCGCGGCCAGCGCCGCCGCGAAGGCGAACGGCACCAGGACCCGCAGGGCGATGGCCGCGGCGCGCGCGCGCCGCGGACGCCGCGCCGCCGCCGAGGCGGCCAGGGCCAGCAGCGCCAGGCCGCTGATCACCACCATCGCGGGCTCGCCGTTGAGGAGCTGGAGACCCAGGGCGCCGCCGGCCAGCAGGGCCGGACGCCACCACCGCTCTCCCCGCGGCGCCCGCAGGGCCGCGTCCGCCCAGGCGAGGGGCCAGGGGAACCAGGCCAGGCTCCACAGCAGGTTGAGGGCGCTCAGCAGGCTCAGCAGGACCCCGCAGCCGGAGAAGCCCACCGCCGCCAGCGCCGCAGCACCCCGGCCGCAGCCCAGCCGCCGCGCCAGGAACCAGGCGCCGGCGAAACCGAGGGCCACGTGCAGCACCGTCATCAGGGTCAGGGCGTAGTGGGGGGGCACGGCGAACACCAGCCAGCTCGGAGGGTAGAACGCGCCGTAGCTGGGGTTCGACAGGATCGGCTGGCCGCCGTTCAGCCAGGGGTTCCACACCGGAGGGCCGAAAGCCGCCAGGTCCCGGAAGGTGAGCCGCAGGGGGAGGTGAAAGAGCCCGACGTCCCGATTGCCCAGGGCCTGGTCCGGCGGCAGCAGCGGGGCGAAGAGGGCGAGCAGCCAGCCGGCCCCCAGCACGGCCGGTGAGGCGAGCCACCGCCAGACCGGGGATCTCATGGCTGCGCTGGCCGCCGCGGCCAGCCGAGCGCCGCGACGGCGCCGGCCAGCGTGACGAGGGTGATGGCGGCCCCCACGCTCACCCAGGGCTCCCGGTACTCGAGCCGCAGGCGGTGTTGGCCGGCCGGCAGCGCCACGCCGAGCTGGCAGGCGGCGGTCGGGTAGATCGGAAGGGGCGTGCCGCCGTCCAGCCGGGCCCGCCACCCCTCGTCGAAGGTCGTGGCGGCGACCAGGAAGGCCCCCTCTTCCGCGCGATAGTCGATGCGCATCCGCCCCCCCTCGTCCACCAACGCGAGAGGCTGCGGCGGCCGGGTGTAGACCAGGGTCCGCGCCGGCCCGCCCACGCACTGCTCGTCGCGCGCGACCTTCCAGGCCAGGCCGCAGGCGGCGGCCAGGGCGGCGGCGTGGGTGGGATGGAAGCTCACCCGCGGCACGAAGCGGAAGCGCGGCAGCACGAAGGGGTTCGGCACTCGCCGCAGGAGCACGGCGCCCGGGTCCCCCTGGGCGGCCGGATCCCGCAGGGCCGCCTCCTGCTCCGGCAGCGAGCGGCGGAGGAAGATGTCGCCCACGTTCCACACTCCGAGGAAGCGGTAGCCCCTCCCCGGCCGGGACCATTCGGTGCGGAAAAGGTCGTCCGCCCGCTGGCCCCAGCGGGTCAGCATCAGCTCGAAGTCGACCTCGAAGACGGCAGGGACGTCCCACAACAGCGCCGAGTAGGGCTGGAGACTGGCGACCGCCTGGCGCTGGGTCAGGGTCCGCAGATCGCCCCGGGCCGGCGCGAGGTCCAGGGAATCCTTCGCGGCAGGCTGCACGAAGATCCGGTGGGTGGCCGGCAGCAGCGCGGCGGCGAGCGGCGGCGGGGCGCTGTAGAGCGCGGCCGGGACGGACCGCAACAGCCCGTGCTCCGCGCGCCAGAGATCGGTGACCAGGAGGAGGAGGGCCAGCCCCTGGAGCAGGCGCGCCGGAGAACGGCTCCAGCGGCAGAGCGCCAGCAGCGCAGTCACGGCCGCCGCCGTGGCCACCGTGACCCAGCTCTCGCCGCGCAGGTAGTCCAGGGCGGCAGCGCGTCCCGCCGCGCCCAGATTGGGATCGCTGTTGGCGGCGATGAACCGCAGGCCGGCGTCCGGCTCCAGCCGGAGCAGGAGCGCCAGGGCCGCGGCGGTCGCCAGCACCGCCAGCGCCAGGGCGAAAGGGAGACCGGCGGCCGCCGGCCGGCCGGCCCGGCGCTCGTCGAGGAGCCGCTGCCAGCCCAGGGCTCCCGCCAGGGCCAGGACGAGCACGGCGAGCACGGCGAACTTCTCCGGGTAGCGCAGCACCGCCAGCGGCGGGAAGACCCGGCGCAGCCACGCATAGCCGGGATTGTGGCGCCCCAGGGCGAGGAACCCGCCGCCGGCGCAGGCGAGGGCCCACGCGCCGCGCCGCGGGATGCCGCCGCGCAGCAGAGCAGGGATCCCCAGGACGGTCAGCAGCAGGCCGGGATAGAGCGACTCGACGTAGGGATAGTGGCCGTCGTCGACCGTCCAGCCCAGGGAGAGCCCCTCCACGCCGCGCGTCACGTCGCCGAAGAAGCGGGGGAAGACGACCTCGACGAGCCGCGCCGGCGACAGCGACCAGTTGGCGGCCTCGGCGAAGCCGAGGCCGCGCCGCGGCGACTCGGCGAGCCGGCCGAGGGTGGGCAGGAGCTGCACCGCGGCGAGCGCCGCCCCCACGAGGAAGGGCACCACGACCCGTGCCCCGGTGGCGGCGCCCCGCCGGACGGCCGCGGACGCGGCCAGCGCCAGCAGGCCCAGGCCGATCATCGTCGCCGTGGCCGGCTCGCCGTTGAGCAGCGCGAGCCCCAGGGCCCCGCCGCACAGCAGCCCCGGCCGCCACCATCGCTCCCCGGCAGGCGCCGACAGCGCCTCGTCCCCCCAGGCCAGCACCCAGGGCAGCCAGGTGATCCCCCAATAGAGGTTGAAGGCGCTCAGGAAGGAGACGTAGGCACCGCACCCCGCAAACCCGAGCCCCGCGAGCCCCGCCGTGCCCCGCCCGCAGCCCAGGCGGCGTGCCAGGAACGCGGCGCCGGCGAAGGCGAGGGCCGCGTGCAGCACCGCCAGCAGGCTCAGGGCATAGGCGGGCGGCACCGCCAGCACCAGCCAGCTCGGAGGATAGAATGCCGCATAGCTCGGGTTCGACAGCACGGGCGCGCCGCCGTGCAGCCAGGGGTTCCACGCCGGCAGCCCGAAGGCCGCCAGCTCACGGAAGGCCGTCCGCAGGGGGAGATGGAAGGTGGGAACGTCCCGGTTCGCCAGCGCCCGCCGCGGCGAGAGCACGGGCGCGAAGAAGCTCAGGAGCCAGATCGACGCAAGGAGAGCTGGCAGGATCGTGGCGGTCCGGCGGCGCATTCGCAAGGAGTCCTGCGCCGCATTCTACCCCGCCAGGAGCCAACCCGGCGGCAGCGGGCTACTTCTGCGGCCACCGCACGAAAAAGCCGTCCGCCCAGATGATGTCCTGATCGTAGTCGGTCGGATCGAACCCGTTCACCGTGTAGGTGCCGGAGACGTCGCTGGCGTCGCGCCCGCCGCTGGCGATGACCATGATGTGCTGCGACTGGACGTTCACCGGGTCTAGGAAGTACTGGTAGGGGTTCTTCCAACCGTCCCGGTCCACGACCCGCTCGATGTACGCCGGCACCAGGAGGGTCTGGAGATCCGCCAGCGTGATCGCCTTGTAATCGCTGAGGTTGATGCTCGTCGCCGTCGCACCGGCCGCCGCCGCGCCCACCTGGTCGGACAACCAGGAGAACATCGCCGTGCCGGTGATCCGCATGTCCGCCACCGTCCGCTTCTGCTTCGCCTTCTGCATGGCGTCCAGCAGGTTCGGGATCAGGATGGCGGCCAGGATGCCGATGATCGCGATGACGATCAGCAGCTCGATGAGCGTAAAGCCCGTCTGTTTCCCTGCGAGTCTACGCCTCATGGTCAAGGTCTCCCCCCATGCGATGTGATGTCCTCTCTCAGGGCAAGGGACGTGCCAGCCGGAGGCTCCTCCTAAACCCTTGAAATCCCAAGGTTTCTGCGTTCGGAGGAGAAGCCCTCCTAACAAAAAACGTCAGCGGGCCGCCCACAGGATGTCACTGCGTTGCAGAGACATAGAAAGATAGGATTTGGCGCATTCGATCAACCCCGCGATCGAGCTCCGGCAGCGAGATCCGCTCGTTCGGGCCATGGATCCCCTGCGTGTCCTCCGGGCCGAGCCGGAAGGGGGACAGACCGTAGGCGGCGATGCCCCGCTCGCGGAAGAAGCGGGAATCCGTGAAGCCGGCGATGAACGCCGGCACCACCGGAGCCTCCGGCCGCAGGGCCCGCTCCAGCGCGCCGTAGAGACGGCCGGAGGCCGGCGACGGCGGCGCGGGTGGCGAGGTCACCAGCACCTTGACGTCGAAGCCCGGACCCAGCAGACGCTCGGCGTTCTTGAGGAAGGCGTTCGCGTCGGTGTCGGGCAGCAGGCGGACGTCGATCCGGGCCGAGGCGGAGGCGGGAATGACGTTGATGCGGTCGCCGCCACGCAGGACGGTCACCTGGACGGTGTCGAGGAAGAGGTTCGCCATCCCCGGCAGCAGGAACTCCTTCGGGCCGCTCTCGGTGATCACGGCGTCGACGTTGGAGAAGATGCGGCGCCAGTACTTGTTCTGGAGCGGCGCCATGGCCCGGCAGTAGTCGCGCACGGGCGGGCTGACCCGGAACCTGGGGGGCGCGCCGAGCAGGCGGGCCAGCCCCTGGACGAGCTGGTGGTTGGCGCTGTCGGGATTGAGGCCCGCGCCGTGCCCGCCGCGGCCGGAGGTGGCGACCTCGAGCCAGAGCGGGCGCTTCTGGGAGACCTCGACCCCCCACCAGAGGAGCTTGCCGCCGGCGCCCGTCTGGCTCCTGCCGCCCTCGCCGACCACCGCCTCGACCCCCTGGAAGAGCTCGGGGTGCTGGGCGAGCAGCCAGGCCGTGCCGCGCAGGCCGCCGTTCTCCTCGTCGGCCACGGCGAGGAAGATCACGTCGCGGGCCAGCGGGACCCGGCGGCGCTTGAGGTCCACCAGGGCGGCGAGTTGGACGATCCCCAGACTCTTGTCGTCGAGGGCGCCGCGCCCCCAGAGATAGCCGTCCCGCACCCGGCCGGCGAACGGCTCGACGCTCCACCCCGGACCGGGCGGCACGACATCCATGTGGTGCAGGAGCAGGACGGCGCGGCCACTGCTCGCCGGGGAGGAGAGCCGGGCCCAGAGGTTGGCCCGGCCTTCCGGCGTCTTCACCGTCCGCGCGGCAATGCCCTCCCGCTGCAGGATGCCGGCCAGGAAGTCCGCCGCCCGCTGCTCGTTGCCCGGCGGATTCGAGGTGTCGAGACGCAGGTACTGTTGCAGCCAGCCCGCCGCCTCCGACAGCGCGGGTGCGGCGGCCGGGGCGGCCGGCGGCACCGCGGACAGGAGCAGGGCGAGCAGGAGGGAGGAGCGGAGGCCGCGCATGAGGAGGGTAGCGTAAACGAAAAAAAGGGGTCGCCCCGGAGGGCGCCCCCTAGCGACGGGCGAGAGACTCGTGAGAGCAGCTCTGGTTTCGATTAGTTGGTCTTCTGCGGCCAGCGCACGAAGAAGCCGTCGGCCCAGACGATGTCCTGGTCATAGTCAGTGGGCTCGAAGCCGGCGACCGTGTACTTGTCGGTGGACGAGACGGTGTCGCGGCCGTCCGAGCGGACCGCCAGGACGTTCTTGGCGAGCACGTTGGGACCGACGTAGTAGTCGTAGGCATGCTTCCAGCCGTCCTTGTCCGGCACCGACTGGAGGTACTGCGGCACGAGGAAGGTGCTGATCTCGCCGGCCGTCTTCGCGGTGCCGTAGACGGTGGCGTCGCCGAGGTTGATCTCGGTGGCGGTCTGGCCGGCCGCGGCCGCGCCGACCTGGTCGGTCAGCCACGAGAACATCGCGGTGCCGGTGTTGCGCATGTCAGCCACGGTCCGCTTCTGCTTCGCCTTCTGGAGCGCGTCCAGGAAGTTCGGGATGAGCAGCGCCGCGATGATTCCGATGATCGCCACCACGATCAGCAGCTCGATCAACGTGAAGCCCTTTTGCCGGTTACGGATCTTCATCAACATGGTAGGGTCTCCTCCCCTGGTTTTCCTTCTCGCCCCCGGGTAATCCGCGGAGCCTTGTCGCCCGGATATATAGCAGGGTCGATGCCAGGGGTCTTCGTCCGGTAAGTTGTTTGTTTTCTTCAGTTTCACTTTCAGCCACGACAAAATTTGACACTGGCGCGTACCACTAAGTGTCAGACACCAGGCGGCGAACCGCCTTACTGTAAAGGGCCACGCCGTCCACGAAGCCCGGCAGGGCGAAGCGCTCGTTCGCGGCGTCGACCTGCAGGGTGTCCGAGTTCATGATGAGGAACGGAGAGAAGCCGTAGGTCGGCACCCCCAGGGCGCGGAAGAAGCGGGCGTCGGTGGCGGTCCACGGCAGGAAGTAGGGCCCCAGCGGGGCGTCGGGGTAGCTGTCGTGAAGGGTCGCCTGGAGACCCTGGAAGACCGGGTTGTCCAGCGGGCTGCCGGCGCGGGCCGTGTCCGGCTCGTCGAGCCGGGTGGTGAGGCCGAAGGTCAGCCAGGGCGGCACCAGCCGGTCGCGCACCTTCGCCAGATCCTCGCCCGGCAGGAGCTGGAACTTGATCAGCAGCTCGTAGCCGCCGCCCGGCGCCGCCTCCACCTTGAACGGCACCGCCTCGTTGCGCAGCATGGACTGCAGATAGCCGGGCAGCTTGCGATAGGCGGCGACGTCCGTCATCGCCTTCTCGGGATGGGTGACGAGGTCGCGCAGGTCCGTGCGGTCGCGGGTCGGGCCGTAGGCGGCGAGGGTCGCCGCGGCCTCCGGCGTCAGCCGCAGGTCGGTCTCCGTGGGCCCCATCTCCTTCAGCGTCTTGCGGAGCTGCTCCAGCGGCTCGCGGTCGCCGCTGCAGACGGTGAGGTCGGCGTAGCGCCGCTGGGCGACCTCGGTGCCCCAGAACTTGATCTCGTCCCGGGCCCGGGCCTCGACTACGCCGCCTTCGGTGAGCACCGCCCAGAAGTTGCGGACCCTCTGCGGATCGAGCTGGACCAGGCGGCGCACCCCGAGGCGGCTCCCCCGCTCCTCGCTGCTGGTGCCGAGGAAGAGGACCGAGTGCTTCAGAGGGACGCCGCTCTTCTTCAGGTCGATCATCGCCAGCATCTGGGCGATGGCGATGCTCTTCATGTCGAAGACGCCGCGGCCATAGATCCAGGGGCCGTCGATCCGCGCCTCGAAGGGGGGCGAGAACCACTCCTTGGGATCGACCGCCGAGACGTCGAGATGGTTGTGGAGCACCAGCGGACGGGGGTCCTTGCCGTCCAGCCAGGCGTAGAGGTTGGCCTTCTTCGGCCCCACCGGCTCGATGCGGTAGGGGATGCCCGCGGCGGCGAACTGGCGGGCCAGGAACTGTGCCCCCGCCATCTCGTCGCCGGTGCCCTCGCTGGTGTCGATCTGCACGTACTGCTGGAGCAGCTTGACCTCGGGCATGTGGGCGTAGTCGCGTTGCGCCCACTCCTCGTTGCGGTGCGCCTTCAGGGGACGGTCGAGGAGCTTCACCATGCCGAAGGTGACGCCCCCCACCAGCACCAGGCTGGAGTACAGGGCGATCCGGGCCGCCCGCCGGCGTCGGGGTTCGAGGATGGTGAGAGTCATGGGACCCGCGATCATAAACCCGTCTTCGCCAGTTGTGTATGCTCCGCTGCATCCGTGAGATTCCCATGACCTCTCCCAATGTCTCTCCCGAGGATGCGTCCTCCCCCCGGCGCCCCTTCCCCGCCGGCCCGCTCCTCCTCCTGGCCGGCGCCGTGGTCTGCCTGCGCTACCTGCTGGCGGAGATCGCCCGTTTGAAGGGTGGCCTCGGCTTTCCGCTCGACGACAGTTGGATCCATCTCCAGTTCGCTCGCAATCTGGCCCGCGGCCACGGTCTCTCCTACAACCCCGGCCACCTCGTGACCGGCTCGACCGCCCCCCTGTGGACGGCCCTGCTGTCGCTGCTCTTCCTGCTCCCCGGGAACGTCATCGCCTGGGTCAAGGCCCTCGGCATCGCGCTCCACCTCGCCGGCGTCGACGCCACCCGGCGCCTCAGCCGCGAGCTGGGCCTCTCGCCCGGTCTCGCCGCACTGGCCGCGGGGCTCACCCTCGCCACGAGCTGGCTCGTGTGGTCCGCCCTGTCCGGAATGGAGATCCCGCTCTTCATCCTACTCTCACTGTGGGGGATGATCCTCCACCTGCGCGAACGCGCCGCTCCCGGCCGGCCTCCGCTCTCCGCGGGTGTCCTGGCCGTCGCCGCCCTGGCGCGCCCCGAGGGCGTCCTGCTCCTCGGTCTGGCCTTCGTGGACCGCCTTCTGGTCTTCGCTCCGGAAGAGGGTTCCCAGGGCCTCCAGGGGTCACCCCGCTGGCGTCCCCCCTCCCTCCGCACCCTGCTCCTGGGCGTGGCCTTCGCCGTCTGCGCTCTGGCCGGCCCCTGTCTGTTTTACGCATGGGCGGGCGGTTCCGTCCTGCCCACCACCTGGGCAGCCAAGGGGGGCGGCGGCGCGCACGGGCTGCTGCCCAACCAGCGCTACCTCGCCAACGTCCTCAACCTGTTCTTCCAGCCCCAGCCCTGGATGACCCTCCTCGCCGGCGCCGGCGCCGTGGCCCTCGCCACCCGCCTGGGGACGCCCCGCGACCGCGGCCTGCTGCCGGCCCTCTGGCTCTTCGGCCTCCCCCTCGCCTACTCCGTGCTCACCCCGGGACCCACCCAGATGCTGGGCAACTTCGGCCGCTACTACTTCCCCCTCTTCCCGGTGCTGGTGATCCTCGGCCTCCTCGCCCTCGCAGGCCCCGTCCGCGCTCTGGGAGGCCTCCCGCGCTCGCCGGTCCTGCGCATGGCCCTGGCCATCCTCGGCGGCGGCGTCCTCTTCGCCCCCACCCTGGCCACCCTCCTCCGCGGCGAAGACTTCTACGTGCAGAACGTGGCGAACGTCCAGGAGAGCGACGTGGCCATCGCGCAATGGCTGGCGGCGCGCGTCCCCCCCGAGGCCGTGTTGGCGGTCAACGACATCGGCGCCATCAAGTACCTGCTCCCCAACCCGATCGTCGACCTGGCGAGCATCGCCACGCCCGAGATCCGCCGCGAGGTGCAGCGGGCCGCGGCGGCCGGCGTGCCCTGGGACGACGCCATGGTGGCCGCCGTCGAGCGCCGGCGGCCGGACTACGTCGTAATCTTCCCCTCCTGGGTGCGCGGCGTCGCCCGCGACCCCCGCTTCCGGCCCGTCCATCATCTGGAGATCGAAAACAACGTCACGATGGGCGGGAGCGAGATCGTCGTCTATGACACCCCGTGGACGCGGTATCCCTTGCGACCGCTATCTTAGCCAGAGGGTGCGGAAGGCCCCGCCGCTGCCGGCCGCCCAGAGCGCGATCGGTCGCGAGGTCTGTGTGGGCGCTTAGGCATACCCCGCGGTAGCACGGTTGGAGAGAGGAGCGGCCCGCTCCTCCGGTCTCGGTATTTTAAGGAAAGGGTCAACAGAGATTGGTCGTGCAGGTTTGCTGGCAGGAGTTGCAGGTGGCAAGAACCGGATAGCTGTATTCGCAGACGTCTGGACAGGAGGCACGAAGGTCAGTATCACCCCAACCCCCTACTGCAAACCGGATGTCCGGCCGATCGAGCTCCAATAGTGTCTCTCGATGGAGCACGAGTCTCTTGAGGTGTTTCTTCACGTTAGTCTCCTTTCTGGTGATGCAAGTCGGTAGGCGGGCCGTCCTCTGCTCTCAGTTTAGTACATAAAGGGCCGACAGGTAGCCGCGAAGTGTCCGGTACGTGGCTGGTGCAAATCCGGTCCTCGTCTGGGTTCCCGGAGATCGCCGCTGTCGGCGAAGGCCCCGCCGCTGCAGGCGAAAGCCTCGCCGCTGTCGGCGAGAGCCTCAAGACGGTCAGCCGAAGGATTGCCGGCAGATTGAGCAACGTCGCCGCTCGCCGC
Source organism: Thermoanaerobaculia bacterium (assembly GCA_036264085.1). Classification (GTDB taxonomy): domain Bacteria; phylum Acidobacteriota; class Thermoanaerobaculia; order Multivoradales; family UBA5704; genus DATARR01. Next base: position 11,325 of record DATARR010000091.1, on the reverse strand, counting down.
TCGCCACCCCGATGGCTCCGGGATAGAATCCGCCCCGCCATGAACGTCCCCATCCTCGACCTCGGCCGTACCCGGCGGCGCATCGCCTCCCAGCTCGACGAGCGCTGGCGGAAGATCCTCGACGAGACCTCCTTCGTCCTTGGCCCCGAGGTGCGGGAGTTCGAAGCCGCCTTCGCCTCCTACCTGGATGTCGCGGACTGCGTCGCTCTCGGCAACGGCACCGACGCCCTGATCCTCGCCCTGCGCGCCCTGGGCCTCAAGCCGGGCGACGAGGTGATCGTCCCCGCCTTCAGCTTCTTCGCCACCGCCGAGGCCGTGGCCCTGCTGGGCGGCCAGGTGGTCTTCGCCGACGTCGATCCCGAGACCCTGAACCTCGATCCGGTGGACGCCGCGGCCCGGGTCACGGCGCGGACCGTGGGCATCCTCGGCGTCCACCTCTACGGCCGGCCCTTCGACGTCGACGCCATCCTTGCCCTCTGCCAGAAGCACGGCCTGTGGCTGGTGGAGGACGCCGCCCAAGCCCACGGCGCGCGCTGGAAAGGGAAGCGGGTCGGGGGCTTCGGCCAGCTCGCCGCCTGGAGCTTCTATCCCACCAAGAACCTCGGCTGTTTCGGCGATGGCGGCGCCGCCACCGGCAACGACCGCGAGCTGGTCGAGCGGGTGCGGACCTTGGGCAACCAGGGCCAGAGCTCCCGCTATCATCACGTCGCCGTGGGCACCAACAGCCGTCTCGACAGCCTGCAGGCCGCCGTCCTCAACTGCCGCCTGCCGCTGCTCGACGCGGACAACGCCCGCCGCGGAGAGATCGCCTGCCGCTACCACGGCGCCCTGGCCGGCGTGGGCGACTTGCGCCTGCTGCCGGACCGGCCCGGGGTGGTGTCCGTCTACCACCAGTTCACCATCCGCACCGCCCGGCGCGACGAACTGATGACCCATCTCAAGAGCGCCGGCATCGCCTCGGCCATCCACTACCCCTCGCCCCTCCACCACCAGCCCGCCCTGGCCGGCTTGGTGGACGTCCGCGACGGCGACCTGCCCGTGGCCACGGCCGCGGGCCGCGAGGTGCTCTGCCTCCCCGTCTTCCCCGAGCTGACGAACGAGGAGCTGGAAGCGGTGGGGGCGGCCGTGCGGTCGTTCTTTGAGGGAACGTAGGCGATGGCGACCGTCTACCTGGTGGACGCCAGCCCATACATCTTCCGGGCCCATTTCTCCCTGCCGTCGAGCATCAAGACGCCCGCGGGCGAGCCGGCTGCGGCCTCCTACGGCTTCACCTCGTTCCTCCTCAAGCTGATCGCCGACGAAAAGCCCACCCATCTCGCCGTGACCTTCGACCGCAGCCTGAGCTCCAGCTTCCGCAACGACGCCTACCCCGCCTACAAGCAGCAGCGGGTGCTGCCGCCGCCCGAGCTCGAAGCCCAGCTCACGGCCTGTGAAGAGATCGCCGCCGCCCTCGGCGCCGCCACCTTCGTCGACGACCGCTACGAGGCGGACGACCTGATCGGCGCCCTCTGCGCCCGGCTGGAGAAGGGAAAGCACGGCGCCGTCATCGTCACCTCGGACAAGGACCTCGCCCAGCTCGTGGACGAGCACACCTCCCTCCTCGACTTCGGCAAGGGGATCCGGCTCAACCCCGAGACCGTCTTCGAGAAGTTCGGCGTGCGGCCGGACCAGATGACCGATTACCTCGGCCTCGCCGGCGACAGTGTGGACAACATCCCCGGAGTGAAGGGGATCGGCGGCAAATCCGCGGCCGAGCTCCTGGCCCGCTTCGGCCACCTGGAGGACCTCTACGCCCGTCTGGACGAGCTCCCCGGGCTCGCCACCTCTCTCCGCGGCGCCAAGTCCCTGCACGCCAAGCTGGTCGCCAACCGCGACCTCGCCTTCCTTTCCAAGCAGCTCGCCACCGTCGCCCGCGAAGTCCCCGGCGTCAACGCCTCCCTCAAAGACCTCGAATATCGCGGCGCCGATCCGGCCCGCGTCGAGGAGCTCTTCCAGAGACTGGGATTCAACAAGATCCGCGAGCGGGTGCCCTACCAGAAATAGACGTCCTTTCACCACGACCGTTCCGTAGAGACGCCCAGACCCGATACGACGATAACCTTTCATATACCCCGGGGACGGCGGGCGTCTCCTGCGGCTCGGTAAATCGGCCTTCGCACACCTACTTAGATGAGGGGGATTCTCCCCCGGCAGGAACTCAGAAGGGAGCACGGTATGCAGAAGCTTCTTCGTAGTCTGGTGGTTCTGGCCGTTGTCCTGGTGGCTGCCCTGGCGGCCGTGCCGTCTGCGAAAGCCCTGCCCGAACCCCAGACCTTGGAGTCGGCATGCGTCGATGGCCAGGGATATTGCAGCAGTAGCACCGATATCCAGTGCGCGACGAGAGCACAGTGCCCCACCGGGGAAAGCTGCATTTGTTATTGACACCCTTGGAGACCTCTCGTCCTCTTTCCCTCGGGAAAAGAGGACGGGGGCTCTTCCCCAGAGACCGAAACAGAAGAGTGACCTATATCAAGTCGGCGCGGGCTGCTCAGGCTGCGTGAAGCTTGGCGAAGGCCAGCGCATGGTCGGCCACCTCACGCCAGCCGCTATCGATGGTCAGCGAGTGACCCCGGCCGTCGATCTGCTGAAACTCGGTGACCGCGGCCGACTTCTCATACTGCTTGAACTCGGCATGGGTGATGGCGAAGGGAACCGTGTTGTCCTTCTCGCCCGAGATCAGCAGGAGCGGACCCCGCGTGGCGTTCTTCACGTTCACCTTGGCCTCGGTGGTCGGGTCGATGTTCGCAGTGGCCGCCTGGAAGAGAGGCCGTCCCGGGGCCGGAATGGCGAAGGTCGCGTAGAGCTCGGCCGCCTCCTGCTCGGAGACCGCATTGGCGAAGGCGAAGCGGAACTGCTCCGCCGTCAACGAGACGGCGCGCTTGAGATTGGCCGGGTTTCCCAGCACGGGGAAGGCCGCCTTGAGCGCCGAGAAGGGCAGCGGCAGCACGCCCCGGAAAGGCGCGGGATCGATGGCCACGGCGGCCGCGCCGAGGCCGAGACCGAGGAGCTGCTGCGTGATCAGGCCGCCGAAGGAGTGACCGATGATGACGGGTGACTTCTTGAGCTGGCGGATGATCGCAGCGTAGTGATCGGTGACCTCGTCGACGCCCTTGCCGGCGAAGACCTCCGGGTGCTGCCGCGACTCCTCGACGCTCTCCGGGTCGTCCGGCCAGCCTGGAGCGAGCGCCGCGTAGCCGGCCTCCCGGAAGAGGTCGATCCACCGGCTCCAACTGCTGGCGTGGAGCCAGAGGCCGTGCACGAAGACGACGGGGGTATGACCCGATGCGTTGGCCGCTTCGATCTCAGCCTGCTCGCGGGCGGTGATCGTGTTCTCTGTCACCATGATTTCTCCTCCCTCTGTCTTTGGACCTTCGGCTCGCAAGCCTATCGCAATTGCGCCGCTTCGGTTCACGGCCAAGGTCAGCCACGAGGAGGTCCGGGCCAAGCTGCCGTGCTGACTGAAGCACCCTGCCCTCGGAATCGACGATCCCGGAGGAGCCGTAGGACACCAGGCCCTCAGTGCGCCCCGCGACATCGGCACGGATCACGGAGACGCTGTTCTCGATCGCCCGGGCGATGTCGACGTTCCTTGCCTGGGCGACCAGCTCCGGTCCTGCTTTCCCCGGAGGGAGGCCATTGTTCGTGGGCACAAACAGTGCTGTCGCCCCTTGAGAGGCCATGATTCTGGCCGGCTCGTAATAGTTGGAGTCGCGGCAGATGATGATTCCGAAGGTCAGGTCGCCAACCGTGAAGACCGGCATCTTGTCTCCAGCCTCGTAGACCGATTTGTTGATCGCCGGGTACAGCTTGCGGTAGATGCCGAGGATCAACCCCTTGTGAAGGACCACGGCAGAATTGTAGAGCCGGCCGCCTCGATCGATCTCCGTGAACCCCAGGATGGTCGCAACCCTGTCACTCGCAAGCGGTGCCAGCAGCGCTTGCAACTGACCACCCTCCACGTCGATCGCGATGTCGGTGGGCCGGCTCACGGAGTCCGCCAGGCCTCCCAATACGCCCTCCGGGCAACATAGAATCTCCACACCCTTCGCTTCGCACTCGTCGACCTGTTCGCGAATGAGACCGAGGATCTCCATCGAGTTGGTGGCGCACAGGGGAGCCTGGTAAGCGGCAACCTTCATTGGAAGTGGTCTCTCCCGGCAAGGTTCTGAACACGGCCTTTCCCCTCTCCCGGTGCTCTCCCGGTGCCAGCCGCTGCAAGAATTCTCTCACAACTGGGTTGCTCGAGCGCCGGGCCCTTGCTTGGGTTTCCTGCCGCGCAGGCTCCTCGGCAAGAGGTGTCTGGCAGGCCTCGCCCTGGATCTGAAACCTGGAGCCCCGGCCGCCGTATCTCCCTCCAAAAGGAGGGCTGGCATGAATCCCAAACGCGTCCTGATCGTTTCGGAAGCGGGCGATCTGCATTCGGACGCCGTCGCCTGGGCCTTGAGGAAGAAGGGCCACGACTGCGAATGTCTCCTGACGCCGGATTTCCCCACTCTCCTCAGCCTGTCCGTGCACCTGGCAGCGGACGACCGGACGGGCCGGTTCCTCATGCGCGGGCCGGACGTGACGGGAGAGGACCATAGCGAGCCGTTCGACGCGGTCTGGACGCGCCGGCCCGGGGAGGCCGTCCTGCCGGACGACATGCACCCGGGGGACAAGGAGATTACGGCGCGGCAGTGCGCGCTCTTCCTGGCGGGCGTCGCTCCCTTCCTCCATCGTGGCGACCACACCTTCTGGGTGAACCCCCCGGCGAGCGACGTGGTGGCCCAACAGAAAGCCTGCCAATTGCGGAGTGCCGTGCGGGTGGGCCTCGCCATCCCGGAAACGCTGCTCAGCAACGATCCGGAGGAGATCCGGGCCTTCCTCCGCAAACACGGCGGCCGGATCGCCCACAAGCTGCTGCGGCCGGCGTCGTGGGTCGCGCGCGATGAATCCGGCGAGCGCGTGGAACGTGTGTTCGGGGCCTACACCGCCGCGGTGACGGAAGACCAGCTTCCGGAGGACGGCGTGCTGCGGCTGTGCCCGGGCATCTTCCAACCGATGCTACGAAAAGATTTCGAAATCCGGGTCGCGTGCCTGGGAGATTGTCTCGTGGCCATCCGCATCCACTCGCAAACCAAGGAGAGCGCGGCGACGGACTGGCGTAGAGGCCAGCTCGAGATCGAGATGGAGCCCTACGAGCTGCCGCGTGAGGTTGCGGAAGGCTGCCGGCGGTTGCTGAGAGACCTCGGGCTGGTCCACGGCTCGCTCGACTTCGTCGTGGCTCCCGACGGCGAGCACATCTTCCTGGAGGTCAATCCCCAGGGCCAGTTCCTGTTCCTCGAGACCCGGGCGGGGCTGCCTCTCCTCGATATGTTCAGCGAGTTCCTGCTGACGGGTCTTCGTGATTTCACCTGGCGCGACGATCATGAGGTCCTCCGCTTCGAAGAGTATCAAGAGCATCGGAGGCGGACCTGGCGGGACGAGGCCGCGCGCCATGTCCACCTCCACAAACCTCTGGGCGTCCCCGACGTAGTAGAGGGGTGAGCAATCCGGTTGCCAGGCTCACCCGGACAGTCCGGGTGCGACTCCGATAGGAGACTTGTCACGATGAAGACCCAGAATGAAGAGAGGAAGCGCCAGCGCATCCTCGCCCGAGTGACCGCCCAGGAGCTCAGCTCCGAGGAGCTGGGGCTCGTGCGCGGCGCCGACGACAACCAGGATCCGGGCTGCGGCTGCGGCCCCAGCACCGCCCTGGCCACCACCCCCGCGGGCGTTGAAGACGCGTAGCCCGTCCCCTGGTCCCTGACCCTCCGCCCCTTCTTTGCAGCGGTGTTCGCCCCTTCAGGAGAAGAGGAGGGGCGGTTTTTCGGGTGCTCGCCTGGGGAGAGGCGTGCTCAGACAAAGGAGACCTGAAGCCGGCGCTTTCGCTGATGCCGGTGCCTCAGTCTCGGCCTGATCAGGCGACCGCCGCCCACTGCTCAGGCCGGTCGGGAGAGACCTTGATCTTCAGAGTCTTGGAGATCGTTTTGTCCAGCCCAGGCATCCCTCAGCTTCGAGGTCTAAAGGGAACACACTGGAGGGGCGAGACGCCTTGCCGGAGCTTGTCTTCGAGGGCGACGACTTCTGCTTCGAGAGCCGCGAAGTCGGCGGTACACTGAGGAACCGGTACGTCGGGATCCGAGTGTTGGATGTTGAAGCGGACCGTTGCTGCGCCGCCATGATAGACGCTGAATTCGGATCCACCGGTCGTCGTAAGCCCAGGGCGAGGGTCGTTGAAGTCGGGCACGAAGCAGTTAACGGCGGATGTGTTCGAGGCCTTGGAGACCGCTTGGCGTAGTCGCTCCAGATCCTGCTGCTCGAGGCGTCCGCTGACAAAGGAACCCGTCGGGGAGGAGCAGCAGCCCTGCTTGTCGCTGCGCGATAGGGTGACGGCTCCACCCTTGCTGACCACGAGCATCCCGAACGAGAGGGTGTCGTTGCTGCCGGAGTCGTTGCTGACGTTGCGTATGAAGTGCACCACGAGCCAGGGATCTGTATCGACGCTGCAACCTCTCCGAGCCGTGGCTGTGCCGCAGAGGCAGAGTGCTGCTAGGACCGAAATGGCCAGGGTTCGCATGGCGTCTCTCCTTCGTCGCTCATCTTGTTGTACGAACACGGCCCGAGGTGCGTCTAGGCGGTCTGGCACTCCAGTCGGGCCAGCGCCACGCCGATGCGGAGATCGTCCTTGGGCGCGCGGCGGTAGCCGTCCACGATCGCGCGCATGTAATCCGCCATCTGCCGGCCCGCCTCCTCCCCCGCGGGGAGACGCAATTTCTCCCCAGGAGGCGGGCCGCCTTCGGGCGGAACGGCGGCGTCCTTGGACTCGGCGGCCGCCATCCCTCTCAATTGTCAATGAACAGCATCTCGCTACATCAACGTGAAATCAGAACGTGAAACCAGGGGGGCCGGACGGCCCCCCTTTTGCTGCATCGGGTCCTGCCGACGAACACCTACTTGACGGCAGGCGGCGGAGTCACGGCCGGCGGCTTCTTCTGCCGCGGACCGCGGGGACCGCTCTTGCGGGGGCGGACCCCGAACTTCACCAGGTCGTCGCTGGTGAAGCCGAAGCTCCCCTTCAGATGCGACTCCACCCGCCGGCGCAGGCTCTCACCCTGCTTCTCCAGCCCCTGGCGCTGGTGGACGGCGTCCTGAAACTGCCCGCGCGCCACCTCCTGTGCCAGGTCCAGCGACTTGCCCTGGGTGATCAGCCCGTCCAGCTCCTTGACGATGTCCTGGAGGTACGGCATCTCCGCCAGGTGGGGCTTGAGGTTGGCGCTGAGCAGCTCCCAGGTGTTGGTCCTCTTCGCGAACACGACTGCTTTTCTCATCTTCTTCTCCTTTCCAGTTCATGGTTGTTTGGGTACAGCTTCTCCGTGCTACGTCTTCGAGTCTGCCTGCCACGAGCCTCTCGGCTCAGGGCGGCCCACGATCCCGCCTCATCGGTACACACTCCTTTCTATATCTCGGTAGGCTCCATTGCCTGTCCCGAGCCAGCGCGGCCTACATCTGTCGAGCAACGAGGAGAGCGTAGACAAAGACCGCGTCGTTGTCAATAGGGCCTCCCAAAGTCGCCTCAGATTCTTTGTCGTGCCACAGTGGAGGCCGAAAAAGCCTTAGAGTGGCAGAATCGTTTTCCCAATGTTTCCTGGCTTTTTCCAATGTTTCTTCGGCTTTTTCAATGTTCCACGGCTTTTTTCATTGTTTGGCGGCGGGAAACAATGAAAAAAGCCGTCAAACATTGTTTGCCGCCGTAGAACATTGTTTCAGCGGCTTTTCCATTGTTTCAGCCGGAGGAGAGGCGTTTCAGGCGGCGGCATCTCGAATCCGGCCAAGCCCAGCGCCTCCTCCTCTAACGTGCGCATAGAATACAGACTGTGCGATGCCGTGTCAAGATTTCTCTTGACGCCCTTCTCTGGTTCTGGGATTCTACCGCATACCGTGGAGTCCTACACTCGGATGCGTCCGGGCGTGACCGCTGCGATGAGGTGCTCTTTGACAATTGAGAAGGGACGGCGGCCGCCGAGTCCAAGGACGCCGCCGTCCCGCCCATAGGAGGCCCGCCTCCTGGGGAGGAGCTGCGTCCTCTCCGCGGCGAAGGGAGGCGGGCCTGACTGGGGCGTCAGGTACCAACGGTCAGGCGCGGGCCCCCCAAGTCTCGATGAGGTCGGAGGGCTACAGCAGTGCCTCCTACAGGACTCACCGCTCACCTGCCAGACTCAACGCCTCGTTTACGAGCTGTTCGCTGTAGTGCACACCAGCAGCCCGGATGGAATCCAGGAGTGGGCGAACCTCTGAAATGAGTCCGGACTCCTTGGCTCCAAGCAGGACTCCGAGGCTCCCGACGACTTCGATCTCATTCAGGCGTGCCACTTTACGAGCACGATGATCGTCCACAAGCATTCGGTCGGCTCGCAGGCGCTTGCAGAGAGCCATGGCTTCGAGCTCGCCCTGTCCCAGACCAGCGACCGCGATGATGAAATCCTTGAGGTCAACGTCGGCCACCTTGTGCCAAAGATACGCCTCCAGTCGCTCAGCCTCGGGTTTGCCGGACACAGTGCATTCCCGGAGGACCGCCCGGGGGACGCGAACCTCCCCGAAAAGATGGTCAAGGAGAGACAGTGCGTCACATGCGGCGAGAGCCACGAGTGCAGAGGTGTCCGCGACGACCAGCATCAAGCTTTCGTCCGCAAAGCGACCACCTCCGCGCGGAGATCATCAGCCGGATAGCTCACCAACGGGATACCATGCTTCTGGCACTCCGCGGCAAACGTGAAACGGTCGACTTCGGCAAGATCCGCCGCGGCTCCAGCAGAGAGCTCTTCAGACTGGAACATCAGCACTGCCGCATAGAGCTTGATCCGCTTGGCCAACTCGATTGGATCGTAGTCGACGAGGTATTGATCCGGCACCTCAAGCGTTATTTCCATATCGACCTCCAAGTGGGACCTCCAAGCTGCTGACGCATCTACTCTATAGGATTCTGCCTCTCATCCGCCGCAGGCTGTGCCCGAGGGCGGCGGCGAAGACGACGGTCAGGGGCGCCAGGCCTTGGAGGAGGAAGCGCTCCCAGGTCTCGCCGATGAGGTCGGTGACCCGAGTGCTCACGGCGTAGGCCGCCCAGCCGATGGCGGCGGGGACGAGGCCGGCGAGCAGCAGGCGGCGGACGGCCGGACGGCGCAGGGCGGGCCAGCCGGCGAGCAGCACGGCGAGAAAGAGGATCCAGAAGCCCAGCCAGTCGGACCCGCGGAAGGTCCAGCGCAGAGCTTCGGGGACGATCACCGGCAGGCGCGAGACGGCGCCACGGAGGAGGTCGGCCAGGTGGAGGGTGCCGAGGTAGTCCTCGTCGGCGCGGTTCGGGATGGCGGCCCGCCAGGAGGCGAGCAGGGCGATGGCGATCAGAACCGGGGCCGCGGCGGCGCCGAACCAGGCCACGCCGGGAGCGCCCGCCGCGGGACGGCCCCGGCGGCGGAGCAGTCGCACGGCCGCCAGCAGCAGGGCGGCCACGGCGAGCGGCGCGCCTTCGTTCTTCGTCAGGACGGCGCCGGCGAGCAGGCAGCCGGCGGCGAAGCCGCTGGCAGGGCTCGGCTGGGCCATTAGGAGCAGCACCGCTCCCCCGCCGTAGAAGCCCGCGAGCGGCAGGTCGCTGTAGGCCGAGGTGGCGCCGCCGCCGCCGTAGCTGAAGAAGGGCGGCAGGGCCGCGCACAGGGTGGTGAGGGTCGCCGCGACCGGGCCGGCCGCGCGCCGGGCGCCGTCCAGCACGACGAGCAGCAGCGCGACGAGGAAGACGGCGTAGAAGGCTCGGAAGTCCTGCTCGTCCTCTCCGGCGCCCAAGGTCTCCTGCACCACGGCCTGGACCAGCGGCAGCAGGGGGGGATAGCGCGGGTGGATGACCCACCAGTGGTCGTCCCGCAGGACGGAGGCGTCGACCGTCCCCTCGTGGCGAATGTAGGAGGCGAGGGGTCCCCAGGTCATCCGCCCATCCCAATCCGCCAGCGGCGCGGCCAGCGACGAGGCCAGGGGTCCGAGGCAGACCGCGGCGACGGCGAGGATCGCCAGGGTCTGCCAGGGATTCCGGCGACGGTACGGACCCGTGAGTGGGACCCGCGCCGGCCGGCGTCGCCGCGCCCACGCGACCAGTCCCAGCAGCGTCGGCGCGAGGGCCACGGCGATGAGGACCGGCCGGCGCAGCGGGACTCCGAACAGGTGGGAGACAAGGAAGAGGACGCCGCCGATCCCCGCGACGCCCAGCAGGTACGCATAGCCGAGGCGGCGCGGCGGGGAGAGCCGGCGCAGCGGTGCCAGCAGCTCGGCGAGCCCCAGGCCGGGCAGCGCGAAGAGGACGACGCCGCCGAGGTTGGCGGCCACGGAGGCGGCGGTCACGGCCGCGGCCTCGGCGGTTTCGGTGACCTCGGTGTCCCCAGCCAGGGCGCCGGCGGGCATCCCGGCGGCGGGGCGGTGACGGGGCGCTGAAGGAGCACGGGGGGCCGGCCCGGGGTGGTCGCCACCACCAGCCAGCGCACCTGCTGGCGCCAGCAGTCGGGCGGCAGGCCCTGGCGCAGGACCATGGCGCGGCGCGGCAGGAGGTCGAAGCGCACCCAGAGCATGGCCGCCGGCTGGTCCAGCTCGCTCGCCAGGTAGGGCTTGCCGGCCGCGCTGAGCAGGTAGGGCTCGTCTTCCGGGATGGCGCGCCGGATCTGCTCGATGGCGGCCACGTACGCCGGGCCGAAGACCCGCGCCCGCACCGCCGCCGGGGGCAGACCCGCCGTCCTTGCCGCCGCGCGCAGCCGCAGGAAGGTATTGCGCAGGCCGGCCGGGATGGCGATCAGCAGGTAGATCGCCACCAGGGCGAGGGTCCCCCGCGCCAGCCAGGTTCGCATGGGGGGCGAGTATAGCCGCCCGGCGGGTCTGCCCTGTTCACCTCGTCGAGCCGATCGAATCGAAGAGCCCGCCGCCGTCGCCGCAGGCCCGCCCCTGTCCCTGGTCGTGGGGCACGCAGACGGTCACCATCCCGGTGCAGGAGGCGCCTTGCGGATCGCGGGCCTGGAAGGAGATGTGGTAGACCCGGCCGTCGCCGTTGCCGGCGCGGTCGGCCCGCACGGACGGGAGGGCCGTGCCGATGCCGGTCGCGTCGGGAGCGCCGGCCCGGGTGAGCGGCTCGTCCTGGCGGACGGCGGTGATGGCGAGGGTCACGGGGTCGCCGTCGGGATCGGTCACGCCGAAGATCAGGATGGGGACGAGCCAGCCGTTCGGCGGCCAGAGCAGGGA
>DATARR010000040.1:0-12512 GCA_036264085.1 Thermoanaerobaculia bacterium | reverse complement strand
GACCCCCAGGTCCTGGAGGTCGCGGCTGACGCTCGACTGGTTCGCCTTGATCCCCATCGCCGTCAGCAGCTCCACCAGCTCCGCCTGCGAGGTGATCGACCGCTTCTCCGCGATGAGGTCCCCGATCACCTCCAGGCGCCGCTTCTTCTCCCGCGTCATCGGCATGTGGTCCTACCTCCTTCGAATCCAGATCTTATCGCATGCGGCGAGGACCGGCAACTTCCCTATTGACATAGGCCATCGACTCATGCACTATACGGAGGTCGTACCCCATAAGAGATGGTTTGGTGAGGATACTGAATTGGATTCACCGGTGTCAAGGAGACGCCGGTGCTCAAGCCCTTCGAGGGCTGAAAGGAGAAGTAAAATGCCAAACGAGACGACGTACTCAGGAGTGCTGGGCGAGCTGACGCGGTTCACCGTTGCGGTTGCCGCAAACGCTGCCGACCTGCCGCATCTGGAAGGCCCCCGCATCCGGCTGGAGAAGGTCCTGGGCGATGCAAAGGTGATTGCCCAGCAGCAGGCTGCGCTCACGGCCAGCAAGCAGGACTCTTCCAAGCGGCTCAAGGAGCTGGTCGTGGAAGCTCAGCGGCTGGCCACGGGCATGGGGCGGTTCCTCAAGGAGCACTACGGCAACCGGTCGGAGAAGCTCGCGGAGTTCGGCATGCAGCCCTTCCGCGGCCGCGCCCCCCGGAAGGCGAAGACCCCGCCGCCGTCCACTCCGCCCACGACTCCCATACCCCCCGCCCATCCCGCGGCGGACGTCAACTCCAAGCCGTAGCGACAATCGCAGGACTTACCAGGAGCGCACCTCGCGGTGCGCTCCTTTTTTCGTCCCGGCAGTGCAGGAGGGTCCGTAAAGTAAAGTTTGGCACGCCGTCAAACCTTGTCCTCGTCGCCGTAAAGTCCGCCGCGCCGTCAAACCTTTCCCATGGTGCCGTGGAGCTCTCCGGCGCGCCGTTGAGCTGGCTGCCGTGTCAAGCCTCGTCCAGGCCACGGCAACGCTTTCCAGGCCAGCAAACTTCGTCCCGGCCGCCGGAAGCTTTGCCAGGGGCCGCAGCGTTTGCCGCGCCGCCGGACGTCCTCCATGGCGTCGTGAAGCTTGCTACGGCGCCGTAAAGTTTTCCGCGACGTCTGAGCTTGCCCAACTCGCCGTAGAGTTGCCGAGGAGCTCTAAATTTTTTCGCAGCGGTGCAAGGCTTGCCGGGCTTCAGGGCTTGTCCAGGACGTCTTGAGGATTTCCAGGTCGCCGTAATGTTTGCCCTAGGGGTAAAAGCCCGAACCGTGGCAGAATGAACGGCGACTTCTTCCAGAGAGCGAGCGCGATCATCGTCCACCTGGCAAGACGGCTGCGCGCCTGGGCGCGTCCCGATCCGGCCTCGGCCCGGGTCGGCCGGGAGGGGGAGCTCCTCGCGGCGAGCGTCCGCATCTGGGCCGCGGCGGTCGCGAGCCTGATGCCGCTGGGCAACATCCTCTTCCAGCCTCCCGATCTCGAACCGTGGGTGGCCCTGGCGGGTGTGCTGGCGACCCTGCTCCTGGGCGTCGCCGTGAAGCGCTTCGCCCGCCGGGCGTCACCGCCGCGCTGGCTGGGGTTCTTCACCTGCATCCTCGACGTCAGCATCGTGAGCGCCGTGAACCTGGCTCTGATCGCCGGCGGTCAGCCCATGGCGGTGGTCAGCGGCCGGGTGATCTTCCTCTTCTACTTCCTGGCCCTCGGCTTCACCTGTCTGCGGCAGGACGTGCGGATGTGTATCGTCGCCGGGCTCGCCGCCATGCTCCAGTACGCTGCCCTCGTCGCCTGGGTGGTGACGCGCAGCGCGGCCACGGGTGTCCCCCTCACCAGCCCCACGTACGGCTCGTTCCGCTGGGACAATCAGATCGCGCGCCTGGCCACCCTCGCCCTTGCCACCGCCGTCAACGTCGCGATCGTCCATCAGAGCCGCGGCATGCGGCTGCAACGGGACCGGGCCGAGGAGGCGAGCCAGGCCAAGAGCGAGTTCCTGGCCAACATGAGCCACGAGATCCGCACCCCCCTCAACGCGGTGCTGGGGATGATGAGCCTGCTCCTCGACTCACCCCTGTCGCCGGTGCAACGGGAGTACGTGGCCACGGCCCGCAGCAGCGGCGCGGCGCTGCTGGAGGTCATCAACGACATCCTGGACGTCTCGAAGATCGAAGCCGGCCGGCTCGACGTCGAGATCGCCCCGTTCCGCCTGCGCGAATGCCTGGACGAGGCCCTGGGGATCCTGACGCCCAAGGCGGAGACCCGGGGGCTGGCCCTCCACTGCCGGATGGCGGACGGCGTTCCCGCCGCCGTCGAGAGCGACGCGGCCCGCCTGCGCCAGATCCTCGTCAACCTGCTGGACAACGCCATCAAGTTCACGCCCCGGGGGGAGGTGCGCCTGGAGGTCGAAGCCGGGGCGGAGAAGGACGGCCTCGCCGAGCTGCGCTTCGCCGTGCGCGACACGGGAATCGGCATTCCGCCCGACCGGATGGATCGCCTGTTCAAGCCGTTCAGCCAGGCCGACTCGTCCATGACCCGCCTCTACGGCGGCACCGGTCTGGGGCTGGTGATCAGCCGCCGTCTCGCCGAGCGCCTCGGCGGGCGGATGTGGGCGGAGAGCGAGCCGGGCCGCGGCTCGGCCTTCTTCTTCACCGTGCGCTGCCGGCCTGCGGAGAAGGCACCCTCCCGGCTATCTGCGGGAGATGCGGGAGCTGCCGGAGCCGACGAGGCCGGCGCTCTCGCGAGCCCCCGTCTGGCCGAGCGTCTGCCGCTGCGCATCCTCCTGGCCGAGGACAACTCCGTCAATTTGCGAGTGGGATTGCTGATGCTCGAGAGGATGGGCTATCTGGCCGACGTGGCCGGCAACGGCGTCGAGGTGCTGGAGGCGCTGCGCCGCCAGCCCTACGATCTCATCCTGATGGACGTCCAGATGCCGGGCATGGACGGCCTGGAGGCGACGAAACGCATCCGCGCCGAGTTTCCCCGCGACGGGCAGCCGCGCATCGTCGCCATGACGGCGAACGTCCTGCGCGAGCAGCGGGAGGCGTGCCTCGTCGCCGGCATGGACGACTTCGTGCAAAAGCCGGTGGGGTTCGCGGACCTGCGGGCAGCGCTCGAGCGCTGTGGCGGCCGGGAGCCCGGCTTCTCAGATCCCGCCGCGTCCTCGCCGGACGCGGTGGGAACGTGAGCGACTGAGGATACCGGTCTCCGGCGGCCTCTAATCCTCCGGCACGATCCCCAGCTCCTTCGCCCGCCGGCGCACCTGGTAGGCTTCGCGGGTCTCCTGGGAGCTGAAGCGCTCCTCCTGCCAGGGATCGCCGTAGGCGTGGTAGCCGTTCTCCTCCCAGAAACCCCGCTGATCCGCGGCGAGGAGCTCGACGCCGTTCGCCCACTTGGCGCTCTTCCAGGCGTAGAGATGAGGCACCACCAGACGCAGCGGACCGCCGTGGTCGAGCAGCAGCGGCCGGCCGTTGTGGGTGTCGGCGAAGAGAGCGCGCTCGGAGAGGAAATCCTCCAGAGGAAGGTTGGTGGTGTAGCCGCCGTGGCAGTGGACCATGACGTGCGAAGCCTCCGGGTCCACTCGCACGGAGCGGAGGACCTCGCGGGTGGCGAACCCCTCCCAGCCGTTGTCCAGGGTCGAGAAGCGGGTCACGCAGTGGAAGTCGGCCGTGACGCGCACCCGCGGCAGAGCCTGGAGCTCCTGCCAGGAGAAGGTCTTCTCGCCGTCCACCAGGCCGAAGACGCGGAAGGTCCACTTCTCCGGCTCGACCTGCGGCGTGCGGCCATAGGTGAGGACCGGCCATTTGTCAGTGACGTACTGGCCGGGGGGAACCCGGTCCTTTCCAGTGTGCGGGCTGTCGTTCATGATCCCTCCCTCTCTGGACAAGGATACAGGCTGGCTCCTGGTCCGGGCATTCGTGACTGACTTCATCATCTTTACACTCCGCCCCCCGTCTGCTACGGTGTTTCGACCATGCGTACGGTCGCCCTCGCCCTCGAGCATCTGGCTCCCGCCCTGGACCGGCGGCGGCCCGTTCACCTCCTGGAGCTGATCGGCAACACGCCGCTGATCGACCTCTCGGAGCTGACAGGCAAGCCGGGGGTGCGGCTCTATGCCAAGGCGGAGTCCGCCAACCCCGGGGGCTCGGTGAAGGACCGGCCGGCGCTCTCGATGGTGATGGACGCTCTGCGCCGGGGGCTGTTCGTGGGCGGCCGGCGGCTGCTGGACGCGACCTCGGGCAATACGGGGATCGCCTACGCCATGATCGGCGGGGCGCTGGGGATCCCGGTGACTCTCTGCCTGCCGGACAGCGCGAGCCCCGAGCGCAAGCGCATCCTCAAGGCCTACGGCGCCGAGCTGCGGATCACCGATCCGCTGGCGGGCAGCGACGGCGCCATCCTGGAGGCGCGGCGCCTGGTGGCCGAGGAGCCGGAGCGCTGGGCCTACCTCGATCAGTACTCGAATCCGGAGAACTGGCGGGCCCACTACCGCACCACCGGCCCGGAGATCTGGGAGCAGACGGCGGGGGAGATCACCCACTTCGTCACCGGTCTGGGCACGAGCGGCACCTTCATGGGTGCCGGGCGTTTTCTCAGGGAAAAAAGTCTGAGGGCGATGCAGCCGGCGGTGCGTTTGATCTCTGTGGAGCCCGACTCGCCGTTCCACGGGCTGGAGGGGATGAAGCACATGGCCTCGGCCATCGTGCCGCCGATCTACGATCCGGCGCTGGCGGACGAAGCCCGGGAGCTGCCGACCGAGAGGGCCTACGCGATGGTCAAACGCCTCGCCCGGGAGGCGGGTCTGCTGGTGGGCATCTCGTCGGGAGCCAACGTGGCGGCGGCCCTGGACGTCGCCGCAGACCTGCAGCACGGCACGGTGGTCACCGTGCTCTGCGACGGCGCGGACAAGTACCTGTCCGACCGTTTCTGGGAGGAGCCTTGAGAGTCATGTTCACCCTCGAGATCACGTCCGGCGATCTGCAGGCGGTCCAGGAGCATGCGGCCGCCAGCTACCCGGAAGAGTGCTGCGGCTTTCTGATCGGCCGGTTCGACGCCGGGACGGGGACGACCGTCCGGCGCGTCCTGCCGGTGAGCAACGAGCGCCAGGAGAGCCGGCACAACCGCTACCTGATCAGTCCCGAGACCGTGCTCGCCGCCAACAAGGAGGCGCGCGCCCTCGGCTTCGACGTCGCCGGCTACTACCATTCCCATCCGGACCATCCGGCGCGGCCGAGCGAGTTCGATCGCGAGCACGCGTGGCCCGGGCTTTCCTACGTCATCGTGTCCGTCGCGGGCGGCAAGGTGGCCGACACCCGGAGCTGGCGTCTCTCCGACGACCGCGAGCGGTTCGAGGAGGAGGCGATCGGCGTCCAGAAGGAGGCGGTCTAAGTGAGCGTCACGGTTCAGATTCCCACCCCCCTGCGCCGCTTCACCGGCGACCACGGCGAGATCCAGGTCGAGGGAGCGACGGTCGGCGAGGCGATGCAGGACCTCACCCGCCGCCATCCGGCGCTCCAGCGCCACCTCTACGGCGACGACGGCGCGCTGCGCACCTTCGTCAACATCTTCCTCAACGACGACGACGTGCGGCACCTCCAGCGCGAGGGTACCCCGGTGGCCGCCGGCGACACGCTGTCGATCATCCCGTCGATCGCCGGCGGTGCTCCCGGCGTCTCCGTCCTGGAGCCGGCGCGCGAGATCGACGAGCTGCCGGAGCTGTCGCCGGCCGAGTTCCGCCACTACAGCCGGCATCTCATCATGCCGGAGGTGGGCACCGCCGGCCAGCGCCGGCTCAAGGCGGCGAAGGTGCTGACCATCGGCGCCGGCGGTCTGGGCTCCCCCCTCGGCCTCTACCTGGCCGCGGCCGGCGTCGGCACCCTCGGCATGGTGGACTTCGACGTCGTCGACGAGAGCAACCTCCATCGCCAGGTGCTCTTCGGCCGCGCCTCCGTGGGCCGGCCGAAGATCCAGGCCGCGACCGAGCGCCTGCGGGACCTCAACCCGCACATCAAGGTCGTCCCCCACGAGGTGCGCCTCGACTCGTCGAACGCCCTGGAGCTGTTCCGGGGCTACGACGTCGTCGTCGACGGCACGGACAACTTCCCCACCCGCTACCTGGTCAACGACGCCTGCGTGCTGCTGGGCAAACCGAACGTCTACGGCTCCATCTTCCGCTTCGAGGGGCAGGTCTCGATCTTCTGGGGGGCGCGGGGGCCGTGCTACCGCTGCCTATTCCCGGAGCCGCCGCCGCCGGGGCTCGTGCCCTCCTGCGCCGA
Source organism: Thermoanaerobaculia bacterium (assembly GCA_036264085.1). GTDB lineage: Bacteria > Acidobacteriota > Thermoanaerobaculia > Multivoradales > UBA5704 > DATARR01. The sequence goes on along the minus strand of DATARR010000040.1, from coordinate 6,233 downwards.
GGGCGGCGTGCTGGGCGTGCTGCCGGGGATCATCGGCTCGCTCCAGGCCAACGAGGTGATCAAGCTGATCGTCGGCGCCGGCGATCCCCTCATCGGCCGCCTGGTGCTGTTCGACGCCCTCAAGATGAAGTTCCGCGAGCTCAAGCTGCGCAAGGACCCGAACTGCCCCGTCTGCTCGGACCATCCGACGCAGACCGGGCTGATCGACTACGACCAGTTCTGCGGCATCGACCCGCACGCCGAGACGGTGGAGGAGGCGTTCGAGATCTCGGCGCCCCAGCTCAAGGCCTGGCGCGACGAGGGGCGGCCGTTGACCGTCCTCGACGTGCGCAACCCCCCCGAGTGGGAGATCGGCCGCCTCGAAGGCTCGACGCTGATCCCCCTGCACGAGCTGCAGGACCGGCTGGGCGAGCTCGATCCGGCCTCCACCATCGTATCCCTCTGCCACACCGGCATGCGCTCGGCCCGGGCCACGAGCTTCCTGCGCCAGATGGGCTTCTCCCGCGCCGTCAACCTCGCCGGCGGCATCAACGCCTGGAGCATCCAGGTCGATCCCTCGGTGCCACGGTACTAGGCGCTCGCCGATTCAGGCCTGTTTGAGGAACCCCCCTTGGAGCCGGGGGGTTCCGTCCTGTATTCTCATCAGGCGTTCAATCGCCAGTCGACCTCCCGGCAGCCCCGGCGGCCTGGGAGGGTTTCGTCTCCATGGTTTTGAAGCGAGGGACATCATGTTGCGCAAACTGTTTGTTTCGGGGCTCTGTGCCGCGGCCCTGCTCGGCCTCGCCGGGCCGGCCCGCGCCGACGTCGTCACCGACTGGAATCACACCCTGCTGGGGGCCATCCGCACCGACAAGACGCCGCCGCCCAAGGCGAGCCGCGCCCTGGCCCTGGTGCAGGTGGCGGTCTTCGACGCCGTCAACGGCCTCGTCGGCCGGTACGCCCCCTACGCCGTGACCGACCCGGCTCCGGCCGGCGCCTCGCCCGAGGCCGCGGCCATCGCCGCTGCTCACAAGACCCTGGTGGCCCTGTTCCCGGCCCAGCAGGTGGCGCTCGATGGCGAATACTCGATCTCGCTGGGCTCCGTCCCCGCCGGCCCGGCCAAGACCCTCGGCATCACCTGGGGCGAGGCGGTGGCCGGCAAGGTCCTGGCCCTGCGCGCCAACGACCACTCCGCCGACGTGGTGACCGCCAACCTGCCGCTCGGCGCTCTCTGGTGGTCGAGGACGCCTCCCGCCAATGCCGATCCGCTGCTGCCCAACTGGCCCTCGGTCACGCCGTGGGGGATCGACGACGTGGCGCGGTTCCGCCCCGCCCCGCCGCCGACGGCGCCGTCGGCGGAGTACACGGCCGCCTTCAACGCGGTGAAGCTCCTGGGCAAAGTCGACAGCACGGCGCGCACCGCCGACCAGACGCAGATCGCCCTCTTCTGGGCGGACGGCGGCGGCACCGCCACCCCGCCCGGGCACTGGCACGTCATTGCCGCGGGGATCTCGGCCTCCCGGAACCTGACCCTGGTGCAGAACGCCCGCCTCTTCGCACTGCTGGGGATCGCGGAGGCCGATGCCGCCATCGTGGCCTGGGACGCCAAGTACCACTACATCGACTGGCGGCCCATCACCGGCATCCGCAACGCCGACACGGACGGCAATCCCAACACCGACCCGGACGCCACCTGGACCCCACTCATCGTCACGCCGAACTTCCCGTCCTTCATCTCGGGCCACAGCACCTTCAGCTCGGCTTCCGCCCGCATCCTGGGCCTGTTCTTCGGCTCCGACCAGTTCAACTTCACCACCACCTCCGACGGGTTGCCGGGCGTCCAGCGGTCGTTCACCAGCTTCTCGCAGGCCGCCGCGGAGGCAGGCCAGAGCCGCATCTACGGCGGCATCCACTGGCAATATGACAACACGGCGGGCCTCGCCGCCGGCCGCGCCATCGCCGAGCAGGTCTTCTTCAACGTCCTGACGCCGGTCTCGCGGCCCACCGCCTGCGTCGAGGGTCCGGCCACGCTGTGCCTCGAAGGCAGCCGGTTCAAGGTCGAGGCGACCTGGCGGACCTCGGACTCCATCCTCAACGGCTCCGGACCGGCCCACGCCGTGTCGCAGACGAACGACTTCGGCCAGTTCTGGTTCTTCAGCCCCGACAACGTCGAGCTGTCGGTGAAGGTGCTGAACGGCTGCGGCGTCAACGACCACCTCTGGGTGTTCGCCAGCGGTCTGACCGACGTCGAGGTCACGTTGCGGGTCACCGACAGCCAGACCGGCGTCACCCGTACCTACTTCAACCCGCGGGGCCGGGCCTACGCTCCGGTGCAGGACACGTCGGCATTCTCCTGCCCATAGCCTGCCCGTAGCTGCCTCGTCCCGGGACGGTTTCCCCCTCTCCTTCCAAGGAGAGGGGGCATTTTCCCCTTCACTTCGTGGATAATCCCCGCCATGCGCCAGCCAGCCCTCTGGACCATTCTCGCTTTCACTCTCGCTCTCGCTCCGCTCGCCGCCCAGGAGCCCGACGCGGCCGACGACGCCCCGAAGAAGGCGCCGGCCGCCAAACACGAAGCCGCCGCGCCCAAAGTCGAAGACAAGTTGGCCACCACCCAGCACAAGGCGGTGATCGGCGGCAGGGAGATCCGCTACACGGCCACCGCCGGCACCCTGGTCCTGCGGGACGAGGAGGGGAAGGCCCGGGCCTCGATCTTCTTCACCTACTATGCCCGGGACGGCGTCGCCGACCGCTCCAAGCGGCCGATCACCTACACCTACAACGGCGGCCCGGGCTCGTCCTCCGTCTGGCTCCACCTCGGCGCCTTCGGACCCAGGCGGGTGAAGACGGACGATGAAGGGTGGGCCCTGCCACCCCCTTACGAGCTGGGGGACAACGCCGAGTCGCTCCTCGACGTCACCGACCTCGTGTTCATCGATCCGGTGACCACGGGCTACAGCCGGGCCGTGCCGGGCGTGGACCCCAAGAAGTTCTACGGCGTCAAGGAGGATGCCGAAACGGTGGCGGAGTTCATCCGCCTCTGGACCGGCCGCTTCGGCCGCTGGTCGAGTCCCAAGTTCCTGGCCGGCGAGAGCTACGGCACCACCCGCTCCGCGCGGCTGTCGAACGTCCTCCAGAGCCGCCACGGGATGTACCTGAACGGCATCGTCCTGCTCTCCTCGATCCTCAACTTCCAGACCGCCCGCTTCGACGTCGGCAACGACCTGCCCTACCCGCTCTTCCTCCCCACCTACACGGCCATCGCGTGGTACCACAAGCGGCTGCCCGCGGACCTCCAGGCCGCCGGCGTCGAGAAGGCGACGGCGGAGGCGCGCCGCTTCGCCCTCGGCGAGTACACCCTGGCGCTGGCGAAGGGCAACGGGCTGACGCCGGAGGAGTGGAAGGACACGGCCGCCAAGGTCGCGCGCTACACGGGGCTGTCCGCAGACTTCGTCTCGCGCGTCAACCTGCGGCCGGCGATCCAGGAGTTCGTCAAAGAGCTGCTGCGCGATCAGCGCACGACGGTGGGCCGCCTCGACGGCCGCTTCAAGGGGATGGACCGCGACGCCGCCGGCGCCACCGCCGAATCCGATCCCAGCTACGCCGCCATCCAGGGGACGTACACGGCGATGCTCAACAACTACGTGAGCCAGGACTTGGGCTTCAAGAGCGACCTGCCCTACGAGATCCTCACCGACCGGGTGCGTCCGTGGAGCTACGACGAGTTCGCGAACTCCTACGTCAACGTGGCGGAGGACCTGCGCAAGGCCATGGCCCAGAACCCGGCCCTCAAGGTCTTCGTGGGCAACGGCTACTACGACCTCGCGACGCCGTTCTTCGCCACCGAGTACACCTTCGACCATCTCGGCTTCGAGCCCGCCTACCGGCAGCGGGTGAGCCTGCACTACTACCAGGCCGGCCACATGATGTACATCCGCCGCGCCGACCGCGAGCAGCTCAAGAAGGACATCGCCGCGTTCATGGCTTCGGCGGGGGGTGGGAGCTAGGGGGTATACTCTTGTTGATGAAGAGGAGCCTGATCCAATCCGACCCGTCGGTCATGATGGGAAAGCCCGTGGTCGCGGGGACGCGGATCACCGTGGAGTCGCTGCTCGAGAAGCTTGCGGCGGGTGAGACGATCGAGCAGGTTCTGGCCTCTCACCCACGTCTGACCAGGGAAGGCGTCCTCGCGGCTTTGGATTTCGCCGCGCAGGCCCTTCGCGCCGACGTGGTCTACCCCATCCCCCACGAGGCTGCTTGAAGCTCATCGCCGACGAGGGAGTTGATCGCCAAATCGTCGATCGCCTTCGCCGGGATGGGTTCGAGATCACCTACATAGCCGAGCTCGATCCGGGGATCGGTGACGAGCTCGTGCTTGAGCTCGCGAGTAAGACGGGCGCGCTCCTGGTCACCTCTGACAAGGATTTCGGCGAGCTCATCTTCCGGCAGCAACGTGCCAGCGAAGGAGTTCTGCTGATTCGTCTAGCCGGCCTTCTGCCGGAAAGCAAAGCTGATCTCGTCGGAGCCGCCCTCCGGGAGCACGGGGCCGAGATGCCCGGCTCGTTCTCGGTGATCTCCCAAGCGAGTCTAAGGATCCGAAACCGGACGAGCTCCTAACGATTCGTCTCGACCAGCGGCTCCTCCTCCCGCCACGCCGCTTCGCCGTCCGCGTAGTGCTCCCGTTTCCAGATGGGGATCTCGGCTTTGAGGCGCTCCAGGGCCGTGCGGCTCGCCTCGTAGGCGGCGGCGCGGTGGGGGGAGCCGACGGCGATGACGACGCTCGCCTCGCCCACCGGCACCTCGCCCAGACGGTGGACGATCGCCGCCCGCAGGCCGGGGGCCGACGCTTCGAGGTCGGCCACGATCCGGCGCAGCCCCTCCAGGGCCATGGGACGGTAGGCGGTGTAGGTGAGCTTCTCGACGGGCCGGCCGGCGTGACGGTCGCGCACCGTGCCCAGGAAGACCACCACGGCGCCCCGCCCCGGGCCCGACACGGCGGCGACGGCGCTGCCGGTGTCGAGAGGGCCGTCGACCAGCTCGGCCCGGGGGGGCTCGCCGCTCCCGCCCGAGACCGGCGGCAGCAGGGCCACCTCGGCGCCGTCCCGCAGCGGCTCCTCGACGGAGACGACCCGGCCGTCCACCGCCACGGCCAGCCGCGGCCAGAGGGGGACCATCCCCGGGTGCTCGCGGTCGAGCCGCGCGCGCAGGTCGGAGACCCGGCTGCCCTCGGGCATCTCCAGCTCCATCTCGGAAGCGCCCAGAGCGTCGCCGGCGCTGGCGAAGGCGAGGAGGTGGATCTTCATGCGGGCATGCTAGCAAAACGAAAGGGCGGCCTGGCCGGCCGCCCTCCTCATATCCTATCCGAGAGGAGACTCAGCGCTTCTCCGGCTCCCTCGTATCGGCGCTCACGGAGTCGACCCACTTGTCGAAGTCGGACTCGGCCCGGGTCTTCTCCCAGCCGTAACGCTCCTGGAGAGCGCCGACCAGCTTGTCGCGGTTTCCCGCGGCGCGGTCCCAGTCGTCGTCGGTGAGCTTGCCCCAGGTACGCTGAGCCGCGCCCTTGAGCTGCTTCCAGCGTCCCTCGAGGATGTGTGTGGTAGCGGCCATGCTGACTCCTTTCAGTGGTTTGCGTGTGGACCGGCCGCTCTTCGGCCGGTCGTCTCTGAAGGAGGCAGCAAGGATCATGCCGCAACGCGGCGTGGTCCCTTCGCCGCCTCCCATATAATCTCCCGGGTTTTTCTTGGGAGGGCTCGTGGCGATCCTGGAGAGCAAGGTCAAACGGAACGAGGCGTTCGAGCGTCAGGCCGATCACTGGCGGCGCGAGGTGGAGCGGCTGCGCGAGCAGGAGGACAGCATCCGCCTAGGCGGCGGCCTGAAGGCGCAGGACAAGCAGCGCGCCCAGGGGAAGATGACGGCCCGCGAGCGGGTCGAGGCCCTGTGCGATCCCGGCACGCCGTTCCTCGAGCTGGGGCTCTGGGTGGCCGACGGCTTCTACCGCGAGTACGGCGGCGCCCCGGCGGCCGGCGTGGTGGTGGGGATCGGCGCCATCCACGGCCGGGACGTGGTGGTGGTCGCCAACGACGCCACGGTGAAGGCCGGGGCCTGGTTCCCGCTGACCTGCAAGAAAGTGCTGCGGGCGCAGGAGATCGCCCTGGAGAACCGGCTCCCCATCATCTATCTGGTGGACTCGGCCGGAGTCTTCCTCCCGCTGCAGGACGAGATCTTCCCCGACCGGGAGCACTTCGGCCGCGTCT
>DATARR010000025.1:0-38545 GCA_036264085.1 Thermoanaerobaculia bacterium | reverse complement strand
ACGGGAGCCATCGTAGGAGGCGTAGATCTCGGACAGATCCAACGCCTCCACCACATCCAGGATGAAATAGGCCAGATGCCCCTCCTCCAACCACTCGCGAAGGTCGGGAGGAAGCAGCAACATCTGGCCTGGCGTGTAGGGTAGGAACCGGGTCGTCTCCATGGCGACCATTTTACCCCAGTCACCAACTTATGGCGGTTTCCCGACAGGCTCCTAGAGCAGCCCGATCTCAGGGCTCCCGCCTCTCTTCGGACTGCAAACCCGCTGCCACGGAAACGAGGCGTAAGGCCGTCCCGTTCCATCCCTCCCATGTCACGCTCTCTCCGGGTGTCTGAGAAGCTGGTTCTTCAGGCCCGAAGGGTCGTCCTCCCTCAGCCTGGGGCGCAGCCCCAGGAACAGAAAGCCCAAACCCCGAAAGCCCTGAAGGGGCGTGATCCGGCTTTTATCTCGCCTCTACAGGGCTTTAGACTGGTGGACTCCATTTCCTGGGGCTGTGCCCCAGACGGCACGTCCGAAGCCTTGCGCCGCTTCGATCGAGCTTGCGGCAAGTCGTTTCAGGTTTGCCGCGGAGCACGGCAAGCTTGCAGAGCGATGCGGCAAGCTCGTGAGACGAGGCGTCAAGCTTGGGATGAGGCGACGCAAGCCGGGTCACCTCGCCACGAGCTTGCCGGGTCTCTCCGCAAGCCTCACGTACGCCGCCGCAAGGCTGGGACGAGGCGGAGCAAGGTTGAAAGCCGAGGTTGAAGGGTTCGCGGGAAGTGTGGTGAGGAGGAGGCGATCCACCTGTAGAATCAAGGCGACCCGGAGAGATCCCCATGAACCCACCCGCTTCGCCGACGCCAAGTCGCTGGTCTGCGATCGCCCTGCTGCTCGCGGGCTCGGTCGGAGTGCCGGGGCTCGTCGCCGTCTTCAAGCCGGAGATTGCCCGAAGTCCCAGGACGGCGATCCCTCTCCTCATCCTCTGGGAGTTGCTCGTCCTGATCGCCGGCCTGGTCACGGACGTCTGGTCCAAGCTGCGGAGCCGCTGGGTGGACCGGCGTATCCCTCAAGAACGTCGCACACTACCTTGGAAAGATGTCCACCCCTACACTGCCACCAGACCGGCATTGGCCTACCGCCCCGCTTCTGTTAGAATTGACATGAGAAGCGAAGCTAGCATCCTCGCCGGGTGTCTCCTGGTTTGAGCGAATCTTCCGATTTCGAGAGAACAGACGAGTTGACTTCATGACAAAGATCTTCATTAGCTACCGGCATATCCAGCCTGACGAGGACTTGGCTGCGACTCTCACCAAGTATCTTAAGGAACGAGGAGCAGAGGTTTTCGTCGACCAAGGCATTAGAATAGGGACTCGCTGGGCAGCGGAAATCGACCGAAACATTCGAGCTTCATCCGCCTTTATCGTGCTCGTATCGGAAGGCGCAACTCGTAGCGATATGGTTAGAGAGGAAATCCGCCTAGCTCATCATCTGGGGCAGCAGGGCAATCTTGTGATCCTCCCCATCAGGATTGCCTTCGAGGCGGACCTGCCCTATGATATAGGTGCGTATCTAAATCCTCTTCAATCTATCTTGTGGCGACCCTCTGAAACCTTTCTCTTGGTCTGTGACAGGGTTTGGGATGCACTCAATAGGAAATTTAATTCAGAGACAGATAAGCGTTCTCCTGAATTGAACACAAAATCCTCGCTACCATCCCGGGATGATCGAATGCCTCTTCCGGTGGCCGATCTCCGACTTGGCGCGGAAACCGCCGCAGTTCGCCTGAATTCCCCTTTTTATATTAAGAGAGCGGTCGACGAGGCCACCGAAGCCGCCCTCCATTACGAGGGGGCTACCATAATATTGCGCGGTCCACGACAAATCGGCAAGAGTTCTCTGCTCGTTCGCCTACATGCCTCGATTGATAAGGACGACCAGAGATCTGTCTACCTCGATTTCCAGTCTCTCGACGAAAAGCACCTTCGCAGCCTCCGCTCGTTGCTACGCAATATGGCAGCTCGAATCTCACGTTCCCTACGGCTCGCCATCAAGCCGTCTGATATTTGGGACAATGACCTGGGAGAGAAGACAAGCTTCATGATGTTTCTCGAAGCAGTACTTCATGAGGTAGGAGCCCCTCTACTGCTCTGTATCGACGAAGTAGATCGGGTCTTCGACTACCCCTACAAAGACGACTTCTTCTACGCCGTGCGCAGTTGGCAATCTCAGCATTCCACTTCTCCCGCCTGGAATCAGCTTAGCCTTGTCATAGCGCACGCCACCGACCCCGCACTTTGGATCGAAAATCTAAGCAACTCACCCTTCAATGTCGGGCTGCGCTTACATGTGGAAGATTTCACTCTCTACGAAGCCGGAGAACTCAATACGAAGTACGGCAGCCCACTAACGGATCAAGGAGAACTCTATACTTTGTGGCGACTAGTTGGGGGCCAGCCGTATCTACTCCGACAAGCCCTATATGACATCCAGTCGAATAGACACACTCTGAACGAGCTTAGCGCCTCCGCGGCCGATGACAGAGGACCATTCGGAGATCATTTGCGACGCCATCTCTGGGTTCTCTGTCAGAATCCTCGCCTCCTAAAGTCATTGAAACAGATACTTCACAGGTCGTCCTGCGAAAACGAGATGGATTTTCAGCGCCTCCTCGCAGCCGGCCTAGTTCGCGGACATGACCGCCGTGAGGCGAGCCTCCGATGCAACCTCTACTATGATTATTTCCGGCGTCATATATGAATGCCTTGATATCCAGTAAGTCACCTTTTTACGTCTCCGGCGGCCCGCTCCGTCCGGGTCATCCAAGTTACGTAAAGAGACAAGCTGACGAAGAACTGTTCGAGAGGATGCGAACAGGAAGCTTGTGTTATATCCTGACTTCTCGCCAAATGGGAAAATCGAGTTTGATTGCCAATACGGCGATTCGCCTTCAAGAACTGGGAATTCGCACTGCAGTGATCGACCTTAATGCGATTGGAACCCAGCGCGACGACAAGAGAGCCCAAGAGTCTTGGTACTTTGGCATTGCGCATGCTATTCACGCCCCACTTGGAATTTCCTTCCCCCTCAAGCCATGGTGGATCGAACGCTCCAATCTTCCGGCCGTACAGCGCCTGATAGAATTATTCCGCTGCATCGCCCTCGAGGCCGGCCCCCATGGTGCAGCAATATTTCTCGACGAGATTGAGACCACCACGGCCTTACCCTTTTCCAGTGACTTCTTTGCCGCGATCCGAGCAACGCATAATGCGCGCGCTTTTGAACCTGTCCTTTCGCAACTCACCTTCGCACTAGTGGGCTCAGCGACTCCAGATCAACTTATTAATGATCCTAAACGGACACCGTTTAACATAGGCCATAGAATTGACCTTTCCGATTTCACTCTAAAGGAAGCAGCTTCGGCCCTATCCATTGAACTTCACCCTGAACAGGTAACTCGGGACAGGCTCCTCCAGAGGGTTCTCTACTGGACAGATGGACACCCGTACCTCACTCAGACTCTCTGCCTTTATGTATCAGAGCAATGTAAGAAGTTGAATCTGGCGCCGCAACTTCAACCAGAAGAATTCGTTGAGAGCTTGGTGTCTGAGAAATTCTTATCTCCTGAAGCGCAACGTAGTGACAAAAATATAAGTTATCTACGTTCTAGGCTTCCTGAAGTACGGCAGTCAAGGGGAGCCCTTAAACTCTATGCGCGTATTCATGCTGGAGAGGCCATCCTTGACGATCCCAAATCGCTCGCTCATAGCCTGCTGAAGTTATTTGGAATTGTCAAAGCCTCCTCTCAGGGTATCCTGAAGGTGCGAAACCAGCTCTACCGAGCCGTTTTTACTGCAGAGTGGGCGAAAGAAAAAGCTTCTACCACGTTCTGGTTCGATGAGGTCGCCGAATCACTAAGTCACAAACTGCTGTTCTTCATCTCCAGGTATCGGCGTAAGTATCTCGAATGGATGTTCTACCGCCATCGGGATTTTGACGTAAAGGGTCTTACTACTCAAAGCACCTATAATCTCGAACTGGAGCAGGTCTTTGTGGACCTCGTTATTGAGCCAAGGCCCGCTTATGCGACATCTTCTGATCCCCTACGCCATCCAGTTACTGCATCGAGCCTCAAGACGGGGATTTGGGAATATATGCATACCGACAAAAGCACAGGCGACCATTTCGCCATTGTTGGTCCCCCAGGCGGAGGCAAGACAACGCTGCTTAGGCAGGCCGCATTGCAGTTAACCAAAAGACGTCCGAATCTGAGGCTCGTGCCAATCCTGCTCTTCCTGCGAGATCACATAGGAAGTATACAGGAGAATCCGACCTATTCTCTATCTAAAGCCAGTGAGACCGAAATGGCCCGGAAGCAGGGGCCGTCTCCGCCAGATGGTTGGTTTGAGATGAGTCTGCAGGCCGGCCGATGTCTAGTTCTTCTAGACGGTCTTGACGAAGTCGGTGGCGTGGATGTCCGACGAATGGCGGCTATATGGATCGAAACACAGATTACAAGTTACCCGAGAAATCGCTTCATTATTGCTTCTAGACCCCATGGGTATCGCTCTAATCCGCTTGCTGGCGTCACCGTTCTTGAGATTCAACCCTTTGACCGCACTCAAATTTACCAATTTGTCCACAACTGGTATCGAGCCAACGAGATCCATGCCTCGGGGAAGCTCGATCCTGGTGTCGAGATGAAGGCCAACGAGGGTGCGGTAGATCTTCTCAATCGATTGAGGAACTCCCAGACGTTGGCTGATCTGGCGGTCAACCCGCTCCTGCTCACCATGATCGCCAACATACATCGGTTCCGGAGCAGCCTTCCGGGGCGACGTGTAGAGTTGTATTCCGAGATCTTTGAAGTCTTTCTCGGAAAGAGGCAACGAGCGAGGGGGATCGAAGGCGACTTGACTCCGGCACAGAAACAGCGGGTCCTCCAGCCTCTAGCATACTACCTGATGTGTGCGAAAAGGCGGGAGATACCTATAGAGGAAGCCGCGAGGGTCGTAGCAGAGCCTCTTCGGAGAGTCTCAGGCGAGAAAGTGGGTTCTTCAGAGTCAGAGTTTCTGAGGGAGATTGAAAACAACAGTGGCCTGTTGCTGGAGCGGGAACACGGGATCTTTAGCTTCACCCATCTGGTTTTTCAGGAATATCTGGCGGCTGTGCACCTCCGAGAGAATGCGTTGGGAAGTGAAGTGGCAGCAATGGTCGCAGATCCCTGGTGGCATGAGGTACTCCGCTTGTATGGAGCCCAAGGAGATGGCAGCGGCGTTATTCAGGCCTGTTTTTTGTCGGAGCCACCGACGGTCTTGACTCTAGCGCTGGCGATAGATGTTCTGGAAGAGGCGCGCGAGGTCGACCCCTTTTGGCGCGCTAAAGTGGATGTTTTTCTTAAGGAGGGGCTTGAGGACAACGATCCTGAAAGATTTCGGCTCGCTGCTGAAACCTTGTTGGCCCGGCGCTTACGTAACATGATAGCGTTGGATGAGACGACATTTGTCGACTCTACATTGATTACCTGTGCCGAGTACCAACTCTTCTTTAACGAGAGGCGAGCGAAACTGGACCTTTGCCAACCCGCGGATTGGCAAAGCTACAGATTTCCTGTCGGGCGAGCGTCCTCTCCCGTGGAGGGTGTCAGATCTTCGGATGCTGAGGCGTTCTGCGATTGGCTAAACTCTCGTGATAGCACCTTTTCTTTCCAGATCCCCACCCCTAAAGAGTTAGAACAATATCAGATGCAGTTCTCCATCCCTAGACCTTCAGCCATCGAAGGCATCCGTATCATTAAAGAACGCCGCTCCTGATCTCTGATTCATCCGACGCCATGACCTCCTTCCGCGCCAACTACCTGACTCGCCTTCCCCTCCCTCTCGGCTCCGTCTGGCTGCTGACCGACGTCGCCGAGGCCAAGGGGCGGCAGGATCTCTATACCCGCCAGGATCGAGGGGTCATCGTGGCGCCGCTGCCGCCCTTTCAGGGCTTGAGGGTATTGTGGGGGCTGCGTTCCTGGGGCTGGCGCCCCAGGCTACATGCCGTCGGCCCTTCGGGCCTGCGGAATGAGGGTACTGTCTCCAAAAAGAGGGTACTCATGAGGGTAGCAAGAGAGGAAAAGAGGGTAGTGCCTCCATGAGCCTCCTCGCCCCCCTGCCTGGACTCTACCTCGCTCTCCTGGCCTTCCTCCTCGCCCGGGCGCTCCGGCAGTGGTGGGATCCGGTGCCGGTCCGGGTTTGGGCGGTGCTCGGGCTGGTGCTGGTGATCCTCTTCGGGCCGGCGCTGTTCCTGGGGCGGGTGCTGCTGCCCGCGGACATCCTGCCGTGGGTGCGGACTCCCGAGGCGATGCGGGCGCCTCCCGCGGGGAACACGCTGCAGCTCGACCTCGTGACGCAGATCGTGCCCTGGGAGGCCGAGGTCCGCCGGGCTTTGAGGGACGGACGGTGGCCGGCGTGGAATCCGGACGCGGGGGCGGGGATGCCCCTGCTGGCCGATCCCCAGTCCCAGGTGTTCGAGCCCCTGGTGATCGCCGGACTGCTGCTGCCGCTGTGGCAGGCCGTCGGGGTGACGGCGGGGCTCAAGGTGCTGATCGCCCTGGTCTTCTTCTTTCTGCTGATGCGGCGGCAGGGGCTCTCCGAGGGGGCGGCGCTCTTCGGCAGCCTGGCGTATGGACTCTGCGGGTTCGTGCTGCTGTGGCTCAACTGGCCGCTCTCGACGCCGGCGGCGCTCCTTCCCCTGGTGCTCTATGCCCTGGCGGTGACGGACGACCGGGGAGCTTTGAAGGATTTCGGGCTGCTCGTCGCGGCCCTGTTCTCCCTGCTGGCGGCGGGGCACCCGGAGACGATCGGTTACGTGGCGATCGTGGGAGGGCTCTTTGCGCTGGCCCGGCTGCGGCGGCGGGAGCGGCCCGCGCGGGTCCGCCTCCTCGCCCGCTGGGCGCTCGCCGGGGGAATCGCCCTCGGCCTCGCCGCTCCGGCGCTGGTGCCGGCGGCCCGGTACGTCCCGCAGAGCCTGCGCAGCTCCCAGGTGGCACGACGCAACGCCGACCTCGGAAGGAGGGGGCCCACGGTCGCCGACGTGGGGGCTGCGGGGGAGCGGCAGCGGCGCCCGGGCGGGCTCCGCAAGCGCTTCGTGGCGCTCTTCGCACCCAACGCCTTCGGCAATGACCGCTATCAGAGCTACTGGGGGGACGACAACACCAACGAGGATGGCTCCGGCTTCGTGGGCGGCGCGGCGCTGCTGGCGGCCCTGCTCGCCTTTCTCCCCGCCGCCTGCCGGCTGCGAGAGGAGCGGCTGTTCCTCGGGCTGGCCGTGGCGAGCCTGGCAGTGACGATCCGCGTTCCGGGGGTGACCTGGCTGCTGGCCGTCCTGCCGGGGGTCAACCAGTCGCTCACCAGCCACCGGCGCGTCCTCTTGATCGTGGCCTTCTGCCTCTCCTACCTCGCCGCCTGCACGGTGGAGCGCTGGGGCTCCGGCGAGGGAGCCCCCCGGCGCTGGGCCATCGCCGGCGCCACGGTCCTCCTCTTGGGCCTCGTCGCCTGGGGCTATCTCGGCTCGCCGCCTCCCGGGGGCGTGAAGGACATCGAGGCCCTCCGCTCGTTCTGGCTCGGGCTCCAGCTCGTCACGGTGGCGGCAGCGGGAGCCGTCTTCCTCCTTCCAGAGCGCCCCCTCCCAGGACCCTCATCACCCCGGCCCTCTTCTCCCGCCCCCACCCAACCCCCCTCCCCGGGAGAAGAGGGAGAACAGCCAGGCGGCTCCAACCGGGTTCCCCTCTCCCGGGGAGGGGAGTGGGAGGGGGCGGGAGAGGGGCCAGGGGTGAGGGCCCTCGGGTGGGGGCGCTCTGAGGCTCAATACACCTCTCGCATCGGCCTCCTCCTCGTCGTCCTCACCCTCGAGCTCCTCGCCCTCCACCGCCCCGCCAATCCCTCCCTCCCCCGGAGCGCCTACTATCCGACGACTCCGGCCATCTCGTTCCTCCAGAAGCAGGCAGCGGGGTCCCGGATGGTCGGGCTGGTGGAGACCTTGCTGCCCAATGCGGCCTCGGTCTATGGGCTGGCGGACGTCCGCGTCTCCAGTCCTTTGAAGCCCATGCTTTACGTCGAGACGGTGAGGCCGGTGAGCGCCCCCTGGACGTATCCGACGGAGCACGTCGTCGTGTCGCGGGAGCACCCCCTCTATCAGCTCCTGGGGGTACGGTGGGTCCTCGCGCCAGCCCGGGTCCGGGCCGTCCCACCCGGCCAGCGGCTGGCGTTTCGGGATGCGACGTCGCAGGTCTTCGAGCGGACGCGGGTCCTTCCCCGGATGTTCCTCCCCGCGTCCACCGAGGGTCCGGGCGCCGTGCCCTGGCCGGACTGGATCGCGTCGAACCCCGACTTCGCCGCCCGGTCGCTCGTGCTGCCGGCTCCCGGCCGGCCCGGGACCTGGAGCGCGGCACGGCCGGCGGAGTCGAGGTTGGAGATCCTCTCCCTGCGGCCGGCCCGCCTCTCCGCCCTGGCGCTGCTGACGGAGGACCGGCTCCTCGCCTCCAGCGTCTATCAGGACCAGGGCTGGCATCTCCTGCTGGACGGCCGGCCTCAGCCCACGCTGGTCGCCAATGGGCCGTTCCTCGCGGCGTGGCTGCCTGCCGGCGAGCACCGGGTGGAGGCGATCTACCGCGCGCCGGGGCTGCTCCCCGGGCTCGTCCTGGCCGCCCTGGCACTGACGGCGCTGGCCGCTTGGCTGGTGCGTCTTTCATGAATTCCCTGCCGGGCCTCTACCTCGCGCTTCTGGCCTTCCTCCTCGACCGGGCTCTCCGGCGGTGGTGGGAGCCGGTGCCGGGCCGGGTCTGGGCCGTGTTCGGAGTCGTGGTGGTGATCCTCTTCGGCCCGGCGCTGTTCCTGGGGCGGGTCCTCCTTCCCGTGGATATCCTGCCCTGGCTCCGGACGCCGGATAACATGGCGACTCCCGCCGAAGGCAATACCCTGCAGCTCGACTTGGTGACGCAGATCGTGCCCTTGCAGGTCGAGGTCCGCCGGGCGCTCCTGGCCGGGAGGTGGCCGGCGTGGAACGCGGACGTGGGGGCGGGGATGCCGCTGCTGGCCGATCCCCAGGCCCAGGCGTTCCAGCCCCTGGTGCTCGCCGGGCTGCCGCTGCCGCTGTGGCAGGCGATCGGAGTGACGGGGGGACTCAAGGTGCTGATCGCCCTCGTCTTCTCCTTCCTGTTGCTGCGCCGGCAGGGGCTCGCCGAAGGAGCGGCGCTCTTCGGCAGTCTCGCCTACGGCCTGGGCGGGTTCCTGCTGCTGTGGCTCAACTGGCCGCTCGCCACGCCGGCGGCGCTCCTGCCTCTCGTGCTCTATGCCCTGGCGGTGACGGACGACCGCGAGGAGGGGCGGGATTTCGGGCTGCTCGTCGCGGCCCTCTTCACGCTGCTGGTGGCGGGGCACCCGGAGACGATCCTGGACGTCGTGCTCGTGGGCGGGCTCTTCGCCGCGGCCCGGCTCCTCCGCAGGGAACGAGGAGTGCGGATTCGCCTCCTCGCCCGGTGGGCCCTCGCCGGCGGAATCGCCCTCGGCCTCGCCGCGCCCGCCCTGATGCCGGCGGCCCGGTACGTGCCCCAGAGCCTGCGGCGGATGCAGGTGGAGACACGCATCCGGGACCTCCGGGCGCAAGGTCCCCTCGCCGGCTGGCGGACTCCGGACGAGCGCCAGCGGAGCCTGGAGAGCCTCAGGAAGCGCTTCGTGGCGGTCCTCGCGCCCAACGCCTTCGGCGATGACCGGTACGGGAGCTATTGGGGAGACTCCAACGTCAATGAGGACGCCACGGGCTTCGTGGGCGGTGCGGCCCTGCTGGCGGCCCTGCTCGCCTTCCTCCCGGCCGCCCGCCGCCTGCGGGAGGAGCGGCTGTTCCTCGGCGCGGCCGTGGCGAGCCTGGCGGTGACGCTCCGGCTGCCGCCCCTGCCCTGGCTCATGGCGGTGGTGCCGGTGCTCGATCAGTCGGTCAGCGGCCAGCGGCGCCTGCTCCTGGTGCTGGCCTTCTCCCTGGCCTACGGTGCCGCCTGTACGGTGGAGCGCTGGCGCTCCGGGGAGGGAGGGCCGCGCCGGTGGTGGAGGGTGGCCGCCGTGGCCGTCCTCCTCCTCGGCCTCATTGCCTGGAGCTACCACGGCTCGCCGCCACCGGCCGGCGTGGAGGACGTCGAATCGCTGCGCGCCCTCTGGCTCCACCTCCAACTCGCCGTGGTGGCGGTGGCAGGGGTCATCCTGATGCTCGGCGTGAAGGGGTGGCGGCTGGGCGCTCTGCTCGCAGCGCTCGTGGCCGAGCTCCTGATCCTCCACGGCCCGTCCAATCCCTCGCTCCCCCGGCGCGATTTCTACCCGCGGACGCCGGCCATCGCCTTCCTCCAGGAGCACGCCGCCGGATCGCGGATCGCGGGGATCGAGGATCATCTGCTGCCCAACGTGGCTTCGGTCTACGGCCTGGCGGACCTGCGCATCTCCAATCCCCTGAAACCCAGGCTCTATGTCGACGCCGTCGCCCCGGTGAGCACCTCGCCGTTGGCGACGGAGCACGCCCTCGCCTTCGAGGAGCACCCGCTCTATCAGCTCCTGGGAGTGCGCTGGATCATCGCACCCCCTCAGTACCGGGCCGTCCACGGGCTGCGCCAGGTGTTCCACGATTCGACGGTCCGGATCTTCGAGCGCAAGCGGGCCCTGCCGCTGCTCTTCCTCCCCGAGTCCGCGGAGGTCCCGGGCGCGGTGCCCTGGGCGGACTGGATCGCCAGGAACCCCCGCTTCGACGTCCGCGCCGTGGTCCTGCCGGCCCCGGGGCGGCCGGCGGCGTGGAGCGCCTCGCGGCCGGAGGAGTCGACGCTGGAGATCCTCGCCCAGCAGCCGGCCCGTTTCTCGGTGCGAGTGCTGCTGGCCGAGGACCGGCTCCTCGCGTCCAGTGTCTATCAGGACCAGGGTTGGCATCTCCTGCTGGACGGCCGGCTCCATCCCACGCTGGCCGCCAATGGGCCGTTCCTCGCAGCGTGGCTGCCCACTGGCGAGCACCGGGTGGAGGTGCTCTACCGGGCGCCGGGGCTGATCCCGGGGCTGATGCTGGCGGCCCTGGCGCTGACGGGGGTGGCGGCGTGGCTGGTGAAGCCGAGGCTGCTTCGACCAGGGCGGGTCGAGCCCCCAACCCACCGTCCAGACCCGCCCCTACCCTAAGATCATCAGCTCATCGACCGACCTGCTCAGCAGCTCCCACAGGGCCGCGATGTGCGCCGGCTCCGTGCGCAGGTTGCCGATGGCGACGCGCAGGGTGTGGCGCCCCTGGAGGCCGGTGTGGGAGAGGAAGAAGGGGCCGGCGGCGTTGACCCGGGCCATGAGGCGCTCGTTGCAGCGGTCCTGGTCCTGCGGCGTGCCTGTTTCCGGCAGGCGGGCGCGGAAACAGACGGTGCTGAAGGGCACCGGGGCCGCCAGCTCGAAGCGGGGGTCGGCCGCGATGCGGGCGGCGAGGTCGCGGGCCATGGCGCAGTGCAGGCGGATGCGCTCCCGCAGGCCCTCGACGCCGAAGGCGCGGATCACCAGCCACAGCTTGATGGCGCGGAAGCGGCGGCCGAGCTGGAAGCCGAGATCCATGAGGTTGGTCACCTCGGAGGACTCGGCCGTCCGCAGGTACTCGGGGACGAGGGAGAAGGCCCCCTTGAGCAGACCGAGGTCGCGAACGAAGAGGACCGAGCAGTCGACGGGCGTGAACAGCCACTTGTGGGGATTGACCACCAGGGAGTCCGCCCGCTCGATGCCCGGCATCAGAGCCCGGTATTCGGGGCAGACCGCGGCGGCGCCGGCGTAGGCGGCGTCGACGTGGAGCCAGATCCCCTCCCGGGCGCAGAGGTCGGCGATCTCCGGCACGGGGTCGACGCTGGTGGTGGAGGTGGTGCCCACGGTGGCCACGACGGCCATCGGCAGCCGTCCCGCGGCGCGGTCGCGGGCCACGGCCGCCGCGAGGGCGGGGACGGACATGCGGAAGGCGCCGTCGCTCGCGATGCGGCGGACGTTCTCCTGCCCCACGCCGAGGACGATGGCCGACTTGTCGATCGACGAATGGGCCTGGTCGCTGCAATAGACGGTCAGGGCCGGCACGTCCGGCCGTCCGGCGAGCCCCCGGACGCGGACGTCGAGCCCCGGCAGGCGGTGGCGGGCGGCGGCGAGGGCCACCAGGCTGCTCGACGAAGCGGTGTCGTTGATATGGCCGCGGAAGCCCGGCGGCAGGTCCATCATCCGCGCCAGCCACTCGCAGACCCGCTCCTCGAGCTCGGTGGGCGCGGGGCCGGTGCGCCAGAGCATGGCGTTGACGTTCAGGGCGGCGGCCAGCGTCTCGCCGAGGATGCCCGGGCCGGAGCCGGTGATGGAGAAGTAGGCCAGGAAGCCGGGGTGGTTCCAGTGGGTGACGTTGGGCTCGATCAGCCGCAGGTAGTCGTCGAGGATGGCGTCGATGGGCTCCGGCCCTTCCGGGGCCGAGGCCGGCAGCGAACGCCGCACCTCGCCGGGTGCGACGGGAGGCAGCACGGGCCGGTCCCCCACGCCTTCGAGATAGTCGGCCACCAGGTCGGCCACCCGGTGCATGGCGGCGCGGAATTCGTCGGGCGGGAGGTCGCGGGACATGGGGGGAAGATTACAGGAAACCTTCCCCCCGGGTCTCAACCGGGCTGGCGAGGGGTTACGACGCGCCCTTGCGGCGCAGCTCGTCGTCGATCACCGAGGTGAGCTGCTCGAGCGGCACCGCGCCGTTGACGAAGCGGCCGTTGATGAACATGGCCGGGGTGCCGTTGACGCCGGCCTCCGAGCCCGCCTTCTTGTCGGCCTCGATGACGGCGACCTTGGCGCCGGAGTCGAGGCACTTGTTGAAGTCGTCGGCCTTCAGACCCAGCTCGGCCGCCTTGGCCTTGAGCTGATCGACGCCGAGGGCGGACTGGTTGCTGAACATGGCGTCGTGGAGCTGCCAGAACTTGCCCTGGTCGTTGGCGCACAGGGCGGCCTCGGCCGCCTTCTGGGCGTTCTGGTGCATCGGCAGCGGGAACTGGCGGAAGACGATGCGGACCTTGTCACCGTACTTCTCCTTCACCTGCTTCAGGGTCGGCGTCAGCCGGGAGCAGTACGGGCACTGGAAGTCGGAGAACTCGACGATCGTCACCGGCGCGGTCGCGGGACCCTCGGCGGGGCCGGTGGCGGCCACCTCGACGCGAACGGGCTCCATCTTGATGTCCACCTTGTACTTCTTCTGGAGGTCCTCGTAGAACGCCGCGCGGGCCTTCTGCTGGCCCTGCTGCTCGAGGTAGTTCTTGATCTGGCCGGCGATCTCGGCCTTCGGACGGGGGATCTGGGCCTTGTTCTGCTCGTAGAAGGCGTCGACGTCGGCATCGGTCACCGGCGCCGGCTTGATGCCGGCCAGGATCTGATCCTTGGTGACGCCCTTGGCCTTGGCCTCGGCCTCGACCAGTCGCTCCTGGATGACGGTCTGCAGCGAGCTCTCGAGCAGGTCGTGGGAGTTCTTCTCGTACTCGCGCTGCAGGCCCTTGAACTGGTCGGCGGCGCTGGTGCGGACATCGGCCTCGGTGATCGGCTGGCCGTTGACGACGGCCAGCACGGTGTTCCCGCCGCCCGAGCCGGTGCCCTTGGCTCCCTTGTCCTGCGCCGAGCAGGCCGGCAGCCAGGCACCCAGGGCGAGAAAGAGGACCAGCGCGCCCGGGATCAGAGGTTTACGGATTTGAATCATGGGTCTACTCCTTTTGGTGGACGGTTCTTTTCAGAGGCTGGAACAGATCGCGACTGGACCGGATTCCTGAAATCGGGCTGGTATTTTAGCACGAGGAGCCGGCGAGGGCTCCTCACCATTCCTCTTATAGGTGCGTCTCAGGCCAGGTGGCGCGCCACCAGCCCTTCGAGGATGCGATCGGCGGCGATTCCCCGCAGGCGCAGGGCCGGCGAGTCGAGGAGGGCCTCGGCCAGGGCCAGGCGCGCCCGCCGCGCTGCCGGCGGCCCCGGCTCCAGCTCCAGGGAGCGCAGGACCGCCGCCGCCGCCAGGGCCCACGGCCGGCCCGAGCGGGGGTCCTCCCAGCCGCCCGCCCCGGCCAGGGCCGCGGCAGCGCCGAGGAGATAGATGGGCGCGCCGCTCCCGGTGTAGGCGGCGGCCGCGGCGGTGAATGAGCGGGCCAGCGGCTCGACGGCCGCCGCATCCACCGGCACGGCCGCTCCCAGGAAGACGGCCAGGGAGCGGCTGCGCAGGGTGGGCAGCAGGTCGAGGCGCGACGGGGCGAGGAGGAGGAAGTGGCGCGGCGCCGAGACGTGGGGCTCCTCCAGGTTCTTCAGCAGGGCGTTGGCCGCCTCGCCGGTGAGGCTCTCGGCGCTGGCGATGACGAAGACCTGGCCGCGGGCCTCGAAGGGAGAGACCTGGGCCGTCTTCAGCATCTCGCGGGTGGCGTCCACGGAGGTGGAAGCTTTGAGATCTCGCTCCAGCACCTGGAAGTCGGGATGGAAGGCCGTCCCCTCGTCGCCCGCGCCGGGCCAGACGATGCGCCGGCAATGGCGGCAGACGCCGCACGGCCGCGCCTCCGGGGGGCGCTCGCAGAGCAGGGTGCGGGCGAGCTCCAGGGCGGCCTGGCGGCGGGCCTCGGCGTCGCCGCCGTCGAGGATCACCGCCGGGTAGAGCCGCCCCTGGCGGGCCGAGGCCAACGCCGCCGCGAGGCTCACGCATCCTCCACCAGGCCGGAGAGGGCCCGGCGCACCTGGGGCTCGGTGGCCTGATGCGGGCCCGAGGAGTCGATGACGTGAAAGCGAGGATCGGCCGCGGCCAGCTCCAGGAACCCGCTGCGCACCCGCTCGTAGAAGTCCAGGGCTTCGGCGTCCAGGCGGTCGGCGGCGCCGCGCTCCTGGCGCGACAGGGAGTGCCCGCGAGCCCGGGCCGCCGCTGCCGGCAGGTCGAAGAGGAGAGTGCGGTCGGGCACCCGCCCGCCGGTGGCCAGGCGGTCGACCTGGTCGATGATGGCGAGCGGCACCCCCCGGCCATAACCCTGATAGGCTCGGGTGGAGTCGGTGAAGCGGTCGCAGAGCACGTGCCGGCCCGCGCGGAGGGCCGGCTCGACCACTTCGAGCAGGTGCTGGCGCCGGCTGGCGAAGACCAGCAGCAGCTCGACGACGCCGTCGAGGGTGCCCCAGCGCGGGTCGAGGAACAGGGCGCGCACGGCGTCGCCCAGGGGCGTGCCCCCCGGCTCGTGGGTCACGAGGTGGGGGACGCCCCGCTCCCCGAGCCAGGCTGCGGCGCGGCGCAGATGGGTCGACTTGCCGCTGCCGTCGAGCCCCTCGAAGGTGATGAACAGACCCGGCATGGCAGGGGAAACTACCATGAAGGAGAGGCAGGCTTCCCGTCCGCGGTGAGCTCCGTATGCTTGCCGCCGCGCGCGATCCTGCGGAACCGGGTACCATAGGGGGCGACGGAGTCGAGCGTGCGGCCACCAGACGGCGGCCGGAGATTTGCATTGGACACCGGGTGCGTGCAGCACCCCTAATCTTCAGATACTGGAGGAGCGATCCATGGCGGAGAAGAAGTCGAGTGGGAAATCGGGCTCCAAGGGCGGAGCGGCCAACAGCGGCTTCATGGCCCCACTGACACCGGACGCGGCGCTGGCGGCGATCGTCGGCAAGGACCCCCTGCCGCGCACCGAGGTCACCAAGCGGGTGTGGGACTACATCCGGGAGCACAAGCTCCAGGACCCCAACGACAAGCGCACCATCAAGGCCGATGCGAAGCTCAAGGCGGTCCTCGACGGCAAGGACTCGGTGACCATGTTCGAGCTCACCAAGCTGGTCAACGGCCACCTCAAGAAGGGCTGACAAGGCGCTGCGCGGGGCGCCGGTCCACGCCGGACGCCCCGCCGCCGTCCTTCTCTCCAATGCACGCCGCCATCGTCGGCACTCCCCTGCAATGGGGCGTCTTCTTCGCCCTGCTCCTGGGGATGCTGGTGCTGGACCTCGGCGTCTTCAACCGCCGGGCGCACCGCGTCGGCCTGCGGGAGGCGGTGTTCTGGAGCGTCGTCTGGACGCTCGTGGCCCTGGCCTTCAACGGCTGGATCTACTACCGCTTCGGTACGAAGACCGGCGTCGAGTTCCTCGCCGGCTACGTCATCGAGCGCTCGCTCAGCTTCGACAACATCTTCGTCTTCGTCGTCCTCTTCAACTACTTTGCCGTGCCGGCGGAGCATCAGCACCGGGTGCTGTTCTGGGGCATCCTGGGCGCTCTGGTCTCGCGCGGCCTCTTCATCGGCATGGGGACGGCGCTGCTGGCCCGTTTCGCCTGGCTGATCCTGGTCTTCGGCGGCTTCCTGGTCTACACCGGGATCAAGATCCTGCTCGAGAAGGAGACGGAGGTCCATCCGGAGCACAACCCGGTGCTGCGGCTGTTCCGGCGTTTCGTCCCCCTCTCCGCCCACTACCACGGCAAGCACTTCTTCATCCGCGACGACGGCGGCCGGTTCAAGGCGACTCCCCTGATGCTCGTCCTGGTCGTGGTGGAGGCCACGGACGTCGTCTTCGCCGTGGACTCCATCCCCGCCGTCTTCGGCGTCACCACCAACGGCTACATCGTCTTCACCTCCAACATCTTCGCCATCCTCGGCCTGCGCGCCCTCTACTTCCTGCTGGCCGGGCTGATGCACAAGTTCCGCTTCCTGAGCTACGGCCTGGGGCTGGTGCTCCTCTTCGTGGGCGCCAAGATGCTCATCCATAACTGGATCGAGATCCCCGTCGAGCTGTCGCTCGCGATCGTGCTGGCCATCCTGGCGGTGGCCATCGTCCTCTCGCTCCTGGTGCCGGCGCCGCCGGAGGAGGTTCCGCTGCCCGATCCGCTGGAGATCGCGGGGGACTTCGAGCACTCTCCGGCGGCCCGGGAGTTGGAGATCGAGGAGCAGGCGAAGTAGGATCAGCAGCCGGAAAACAAGAATTGGAGTCTTGCTCATATGGCGAAGGTCTTCATTCCACGCGAGCGTCGGCCCGGGGAAACCCGCGTCGCCGCGACGCCCGAAACCGTGAAGCGGATGGTCAAGCAGGGTCTGGAGGTGGCGGTGGAGGGCGGGGCCGGCCTGGCGTCCCTGTTCTCCGACGCCGAATTCGCGGCCGCCGGAGCCCGCCTGGTGGGGGATCCCGCCGCGGCGTGGGAGAGCGCCGACGTGGTGCTCAAGGTGACGCCTCCCGGCCGCTTCGAGGGGCTCACCCGTCACGAGGCCGAGGGGCTGAAGCCCGGCGCCGTGCTCATCGGGTTCCTCGCCCCGTACCGCAACCTGGACATGGTGCGCACGCTGGCCGCCGGCGGCGTCACCTCCCTGGCGCTCGAGCTCGTCCCCCGGGTGACCCGGGCCCAGCCCATGGACGCCCTGTCGTCGCAGGCGTCGATCGCCGGCTACAAGGCCGTGCTCCTCGCCGCCTGGCGGCTGCCCAAGTACCTGCCGCTGCTGATGACGGCGGCGGGCACCATCAAGCCGGCCCGAGTGGTGGTGATGGGCGCCGGCGTCGCCGGCCTGCAGGCCATCGCCACGGCCAAGCGGCTGGGAGCGGTGGTGGAGGTCTCGGATATCCGGGCGGCGGTCAAGGAGCAGGTCGAGTCGCTGGGCGGCAAGTTCATCGAGCTCCCCCAGGCCGAGAGCGGCGAGGGGCAGGGGGGCTACGCCCGGGAGATGGGCGAGGACTTCCTGCGCCGGCAGCGGGAGATCGTGCAGCGGCACCTGGCGGCGGCCGACGCCGTCATCACCACCGCCCTGGTGCCGGGCCGGCCGGCGCCGCGCCTGGTGACGGCGGAGATGGTCCGCGCCATGCGGCCCGGCTCGGTGATCGTCGACCTCGCCGTGGAGCAGGGGGGCAACTGCGAGCTGTCGCAGGCCGACTCCGAGGTGGTGGAGAACGGCGTCGTCATCCTCGGGCCTTCCAACCTGCCGGCCGCCATGCCCCACGACGCGAGCCTGCTCTATGCCCGCAACGTCCACTCCCTGCTCCAACTCGTGGTCGACAAGGAGGGGAAGGTCGCACCGAGCCTGGACGACGAGATCATCGCCGGCTCCCTCCTGACCCACGGCGGCAGGGTCCTCCATCAGCCCACGGCCGCGCAGCTCCAGCCGCAGGAGGTGCCGGCGTAGGCCGGACGGGACGGCGGGAGCACGGGCCGCCCGCCGTCCCGGTTCCATGGCGAGCCCGCACTCGTGGAACAGGGTAGCCGATGGCTGAAGACGACCGCAGCGGTCGCGGGCTCGGTATCGCCGAACCGGCCGGACCTGAATCCGCGCCCGCCAACTCACTGCTCGCGGCCCTCGAGCGGCTCCGCTCGGCCCTCGATCGCGAGCGCGCGGAGGCTCCGGCCCTCGGCGCCGAGCTGCTGGCGCTGCCGGCCGAGGCGGCCCTGGAGCGGATCGACCGGGAGGCCCGCTTTCAGACCTGGGGCCTCTGCGAGCTGCTGCTGGCGCAGAGCGCCGGGGCCGGCGAAGCCGGCGAGGCCGCCCACCTCGCCACTCTGGCCCTGGCGGGGGCGCAGCGGCTCGACCCCGCGCGGCACGCCGCCGCCGTGGTGGAGGACCTCAAGGCGCGGGCCTGGGCCGCCCTCGGCGAGGCCCGCCGCCGCGCCGCCGACCTCGCCGGAGCCGAAGAGGCGCTGCGCGCCGCCGCCGCCTGCCTCTCCCACGGCACGGGCGATCTGTTGGTGGAGGCCCGGTTGCTGGAGTTCGAAGCGGCGGTCCGGCGCGGCCAGGGGCGCCAGGGCGAAGCGGCCGCCCTGCTCAAGCTGGCCGCGGCGCGATATCGTGAGACCGGCGAGGCGGAGCACCTGAAGCGGGTGCTCGCCGAGCGGGAAGGCATTCTGAGTGGGAAGACATTCTGATGTTTCTATGCATTCGATCTCTTGAGGGGGGTGACGTCGTGAAGGAATGGCTCCAGCTCGCCTTCGTCCCATCCGTCCGGCAGCGCGCGGTCCGTGTGGCCCTCGGGGTCGGCTCGCTCCTGCTGGCGATCAACCACGGCGACGCCCTCCTGCGCGGCGACGTCTCGGCCGCGCGAATCCTGCGCATGGTGCTCACCGTGGTCGTGCCCTACCTGGTCTCCACGTTCTCGAGCGTCGGCGCCATCCGCGAGCTGCGGCGCTCGGCAGCCGCGCCGGCGGAGCAGGCCGCGCGGCCGGGGGCCAGGACCCTGGAACGCATCGCCTCCTGAGGAAACTCTGCCGGAGACCCCCATGAAGAAGGCCCTGCCTGTCGTCCTCGCCCTGCTCGTCCCAATGTCTGCCATGGCTCCTGGCGTCGCCGGCGCGGCCTCGACGCCGGCGCCGGCCGGCACCGGCGGCGCCGTGGCCTCGGGCGATCCGCTGGCCACCGCGGCCGGCGTCGCGATCCTGCGCGGCGGCGGCAACGCCGTGGACGCCGCCGTGGCCACCGCCCTCGCCCTGGCCGTGGTCTACCCGGAGGCAGGCAACCTCGGGGGCGGCGGCTTCGCCCTAGTGCGGATGGGCGGCGAGCTCTCGGCGCTCGACTTCCGCGAGACGGCGCCGGCCCAGGCCCGCCCTGACATGTACCTGGACGCCCAGGGCAAGCCGGTGGAGAACGCCTCGCTGGTGGGACCGCTCGCCGCCGGCGTCCCCGGCTCGCCAGCGGGGTTGTGGGAGCTGCAGCGCCGCTTCGGCCGGCTGCCCTGGCCCAAGGTGGTGGAGCCCGCCCGGCGCCTGGCGGCCGACGGCTTCCGAGTGGGCCGCTACCTGCACGACGGCCTGGGCCGGGAGGAGAACCGCAAGCTCCTGCTGCGCTTCCCCGAGAGCGCCCGGGTATGGCTCCCCAACGGCGAGCCGCCGGCCGTGGGCAGCGTGCTGCGCCAGCCGGACCTCGCCGCCACCCTCGGCCGCTACGCCGAGCACGGACCCCAGGGGATCGTCACCGGCGCCGTGGCCGCGGCTGTCGAGAAGGCGTCGAGCGCCCATGGCGGCGTCCTCACCGCCGCCGACCTCGTCGCCTACAAGCCGGTCTGGCGCCAGCCGCTCACCACCGAAGCCTTCGGCTGGAAGCTCGCCTCCATGCCGCTGCCCTCCTCCGGCGGCGTCATCCTGGGCCAGACCCTCGGCATGCTGGAGAAGCTGGGTTGGGAGAAGCTCCCCCGCTTCAGCGCCGACCGCGACCACCTGCTGGCCGAGGTCTTCCGGCGCGCCTTCGCCGACCGTTTCCTGCTCGGCGACCCGGCCACCACCAGGGCCACCGAGGCCCAGCTCCTCGACCCCGCCTGGATCGCCCGCCGGGCGGCGGAGATCGATCCCCGCCACGCCACGGCGTCGGCCCAGGTGCAGTCCTGGCCCGGTGCTGCCGCGGCTGCGGCCGTGCTCGGCAGCACGGAGACCACCCACCTCTCGGTGGTCGACCGGGACGGCAACCTGGTGGCCCTCACCACCACCCTCAACGGCCTCTTCGGCTGCGGCCTCTGGGTGCCCGGCGCCGGCTTCTTCCTCAACAACGAGATGGACGACTTCGCCACCGCTCCGGGCCGCCCCAACCTCTTCGGCCTCATCCAGGGGGAGGCGAACGCCGTCGGTCCCGGCAAGCGGATGCTCTCCTCGATGAGCCCGGTGATCGCCTGGAAGGGGGAGGAGGCCTATGCCCTGGGCGGCCGGGGCGGCTCCCGCATCCCCACCCACACCATCGCGGTGCTGCTGAACCTGCTGGTGGATGGCGACCGCCTCCAGGCCGCCCTCGACCGGCCGCGGCTCCACCACCAGTGGCTGCCCGACCGGATCGAAGTCGAGCCCGACGCCCTCGCACCCGAAACCCGGGCCGAGCTCGAGCGCCGTGGCCACACCCTCCAGGTCAACACCACGACGGCCAAGATCCACGCCGTCCACCGCCTCCCTGGCGGCCGGGTGGAAGCGGCCTCGGATCCCCGCGGCTCGGGCGCCGGCGGAGTGGTGGACCCGGACCTGTAGCCGGCCCGTAGTCTTTCCCATACGCCGGCGTCCCTTCCTCCTGACGCCGGCGCCGCCGGGATTTCCCGCCCGCCCTCGGAGCCTGCCGCGGCACGGGATTTGCCCTCCCGCCCACCGGGGGGGACCGGCCATGACCCGCGCACGCATCTGGATCGTCCTCGGGCTGGCGGCGGTGGCCGCCCCCCGCCTCACCGCCCAGACCCAGAGGTTCACGGAGCGGCTCACCATCCGCGAGCGGGAGGTCCTCGTCGACCTGCCGGAAGCTCTGGGGAAAAAGTCGCTCAAGCCCGGCGACTTCCAGGTGCTGGTAGAGGGCCAGCCGCGCGAGGTCACCCGCGCCGAGCCCGTCGCCGTGGCGGCGGGCGAGCTGCCGTGGACGATCGTCGTCTACGTCGACCGCACTCTCGCGAGCCCGGGGACGGTCTTCTATTCCGGCCTCGCCCTCTCCCGGCGTGCGGCGGAGCTCACCCGCCTGGGCAGCGTCGAAGTCGTGGTGGCGGATTCCGACCCCCGGCCGGCGCTCGCCTCCACCCGCGAGGCGCGGCCCCTGGAGCGGACGCTCACCGACCTCGCGGCCGCCGCCCGGGTCGAGCGGGACCGGGCGGACCGCCGGCCGTCGCCTCCCGGCGGACCGGACGCGTCCCGGCTCCGGCGCCAGCTCGACAAGCTGCTGTCCTTCCTCACCGCCCAACCGCCCGCGGGGCCCCACGCCGTCCTGCTGGTGGCCGACGGCCTCGACCTGCCGGACCAGCAGCTCGCCGACCTCGACCGGGGGGCCACGGGAGCGCCGCAGACGGCCGCCGCTGCCCTCCAGCGGACAGCCCGCCTGCTCGCCGCCTACGGCTGGGTGGCGATCCCCGTCCCCCTGCGTAAGGAGGGGGCGGGTCTCCCGGCCTCCACGCAGAGCGAGGTCGAGGCCTTCCGGCAGAGCGCCGGGTGGTCGCACTTGAGCAACGGCGTGCCACCGACGATCCCCTTCGCTCCGCCCAAGCCGACGTCCCTCGCCTTTCGCGGGGTGATCGACCTCATGATCGCCCCCCGGACGGCGGCTCTGCGGGCCCTCGCCCGGGCCACGGCGGGCACCGTGATCGGCTTCGAGGTGCAGCTCGACGAAGCCCTCGCGGCCCTGGGCCGGCGCTGGCGGCTGTGGCTCACCGAGCCGGACACGCCCGTGGACGGCCGCCTGCACCCGCTCGCCGTGGGGCTCCCCGGCAGGCGGGAGACGGTGCGGGCGCCACAGTGGCTCCGCTCCTCCACGCCGGAGGAGATCGCGGAGGTCCGTCTGGAGGACCTCCTGGCGGCCAGGCTCCGGGACGGCGGCCTGCCCCTCACCGCCGCCGTGGCGGCCACGCCTGCCGGTCTGGAGCTGCGCCTGGAGGTGGCGCCGGTCCAGCTTCCGGAGGACGCTCCGCCGGGTCCCCTCCGGATCTCCTACGCCTGGGCCGGGCCGGACGGCGCCACGGGGATTCGCCATGAAACGATTCCCCTGAGCGTCCCCGCCGATCTGGCGCAGGGGTGGAAGCACGCCGGGCGGCTGGAGCGGCCGGCCGGCGCGCGGCACCTGGCCGTGATCGTCGAGGCCCTGGGGCCCGGGAGGTGGGGGAGCGCGGTCCTGACGGTGGACTCCCCGGGGCGGGCAGCCGGCCGCGGCTCAGCCCGTGGCCCGCAGCTCTTCGGCGACGTCGAGGACGGCGCGCAGGGTCTCGCCCAGCAACTGCGGCGAGAAGGGCTTCTGCAGGCAGATGGGGGAGCCGGGGCCGCCGTCCGAGAGCTGCTCGTCGTTGTAGCCCGACATGAAGACGATCCGCGTCTGCGGGCGCTCGCCGCGCAGGCGCTGGGCCAGCTCGGGCCCCTTCATCTCCGGCATGGTGACGTCGGTCAGCAGCAGGTGGACGGCGCCGCGGTGGAGGCGGGAGAGGATGAGCGCCTCCTCGCCCGACGACGCCTGGAGCACCCGGTAGCCCTTGCTGAGCAGGATCTGGTTGAGCACCGTCCGCACCTCATCCTCGTCCTCCACCAGCAGGATGGTCTCGGAGCCCCGGCCCGAAGCGGCGGCGGCGGCGCCGCCGCGCACCACCTCCGCCTCACGGGTGACCGGCAGGTAGAGGGAGAAGCATGCCCCCTCGCCCGGCGCGCTGTTGACGAAGATGTGACCGCCGCTCTGGCGCACGATGCCGTAGGCCGTGGACAGGCCGAGCCCCGTCCCCTCGCCCTTGGTGCTGAAGAAGGGCTCGAACACCCGCGCCTGGGTCACGGCGTCCATGCCGGTGCCGGTGTCGGTGACCGTCAGCAGGACGTAGGAGCCGGGCGGCACGTTGGCGTGGGGCGCCGCGCCGCCGTCCCGGACTTCGAGAGGCGTGGTGCGCAACGTCAGCCGGCCGCCGGAGGGCATGGCGTGACGGGCGTTGACGGCGAGGTTGACGATGACCTGCTCCATCTGCCCGGAATCGATCTTCACCTTGCCCAGCTCGGGGTGGAGCTGGGTGACGAGCTGGATGTCCTCCCCCAGCAGCCGCTGCAGCATCTTCTCCAGCCCTGAGATCACCGGGTTGAGGCTCATCACCCGCGTCTCCATCGGCTGGCGGCGGGCGAAGGCGAGGAGCTGCTTGGTGAGGGCCGCGGCGCGCTGGCCGGCCTCCTTGATCCCCGTCAGGTTGCGGCCGAGGAAGGCGTCGTCGCCGTAGCGCTCCAGCAGCAGGTCGCTGTAGCCGAAGATGGCCAGCAGGCAGTTGTTGAAGTCGTGGGCCACGCCCGCCGAGAGGCGGCCGATGGCCTCCATCTTCTGCGAGTGCAGGAGCTGGCGCTGCAGCATCTTGTTCTCGGCCTCGTCGTGTTTGCGCTGGGCGATGTCGCGGATGGCCACCACCGACACCTCCTCGCCCTGGAAGAGGTAGCGCTTGCCCGCCACCTCGATGTCCACCGGGCTGCGGTCGCTCTTGAAGCCGACGCTCTCCCGCGGCACGCCCTCGAGGTCCACCTCGCCCGCCACGAGGTCGGCCAGCGGCCGGCCGATGATCTCCCCTGGCCGGCGGCCGAAGATCGCCAGCAGGGCGCTGTTGACCTCCAGGATGACGCCGTTGCGGACGATGGCGATCCCCTCGAGAGTGGCTTCGAAGAGGGTGCGGAAGCGCTCCTCGCTGCGCCGGATCTCCTCCTCGGCGGCCTTGCGCTGAGCGATCTCCTGCTGCGCCTTCTCGTACAGGCGGACGTTCTCCGCCATGGGGGCGATCTGGTTGGCCACGGTCGACAGGAGGTGGACGTCGCTCGCCGGAAAGTAGTCGTCCGGGTCGCGCCGGCCGATGAGCCAGGCGCCGATGGGCTGGGCCTGGACCACCAGGGGGATGACCAGGCGCACCCAGGCGCGCGGCGACCGGTCTCCCTCCTGGGGCCGCAGGTAGCGCCCGCTCATCGCCAGCAGGTCGCGCAGCTCCTGCACCGTGGGCTCCGGCGCCCTCGCGGGGACCGCCTGCTCGTAGAGGGTCTCCTTGCGCCCCTCCTCGAAGAGGTAGAGGGCCGACTGCCGGATGAGCAGGGTGGGCAGGATCTCGTTGGCGATCACCCGTGCCAGCACCTCGCGGTCGAAGGCCGTGGGAATGCGCTCGGAGACGAGGCCGATCACCTCCTCCGCCGTGTGCTTGATGCCGAAGACGCGGCGGTCCACCAGCGCCTGGAAGCGATCCCGCAGCAGCGGCGCCACCGCCACGAAGACCAGGGAGACGAAGAGGACGGTGGCCATGAAGCCACCGGGGATGGTCGCCCAGCGACGGCTGAGGAGGAAAAAGATCATCGTGTAGGAGGCCAGCAGCAGCACCGAGAAGGTGTAGATGCCGAGCAGCCGGTTGGCGCGGAACTCCAGGGCCCCCAGGTTGTGCTTGTAGATGGCGTAGATGTAGCCCATCGGCAGGATCGGCATGGAGAGGATCGACAGGCCGAGGATGTAGTCGTAGGCCCAGCGCAGGCTCTGCCCCTCCCGGATCGTCGCGTCGAGCAGCCGCGGCAGCACGCCCTGAAACAGCAGCAACGGCACCAGGCCCAGGGTGATGCCGAAGAGCATGATGCGCACCGCCACCCTGGCGGCGGCGCTCACCGGCCAGACCAGGCGCCCCACCAGCAGCAGGATGGAGAGGCCGGTGCCCACCAGCATGTACTTGAGATAGGAGATCCCGGACCCCGGCACTGCGAAGTCCGCCACCGCCAGGGCCAGCGACAGCGCATAGAGGCCGCCCAGAGACGCCAGGCGCGCGCGCGGCCCCAGGAGAGGATTGGGCAGGATCAGGTGCAGGTGCAGGCACAGCGGCGCGAAAAACCAGATCACGGCATGGAACAGGAACCACGACCCGGAGACCCGCGCGCCGATCCCGGTGGCGATCCACAGGGCGGTGTCGTAGCTGAACAGCACCAGCACCAGCCAGCGCTCGTCGCGCGGCCGGAGGAAGATGACCACTACCGTGCCCATCAGCCAGAACACCAGCGGCGCCACCATGTCGAAGACGAGCTGTGGCTGGTCGATCCGTGGCTTGAGGGTTCCCACCTGGAGAGTCAGCGGCCTGCCCTGGCGGATCAGGTCGAAGCGGACGGCGCTCCTGGCGCGGAAGATCCCCTGGAGCGAAAGCCAGCGGTCGCGGTTGAACTGCTGGAAGTCCACGCCCTCGACCCGGAGCACCTCATCGCCCACCTTGAGACAAGGGGCGTCGGCAGCGCACGGATAGGCGGAGATCACCTTCCAGTTGGCGGAGCTGAGGGTGAAGCCGAGGTCGGGGGAGGAGAAGGCGTAGGGGTAGTAGAGGCAGGGGACGAGGATCACGAGACAGGCGAGGATCAGGAAGAGATCCAACGCCTTCCACGAAGCGGGATGCCGGGTGTCCATGGGTCAGTCCGGACGTAATTCTAGCAGGCTCGCCGTTTCCCGTCCATCCCGCCGGGCGAGGCGGCGCCCGCGAAGTCCCCGAAGGGGGGGCCGCGCGGGCGCGTTGCTGCAGGGTCGGAACCTTCGCTGGCCGAGTGTGCCGGCCGACCGGGATCTTCACGCCCTCCCGGCCCAGGAGTACTCCCCCCCCACCGGCCCGCCATCGCCGGGCCACTCCCCCCACGCCGGAGCATCCCCGGCCAGAGCCTTCAGATCGTTCATCCGGCTCAGACGGCGCAGCGCATCGAACAGCACACTCTTTTCATTTCTGGAAACGAATCGGGACCGGAATTCCTGAATGCTCATGTCTTTTCCTCCATCGGAAGTGCAGTATTCTTAATAAAGTTGTAGCTCGGTCGGCGGAGGTTGCTGATGGGGCGCCGGGGGGCTGCGCGCGGCCGGACGAAGCTTTCGATACGAGGTTGCAGAAGCCGCAGGAGGATTCTCGACCGGCTCACACCGGGAGACTTCAATTTGAATGCTCAACCTTGCATTGAGCATGTTACGACTCCCTCTTTCAGCAGCCTGCCGTTGGCGTGGAGGGCGAAAATCAGTGTAACGCTAAATCACACCTCAAGGATTCCTCATCCATTAGAGCGTCTCCTGCGTCAGGGAAGCGTCAGCATCGCGGGCTCCTCCACGCCCGCGATCTCGAGCAGCCGGTGAAGCGGCTTGATGTGCAGCTCGACCAGGTTCACCACCGGTTGCGGAGCGGTCAGGGACAGGCCGGCGAGCAGCTCATTGAGCTGCCGCGAAAGCTCGACCAGCTTCAGGGCGCAGTAGCTCACCGCACCGCTGCGGAAGAGGATCTTCTGCGCCGCGGCCAGAGCCTCCGGCGCGTCCACCTGCGCCGAAAGCTGCGCGAACCTGGCGCGATCGGCATGGTCCGCGGTCAGGGCGTAGAGGATCGGCAGATTGTTGTGCCGGCGTTTCCAGTCCGCACAGGCTGGCGCTTCCAGGGCGTCCGCCAGATCGTCGTTGACCTGGATGTAGCGGCCGAGCAGGCGTCCCAGGTGGGCCAGCCGCTCCGCCGTGGCGGCGTCGGCGCGGCCCAGCAGCGCACCCATGCGCAACGCCTCGCCGAAGAGCGGTGGGGACTTGGCCTCCACCACCCGCCAGTAGTCGGCCTCGGTCTCGAGCTCCAGCGAGTCGAGGCTCTGGCCGTGGCACGTGGCGAGGGACAGGGTGGCGAAGCTCCTCTGGAGCGCCGCCCGCACCGGCGCGGGTCCCTGGTCGAGGAGGAGCTGGCCCGCCGCCTGGAACGCCAGGGCCACGTTGGCCACCGGCCCCGGGCCGAGGCGGTGGAAGTCGCCGCGCGGGTCGTCGTCCAGCATGTCGTCCACGAGGTGAATGCTGATCACCGAGCAGAAGACCGCGGCCGCCGCGGGCATGGCGTCCTCCTCGCAGCCCCCCATCGCCTTGCAGGCCGCCACCGGATATTCCCAGACGGAGGTCAGCTCCCGATGGACCGGCCGCTCGATCAGCTCGAGCATCAAAGGCCACGAGGAGACCCCCGGAACCCTGCGGACTCTTGCTCTCAGGTCCTCGAAGTCCATTGCCGCATGCCCTCCTTTGAAGGCGTCGATCGAGACCAGGTCCGGGGGGCCGGCCCCCCGGACCCGTGACAGGCTCACCAACGGCACGCAACCCTCAAGCGAGTTTCGTGCCGGGCACTCTCCTGCTTTACCGCGCGACCATTACCGGCCACTGCCCCCAATCGGTAAGGGCGCTCTGCGCATGGCCGTTGAGCAGGGTCTTCGCGTCCTCGATCTGGCTGACCTTGCGGAGCGCCGCGAAAAGGTTGCCCTGCTCGCCCGTGGAAATAAACTTGCGATAAAACTCTTGAATGTGCATCGGCGTAGTTCTCCCCTAGTTCGGAGGAGCCGAAAAGCTCCTCACGGTTTTTGTTTAAACCCGTACAAACCTTCAAGCGATTTTAGGAGCTACAGCGGTATTACACTCGGCAGGTGGTGGCCACGAGTCGCATTCCCCCCCAATAGAAAAGTAGCAAAGTACGGCAACGGACTTCAGAGCACGCGCGTTCCGTACCCTAAGTGCGACGAGCCCTGTCAGACCGTGACAGTGACACGAAGCTGACATGGCGATGACACGGCAAAGGACACGAAAGCCGGAGGCTGGACGGCGAAACAAAATAGATCTATTTGTGAATTACATGGATTGAAGCTGGCGACGGGCTGGCCGCGCTGCGCTCACGGCGGGGAGGGCGCGGCGCCGAGCGGCTCGAGCACGCCTGAATGGTCCTGGCGGGCGGCGTCCGCCTGGAGCAACTGCGCCAGCTCGAGGCCGGGGAGGGGCTTCTGGAAGAAATAGCCCTGCGCATAGTCGATGCCGAGCAGGCGGAGCACCTCGGCATCCTCGGCCGTCTCGACCGCCTCCATCACCGTCGCCGTGCCGGCGCGCGCCGCCATCTCGGCCGTGCTCTGGACGATGATCTGTTTGAATGGATCGTGGGCCAGGCCGCGGCAGAAGGTGCCCGAAATTTTCAAGAAATCCGGATGCAGATCTTGGAATAGGTTTAGATTCGAAGAACCCTCGCCAAAGTCGTCGAGCGCGATCCTGAATCCCCGTTCGCGCAGCCGTTGCAGGGTCGCGGCAAAGGCGCGGGGATTGACGATCGTCTGCTGCTCGGTGAGCTCCAGGACGATGCTCTTCTCCTCCATGCCGGCGCCGCGGACGGCGGCGCACAGCTTGTCGGCGAACTCCGGATTGGTCAGGGAGCGCGGCTGCACGTTGAGGAAGGTGACCACCGAGTTGCCGAGGTGGATCACCTCGGCCAGGGCGGCGCGGATGCAGATCATGTCGGCCTCGAACAGCAGCTCCTTCTGGGCGGCGTAGGCGAGGAAGACGGCCGGGCTGCCCAGCACCGAGTGGGCGGGGCCGCGGGCCAGGCTCTCGACGCCGAAGACCTCGAAGCGCCGCACGCCGTCGCGCAGCTTGACCACCGGCTGCAGCACGGCGCGGATGGGGTTGGCGGCCATGAAGTCCTCGAGCAGCTCCACCTGCTCCACCTCGCCGTCGCCTTCCAGGGGCGCCCCGGGTACGAGCTGGGCGTCCCGCCGGTCCAGCAGGTAGCTGCGCAGGCGCGACAGCCCCTCGGACTTCTCGAGCACGGCGGTCACGCCGAGGACGGAGCACAGGTCGCGCACCGCCTGGTCGACGTAGCCGGAGAGGACGTAGACCGCGGTGTCGGGGAAGTTGGCGGTCACGAAGCGGACCAGGCGCATGCCGTCGAGGCCGCCGAGCTGGGAGACGGAGAGGTCGGTGATGACGACGTCGAAGCGGAAGCAGCGCAGCAGCGCCTCGGCCGCCTCGATTTCCATGCAGGTGGTCAAGTCGAGACCCGGCAGCCGCAGGCAGGCCGCCAGGGTGTCGACCACGATCGACTCGTCGTCGAGGATCAGTACGCGCAACACGGCATCGTCATCGTGCCGCCCGAGGGGGCGGCGGGAATCAAGGGGTTGATCAGCCTCCTCCGCTGCACCGGCCCACCTCGGCGCGCCAACACCGGCGGCTCGACCGAGGATGAAGTCCCGTCACCCCCGGGGCAGAAAATGGTGATCCGAGAACGGACTTAAGTCTGGGGGGAGGGTATCCCGTGAGACGCGGGAAGTCAACGGCGGGGTGGGGGCATCACCACCCGCCCCACCCGTAAAAACCACAGCTCGAACCGCGGCGGCTCCGCCAGCTCCAGGGCCTCCCGGATCGCCCGCGTGTACAGCTCCCCCTGGGGGGCGTAGACGGCCGCTCGCGTCTGGACCTCCGCGTCCGTCTCCACCTCGTCCGTCTTGTAATCGGCCACGACGATCCTGCCGTCCCGGGGATCGCGGTAGAGGAGGTCGATCGCTCCGGTGACGACTCCCACCGGGGAATGATCCCCCTCTCCTGGAGGCAGGAGGACGGGGAGCTCGCGGGCGAGGAGGTGGTCCTTCAATCCCCGGAGCCGGTCCAGGAGGGGACCGCCGGCGAAGGTGTCGAGGAGGGCGCCGGCCACGGGGAGGGCGCGCTCCAGCTCGTCCCCCTCCACCAGGGCGGCGAGGTAGGAGGGGAGGAGCGAGCGCTGGCGGCCGGCCTCCTTGCGGGGGGCGGCGGCGAGGTCCCACTCCTCCAGGGCACGGTGGATGGCGCCGCCGGCGGCCATGGCCGCGGCCCGGTCCAGGACGGGACCCGCGCCCGCGCCGGGCCGCCGCCGCCGCTCAGGTCCCTCGCTCGCCAGCCGCTCGGCCTGCTGCTCGCGGAGCAGGGCGTGCGCCTCCTCCGAGGCGGCGCCGCCGAAGGGGCGGGCCCTGCGAGCGCCTGCCCGGACGCGCTCGGCCGCGAGGCCCGCCGCGACCAGGGCGATCTCCTCCGGCCCCGGCAGGGAGGGGCGCTCGGGCTCGGCGGCGAGGCCGAGGTCCCCGGGCGGGCGCAGGGCGGGGAACTTCCAGAGGGCGCCCGTCGCGTCGGCGAAGGTCCAGGCCGGGGGGTTGTCCGCCGCCGGCGCCGCCGCCAGCGCCTCGGCCCAGCGGGCGTGGAGGTCGTCCGGCAGGCCGCGGCGGGAGAGGAGGAGGTCCATGGGCGCGCGCGCCTGGTCCCACGGCTTCGCGGCCCAGCGATCCGGTCGATCCGGCCGCTCGGGCCAGAGGCCGGCCAGCACCACGCGGTCCTTGGCCCGGGTCATGGCCACGTAGAGGAGGCGGACGCGCTCGGCGGCCTCCACCTGCCGGCGCTCGGCCTCGACGCGGTCGAAGCCCAGGGTCGGCGCGCCGAAGAGGCGGTACTCGAAACCGCCGTCCACCCGGCCCGCCGCGGTACGGGGACCGCGATCGCCGGGCGACTCCTTGTGGAGCTGGAGGAGGTAGACGTGCTCGAAGTCCAGCCCCTTGGCGCCGTGGATGGTGAGGACGGAGACGGCGTCCTCGGAGCCGTCCGTGGGCCGCCCCTCTTCGGCCTCGCGGGACTCGGCCACGCTGCGGCGCAGGGCGCGTAGGATGGCTGTCACGTCCCCGCCTCCCTCCTCCATGGCCATGAGGAGCTGGCGGAAGAAGCGCTCCAGGTTCGCCAGCCGGTAGGGACCGAGATAGCGCGCCGCCTCGGTGGCCTCCACCAGGGTGAGCCCCCGCAGGCGCTCGACGAAGACGTCCGCCGGCTCGGTGGCGAAGGAGAGCCGCAGCCGGGCCAAATTCTCGACCGCCACGAGGAGGTTGCGCTGCCAGCCGGCGACGCGCTCGATGCCGGGGATCTCCCGTGGCGTCGCCTCGGCCGCGCCCGTGATCGCCTCGCGCAGGGCGGCGAGGGCGCCGGGGTCCGGACCGGCCAGCTCGGTCATCCGCTTCGGGAGCTTGCGGTTCCAGAGGGGGATCAGGGCCGCGTCGGGCACGCCCACGGTCGAGGAGCGCAGCACGGTGAGCAGGGCGAGATGGTCCCCGGGGTCGAGGATCGCCCGCACCAGGGCCGCGGCCTCGATGACCTCGCGCCGGCGGTAATACTGCTTGTCCCGCCCCACGGCGAAGGGGACCCGCGCCCGGCGCAGCTCCTCCAGGTAGAGGTCGAGGTCGCCGGTGCTGCGCAGCAGGAGGGCGATCTCCCGCCAGCGCACGCCGTGCTCCTCGTGCAGGACGCGGACGTCGGCGGCCAGGGCCACGGCCTCGATCTGGGCGGCCTCGCCCACCGCCGTCCTGCCCGCCCCCTTCTCGTCCTCTCTCTTCCAGGAGACCCAGTGCTCGACCGGGGCCCAGCCGCCGCCGGCCGAGCCGCTGCGGACGAAGCCGGGGTCGCCCTGCCGCCGCTCGCAGGGGAGAAGGGGCTCGAAGGCGGGCTGGACGCCGTCGCGGGAGAGCATGACGGGCTCGATCACCCGTGCCACCTCCTCCAGGATGACGGGCACGGAGCGGAAATTCTCGACCAGCGACCTCACCTCGCCCCCGGCCTCCCGCACCAGGCCCACGAAGCCGTCGTAGGCCCGCAGGTCGGCGTTGCGCCAGCCATAGATGGACTGCTTGGGATCGCCCACCAGGAAGAGGCCGGGGCGTTCCTCCAGGGGACCGTCGAGGGCGAGCCAGCGCAGCAGCTCGCACTGGATGCGGTCCGTGTCCTGGAACTCGTCCACCAGGAGCTGGTCGATGCGCCGCCGCACCTGCCGGCGCACCTCGGGCTGGCGGGCGAGGAGGCGCTCGGCGCCGGTGAGGAGGAAGTCGAAGGTGGCGACCCCTTGCGCCCGCAGCTCCCCTTCCACGGCGGCGAGGAGGGGGCCGAGGGCGCGCCGGCCGTGCTCCAGCACCTCGGGATCGAGGCACGCCAGGTGCTCCAGGACCTGCTCCAGGGCGCCGGCGGCCACGGCCAGCTCCTCCAGGAGATCGCCGAAGAGATCGACGTCCTTCCGCTTGCGCGACCATTCGTGCAGATGGTCTCTCAGGTTCTTGGGGAGGAGCCCGGCGGCCCATTCCTTCAGAATCCCCACCGGAGCCTCGCCGCCCTCGCCGAGCCGCGCGATGAGGGCGGCGAGCCCCTCCTCGATCTTGCGCGCGTTCTGGCCCCGCGTCTTGCGCAGCCGGGGTGCGATGAGGTCGTGGACCGCCCGGCAGGCCGCGGCCAGGCGGTCCCGGAAGGCGCGCACGGCGGCGATGGCGAAGGGATCCGCCGCCAGCTCGGCCGCGGGGAGGCCGGAGCCCAGCAGGGCGATCAGGGACTCGGCCATCTCCTGGGGGCCGAAGCCGCGGGCGGCCAGGGCCAGGAGATGGGGATCGCCGGGAGCGCCGTACCCCTCGCGCAGTCTGTCCTCCAGGATCTCCCGGACGATCTCCTCGACCCGGCGGCCGTCGGCGTCGACGCTCAGGTCGGGATGGACCCCCGCCTCCAGGGGGTGGTCGGCCAGCAGCCCGCGGCAGAAGGCGTGGATGGTGCGCACGGCGAGATGGTCCAGCGTTCCCAGGAGAGCCCGGGCCCGGGCCGTGCGCTCTTCCTGGGGCGGCAGCAGCCCGGCGTCGAGCCACGAGGGCACCTCTCCTCCCGCGGCGAGGGACGCCAGCTCGCGGGCGGTGCGGCCGGCCATCTCGGCCGCCGCGGCCTCGGTGAAGGTGATGGCCACGACGCGTCCCAGGACCTCGGCGGCGATGCGGTCCGGCGTGATCTCTTCGGGACGGCCGAAGGGTTTCGCCGCCGCCCGCTCGGCAAGGCGCCGCTCGGTCCGCGCCCAGCCGGTGCCCAGGGTCCAGGAGAGGAGACGGCCGATCAAGGTGGTCGTCTTCCCCGTCCCCGCCCCGGCCTGGAGGACCAGGGGGCGATCGAAGCGCGTCTGGGCGGCTCGGCGGGCGTCGCGGTCCTGCTCGCGGAGGATCAGCTCGCGGCAACCTTCGAGCAGGGTCACGGCTCCTCCCTCCCCGGCTTCTCCCACAATCGCCAGACCCGCAGCAGCGCCTCCTCGGCGGCGCGCCCCCGCCCAAGGGCCCTCACCCCTGTCCCCTCTCCCGCCCCCTCCCACCCCCCTCCCCGGGAGAGGGGAACCCGGTTGGAGCGCTCTTGCTGGTCTCCCTCTTCTCCCGGGG
Organism: Thermoanaerobaculia bacterium; assembly: GCA_036264085.1. Lineage (GTDB taxonomy): Bacteria > Acidobacteriota > Thermoanaerobaculia > Multivoradales > UBA5704 > DATARR01. Next base: position 5,170 of record DATARR010000025.1, on the reverse strand, counting down.
AGGGGGGTTGGGAGGGGGCGGGAGAAGAGGGTCGGGGTGATGAGGGTCCTGGGTGGGGGCTCTCCTCCCTCACCGTCCACTCGAAGAGGCGCAGCCGCGCTCCCGAGTCGCCGCGCAGGCAGGCTTCGGCCACGGCGCAGAAGCCGCAGCGGCCAGGCTCCTCGCGGCCACTGGGCTCCACCACCCGGGGGAAGAAGGCGCCGGTGGCCCAGGCGTCGAGCACGGCGGCGACCGTCTCCCGAAAAGCTTTCACGAAGTCCTCGTCGCCGCGCGTGACCACGAGCTCCCGCTGCTCGCCGTCGAGGTCGGGACGGAGATAGAGATACCGCCCCAGGCTCTCCCGCGGCGAGCCCAGGAGATAGGCCACGGCCTGGAGATGGCTGCCCTTGCGCACGCGATCGAGAAAGTGGCGGCGCCGGACGTCCGCCCGCCGCGCCGTGGAGATTGGTTTTCCGGTCTTGTAGTCCGTCCACACCCGGACTCCCCCCGTGCGGTCCACCCGGTCGGCCTGGAACCGGACGCGGTAGGAGCGGCCCCGGCCGTCGGCCACCTCGACCGTGCCCTGCTCCTCAACGCCCACCGCCGAGACCGCTCCGGCCGCCCAGTCGGCTTCCCGCGCCGCCATCAGGAAAGGCCGCGCGCGGTCGGCGAGAGCCTGGGCGAGGCCCGGCAGGAAGATCCCCTCCTCGCGCAGCAGGCGCTCGGCCTCGGCGAGCAGGAGACGGTCGAGGACGGCGTCCCGCGGCCAGTCCACGGCCACGGGGAGCCGGTCGCCGGCCGGACCGTCGACGTCCGCAGGGAGACCACCCGCGGCGCGGACGATCCCCTCCAGCACGGCGTGGACCGTGTTGCCGAGGAGCAGAGGGTCGATCCCCGGCAGGGCGCCCACCGGGTCCGGCGTGGGCTCGAGGTGGAGCAGCCGCTCGAGGAATACCTGCCAGGGGCAGGCGGCGAGGTTCTCCAGCAGGGTCACGAAGAGCCGCCTCCGGCGCACCTCGCCCTCTCCGGCGGTGGGCGCCGCCGGGCCGAGATAGCCGAAATAGGGACCGGGCCGGGAGCGCGCCGCCCGCCCCTCGGGGGTGCGCAGGTCGGGGTCCAGCTCGTCCAGCACGGCGAGGCGGGAGGCGGCGAGGGCGTCGGGAGGCAGATCGAATCCGGCGGGGGTCATCCCGGCGCGCGCCTCCGCCAAAGCCAGCGGCAGGACGCGTCCCCACCAGCGCCGGGGGGCGTGAAGGCCGGCCATCACCACGTGCTCGGCGGCGGTGCGCGGCCCGGGGAGGGGACCGGCCGCCGGCAGGGCCCAGAGGGACGGCGCCTTGGCCACCTCGGCCCGGTCCCGCAGCCGCTCGACCAGGGGGGACGGCGCGAGCGGCTTGCCGTCGTCGTCCGCCGCCTGCCAGGAGAGCGTCGCCGAGATCCCCGCCGAGAGGAGCTGGGCGAAGAGGTAGCGCTCCTCGTCGAAGCCGGCGCGCTTGACGGGCACGTCGGGGAGCACCCGCTGGAGGACGCGCCGCAGATCGTCCGGCAGCAAGGGGTCCTCGCGCACGGTGCGGGGGAAGATGTCGCGATTGAGGCCGATCAGGAAAAGGTGATCGAACGTCCGCGCCCGGGCCTCGACGACCGAGAGCACCTGGACGCCGCCCCCCGCGCCGCCCAGGGGCGCGGCGCCGGCGCCGTCCAGGAGGTCTGCGAGCAGGAGGCGCAGCTCCTGCCGGGAGAGGGCGAGGTCCGGCGGCGACTCCCGCGCCACCTCCTCCAGAGCGTCGGTCACCGGCCGGGCGTCGTCGGAATCGAGCCGCCACCCCAGGTCCCGGGTCAGCAGGGACCGCAGCCGCGCCAGATGGTCGGCCACGGCGGCCTCCTCCGGCCAGGAGGACAGGCGATCCCGTACCTTGCGGGCCGACCGCTGGGCGGACAGGAGGAGCGGGCCGGCCACCCGGCGGCGGTAGGCATGGGCCTCGGCGCCTTCGGTCTCCCGCCCCTCTTCCTCGGGCTCCTCGTCGCCGCCGGCCGGAGCCGCCTTGAGACCCTGGCGGATCGGCAGGGGGAAGGAGCCCTCGCGCAGCACCTCGTCGAGGCGCAGCTCGGTGACGTCCCGCAGCCGGCCGGCGCCGAGGGCGAAGAAGGCGAGGCGCAGGTCCACGAGCGAGCGGCTCCCCCCGGGCAGCGCGGCCATGGCGCTCAGCCAGCGGTCGGAGGGGACGGCCTCGCCCTGGCGCAGCAGCTCCAGGAGCGCCTGGGCGCGGCGGCCGGCGGGCATCAGGCCGCCGCTCTCCCCGACGCCGGAAAACGGGATGCCCAGCCGGCCGAAGTGGCGGCGCAGGGCGAAGCGATAGGGGGCGAGGTCGCGGGCCACGACGCCCACGGCCTCGGGCCGGGCGCCGCCGTCCAGCAGCACGCGAATCCGGCGGGCCACCTCCCGCACCTCGGCCTCGCACCCCACGGCCTCGACGGCTTCGAGACGGGGCGGCACCGGCGGATCCCCCTTGACCGGCTCGACGCGGGCCGCGAGCGAGAGCCGCTCCTGGAAGCGGGCGGGGAACGCCCGCTCCGGCCCGCCCCCCTCCGGCCGCGGTGGATGATCCAGGATCAGCCAGGCGCTGTGCTTCGCGAGGAGGGTATGAAGCAGGTCGGTGGCGACGCCCGTGGCGTCCGCGAAGCCATGGATGAGGATGGCCCGCGCGGCGAGCGCCCGCTCGGGATCGCCCTCCAGGACCTCCGTGGCCCGCCGCAGGAGAGTGGCGACGCGGCCGAGGTCCAGCCCGCGCATCCACTCCTCGGCCCGGGCGGCGGCGCGCACCAGGGCGCGGGCGCGCTCGACCTCGGCCCGCGAGGCCACCTGGAGACCGTCGCTCGCCAGCGCCTCCTCGGCGGCCTCGGCGTGGACCGGCTCCAGGCCGGCGTCGAGGAGGTCGCGCAGCGAGCCGGTGACGGCACTGTAGCCATCCACGAGGTCCTCCAGACCGCGGCGCAGGATGGGCTCGGCGCGGGCGGCGCGCTGCGCCAGGGCCGCGAACAGGCGGCCTCCCCGCGGCGCGGGCTCGCCCGCTTTCTCCAGCACCTCGGAGGCCAGACCGAAGAGGCTCTGGAGGATCACCCCCGAGGCCGACCGCCCCCGGCGACGGACGATGGCGGCGCTCAGGTGGAGCCGCAGACTGCGGGAGGGGACCACGATGCGCACCGGCCGGGCGAGGAGCGCGGGGTCCTGGCGCGTCTCCTCCAGGAGAGAGTCGAGCCGCTCCAGCAGCGTCCGCTCCGCCGCCCGCGCCCCCTGGGCGATGAGGACGCGGCCGGGAGGACGGGGCGGAGCCGGGAGGACGTCGAAGAGGCTGAGCTGCTGCGGCACGGGGGAAGGATATCGCGGCGGCGGCGGGTCCGCTGGAAAAGCTGAGGAGCTTATTTTTTGTTTTTCCCTGAGGCGGCGCGCACCGACTCAAGCTCGTGAACGACGGCAGCGTCCGATACTGGGGCCTCCAGGGTGTCCTCTATCCACCTAACGTAGACGCCCTTTGGCGCGATCGTGAGATGTAAAGATCCTCCCACGGCTTCAGCCAGGCGCGACATCTGCTCTACGGTAAGATTCTCGTTCCCGGACATGACGCTCGAAATGTAGGGCGCGCTCACGCCCAGAGCATCGGCCAGGTCTTTTTGCTTCATGGCATTGTTGCCCTTCATCGCCCGCGCCAGCGCGACGGTGAACTCCAACAGCGCGAGCGACGGCCAGTCGCTTGCTGATCCTTGACGCATTCGACGCTGTTTCTCGCTCATGGGGCCCACCCTTTGAGAATGCGTAAATGACCTTGCCGCTTGTGCCGAAAATACGCCTTCCGTATCTCGATCGCTCGGTCTATCTCGCCGTCCGGCGTTGAGCCGGTCTTGAGGAAAGCGTTCGTACAAATGACTACCATGCCGTCCTCGAAAAACAGAATCCGTGGCAGCTTGCTCTTCCGCTTCTCTCTGGCCCTGAATTCACAGATACCCTCCCGGAGTCTTTTCGCTCTCTCCTCCACCTCAAAGGGCGGCCCGTTCTGGGGCGTCCAGTGACGAAGCGCCGAGCTCAAATCGCGCATGGCGCGTGGGTAGGCATGCGCGTTATTGAGCAAGAACAGTTCGACCTCGCAATCCTCCTCCCCAGGGAAGCCACAGACGGCATAGACCGAGAACCGGTGAGTAGCGACCTCTCGGAGGATCATGTTAGTCTATAGCTTAAGCGGATGTCAAGGGGCGGCGCATGAAAGGGAGACTTTTCGCAGGATACCACGCTTTCATCCGCAGCGAGGTCCGGCCCCACCGCCGCGTGGCGCGAAGACCACCATGATCTACACCCACGTGTTGAACCGGGCGGCCGGGGAGTACCGGAATCTGGCCTCCAAGGCGCCCGCCTGCCACCTGCCCGACCTCGACACGTTGTACCGCAAAGCCTGGGTGGTCTACTGCAAGCCGCCGTTCGGCAGTCCTGAGCAGGTGCTCGCCTACCTGGCGCGGTACACCCACCGCATCGCGATCACCAACTCGCGGCTGGTACGCCTGGAGGACGAGCAGGTGACCTTCACTTGGAAGGACTATGCCGACCACGACGCATCCGGGAGATGACGCTGTCGGGGGAAGAGTTCCTGCGGCGGTTTCTACTTCATGTCCTCCCTGACCGCTTCGTGCGGATCCGCTACTACGGGCTGCTGGCCAACCGCCACCGGGAGAAGACTCTGGCCCTGTGCCGTGAGGTTCTCCCCGGTGCTCCGGTACGACCGAAACCGCCGAAGACGGATTGGCGCGATCGACTCCAGAGTCTCACCGGCATTGACCCTATGCGGTGTGAGGTCTGTGGTCAGAAGGCCTTGCGTCTGGTGGGTGAAGTGGCACCGGCGCGAGCGCCGAGGGCTCCGCCACGATGATCCTACCGCTCATAGCCCGATGCCCATATTTATCTGCTCAGCCGTGGAGTCCGGGAGTTGTGTACCCGGCGGGCATGTGCTGTATAATCCTCGACGTGAAATCGCGGTTGCGGAGCCTGGGCCTGGGGGCAGATCCCTTCACTGGACGGTCCTCGGACAGCCACACGGCGGCTATCGGGGGTGGTGTGGAGGTAGGCAGGGACTCGCGCGAAGCCCCTGCCAGGGATTGAATCCCCATAGGGACCGCCCCGGACTCGCCCGCGGCTTCGTTCAACCTG
>DATARR010000018.1:0-37176 GCA_036264085.1 Thermoanaerobaculia bacterium | reverse complement strand
ATTTCGTGCCGGTCGGCGAGGACCAGGCGAGCCACATCGAGATGTCGCGCGAGGTGGTGCGCCGCTTCCACCACTTCTATGGCGAAGGGGTCTTCCCCGAGCCGCGGGCGCTGTTCACGCCGACGCCCAAGGTACCGGGGATCGACGGCCGCAAGATGTCGAAGAGCTACGGCAACGCCATCAACCTCTCCGACCCGCCCGAGGTCATCCGCAAGAAGTGCATGGAGATGTTCACCGATCCCCAGCGCCTGCGCCGGAAGGACCCCGGGCGGCCCGAGGTCTGCAACCTCTACGAGTTCCACAAGCTGCTCTCGCCTCTGGAGATGCAGGAGCGGGTGGCGGTCCAGTGCCGGGCGGCGGAGATCGGCTGCGTCGACGACAAGAAGCTCCTCGCCGAGCAGATCATCGGCTACCTCGAACCGTTCAGAAAGCGCCGGGAGGAGCTCGTAAGCGACCGCGACACCCTCTTCGATATCCTGGTCGAGGGCTCGAAGAAGGCGCGAGAGCGGGCGGCGGAGACGATGGCGCTGGTACGCCGGGCGATCTCCTTCGACTACCACCACCTGGTCGAGCAGGCCGCTAAAGCCAACCCGGCGATCGTTCCATGACCCCTGCACCGAAGCCGGAAGGGCCGGCCGCCCTCCCCGAGTCCTGGCGGGTCCACCTGCCGATCTTCGAGGGTCCGCTCGACCTCCTCCTCCACCTGATCAAGATCAACCGGGTGGAGATCACCGACATCCCGGTGGCGACGATCTGCGATCAGTTCCACGCCTACATGGTGTTGATGGAGGAGCTGAACCTCGACATCGCCGGCGAGTACATCTACGAGGCGGCGCTGCTGATCCACCTCAAGTCGAAGATGCTGCTTCCCCGGCCGCCGCGCGCCGAGGGCGAGCCCGAGGAGGACCCGCGCCAGGAGTTGGTGGAGCGGCTCCTCGAATACCGCCGGCTCAAGGAGGTGGCGCAGTCGTTCGCCGAGGTGGACCGGCTGCGGCTGGGCATCTGGACGCGCCGGCCCCAGCCGCTGCCGGCGGCGCCCGAGGACGACGAGCAGCAGGTGGATCTCGGCGAGGTCTCGCTGTTCGACCTCATGGGGGCCTTGAAGCAGGCGCTCCAGCGCTATGAGAAGGAGCATCCGCCGCCGCTCCAGCTCTCCCTCGAAGAGTTCTCGGTGCGCGGCCAGTTCGACCGGCTGGTGAGCATCCTGGACGCCGGCCACCCCTTCGACCTGGTGTCCGACCTCAAGAGCCGTTCCTGCCGGGCCGAGGCCATCGCCGTGTTCCTGGCCGTGCTGGAGCTGGCGCGCCTCAACCTGGTACGCATCCATCAGACGGAAGCCGGCGACATCCTCCTCTACCGCACCACACGCGATCTGGCGGACGCCGAGCGGGAGGCCATCGGTTCATGACGGAGCGCAGCGACATGGAGGCGGCCATCGAGGCCGTCCTCTTCGTCTCCTCCGAGCCCGTGCCGCGCACGAAGCTGCTGGAGCTGTTCGAGGAGGGCGAGCGGGAGCAGGCCGCGGCGGCCCTGGAGACGGTGCTGGCCCGCTATGGTCCCCTCGAGGGTGCCGAGGGTGCCGAGGGCCGGGGCATCCTCGTGGAGGACGTGGGCGGCGGCGTGCGCCTCGCCACCCGCCCCGAGGTGGTGAGCTGGCTGCGCCGCTTCTTCGACGTCTCCGGCGGCAACAAACTCTCCATGGCCGCCCTGGAGACGCTGGCGATCATCGCCTACCGCCAGCCCATCACCGGTCCGGAGATCCAGGAGCTGCGGGGCGTCAACCCCGCGGGCGTGGTCAAGACGCTGCTCGAGCGCCGCATGGTGCGCATCGTCGGCCGCAAGGAGGTGGTGGGCAAGCCGTTCCTCTACGGCACCACCCGCGAGTTCCTCGTGCACTTCGGGCTCAACAGCCTCAAGGACCTGCCGCCCCTGGAGGAGTTCGAGGAGACCTTCGGCAGCGGCGACGCCTCGGCGGTGGCGGGCCTCGCCGAGCTGGCGGGCGGGCCCTCCCGGGAGGCGTCGCCCCTGGAGCTCGCCGACGCCGACAGCGAGGAGCGGTTCCTGCGCGAGGTGGCCGAGCTCGAAGAGCGGCAGGACGCCTTGCCGGTGGAGGAGCCATGAGCGAAGAGCGCCTGCAGAAGATCCTCGCCCGGGCCGGCGTCGCCACCTCCCGCCGCAAGGCCGAGGAGCTGATCCAGGAGGGGCGCGTCACCATCAACGGCAAGGTGGCCGGGCTGGGGGAGAAGGCCGATCCCGAGCGCGACGCCATCAAGGTCGACTCCCGGCGCATCCAGCCGCTTCAGGAGCATCACTACTTCCTGCTCAACAAACCCAAGGGGGTGATGTCCACCGTCACCGATCCCGAGGGACGGCGCACGGTGATCGACCTCGTGCCGCCGGGGATGCGCAAGGCCCTGGTGCCGGTGGGGCGCCTCGACTTCAACACCGAGGGGCTGCTGCTGCTCACCGACGACGGCGAGTTCGCCCAACGCGTGGCCCACCCGCGCTACGGCAGCGTCAAGACCTACGAGGTCAAGGTGAAGGGGACGCCGACGGAAGCCCAGCTCGAGCGGCTGCGCGCCGGCATCGTCCTCGACGGCCAGCGCACGGCGCCGGCGCGGATCACGTCGCGCGCCCCGTTCAAGCCGGTCGGGGCCCGCCGCCGGGGGGAGCCCGAGAGCGAGAACTCCTGGTGGATCGTCGAGCTGACCGAAGGGCGCACCCGCCAGATCCGCGAGATGTTCTTCCACATCGGCCACGCGGTGCAGAAGCTGCGGCGGATCGCCATCGGCCCCCTGCGCGACCGCGACCTGCCCGTCGGCGCTCTGCGCGAGCTGACCGAGAAGGAGGTCCAGCGCCTCCTCAAGTCGGCCGGCAGGCCGGCGGAGAAGAAGAAGCCGGCGGCGAAGAAGACGGCGGCGAAAAAGGCTCCGGCGAAGCCGGCGGTGACTCCGAAACGGGCCGCGGCGCGAAACGTCAAACGGGCCGGAGCCCGGAAGGTGGCGCCGAAGCCGGGGCGGCGATGACGGCCGACGAGAGCCATCCCCTGATCGTCGCCATCGACGGTCCGTCGGGAGTGGGCAAGAGCACCGCCGCCCGTCGTCTGGCCGAACGGCTGCGGGTGCCCTTCCTGGATACCGGCGCCATGTACCGGGCGATCGGCCTCAAGGTGCTGGAGAGCGGCGCCGATCCCCACGACCGGAAGATGGTGGTGGCCCTCTCCGACGACGCCGACGTGCGCCTGGGCCGGCGCCCGGACGGCAGCTTCGAGGTGCTCCTGGACGGCGAGCCGGTGGAGTCCCGCATCCGCACGCCCGAGGTGGGGGAGGCGACCTCCGCCATCTCCACCTACCCCGAGGTGCGCCAGCGCATGGTGCGCCTGCAACGCGAGGCCGCCAACCACTTCGGGGCCGTCCTCGAAGGGCGGGACATCGGCACCCGTGTCTTCCCGGACACGCCGTACAAGTTCTTCCTCGACGCCCGCTCCGACGTCCGCTTCCGCCGCCGCTTCGAAGAGCTCCAGGCCACGGGCCGCCCTGTCACCTACGCCGACGTCGAAGAGGAGATCCGCCGTCGCGACCTGCGGGACAGCACGAGGGTCGATTCTCCCCTGACGCGGGACGACTCCTACGTCTTCATCGATGCTTCGGACCTTTCCGTGGACGACGTGGTGGAGCGGATGGCGCGGGAGATCGAGGGGGCGGGCGGCTGAAGTATTATGAAGGGAAATAGGGGAGGTTGCCATGGCAGAACCCTTGAAAGACATTCAGTTCATCTCGGACGATAGCGGCAAGACGACGGGCGTCATCGTTCCCATCGACCTCTGGAAAGAGATCGCCTCCGAACGGGAGACCGCCTACTTGCTCCGAAGCGAAACCATGAAACGCCGTCTGCTCGAAGCCAGGCAGCGCACGGAGGGAATTCCCCTGGAAGAGGTCCGTGAAAAGCTTGGAATTTGATCCGGCGGCTTTCCAGGATCTTGCTTGGTGGGTCGAGCAGGACCGGAAAAAGGCGCTCAAGATCATGAAGCTGATCGAGGCCATCCAGCGAGAACCTTTCACCGGAGCCGGACAGCCGGAAATTCTGAAGCACGACCTTGCAGGCTGCTGGTCACGACGAATCGACCAGGAACATCGTCTCGTCTATGAGGTCTCAGAAGCGAAGATCAGAATCCTCTCCTGCCGCTATCATTACTGATCCTCTTCCCAAGTCTCCGCTCGCTTTCGGTACCCCGGCAACTATCTTGCAGAGCCTCCCCGCGGAAGGCGCCCTCCGGCGTCTCCTCCAGGCCAACGCTCGAACTACGAAAGGAGTCAACTCCATGGGTCTGATCGACTTCATCAAGGACGTGGGACACAAGCTCAACATTGGACATGACGAGCCCAAGGCGACGCAGCAGGCGCAGGGACAGGCGGCTCCCCAGGCCGCTCAGGGACCGTCGCAGCAGGATCTGAAGGCGCTCGAGAACCGCAAGAAGGCCACCGCCCTCACCAACCTCGTCCAGCAGATGGGCCTCAAGGCCGAGAACCTCAACGTCCAGGTTGACGGCGACAAGGCCACGGTCACCGGCAAGGTGGACAGCCAGGAGCAGCGGGAGAAGCTCGTCCTGCTCGTCGGCAACTCCCAGGGGATCGCCAAGGTCGACGATCAGCTCCAGGTCGTGCGTCCGGAGCCGGAAGCCCAGTTCTATGACGTCAAGTCCGGCGACAACCTGTCCAAGATCGCCAAGCAGTTCTACGGCGACGCCAACCAGTACAACCGGATCTTCGAGGCCAACCGGCCGATGCTCAAGAACGCCGATGACATCTACCCCGGCCAGAAGCTGCGCATCCCGGCCCTGGCCACGGCGGGCGCCCGGACCTGATCCGGCTCCCTACGGAGCCGCAGGCTTCAGCGCCAGGAACTTCGCCGCTGACATCGCCTTGCCGTCGAAGACGCGGAGCACCAGGCCGGAGCCTTCGGCCGTGGCGGCGCAGCCCGAGAGGAGGAGCCAGGTATCCCCCCGGGGGACGAGCACCTGCGTAACCGGCAGGTGCTCGTCGTTCTTCGTCTTCACCTCGGCCGGCGACTCGGTGAGGCGGAGCCACTCTCCGGCCGTGCCCAGGCGGGTGAGGACGAGCACCTCGTCTGACGGCCGCCGGTGGTCGAACCAGGCGAGGCGCAGCGAGGCCCGGTGGTCGCCGGAGGGGAGGTCGACCCAGTAGTCTTTTCCCTGCCGCCAGATGCCCACCGTGTCCTTCGATTCCCAGGGGGTCCAGGTGGAGCGGCGCCACGCCTTGCCCGAGTCGTCCGAGAGGTACACCACGCCGTCGCCCGAGACGTAGGCGGCGGAGCGGCCGGTCAAGGCGACGAGCTGGCCGCGCCGCGCTGCGGGCAGGCTGGGGAGACCCACCACCCAGGCTTCCGGCGGACCGGAGGCGGAGAAGAGGCCGGTGCCGGTGAGGATGCCGTCCTTGCGCTGCGGCGCGGGGAGGGCCTGGGGCTCGCCCACCGCGGTGACGTCGGCGGAGCCCCGGCTCTGCCAGACCCGGTCGTCCAGACGGTAGGCCCAGGCCTTGAGCTGACCGGCGGTGGCGCCGTGGACGTAGATCAGGAGCCAGGGCGCGCCGGTGTGGTCATAGGTCGCGGCGACGATGGCCGCCTCCGGGGCCACCACGGTATCCCCCAGCGGCTCCCAGGAGCCGTCCTTCCACCGCACCGGCTGGAGGCAGGCGGCGCCGCAGGGGTGGGCGGCCATCACCGGGCCGGGACCCACCGATCCCCCGAAACGCCCCTTCGGATCGTCCGGATAGACCCGCGCCTCGCGCCCCTCGCCGTCGAGCTCCACGATCCACGCGGCCTGGCTCGTGCCGGTGGGAGGGACGGAGAACAGCGTCCGGCCGGCCGTGGTGTCCATCCCGATCAGCGTCAGGGCCGTCGAGCCGTCGCAGATGGGGGAGACGGCGGCGGCCGGGATCGCCGCCAGGGCAAGGACCAGGGCGGCGGCGTGGAGTCGGGTCCGGAGCTTCATGGCTGTCCTCCTGCTTGGTGCCGGGGGCCGCTTCCTAGATCTCGGCCGCGCGCCGCCGCACCGACCGCACCCAGTGCCGGCCGCCCAGGGCCTTGACGCGGGCGATGCGCTCCTCGGCCAGGCGGTCGGCGGCGAGGGCGGTGGGGATCGCCTGGGCGCGCGAGATCTCGAACACGCGAGCCATGTTGGCGTGGATGCCCCGCGCCATGCGCATGGCGGTGTCGCGATTGTAGCCGACGATCTCGTTGTAGACGTTGATCAGGCCGCCGGCATTGCCCACGAAGTCGGGAGCGTAGAGGATACCCCGGTCGTGCAGCTCCTGGCCGTGCCGCCGCTCGTCGGCGAGCTGGTTGTTGGCCGCCCCGGCCACGATGCGGCAGCGCAGCCTGGGGATCGACTCGTCGTTGAGCACGGCGCCCAGGGCGCAGGGGGCCACGACGTCGCACGGCACCTCCAGGATCTCGGCCGTGGGCACGATCTCGACGCCGAGCTCGTCGCGCGCCCGATCAGTGGCGTTTGCGTCGATGTCGGCTGCGAAGACCTTGGCCCCCGCCTCGCGCAGGAACCGCGCGAGGTGGTAGCCGACGCTGCCAAGACCCTGCACGGCCACCGAGCGGCCGGCGAGCGCGCCGTCGCCGCCGGAGTGGAATTCCACGGCGGCCTGGATACCCTGGAGGACGCCGAAGGCCGTGACCGGCGACGGATCGCCTCCGCCCCCGTGCGCGGGCGAGACGCCGGTGACCCAGCGCGTCTCGTGCTGGATGACCTCCATGTCGTCGATGTCGGTGCCGACGTCCTCGGCGGTGATGTAGAGGCCGTTCAGCGAGTCGACGTAGCGGCCGAAGGCGCGCAGGAGGGCCTCGGTCTTCTCCTGCTTGGGATCGCCGACGATCACCGCCTTGCCGCCGCCGAGGTTGAGCCCCGCGGCGGCCGCCTTGTAGGTCATGCCGCGCGAGAGACGAAGGACGTCGGTGATGGCCTCCTCCGTGCTGCCGTAGGGCCACATCCGCACTCCACCCAGCCCCGGACCCAGGACGGTCGAATGGACGGCGATGATGGCCTTGAGCCCCACGTCGGGGTGCGAGCAGACGAGCACCCGCTCGTGGCCCATCTCCACCATCTGCTGGAACAATTCCATCGCATTCCTTTCTCGCGAACGCTCTGTGGAGCCGGAGAAGTCTAGCCGAAGGGAGGGGGGGCCCGCGAGGGACCCGCGCCGAGTTGCGACCGGATTACAGCGTGCTCAGCGCCGCGAGCACCTGTTCGTCGTGACCGTCCACGTTGACCTTCTTCCACGCCTTGCGCACCTTGCCGTCGCGGTCGATGAGAAAGGTGGAGCGCTGGATGCCCATGGACGTCTTGCCGTACAGGTTCTTCTCCCGCCAGGCGCCGTAGCTCTCGGCCACCTGGTGGTCGGTGTCGGCGAGGAGGGGGAAGTTGAGGCTGTACTTGTCGCGGAACCGGCCGTGGCTCGCCGCGTCGTCGGGGGAGACTCCGAGCACCACGGCGCCCTTGGCCGCGAGGTCGGCCGTGCGGTCGCGGAAGGCGCAGGCCTCCCGGGTGCAACCGGGCGTGTCGTCCTTGGGATAGAAATAGAGCACCACGGGCTTGCCGCGGAGATCGGACAGCTTGACCTTCCGGCCGTCGTCGGCGGGAAGGGTGAAATCAGGGGCGCTCTGGCCCTCTTCGACCCAGTCGGCCATCGTGTTCTTCTCCTCTTGCGTGAAAAGTTGCGGCGCGGTGGGACGGGCCGCAGGGGGGACTCTATCCCAGGGACGTGACTACTTCCGCATCCGGAACGCCACCCCGTCCCAGAACGTGAACAACTGTGCGCCCGCCACCCCCACGGCGAGACCCGCGGCGCGGGCGAGGCGGTGGACGTCCCGGCGGTCGCCCTCCAAATCGTCGCGGTAGGAGTAGTTGAAGATCACGAACTCGCCGCCGGGGCGCAGCACCCGGGCCGCCTCATGGAAGTGGGCCTCGGCCAGCGCGGGACCCGCCTGGAAGATATAGGGGAAGGAGTCCACGGCGAGGACGAGGTCCAGGCTCCCGGCGTCGAAGCCGGCCAGGTCGCGCCCCGAGCTGACGGCGAGGTGGACGTTGGGGAGGCCGGCGCAGCGCCTGCGGGCGGCCTCGATCATGCGCGGCGAAATGTCGATGCCGTGCGCTGCGGCCACCCTGGGAGCCAGGGCCGCCTGCATGCGGCCGATGCCGCAGCCGATCTCCAGGGTCCTGCGGTCCGCCCCGAGGAGGTCCCAGCGCTCGAGGAGGTCCACGACCTCTCGGGTCGCCGTGGCGAGGATCTCCGGATCGCCCAGGGAATAGGCGGCCACGCTCGCCGTCTCGTTGCGGCCCACGGCGCGATCGAAGAACGAGCGGCAGGCGGCGATCACGTCCTCCGCCGGCGAAGTCGAGACGTCAGGGTCCGGGTGCTCGCGCAGCATCGTCGCCGCCTGTTCGCATCCTTCTCGATGGTCCTGGAGGAGCCGCGCCAGCTCGCGAATGGAGGGATGGAGCGGCCTTCCCCAGTTCTGCGCGACCTCGGCGAGAGTCGCCTCGACCTCGGAGGGCCAGCCCAGAGCGAGAAGCAGGCGCGACAGGGTGATCACCGGCGAGATCTCGCCGGAGAGGAGGTCGAGGAGCACTTCCCGGGCCACGGGCGGATCGATCTCCCCCAGCCGCGCGTCGATCTCTTTCCGATCGAGAGAAGCCGCGTCCTTCTTCATGCCTTGTTCCCAGACTGCGTCAGAGACGGTCCTCTCCACAGCGCTCAGTATGATACCCCCCATGGACCCCCGCGCCACCGCCGCCCTCCTCAAGTCCTGGGCCCTGGAATCCGGGTTCGACCGTGCCGGGGTGGCGGAGCTCGGTCCCCTGGAGCATGGGGAGACCCTGGTGCGGTGGCTGGACCGAGGAGACCAGGCGGGGATGGAGTACCTGGGCCGCCGGCTGGAGGCGCGGCTCGATCCCTCGCAGATCTTTCCGGCAGCGCGGAGCGTCCTCTGCGTCGCCCTCCAGTATCACCCTCTCTATCTAGAGGATGGGGAGCGGCAGCCGGAGCCTCCGGGGGACCTCTGGCGGCGGGTGGCCCGCTATGCCCGGGGCCGGGACTATCACGAGGTGATGGGAGAGCGGCTGCGCGCCCTGGAGGCGCGGGTCCGCGAGGAGTTTCCGGCCTGCGAGACCCGCCGCTACGTGGACACCGGCCCGGTGCTGGAGCGCGAGCTCGCGGCCCGGGCTGGTCTCGGGGCAGTGGGGAAGAACACCATGCTCCTCCATCCCGAGGGCGGCTCATGGTTTCTGCTCGGAGAGCTCTTCCTCTCCCTGGACCTGGCACCGGACCCGTCGCTCGCGGACCTCTGCGGGAGCTGCACCCTCTGCCTCGACGCCTGCCCCACGGGCGCGCTCCCCGAGCCCTATCGCCTGGACAGCAACCGGTGCATCTCCTACTGGACGATCGAGCACCGTGGACCGCTCCCCCCCGAGGCGCGGCGGATGGTGGGGGGCTGGGTCTTCGGCTGCGACGTCTGCCAGGAGGTCTGTCCCTGGAACGCGGCGCCGTCCGGAGCCGTCCATCCCGAGCATCCGGAGATGACGCTGCCGCCCGAGCGCGGGGAGCTGACGCTGGAGCGGCTCCTGCGCCTGCCGCGCGCGGAGTACGTCGAGCGCTTCCGGGGAAGCCCCATGAAGCGGGCGAAGCTCTCGGGACTCCAGCGGAACGCCGCGGTGGCGATGGGCAACCGGCTGGAGTCGCGCCACGTCGGGCCGCTCGCGGCGGCGCTGCGGGAGGGGGAGGCGATGGTGCGCGGTCACGCCGCCTGGGCCTTGGGACGGATCGGGGGACCGGAGGCGAGGCGGATCTTGGAGGAGGCTTTGGCGGAGGAAGAGGATCAGGGGGTGCGGGCCGAGATCGAGTCGTCGCTCGGGGCCTCGCTCCCCCCTGTCTGACGCCGGTTCAGCGGCTGGCCCGCAGGCCGAGGGCGCCCGCCAGCGACAGCGCGCCGATCAGGCCGAGGAGCGGCATGTCGCTCGCCGTGTTGGGCATGCGCCGGGTGCCGGTCGCGGAGGTGCCAGTCGTGGTGGTATCGTCCGTGGCCGTGGTGGCGCCGCCGTAGGAGCCCGTGGTGGTGCCGGTGGTGCTGCGGTTGTAGGAACCGGTCGTGCCCGTCGTGGTCCCGGTGGTCCCGGAGTAGGCGCCCGTCGTGCCCGTCGTGCCCGTCGTGCCGGTCGTGGTGCCGGTGGTCGTGCCGTTGTTGTAGGTGCTGCCGGTCCCCGTCGTGGTCCCGGTGGTGCCGGTGGTCCCGGTCGTTCCCGTCGTGGTCCCGGTCGTGCCCGTCGTGCCGGTCGCGGTGCCGTTGCGGCGGTCGGTGGTGGTGCTCGGATTGAGCGTCGGGTTGGTCTGCGGGTTGGTGTTGTCGTTGTTGTTCATGGTGCCGGTCGTGCCGGTCTGGGTGCCGGTCGTGCCGGTCTGGGTGCCGGTGGTGCCGTTGGCGCTGCTGCCGGTCGCGCTGGAGCCCATGGTGCCGCTGGTGCCAGTGCCGGTGCCGGTGCTGCCAGTGCCGGTCGTGCCGGTGCCGGTGGTACCGGTGCTGCCTGTCGAGCCCGTGCTGCCGGTGGAGCCGGTGGACTGGGCGAGGAGGCCGGTGGCCGTGGCGAGGACGAGGACCATGAGGAGTGTGAAGATCTGCCGTTTCATTTTTACCCTCCTGTTGTCTTGCTGGTGGGCGATCCCGGAGAGGACCTGCTCGCGGGGACCATCCCCGCCGATTTTCATTCAGGATCTTCTGCAATGGGAGTGCCATCCTCGCGGCGGCGGGGCTCCGGGAGGCGAGAAGGCCCGCGCAGCGGGCGTTTCAGCGGTGGATTGACACCAGCCACGCCGCCCCCTATACTCGAAGGCCCGAGTTCTCAATGACTTAAGTAGAGCTCGATACCCCCGCGACCGTGGGGGAACAGGCCCGAGAGCCTGAATCCAAGCCCAAGGAGGAAAGTTTTCATTATGCCGGCCAGTGAAGAACTCGAGGACCAGTCGTTGATGACGGCTGAGTCCGAGGATGAGCGGGACTCCGAGGAGTACCGCAAGCTCCTCGAGCTGTACGACGAGAGCATGCGCAATCTCACCGAGGGTGAGATCGTGACGGGACGCATCATCGGCGTCACGTCCAATGCCGTGATCGTCGACGTGGGGTACAAGTCGGAGGGCCTGATCCCCATCGAGGAGTTCACCGACCGCGGCGGCGAGCTGTCCGTCAAGGTCGGTGAGGAGGTCGACGTCCTGCTCGAGAAGACCGAGGACCTCGAGGGGCACGTGCTGCTCTCGTACTCCAAGGCGCTGCGCATGCGCCGTTGGACCGAGGTGGAGCGGGCCTACAAGGACGGGCGGATCATCAAGGGCCGCATCACCGACCGCATCAAGGGCGGATTGACGGTGGACGTGGGCCTGCGCGCCTTCCTGCCCGGGTCCCTGGTCGACATCAAGCCGGTCAAGAACCTGGAGTCGCTGCGCGGCCAGGAGCTGGAGTTCAAGGTGATCAGCCTGGACCGCCGGCGCAACAACATCGTGCTGTCAAGGAAGGCCGTGCTCGAGACCGAGCTGGTGAAGAAGAAGGCCGAGACGCTGAAGCGGCTGGAGGAGGGGGCACGCCTCAAGGGGACGGTGAAGAACATCACCGACTACGGCGTGTTCATCGACCTCGGCGGCATCGACGGCCTGCTGCACATCACCGACATCTCCTGGGGGCGGGTCAACCACCCCTCCGAGCACTTCTCGGTGGGCGACGAGGTCGAGGTGGTGGTGCTCAAGTTCGACCCCGAGACCGAGCGCGTCTCCCTGGGCTACAAGCAGCGCAGCGACGACCCCTGGACGCTGGTGGACAAGAAGTACCCCATCGGCTCCCGCGTCAAGGGCCGGGTGGTCTCCATCGTCGACTACGGCGCCTTCGTGGAGATCGAGGAGGGCGTCGAGGGCCTGATCCACGTCAGCGAGATGTCGTGGACCAAGAAGGTCGTCAACCCCGCCAAGATCCTGGAGGTGGGCGACGAGGTGGAGGCGATCGTCTCCGAGCTCGACATGGACCAGCGGCGCATCAGCCTGTCGCTGCGCCAGACCGAGCGCAATCCCTGGGAGGAGCTGGAGGACACCCATCCCGAGGGCAGCGTCATCGAGGGCAAGGTCCGCAACCTCACGGAGTTCGGCGCCTTCGTCGAGATCACCGAGGGCATCGACGGCCTCATCCACGTCTCCGACATGAGCTGGACCAAGCGGGTGAAGCACCCGAGCGAGGTGCTCAAGAAGGGCGACACGGTCAAGGCGCGGATCACCAACATCGACGTCGAGAACCAGCGGGTCTCCCTCTCCATCAAGGAGTTCATGCCCAACGAGTGGGAGGACTTCGCCGAGCGCCACCGCCCCGGCGATACGCTCGACGGCCGGGTGGTCAACGTCACCGACTTCGGCCTCTTCATCGACATCTACAACGGTCTCGAGGGTCTGGCTCACGTCAGCGAGATCGACGTGCCGGCCGGCGCCAAGCTGGAGGACCACTTCAAGGTCGGCGACTGGGTGCGCACGCGCATCCTGCGCATCGAGGAGGAGGAGAAGAAGGTCGGCCTCTCCATGCGCGGGGTGTCGCAGCCGTCCGAGGAGGAGCTCGCGGAGCTGCAGGCCGCGGCGGCCAGGAAGGGCGGTGAGGAGGGCGAGCCCCGCGGCAGGAAGCGCGAGGCGGATCACGAGGCTGATCACGCGGTTGACCAGGAGTCCGAGGAAGCGGAGTAGGTCTTGGGACCCGGACCGGCGGGGCGCTCCTTCCGAGGAGGCGGAGGCCCCGCCGTGGCCATGAGAGAAAAGGGGTGGGAGATGACGGTGCCCTTGAAAGACGGGATGACCAAGGCCGAGCTGGTCGAAGAGGTCGCCCGCACCACTCAACTCACCAAGAAGCACGCGGAGATCATCGTCAACACGGTGTTCGACAGCATCGTCGATTCGCTCAAGGACGGGGAGAAGATCGAGCTCCGGGGTTTCGGCAGCTTCCGCATCCGCCATCGTGGCGCGCGCACGGGCCGCAATCCCAAGACCGGCGACAAGGTGAAGGTTCCGCCCAAGCGGATCCCCTATTTCAAACCGGGCAAAGAGCTCAGGGAGCTTCTCAACGACGAGTGCTGAACCGGCCGGGCGTCCCTGATCGGGCGCCCGCCGTTTCCCCAGGCCCCGGATGCAACAGCTCTTCACTCCCTGGAGGTACTCCTACATCACCGCGAATCCGCAGGATTCCGACTGCTTCTTCTGTACCGCGGGGCGCCAGCCGGACGATCCGGAGGGCCTGGTGGTCCACAAGGCGCGGCATCACCTGGTCATGCTCAACCTCCACCCCTACTCGAACGGCCATCTGATGGTGGCCCCTCTGGACCACCTGGCCTCGCCGCAGGAGAGCGGCCCGGAGGCCCAGGCCGAGCTCTGGCCGCTGGTGCTCAAGAGCCAGCGCCTGCTGACCGAGGCCTACCAGCCCCACGGCTTCAACCTGGGGATGAACCTGGGCAAGCCGGCCGGAGCGGGAGTGCCGGGGCACTTTCATTTTCACCTCGTCCCCCGCTGGACCGGGGACACGAACTTCATGACGGTGCTGGCGGAGGTCCGGCTCGTACCCGAGGACCTGCGCCATTCCCGCGAGCGCCTGCGGGCGCTCTTCGCGCGAGAGGAGGACTGATTGGCCGAATCCGGCAGCTCACCCGCCCCGGCGCAACCGGTGCCGCAGGCCGTCCGGCCGCGGGGAAACCCGGTCGTGGCGGTGCTCTCGGCCTGGCTGGTGCCGGGGCTGGGCCACGTCTATCTGAAGCGGCATCTGCGCGGGCTGGCCTTTTTCGTGCTGGTGATCGCCTCGCTGCTCCTCGGCTGCAAGCTGGAGGGCAATCTCTACATGGTCGTCCCCGGCGAGCCGCTCTCCATCCTGGCGACGCTCGGCTCCATGGGCATGGGCTTCCCCTACTTCCTCCTCCGCTACGCCCTCCACTACCAGGGCAACGTGATGGGGGCGGGATACGAGTACGGCACCGCCTTCCTGCTCACGGCGGGGCTGATGAACCTGCTCCTGGTGCTCGACGCCTGGGACATCGTCCGCGGCAAGAAGGAGTGACCCCGTGCTCAGCCATTTCCTCCTGATGGTGGTCTACGCATTGATCGTGAGCCTGTTCTTCACCCTCCTTTGGCGCCGCGAGCGCAGGGAGCAGGTCAAGCTCTTCCTCCAGATCTTCCTCGGCATGGTGGGAGGCGGTCTGCTGGTGGCGTGGCTGATGTATCCGTTCCCTTCGGGTCCGCCGGCCCCTATCCCCTGAGCCTCCAGGCATGCGATCGAATCCCCGCGAGCTGCTGGTTGTCGCCGGCGAAGCCTCGGGCGACCTCCACGGCGCGCGGCTGATCTCCGAGCTGCGGCAGCGGGTACCGGGCCTCGCGACCTTCGGCCTGGGCGGCGACGAGATGCGGGCCGCGGGCCTCCAGTCCGTGGCCCACAGCTCCGAGGTCGCGGTGGTGGGCATCACCGAGGTCCTCAAGGTGCTGCCGCGCATCCGCGAGGTCTTCGCCGACCTCCTCCGCGAGGTGGACCGCCGCCGGCCGGCCCTTGCCGTGCTCATCGACTTCCCGGACTTCAACCTCCGCCTGGCCCGCCGGCTCAAGCAGCGCGGCCTGCCGGTCGTCTACTACATCAGCCCCCAGGTGTGGGCCTGGCGGCGGGGCCGGGTGAAGACCATCGCCCGCCTGGTGGACCGCATGCTGGTGCTCTTCCCCTTCGAGGTGGGCTTCTATCGCGATCACGGGGTGGACGTCGTCCACGTCGGTCACCCGCTGGTGGACGAGGTGCCGTCCCTCCCCCAGGCCTGGGATGGCAACGCGGGGAACGCAGGGGAGGCCGGCCCGTTCCGCGTCGCCCTCCTGCCCGGCTCGCGGGTGAGCGAGGTCGAGGCCCTGCTGCCGGCGCTGCTGGCGGCGGCGGGGCTGCTCGCGGCCGAGCTGCCCGTCGAGGTGCGGATCATCCGCGCGCCCACCGTCCCCCGCGAGCTGCTGGACGAGGCCGTGGCGCTGTCCGGCCTGACGGTGGAGATCGTGGAGCGCGATCGCTTCGCCGCGGTGGCCGGCTCCCACGTGGCGCTCTGCGCTTCGGGCACGGCGACCCTGGAGGTGGGCCTGCTGGGCACTCCCATGGTCATGGTCTACCGGCTGGCGGGCTGGACCTACGCCCTCGCCCGTCTGCTGGTGCGGCTGCCCAACGTCGCGCTGGTCAACCTGGTGCTGGGGCGGCGGGTGGTGCCGGAGCTGATCCAGGGACAGGCCAATCCCGAGCGCATCGCCGCCGAGGCCGCCCGCCTGCTCACCGACGCCGCGGCGCGTAGCGCCATGCGGAAGGCGCTGGCCGAGGTGCGCGGGCGCCTGGGCGCGGGCGGCGCCAGCGGCCGGGCGGCGAGCGAGGTGGCGGAGATGCTCGCGGAGGCGTCGCGGAATTGAAGATGTCGTCCTTCTTCTGGCGCTACCTGCGCGGCTACACCGGCTGGGCCATCCTGGCCGCTGCCGGCATCCTCGTCTACGCCGCCGCCACCGCCGGCACCGCCGCCCTGATCAAGCCCATCTTCGGCGAGGTGCTCCTCGCCGGCGACAGCCTGCCCGGACCGCTGGGCGCGATCACCTCGGCCCCGGCGCCACCGGCGCAGGGGAAGCGGCCGGAGAGCGGTGTCCTCGGAGATCTCAAGAAGCGGCTCAACCTGGCGCGGCAGATCGACGACAGCTACGAGTCGCTGAAGCGGCACCTCGGAGTCAACCGCGACAACGTCGTCTACTTCGTCCCCCTCCTCTTCGTGCTCGTCTTCCTGCTGCGCTCGCTCGCCGACTTCGCCTCGGGCTACGCCTTCCAGCACATCGGCCTGGGGGTGACGACGGACGTCAGGAACGACCTCTACCGGCGGATCCTCCAGCAGTCGAGCCGCTTCCACGCCGAGCACCCCTCGGGGGAGCTGGTGGCGCGGGTCATCAACGACGTGGCGCTGATGCAGAACGCGGTCGCCAACCGCCTTCTCGACCTCTTCCAGCAGTCCTTCACCCTGGTCGCCCTGCTCGCGCTGCTGCTGTCGACCCACTTCAAGCTGGCGTTGATCTCGCTGATCGCGGCGCCGCTGCTCCTCTATCCCATCATCCGCTTCGGCAAGGGGATGCGCCGCACGAGCCACCGCAGCCAGGAGCGCATGGCCGACCTCGCCAGCCTGATGGCCGAGGGGGTGCGCGGTCACCGGGTGGTGAAGGCCTTCGGCATGGAGGAGTTCGAGATGAGCCGCTTCCGCGAGGCCACCCGGCGGCACCTGCGGGTGAACCTCTGGGCCCAGATGCTGGCCAACTCGTCCGGCCCCGTGGTCGAGTCGCTGGCCGTGCTGGGCGCCGCGGGCCTGCTCATCTACGCCGGCAAGTCGATCCGCGCCGGCGAGCTCTCGGCGCCCGAGCTGGTGCAGTTCCTCACCACGCTGCTGATGCTCTACGATCCCATCCGCAAGCTCAACAAGGTGAACCTCATCCTGCAGGAGGCCATGGCCTCGGGGCAGCGGGTGTCGCGGCTGATGGAGATCCCGGACGACATCCAGGAGCGGCCGGGGGCGCGCGACGTCGCAACCGTCCGCGAGGCCATCGCCTATGAGCGGGTCTCCTTCTCCTACGAGGAGCGGCCGGTGCTGCGCGAGGTCTCGCTCTCCATCCAGGCCGGCGAGATCGTGGCGTTGGTGGGGCCGTCCGGAGCGGGCAAGTCGACGCTGGTCAACCTCCTGCCGCGCTTCTTCGATCCGGGCTCGGGACGGCTGACCATCGACGGCGTGGACATCCGTGACTTGAAGCTCAAGAGCCTGCGCGCACTCATCGGCATCGTCACCCAGGACACGGTGCTGTTCAACGACTCGATCCGCAACAACATCGCCTACGGCCGCTCCGACCTGCCGCTGGAGCGGGTGCGGGAGGCGGCCGCGGCGGCCTATGCCGACGAGTTCATCATGCAGCTCCCCAAGGGGTATGACACGGTGATCGGCGAGTCGGGCGTGCGCCTCTCGGGCGGCCAGCGGCAGCGGCTGGCCATCGCCCGGGCGCTGCTCAAGAACGCGCCCATCCTGATCCTCGACGAGGCGACCTCGCACCTCGACAGCCAGTCCGAGGCGCTGGTGCAGAAGGCCCTCTACAATCTGATGCAGGGGCGCTCGACGCTGGTCATCGCCCACCGCCTGTCGACGGTCACCCGGGCGGACCGCATCGTGGTCGTCGAGGCGGGCCGCATCGTGGAGGAGGGCTCTCACCGCGAGCTGCTGGCGCTCGGCGGATCGTACAAGCGATTGTTCGACCTCCAGTTCCGGGTGTGAGCCCGCCGGCCGGAATCGTCCCGTTCCTCGCGGCCTGGCTCATCCGGGGCCTGCGGGCGACCGTGCGGCTGCGGCACCACGGCGACGAGCGGCTGCGCCAGTGGGAGCGCGGGGAGCAGCGGTTCATCCTCGCCTTCTGGCACCGTCACCTGCTGCTGATGCCCTATGCGTATCGGGGGGGGCGGGGCCGGCGGATTTCGGTGCTGGTGAGCCAGAGCGGCGACGGCGAGCTGATCGCCCGCACCGTGGCCCGGCTGGGGATCGACTCCTCGCGCGGCTCGAGCAGCCGGGGGGGCATCGCGGGCCTGCGCTCGCTGCTGCGCAAGGCGGCCGAGGGCTGGGACGTCGCCTTCACGCCGGACGGCCCGCGCGGTCCGGCGAGCGAGGTGCAGCCCGGGGTGATCCTGGCGGCGGCCGCGACCGGGCTGCCCATCGTGCCGGTGGCGATGGCGGCGAGCCGGGCGAAGCGGCTCCGCTCCTGGGACCGCTTCCTCGTCCCCCTGCCGCTCGCGACCGTGCACTTCGTCTACGGCGAGCCCCTGATCGTCGCGCGGCGTGGAGACCTGGGAGAGGCGGCAGCCGAGCTGAAGCGGCGGCTGGAGGGGGCGGAGGCGGAGGCGGAGCGGTTGACGGAGGGATCGCCTTGAGAGCGTGCTAGGATTCGAGGAGAGGAGGATTCCATGGAAGTGCTGCTCAAGGTCCCAGACGACATCGTCGAGAGACTCCAAGTACGATCTGAGGATCTCTCGCGCCAAGCCTTGGAGTCTCTGGCAGTGGAGCTCTATCGCGCCAAGTTGTTGACCGCTGCCGATGTTCGTCGGATGCTCGGCTTCGAGACCCGATGGCAGACGGATGAATTCCTCAAGCAGAGAGAGGCTCACTTGCGCTACTCCGCAGAGGATCTCGATAAGGATATCGAGACCTTTCGCAGGCTTTCGGGCCGGTGAGGGCCGTCTTCGATACCTCTCCGATCTCTTCTCTGCTCCTGATCGGGGAGATCGAGTTGCTGCCTACCCTCTACGATCAGGTTTTTATTCCCTCAGCCGTTGCGGCGGAGCTCAGGCATCCTGAAGCTCCTCCTGTCGTGAGGGAGTGGATGGCGAACCCTCCAGCCTGGCTGGAGATCTGCTCAGTCCAGGCAAGGAAACCTCGGGATTTGCGACACCTTGAGCGTGGAGAGCGCGAAGCAATTCTCCTGGCGGAGGATCTCAGAGCGGATCAAGTGGTTATCGATGACTTGGAGGCGCGAGAAGCCGCTGCGAGTCGAGGCTTGGGGCTGACCGGTCTCATTGGCATTCTCGATCAGGCTGCGAGGCGGTCTCTCATCGACCTGGCAGAGGTGGTTGAGCGGCTCCGGAGAACTCGTTTTCGTGTCGCTCCTGGGCTGCTGAAGGAGCTTCTCGATCGGCACGCCCGGTGAGCGCCTGGACGGGAAGGGAGGGAGGATTTAGCCATGCGCAGCATGACCGGTTACGGCGAAGCGTCGGGGGAGAGCTCCCGGCAGGGTGTGACGGTGAGCCTGCGGGCGGTGAACCACCGGTTCCTCGACCTTCAGCTCCGGCTGGCCGAGGACCTGCGGGGGAGCGAGGCGGCGTTGCGCGACCTCATCGGCCGGGAGGTGACCCGCGGCCGGCTGGAGGCGCGGGTGGAGGTGCGCTCGGTGGCGGAGCGCAAGGCCGCCGTCCAGGTCCACATGGGGGTGATCCGCGAGGCTCATGCCGCGATCCACGAGCTGTTCGAGGCGGGTCTGGTGGAGCGCGGCCTCTCGGCCGGTGACCTGCTGCGCCTGCCCGAGGCGTTCCGGGTGGACCTCGAGAGGGAGGAGTGGGGCGAAGCGGACGAGGAGCTGCTGCTGAGGGTGGCCCGCGAGGCCGTGGCCCAACTCGTGGCCAGCCGGGAGACCGAGGGCGCCAGCCTCGCCGTCGCCATGGCGGAGAAGCTGCAGGGCATCCAGGAGGCGGTGGAACGCCTCGACGCCCTGCGGGGGTCCGTGCGCGAGGAGATCGCGGCGTCGCTGCGCCGGCGCCTGGCCGAGCTGCTGGGCGCCCAGCCCCTGGACGAGGCGCGCCTCGCTCAGGAGGTGGCGCTGCTGGTCGACCGCAGCGACGTCAGCGAGGAGATCGACCGCCTGCGCTCGCACCTGGAGCACTTCCGCGGCGTCACCCGCGAGCCGGGCGCCGCCGGCAAGCGCCTCGACTTCCTCACCCAGGAGATCTTCCGCGAGCTCAACACCCTGGGCGCCAAGTGCCGCAACGCCGAGATGACCCGGGCCGTGCTCGACGCCAAGGTCCTCTGCGAGCAGGTCCGCGAGCAGGTGCAGAACGTGGAGTAGTGGTACGATACGGCGGGCGCAGCACCCTCCTTTCGACAACTTTTGAAGGAATCGATGCATCCTGGCGAGCTCTTCATCCTTTCCGCTCCTTCGGGCACGGGCAAGACGACCCTCATCCAGAGCCTCATGGCGGGAGGTCTCAACGGCTTCGGCGGCCTGGCGTTCTCGGTGAGCCACACCACGCGCCAGCCCCGGCCGGGGGAGATGGACGGCAAGGACTACCACTTCGTGGACCAGGCCACCTTCCAGTCGATGATCGCCGCCGGCGCCTTCCTCGAATGGGCGCAGGTGCACGACAACTACTACGGCACCTCGCGCGACGAGGTCTTCCCCCGGCTGGAGAAGGGGATCGACGTGGTGCTGGACATCGACGTCCAGGGGGCCGAGCGGGTCCTCGCCCGCTCTCCTCAGGCCTACGGCATCTTCATCATGCCCCCCAGCTACGAAGATCTGGAGACCCGGCTGCGCCGCCGCGGCAAGGACGACGCGCAGGCCATCGCCCGGCGTCTGGCCGTATCCCTCTGGGAGATCAGGCGCTACGATCGGTATCACTATGTTATCATCAATGACGATGCCCGCCGGGCGAGCGAGGTGCTCGCGGCCATCATCCTCGAGAAGCGTCACCGGCGAGAGCGCATGCAGGCCCGGGTGCAGGAGATCCTGCGGGACTTCCAGGACCGGGGCTCCCCTCCGAGCTGAGATGAAAATTCGACCGGCGGCGATCCCAAGCGATCCCAGGAGCCGCCAAGGAGAGACTATCGATGGAAGAGAAGCCGACGATGGATAGCAAGTTCCGTCGGGTGCTCGTGGCCGCCAGCCGGGCCGAGCAGCTCATGCGGGGCGCCCGCCCCAAGGTCGAGGCCGGCAAGCGCAAGCCCACCCGGGTGGCGCTGGAGGAGCTCGACAACAAGCTCGTCGACTGGGGCTACGGCCCGCCGCCGCAGCCGGAGCCGGAGGAGGCGCCAGCCGCCGAGGAGCCGCAGCCGGCCGAAGTCCACTAGGACCTCGTCTTCACCCATAGCCGCCGCGCGCCGAGCGTCCCATGAGCCGCCCCTTGAGAGTCCTGCTCGGCGTCAGCGGCGGCATCGCCGCCTACAAGTCCGCCGAGCTGGTGCGCCGCTTCCGGGCGCGCGGGCACGAGGTGCGGTGCGCCCTCACGCGCAGCGCCGTCGCCTTCGTGGCCCCCCTCACCCTGGAGGTGCTCTCGGGCCGGCCGGTCGATCAGGAGGAATACCTGTCCCCCGGAGTCGAAGGGGAGGAGGCGCACATCGCCGCCGCCGCCTGGGCGGAGGTGCTGTGCGTGGCCCCGGCGACCGCGCACGTGCTGGCGCGGCTGGCCCTGGGACTGGCGGACGACTTCCTCACCACCACCGCCCTCGCCTTCACCGGTCCGGTGGTGGTGGCCCCGGCCATGCACTCGGCCATGTGGGAGAAGCCCGCGACCCAGCAGCACGCCGGGACTCTGAAGGGGCGCGGCGTGTGGTTCGCGGGGCCGGTGGAGGGTCCCCTCGCCTCGGGCGAGGTGGGCATGGGGCGGATGGCCGAGCCGGAGGCGATCGTGGCGGCGGTGGAGGCCGCGGCCGGCGCGGGGCCGCTCGCGGGGCGGACGGTGCTGGTCACCGCCGGCCCCACTCATGAGCCGCTCGATCCCGTCCGCTTCCTGGGCAACCGGTCGAGCGGCAGGATGGGCTTCGCCCTCGCCGCCGAGGCGGCCCGGCGGGGCGCCCGGGTGGTGCTGATCGCCGGCCCGGTGGCGCTCGCGACACCCGCGGGGGTGACCCGCGTCGACGTGGTCACCGCCCGCGAGATGGAGCGGGTGGTCCACGAGCACGCTCCGGCCGCGGACCTCGTGGTGATGGCGGCGGCGGTGGCGGATTTCCGGCCGCGCCGGATCGCCCCCGCCAAGATCAAGAAGGAGGAGGGGCTCCCCCCCGCTGACATTGAGCTGGAGGAGAACCCGGACATCCTCGCCGGCCTGCGGGCGGTGGCGCCGCGGGCGGTCCTGGTGGGCTTCGCCGCGGAGACGGAGGACCTCGACCGCCACGCCCGCGCCAAGCTGGAGCGCAAGGGGGCCGACTTCCTGGTGGCCAACGACGTCTCCCGCCGCGACATCGCCTTCGAGAGCGGGGACAACGAGGTCACCGTCTTCCGCCATGAGGGCGAGCCCGTCTTCTTCTCCCGCCGGCCCAAGCCGGAGCTGGCGGTCTCGCTCTTCGACCTGTTCACGGCTACACTCTCGGATCGTGAGACCTCCCCTGCAGCCGGCCCTCGCTGACCTTCTCGCCTACCTCGGCGAGATGGGGTACGGCGATCTCTACGTCGATTCGGCCCGGGCCGCGGCGCGGGCCCAGGCTCCGGCCGCCGCGCAGGAGCCGGTCCCCGCAATCCCTGCGAAAGCGTCCGCCCCCCCGAGCGGCGAGGCGGCGGCGCGGGCCTCCGAGCTGGCCGCCCTGGCCGTCGCGACGGCCGGTTGCACCCGCTGCCGGCTGAGCGAGGGGCGGACCCAGGTGGTCTTCGGCACCGGCAACCCCGCCGCCGAGCTGATGTTCGTCGGCGAGGGCCCGGGGGCCGAGGAGGACCGGCAGGGGCTGCCCTTCGTCGGTGCCGCCGGCGAGCTGCTCAACCGCATCATCCAGGCGATCGAGAAGAGCCGCGACGAGGTCTACATCGCCAACGTGGTGAAGTGCCGGCCGCCCGGCAACCGCGATCCCCAGCCCGACGAGGTGACCGCCTGCCGCGGCTACCTGGACCGGCAGATCGCCCTCGTCCGCCCCCGGGTCCTCGTCGCCCTCGGGCGGGTCGCGGCCCAGACCCTGCTGGGCAACGACTCCCCCATCGGCAGGATGCGCGGCCAGTGGTTCCGGGTGCAGGGCATCCCCACCATGGTCACCTACCACCCGGCGGCCCTGCTGCGCAACCCCGCTCTGAAGCGCCCCACCTGGGAGGACATGCAGCAGGTCCGCGACTTCCTGCTGTCCTTCTGAGCGTCTGCAATTTAATGTAGAGGTGGCTATAAGCTGGACGGCTCTTGAGAAGAGTGTTAACTTGAATTTCATATCCACCTTTTTTCCCTCTGGCCTGAATGTTCAGCCCGGCCCTCACCGAGAACGCCCCCGCCTTCGAGGATTTCTTGAAGGCGGTCGAGCCCAGGCTGAAGCGGCTCCTCGCGAGCTACAACATCCCCAGCGAGGACGCGGAGGACGTCCTCCAACAGTCGCTCCTCGCCCTGCTCTACCAGTGGGAGCGGGTGCGGGACCCCGAGCGCTGGCTGTTCGGCACGGTGAAGCGAAACTGCCTGATGTACTGGCGGGCGACCCGGCGGAAGATCTACTCGGCGGTGGACATGACGATCCTGGAGTGGCTCTCGGAACCGGTCGCGTCGACGCAGGAGCGGGCGGACCTGATCCGCGATCTGGAGAACCTCATCGACCGTCTTCCCAAGCGTTGCCGGCGGGTGCTCCGGCTCCGCTTCCGGTTGGGCTATGAGCCGCCGGAGGTGGCGGCCAAGCTCGGCTACCGGACGTCGAGCATCGGCAAGATCACGAACCGTTGCCTCCACGCCCTGGTGCAGGAGCTGCTGGCCTCCGACCTGGCCGACAAGCTGCCGGAGTGCAAGGCATTGGACCCCCGGTCCCGTTGAGCCAGCCCGCCGGCGGGCGACGTAGCGCCATGAGCTCCGAGCCGTACCATCTTTTTCCCCAGGTCGAGCGGTTGCTGCGCGGGATCGAAGCCCGCGAATCCCCCCTCGTCCAGATCTGGGGATGGCCGGGCAGCGGCGGCATGGCCGTCCTCGAGGCCCTTCTCGCCCGCCAGGGCCGGCGGGCGCTGGGGCTGCCCCTGGCGGCGGTGGGCGACGAGGCGGCGCTGCGGGAGGCCCTGGAGGCGGCCCGTGACGTGGGGGTCCGCTGGCTCGTGGCCCTTGGCGAGCCGCCGGCCGAGCGGCTGGCCATGGCCGAGCGCTGGCTGCTTCCCGGGCAGCGCCTGGTCTTCGCTGCCGGCCGGCGGTGGCCCGCGGCGCTGCCGCTGGACGTGGTGTCCCCCCAGGAGCTGCTCCTCGAGCCGGCGGAGGTCTCCTCCCTCTGCCTCCTCCTGACCGGCGAAGAGCCCTCGCCGCCGGCCGCCCGGGCGCTGTGGGAGGCCACGGACGGCTGGCACCGGCCGCTGCGGCTCGCCCTCGAGGCCGCGGGGGAGCCGGGGCTCGAAGGCATCGGCCCGGACGCCCTGCTGGACCTGCCGGCCGTGCGCCTCTTCCTCCGCCAGGAGCTGCTGGAGGCCCTGCCGCAGGAGGAGCGCGACCTCCTGTTCGAGCTCCCGGAGGAGAGGCCGGCCCCCGGTGGCGCCGGGGAGGAGGGCTGGCGGGTGGTCGACGCCCTCGGCCTCTGGGTGGAGGGCCGGGAGCGCGACCGGCTGCCGCGGCTCTTCGCCGCCCTGCTGGCGCGCGAGCGGCGCCGGCGCCGGCCCCGCGCCGACCGCCCGGCGCTGCCGCGTCCCCCGGCCACGCCCGAGAGCGCGGGGGACAGACCGGCCAGCCGCCTTCCCGCCTATGTCCTCGGTCTGCTGGGCAGCCCGCTCGCCCGGCTGCGGGACGAGGAGGGGGAGCGCGACCTCGACTGCCGGCTGCGGCGCTCGTTCCAGGTCCTGGCCTATCTCGCCTCCTCCCCCGGGCTGCAGGCGGGCCGCGAAGAGCTGGTGGAGGCCGTCTGGCCCACCGAGGGGGAGCGCACCATCGAGCGCAATTTCCATCCCACCCTCAGCCACCTCCGGCGAGCCCTGGAGGGCGGCCGCAAGGGCAAGGACCTCCCCGTGCCCCTGCTCTTCCGCGGCGGCTTCTACCGGCTCAACCCCGAAGTCTCCTGGCAGGTGGACGTCATCGACTTCAGCGGCCTGGTGGAGGAGGGGAAGGAGCGGGAGAGC
Organism: Thermoanaerobaculia bacterium; assembly: GCA_036264085.1. Classification (GTDB taxonomy): domain Bacteria; phylum Acidobacteriota; class Thermoanaerobaculia; order Multivoradales; family UBA5704; genus DATARR01. The sequence continues at coordinate 12,547 of DATARR010000018.1, read as the reverse complement.
CGCGGCGAGCTGGAGGCCGCGGCCGACTCTTGGCAGCGGGCCTGGAAGCTCTACCGCGGCCCCTTCCTCCAGGGATATTACGAGGCCTGGGTCACCGCTCGCCGGGAGTCCTGTCAGCGTCTCTACCTGGAGCTGCTGCGCGAGCTGGGCGACGTGTACGTCCGGCTGCGGAAGCCCGGCGAGGCGCTCGACGCCTACCGTACGGTGCTCATGGAGGATCCGCTCAACGAACGCGTCCACCTCTCGGTGATGCGCCTCTACGCCGAGCAGGGACGCCGCGACCTGGTGCGCCGCCAGTACGACAAGCTCTGCGCCATCCTGCTCGACGAGCTCGGAGTGCCGCCCATGCCGGACACGACGCAGGGCTATCACCAGTTGATGGAATAGGTTCCATCTGGTAGGTTCGCGCGCCGGCCCCGACCCGCCCCTACCCCAGGACAAACATGAAACCTAGAATTCTGCGAGACGCCCTTGCCGGCGGCTTCGTCCATGGCGCGGTCGTCTATGGCGCTTCGCTGTCGCTCCTCCACGTCGTCCACAACCGGCTGGAGGCGAGCCGCGACGCCCTGATCGTCCTGGTCCTCTTCGGCCTGCTCTACGGCCTCTGGAGCGCCGCGTTCTTCCTGGCCGCCGCGCTGGCGGTCTGGCCGTTCTCGCCGCCGGAAGCCCGCGAACGGCGCGGTCTCGGGGCGGGCCTCTTCGTCTACAACCTCTTCTTCTGGGAGGTCGCCCTCCTCTATGGTCTGACCTACGACGAGGCGCCGTTCCATCCTGCCGGGGTCTGGGGGATGGCGGCCGTGCTGGCTCTCCTGGCCGTGGGGATCGCCGCCGTCGTCGCCGTCGTCTCCTGGGCGGAGATCCGAGGGCTCGCGGCCCTGCACCGCCAGGGCTGGCTGGGGCCTGCGGCCACCATGCTGGCCCTCCTCGCCGTGGCGGTGCACGCCGCCGCGCCCCTCTACACGGGACGAGGGAGCCATCGGGCCGCGCCGCCACCCAGGATCGCGGTGGCGGACACCGGCCTCAAGGTCGTGCTCGTGGGGCTGGACGGCGCCGACTGGCGGGTCATTCAGCCGATGATGGAGAAGGGGATGCTGCCCGCCTTCGCCGGCATGGTGCGCGACGGCTCGACGGCCGACCTCGCCACCCTCCACCACTCCAACTCGGCCGTGATCTGGGCCTCGATCTACACCGGCGACACGCCGGAGCGGCACGGGGTGCTGGACTTCTACCGCATCCGCTTCCCGGGCATGGCCTCGCCTGGGATCTTCCCTCTTCACCGCACCTTCTTCAAGGAGCTGTCGGACCTGGTGGCTCCCCTGGGTTTGGCGGACCAGGTGCCCGTGGACCGCTTCTCCCTCCACGCCTCGCCGCCGTTCTGGGAGATCGCCGACCGGGCGGGGCTCTCGATCGGCGTGGCGGACGGCTATTTCTACTCCTTCCCGGCTCTGCGCCCGTCACGGCCGGAGAGCTGGTTCTTCTCCTACGGGCTGGACGAGTTCTCGGCCCATCCGTCGGGCCACCTGGAGCGGTTCGTCCAGCCCAAGGACGTGAAGCTCTACCGCTCGCTGACCTCGGTGCTCGCGGGCGGCGACTTCAAGTGGCAGTCCGGCGTCCTGATGCGGCAGCTCGGCGGCGGTATCGGCGGCATCGGCGACATCGGAGGACGTTCGCAGCCGCGCTTCGTCAACCTCTACACCCACCAGCCGGACAGCTTCCAGCATTGGTACTGGAAGTGGTTCCAGCCCGACCACTTCTTCGGCGCGGGTGAGCGCCTGGCGGAGAATCACGACCGCATCCCGGGGCTCTACCGGGACTTCGACGCCTTCCTCGCCCGCCTCCTCCCCCGGATGGGGCCGGACACGGTGGTGATCGTGGCCTCGGACCACGGCCACAGCCCGACGATCGTCGACCGGCTCTACACCCAGCACTGGCACGGGCCGCCGGGCATCCTGCTCATGCAGGGCGGACCGGTGAAGCGGGGCGAGGCCCTCCAGGGGGCCAACGTCTACGACCTGTACCCCACGGTGCTCTACCTCCTCGGTCTGCCCGTGCCCCAGGATGCCGAGGGGAAGGTCCTGCTCGAGGCGCTCGATCCCGCGTTCGTCCGCGCCCACCCGGTGCGCACGGTGCCGTCCTACGGCGGCCTGGGCTTCTCCCCCGGCCTGCCCGGGGCCCGCCGCGACAGCAGCCAGAACGAGCGGGAGATCGAGAAGCTGCGGAGCCTCGGCTACATTGGATTGTAGGTAGATAGAATCGGCCGGCAAACCGAGAAGGAGTCGTCGATGAGCAGGCCCGCGAAGCACGACATGCCGGTGGTGATCCTCTGCGGAGGCAAGGGCACCCGTCTGCGCGAGGAGACCGAGTACCGGCCGAAGCCCATGGTGGAGATCGGCCCCCAGCCCATCCTCTGGCACATCATGAAGTCCTACGGTGCTCACGGCCTCGACCGTTTCGTCCTCTGCCTCGGCTACAAGGGGTGGGAGATCAAGCAGTATTTCCTGCGCTACAAGGAGATGCACTGCGACTTCACGGTCGCCATGGATGGCAGCCGGCCGCTCGAAGTCCACAACCAGGACGGCTACGAGAGCTGGCGGGTGACCTGCGCCGAAACCGGCGCCGAGACCGCCACCGGCGCCCGCCTCTGGAAGGTCCGGCAGTACGTCGACGCCGAAACCTTCTGCTTCACCTACGGCGATGCGGTGAGCGACGTGAACGTCGACGCTCTGCTGGAATTCCACTGGGCGCAAGGGCGGATCGCCACCGTCACCGGCGTCCGCCCCACCTCGCGCTACGGCGAGCTGCGGGTCGACGGCGCCAAGGCCCTGGAGTTCGCCGAGAAGCCCACGGCCGAGGGGGTGGTCAGCGGCGGTTTCTTCGTCTTCCAGCGCGAGGTCTTCGACTACCTGGACGACGATCCCGACCTCTTCCTGGAGCAACGCCCGCTGCGCAACCTGGCCCGCGACGGGCAGCTCTCGGTCTACCTCCACGAGGGCTTCTGGCACCCGATGGACACCTACCGCGACTACCTCCACTTGAACGACCTGTGGAAGCGGGGCGAGACGCCGTGGAAGAAATGGTAAGCCGGTCGATCCCCTCCAGCCCGCGGGGACTCGCGTGCCGCTTCTGCGGCGCGCCGCTCTCCCACGTCTTCGTGGACCTCGGCTCCCAGCCGCTCGCCAACTCCTACCTGGAGCCGGAGGACCTGGGGAAAGCGGAGGCGTTCCTGCCGCTCTGCGTCTACGTCTGCGGCGAATGCTTCCTGGTGCAGCTCCCGGAGGAGGAGAGGCCCGAGGCCATCTTCTCCGACTACGCCTACTTCTCCTCCTACTCCGAGAGCTGGCTGCGCCACGCGGAAACCTATGCCGCGGCCATGGTCGAGCGCTTCGGCCTCGGCGCCGGCCACCAGGTGATCGAGGTGGCCAGCAACGACGGCTACCTGCTGCGCTGGTTTGCGGAGCGCGGCATCCCCGTCCAAGGCATCGAGCCCGCGGCCAACGTGGCCGCGGCGGCCGAGGCGGCGGGCATTCCGACCCTGGTGAAGTTCTTCGGCGAGGCCACGGCCCGCGAGCTGGCCGCAGCCGGCACGCGGGCCGGCCTGCTGGTGGGCAACAACGTCCTCGCCCACGTGCCGGACCTCAACGACTTCGTCGCCGGGCTGAAGATCCTCCTCTCCCCCACGGGGGTGCTGACGATGGAGTTCCCCCACCTCCTGCGGCTGATGGCGGAGGATCAGTTCGACACCATCTATCACGAGCACTACTCCTACTTCTCCTTCACCACCGTGCGCCGGGTCTTCGCCGCCCACGGCCTGACGCTCTTCGACGTCGAGGAGCTGCCCACCCATGGGGGATCGCTCAGGATCTACGCTCGTCACGACGAGGACTCCTCGCAACCGGTGGGGGAGCGGGTGGCGGAGCTCCTGGCCCGGGAGGAGGCCGCGGGCCTCTCGTGCCTCGCGACCTATCGCTCGTTCGACGAGCGGGTGCGGCGGGTCAAGCGCGGGCTTCTGCGCTTCCTGATCGAGGCCCGGGAGGAGGGGCGGTCGATCGCCGCCTACGGCGCGCCGGCCAAGGGGAACACGCTGCTCAACTACTGCGGAGTGCGCACCGATTTCCTCGATTTCACGGTGGATCGCAGCCCCCACAAGCAGGGGCGCTTCCTGCCCGGCACCCGCATCCCCATCCACGGCCCGGACCGCCTGCGCGAGGTGCGGCCGGACTACGTCCTCATCCTGCCGTGGAACCTCAAGGAGGAAATCATGGAGCAGATGGCGGACGTCCGCTCCTGGGGCGGCCGCTTCGTGGTGGCCATCCCGCAGGTGAAGGTCCTCGCATGATCTTTCGCGAGACGCCGCTGCCGGGCGCCTGGATCCTGGAGCCGGAGCGCTTCGCGGACGAGCGGGGTTTCTTCGCCCGCACCTTCTGCCGCCGCGACTTCGCGCAGCGAGGGCTGGAGCCGGTGGTGGACCAGTGCAGCGTCTCGTACAACCACCGGCGGGGGACCGTGCGCGGGCTTCACTTCCAGATCGCGCCTCATGAAGAGGTCAAGCTCGTGCGGGTCACCCGCGGCGCCCTCTGGGACGTGATTGTGGACCTGCGGCCCGGCTCGCCCACCTTGAGAAAGCATTTCGCGATCGTCCTGTCCGCGGACCTCGGCAATCAGCTTTACATTCCGAAGGGGATGGCCCACGGTTTTCAGACGCTGGAGGACGGCACCGAGGTTTCCTATCAGATTTCCGAGCCCTACGCTCCCGAGGCCGCCCGCGGCTACCGCTGGGACGACCCGGTGTTTGCAATCCCCTGGCCGGAGCCGGTGGCGGTGATCTCGGAGAAAGATCGCAATCTCCCGCTTTTCAGGGAGGAGTCTTGATGAATCCCGGCGATCCCGGCGAACAAATGCACGCCTTCATCGCCGAGGCCTTCCCCCTCTGCCGCAGCATCACGGGCGACGGCGTCCGCCGCACCCTGGCGATGATCGCCGGGCGCATTCCGCTCGACGTCCACGAGGTCCCCTCGGGCACCCAGGTTTTCGACTGGACGGTGCCGCGCGAATGGAACATCCGGGACGCCTGGATCAAGGACCTGTCAGGCCGCAAGGTCGTGGACTTCCAGGAATCGAACCTCCACGTCCTCAACTACAGCGTCCCCGTCCACGCGCGGATGCCCCTTTCGGAGCTGCGATCCCACCTGTTCTCGCTGCCTTTCAAACCGGACCTGTTCCCCTATCGCACCTCTTATTACAAAGAGGCGTGGGGCTTCTGCCTCTCCCATCGCCAGCTCGAATCGCTGCCCGAGGGCGAGTACGAAGTCTTCGTCGACTCGACCCTCGCGGACGGCTCGCTCACCTACGGCGAATGCTTCCTGCCTGGCGAGACCGAGCGGGAGGTGCTCCTCTCGACCCACGTCTGCCACCCCTCGCTCGCCAATGACAACCTTTCAGGGATCGCCGTCATGACCTGGCTCGCCCGCGAGCTGGCGGCCCGCCCGCGGCGGCGCTACTCCTACCGCTTCCTCTTCATCCCCGGCACCATCGGCTCCATCACCTGGCTCGCCCGCAACGAGGAGCGCGCCTCCCGCATCGCCCACGGCCTGGTGGCGGCCAACCTGGGAGACCCGGGAGCGTTCCACTACAAGCGGAGCCGGCGGGGGAGCGCGGAGATCGATCGCGTGGTGACGGCCGTGCTGAAGGCCGCTGGGGAGCCGTTCGGCGTCGAGGAGTTCGTCCCCTTCGGCTACGACGAGCGCCAGTACTGCTCCCCCGGCTTCGACCTGCCGGTGGGCTCCCTCACCCGCACGCCCTGGGGTCGCTATCCCGAATACCACACCTCGGCGGACGATCTCGCCTTCGTCCGGCCCGACGCGCTGGCCGGCTCGCTGCGCACCTATTTGGACGTGGTGGAAACTCTCGAAGGCAACCGCCGATATCTCAACCTGAATCCGAAGTGCGAGCCCCAGCTCGGCCGCCGGGGACTTTACAGAACCATCGGCGGCGATGATTCCGGCCGCGCTCGCGAGCTGGCCCTCCTCTGGGTGTTGAACCTTTCGGACGGTTACTACTCACTGCTCGACATCGCCGACCGCGCGCGTCTGGGCTTTGCGGCCCTTCGTGAAGCGGCGGACGCCCTGCTGGAAGCGGGCCTGTTGCGGGAGGTTGAAGGATGAGCCCTGAATTCACGACGGGAGGCCTCGCGTTCCGCGGCAAGGTCGCGGTGATCACCGGCGCCAGCGGCGGCATTGGCGAATCGATCGCCGTAGCCCTGGCCCGGGAGGGCGCCCGCCTTCTCCTGGCCGGGAGGAGCGCCGAGCGTCTCGACTTGGTGGCCGAGCGGGCCAGGGACTTCTCCCCGGCCGTCGAGACCTTCGCCGCCGATCTCACCGACGACGACCGGAGTCACGCCCTGGCGGCGCGGGCTGTCGACGCCTTCGGCGGCGTCGACGTCCTGGTCCACAGCATCGGCTACTTCGCGGGCGGCCTCGTGGCCACGGCGCCGGTGGCGGACCTCGACCGTCTCTACCGGGTCAACGTCCGCTCGCCCTACGTCCTCACCCAGGCGCTGCTGCCCTCGCTGATCGCCCGCCAGGGGCAGGTGGTCTTCGTCAACTCCGGCTCCGGCTTCCAACCCGCCCGCGCCGGCTGGGCCGCCTACGCCGCCTCCAAGCACGCCCTGCGCGCCTTGGCCGACGGCCTGCGGGACGAGGTCCATCCACAGGGCGTGAGGGTGATCACCGTCTTCCCGGGCCGCACGGCCACGGCCATGCAGGAGGAGGTCCACCGCTTCGAAGGGCGCCCCTACGATCCCGAGCGCTTCCTGCAACCCCGGGACGTAGCCTCCGTGGTCGTGAGCTCCCTGGCCCTGCCGCGCACCGCGGAGGTGACGGAGGTGCGGGTCCGGCCGGGACAGGGATAGTCGCGTATACTTGAGCTCATGGCGAAGGCGATCCTGAAGCAGAAGACGGAACCCGCTGCCGCAAGAGAGATTCAGCGGATGGTGCGCCAGATCGTGAGCCGCTTTCATCCCGAGAAAATCATCCTCTTCGGTTCGCATGCCCGGGGCGATGCCGGTCCTGGCAGTGACGTCGACCTGCTCGTCGTGATGCCGTTTTTCGGGTCCAAGCTGGAGAAACAACTCGAGATCCGCTCGCCTTGAGGAATATCCAGATTCCGAAAGACATCGTGGTCACGACGCCCGAAGACTTCCTATGGAGAAAAGAGATCCCCGGTACCATTGAGCGGCCGGCAGCGCGGGAGGGGAAAGTCCTGTATGCCCGACCGTGAGGATCTGATCGTCACAACGGGCTGGTCAGCTCAAATTCCTTGGCCGTGTAGCAAGCCGGCAATCAGCCGGTCCACATCCTTGTGAAAATCAGGGTCGGATCTGACTTCTATTCCGTTGCGAAATGCAAGCTCTTGAAGTGATGCGGGAAGATCACCTTCAGATGGCATGCTGGCTCCTTGCACCAGTAGGGGAACAACAGAAATATTCCTCTTCAGCGCTGTTTCCACCTCGAGCCGGACATAGTCGTTCGGGTCCTGGAGGCGGGAAGCGTTCGTCATCTTCAGCCATTGACTCCCTATGATCACAAGAACAACGGAGCACGCTGAGACTTTGCTCTCGATATGCCGGCGGAAATCCACGCCCAGGGGAATTGAATCGACATCCTTGAACACGTTCTCCTTGCCGAAGTGTGCCGCCAGTCGATCGTAGAGCCGCCCCGTGACGTCAGAGCTCTCGGCTCGGCGGTAGCTGATGAAGACAGTAAACCGCTTTGTGAGCTCTATCCGTTCGTCGTTGCCATGAGGTTCGGGCGATGGCTGTCGTTTGGGATGAGACACGGTGGGTTGCAATTTCAGGATAACAAAAATTACAAACACGAGCACTATGAGAAAAATGCCGATACTGATAGCGTCCAGTCCACGGGCGGCTACCTGCAAGGCGATAAACTCTGAACCGTTGGCGGTGTCACAAATAAGATCGTCCAACTTGTAGACGGACGAAGTCATCTTGGCCGGTCCCACTCTTACGCCAAGTCTAGGCACGGAGGGAATGCTTTGAACAACACCGCTGAGAGGGAAGCTTCGGCCTTCCTCAGCAGTTGACTTGGCTGAGGCCATGGGCAGCAGAGAAGTCCCCGCTATAGCGATGCACTGCCAGTGCCTCTTCATCGTCGTTGATTCCATTATGAGCCAAACTCGAATCCTAGTCAACGCACTTGGGTCGAGTACGGTATGCTACACTTCCCGCCATGTCCTCACTCTCTCGTCGCGACTTCCTGAACGCCACCGCCGTGTCCGCAGCGGCGCTTGCTTTTCCACAGGTCCTGCGCTCCGACGACGGCCTCGACGCGATCCAGGCCGAGATCGTGAAGCGCCATGGGGAGGGCATCGCGCGCCTCCAGGAATGGGTTCGCCAGCCTTCGATCGCCGCCGAGAACCGCGGGATGGCGGAGGGGTGCGAGCTCATGATGAGGTTCGCGCGGGAGGCCGGGTTTCAGCAGGTCGCCCGCGTGCCCACGGACGGCCAGCCCGGCGTCTTCGCCACACTGGACGCCGGCGCGGCGCGGACCGTGGGCCTGTACTTCATGTACGACGTCAAGCAGGTCGATCCCGCCGAGTGGTCCTCGCCGCCGTGGGCGGCGGCACTCGTCGACAAGCCCGGCTTCGGCAAGGTCCTGGTCGGCCGCGGCGCGGTGAACCAGAAGGGGCCGGAGGCCGCGTTCCTGGCCGCTCTCCACGCCATCCACGGCGCCGGCCGCAAGTGCCCCGTCAACCTCGTTCTCGTCGCCGAAGGGGAGGAGGAGATCGGCTCGCCGCACTTCCGGCAGGTCGTGCAGCGGCCCGAGGTCGCCGCCGCTCTCAAGCGCTGCGCGAGCATCTTCATGCCCGCCGCGTCGCAGGACCCGGATGGCACCGTGACGGTGTCGCTCGGCGCCAAGGGCGTCGTCGAGCTGGAGCTGGTGGCGAGCGGCGAGAAATGGGGACGGGGTCCCAGGAAGGACGTCCACTCGAGCAACCGGGCGCGGCTCGACAGCCCGGCGTTCCACCTCGTGCAGGCGCTCGCGACCCTGGTCACCGCCGATGGCGATCCGGCGATCGACCACTTCGCCGACGCCGCTCGCCCGCCTTCAGCCGCCCAGCGCGCCATGCTCGACACGGCGGCGGCGCGCCTGGACGAGGCCACCGCCAAGCGCCTGCTGTCCGCGGACCGCTGGGCCCACGACCTGCCCTGGCGCGCCTCGCTCGATCGCTTCCTGTTCACGCCCACGGTGAACATCGAGGGCCTGGTGGCCGGCTACACGGGGTCGGGGGGAAAGACCGTGCTGCCGCATCGCGCCGTCGCCAAGCTCGACCTTCGCCTCGTGCCCGACATGACCTACGACGGCGCCGTGGCCGCGCTCAAGGCGCACCTTGCGAAGCGCGGCTTCGGCGACGTCGAGGTCAACCCGAGCGGCGGTTACGATCCGACCAGCACGGACGCGAACGCGCCCGTGATCCGCGCCGCGACGTCGGTCTATCGCCGTGCACACCTCGACCCGATCCTCTGGCCGCGCAACGCGGGCTCCTATCCCGGCTACGTGTTCACGGGTGAGCCGCTCAAGCTGCCCGCCGGCCACTTCGGCTTGGGCCACGGCAGCGGCGCCCACGCTCCCGACGAATACCTCGTGATCGAATCGTCCAATCCGAAGGTGATGGGTTGGGACGGCGCCGTGCGCTCGTTCGTCGACTACCTCCACGAGCTGGCCACCGTGGCCTGATCGGTTCGCGGGCTCCTACTGATCATGTCTTGAGCTGTCGATCTCAATTGCATGTCTCAGGTCCAGGTAGTGCCTCGCAGGTCTTCCGGTAAGGTTTGTCGGTTCCAATATAGCTTCGCCATTCTTCGCAGGTCAGATTCCGATTGGCCGTGCGGCAGGCCTCAGCCTTGAGGACACCCAGGTCCAAGTCCCACAGGATCACGGTGTGGTCCTTACTCGCTGAGGCCAGCAGCTTCCCGTCCGGACTGAAGGCGACGCCGAAGACTTCGTCCTTGTGCCCCTCCAGCGTGGCGATCGGCTTGCGGCTGTCCACGTCCCAGAGAATAACGGTCTTGTCCCAACTCGCCGAGGCTAGCTGATTCCCGTCCGGGCTGAAGGCAACGCTGGAGACCGCGTTTTTATGCCCCGCCAGCGTGGCTAGCGGTTTGCGGCTTTTCACGTCCCAAAGAATGACGGTTTTGTCCAGACTCGCCGAGGCCAGCCGATTCCCGTCCGAGCTGAAGGCAACGCTAGAGACCGTGTTCTTATGTCCCTCCAATGAAGCCAGCGGCTTGTGGCTTTCCACGTCCCAAAGAATGATGGTGTTGTCCCGACTCGCCGAGGCCAGCCGCTTCCCGTCCGGGCTGAAGGCGACGCCATAGACTTCGCTCTGGTGTCCTTCCAGCGTGGTCAGCGGCTTGCGGCTGTCCACGTCCCACAGGATCACCGTCTTGTCCTCACTCGCCGAGGCCAGCCACTTCCCGTCCGGGCTGAAGGCGACGCTGAAGACCACGTCCTTGTGCCCCTCCAGCGTGGCTAGCAGCTTACGGCTGTCTACGTCCCACAGGATGACGGTCTTATCCACACTCGCCGAAGCCAACTGCTTCCCGTTCGGGCTGAAGGCGACGCCTACGCCTCCTTCCTTATGACCCTCCAGTGTGGCCAGCGGCTTGCGGCTGTCCAGATCCCACAGAATCACCGTCTTGTCCCCACTCACCGAGGCTAATAGTTTTCCGTCCGAGCTGAAGGCGACGCCTTCGACTCCGTCTTTATGCCCCTCCAGCGAGCCCAGCGGCGTGCGGCTGTCCAGGTCCCACAGAATCACAGTCTTGTCCCAATTCGCCGAGGCCAGCCGCTTCCCGTCCGAGCTGAAGGCGACGCCTGCGACTGCTTCCTTATGCCCCTCTAACGTCGCCAGCGGCTTGCGGCTGTCCACGCCCCACAAGATTACAGTCGTGTCCGCACTCGCCGAGGCGAGTTGCTTGCCGTCCGGGCTGAAGGCGACGCTCCTGACCACTCCCTTGTGTCCCTCCAGCGTGGCCAGCGGCTTGCGGCTATCCACGTCCCAGAGGATCACGGTCTGGTCCCGACTCGCCGAGGCCAGCCACTTCCCATCCGGACTGAAGGCGACGCCGAAGACTTCGTCCTTGTGTCCCTCTAGCGTGGCCAGCGGCTTGCGACTGTCCACGTCCCATAGGATCACGGTCTTGTCCCCACTCGCCGAGGCCAGCCGCTTGCCGTCCGGGCTGAAGGCGACGCCATAGACCTCGGCCTTGTGCCCCTCCAGCGTGGCGATCGGCTTGCGGCTGTCCACGTCCCAAAGGATCACGGTCTTGTCCTTACTCGTCGAGGCCAGCCGCTTGCCGTCCGGGCTGAAAGCGACGCCATAGACCTCGTTCTTGTGCCCCTCCAGCGTGGCGATCGGCTTGCGGCTGTCCACGTCCCACAGAATCACAGTCTTGTCCCCACTCGCCGAGGCCAGCCGCTTGCCGTCCGGGCTGAAGGCGACGCCATAGACCTCGGCCTTGTGCCCTTCCAGCGTGGCGATCGGCTTCCGGCTGTCCACGTCCCACAGGATCACGGTCTTATCCCCACTCGCTGAGGCCAGCCGCTTGCCGTCCGGGCTGAAGGCAACGCCATAGACCGAGCCCTTGTGCCCCGGCAGAAACGTGGATAGATGTGGGTGGCTCGCGAAGCGCCGCAGCAACCCAGCCGACATTTCAGGTGTCGGAGCAATCCGAACCGCTTCCAGGTTGACTAGAAGGGAGGCATCGTAGCCGACATTCTGAAGTCGGTCAGCTTTGGCCATCAGTTGCGTGACCTCCGCCCCGCGCAGCAGTTCGGCGGCCTGCTTCTCCACCCGGCTGGCTTTCCACGCGAACCACGCGGCAAGCACTATAAGAACGATCACGACGAACGCTCCTGCAAGTACAAGCACCGCATTGCGTCGGTTGCTCCGCTGCTGCTCCAGCGCCGCCCTTTCGCGAGCCTTCGCCGCCTCTTCTGCCTTGCGGGCGCGGCGGCTGTCGCGGCTTTCCTTGACCACACGGGTCAGCACGTCGTGGGTCAGCTCGAGCCGGCGCACGCTCTGCCGCTCGTCCACGCGCAACAGGCGGCGCCGGATCAGCGCTTCGAGCGCCTCGGAGGTGATGCCGGGCTGGGTCAGCGCATCCTCCAGGGCCCGGCTGTCGCGGTAGCCGCGCTCGGTGATCAGCTCGTCCTCGACGAACGCCCGCACGCGGGGATCGAGGCCGGCCATGCCGCGCTCGTAGAAGCCAGCGAGGATCTCGCGGTCGGCGCCTGCGAGCAGTGCGGGCGTGATGCGCTCGAGCGGAGGATTCGCCTGCCGGCGCTTGTGGTTCAGCTCGCTGCACACCACGCTGAGCAGCGCCGGATCGATCTCGATGCGGGGGAAATCCGCTGGATCAACGGGAGGGCTGGGCTCGTTTTTCCAGGCCAGCCGGAGGATGCGCCGGGCCACGTCGTCATCGACCAACGTCCCGCCCGCCCGGGTGATCACTTCGTAGGCTTGGGCG
>DATARR010000084.1:0-14736 GCA_036264085.1 Thermoanaerobaculia bacterium | reverse complement strand
AGCCGCTGTTCGCCGCGGTGGTCGGCCTCGAGGCGATGGCGCAGGCCGCCGCCGCGGTGACCGGGACCCTGCGCCCGCCGGTGTTCGAGCAGGTCGAGCTGCTGCGGCCGGTGGCGGTGGCGCCCGGCCGCTCGACCACCCTGCGCCTGGCCGCCCTGGTGCGCGCGCCCGGCCGCGTCGAGGTGGCGTTGCGCGACCGCTCGACCGGCTTCGCCGCCGACCACTTCCGCGCCGTCTGCCGCTTCGGCGCCGTCCCCGCCCCGGCGCCCGCGCCCCGGCTCCTGGCCGCCTTCCGCGGCGACCCGCGCCTCGCCTTCGATCCGGCGAGCGACCTCTACGGCGACGTGCTCTTCCACCGCGGCCGGTTCCGCCGCGTCGCGGGCTACCGCCGGCTGCGCGCCACCGAGTGCCTGGCCGACATCGCGCCGGACGGCTCCACCGCCTGGTTCGGCCGCTACCTGCCGGACCGCCTCATCCTCGGCGACCCCGGGGCCCGCGACGCCGCCATCCACGGCATCCAGGCCTGCATCCCCCACGCGACGCTGCTGCCCACGGGCGTCGACCGCGTGGTGACCCTGGGCCTCGCCGCCGGCGCTCCCCTGCTGCTCGCCGCCCGCGAGCGCAGCCGTCACGGCGACGACTTCGTCTACGACCTCGAGCTGGTGGACGCACAAGGGCGGCTGCGCGAGCGCTGGGAGGGGCTGCGACTCAAAGCCGTCGACCGCATCGCGCCCCCCGCGAGCTGGACGGCCGCCCTCCTCGGTCCCCACGTCGAGCGCCGCCTGCAGGAGATCCTCCCCGGTACCGGCGTGCGGGTCGCCCTGGCTCCGAACGGCCACGGCGGCAGCCGGGACGCCGTCTTCGGCCTCATGGGCGCGGGCGAATTGCGCCATCGCCCCGACGGCAAACCGGAGGCGCCCGAGGCGCCCGAGGCGGACACCGGCCAGGTCTCCGTCTCCCACGCCGGCCCCCTGATGCTGGCCGTGGTGCGGTATGGGCGGAACAGCCGCGTGGGCTGCGACCTGGAGCCGGTGGCGGCGCGGCCCGAGGAGGTCTGGCGCGGCCTGCTGGGACCGGACCGCTTCGGCCTCGCCGAGCTCATCGCCCGCGAACGCGGCGAGAGCCGGGACGCCGCGGCCACCCGCGTCTGGGCGGCGGCGGAGAGCCTGGCCAAGGCGGGCGTCCCCCACGGCGCCCCCCTGACCCTGGAGAGCGGCGGCGAGGATAGCCGGGGCGACGGCTGGCTCCTGCTGCGCTCAGGCGCCCTGCGCATCGGCAGCCTCCTGGCGCCGGTGCGCGAGCTGGCCGGACCGGCCGCCCTGGCGGTGCTCGTCGATCCCGGCGACCTCGGCGATCCCGCAGAGACCCCCGCTTGAAGCTCTACGAGTACCGCCACGTGGTGGGCTTCGAGGAGACCAACCTCGTGGGCAACGTCTACTACGTCAACCCTCTGCGCTGGCAGGGGCGCTGCCGCGAGATGTTCCTGCGCGACCACGCGCCGGAGGTCCTGGACGAGCTCTCCCGGGGTCTGGCCCTCGCCACCGTCCGCTGTTCGTGCGACTATCTCGCCGAGCTCTTCGCCTTCGATCAGGTGGCCGTGCGCATGCGTCTGGGCGGCGTGGTGCAGAATCGCATCACCCTGCTCTTCGAGTATTGGCGCCTGCCGGCCACCGCGGGGGAGGGCGAGGAGCTGGCGGCGCGCGGCGAGCAGGTGGTGGCCTGCATGCGGCGCGAGGGGGAGCGGACGGTCCCCACCGCCATCCCGGTCGCCTTGCGTGAAGCGTTGAAACCGTACGCCTGAGTCCTTTGGCTGACACCTCATGATCGACTCCTGGCTCAACCGCCTCGCCCAGGCGTCCATGGCCCGGCCCCGCCGCGCCATCGCCGCCATGAGCGTCGTCACCCTGGCGATGGCCCCGGGCCTCGCGCGCCTGCAACTGCGCACCGACGGCCACGCCCTGATGCCGGTCGACGATCCGGCGATCCTCTTCGACGCCGAGGTGCGCGACCACTTCCACCTGCGCGATCCCATCGTCGTCCTCGTCGAGACCTCGCGGCCGGAGGGGATCTACAACCTTGACACCCTGCGCCGGGTGCGCGACCTCTCGGCCGCCCTCGCCCGCCTGCCGGGCGTCGGTCCCGACGAGGTGATGAGCCTCGCCACCGAGCACCGCGACCGCGTCTACCCGGGGACGCTCAACTTCCGGCCGTTCCTCGACCCCCTGCCCGACACGCCGCTGCTGATGGAGACCCTGCGCGGCGACGTCGCCGCGGCGTCCATCCTCAAGGGCACCCTGGTGTCGGCGGACGGCCGGGCGGCCTCCATCCTGCTCGGCGCCCCCAACTCGTCGGCCAGGGAGGCCAACGCCGACCGCACCGCCCTCTACCGCGCCATCCTCAAGACGGCGAAGCCCTTCGCCTCGGCCACCGACCGCATCGTCGTGGCCGGCGCGCCGGTCGCCGAATCGCTGCTCGGCACCCACATCCTTCAGGACCTGACGCTGCTCGTGCCGCTGGCCCTGCTGATCATCGCCCTCGCCTGCTGGTGGGGCTGCCGCCGGCTCTGGTCGCTCCCCGTGGTGCTGCCGAAGATGGGCGCCTCGCTGATCTGGACCTTCGGCCTCATGGGCTGGCTCGGCGTGCCCGTCTACCTGACCACGGCGGTGCTGCCGGTCGTCCTCATCACCGCCTTCCTCGCCGACGAGCTCCACCTGCTGTGGCACTACCAGCAGATCCTGGCGCAGCATCCAGAGGCGAAGACCGATCACATGCCGGCCCTGCGGCAGGCCGTGGCCGAGATGTCGCGGCCCATCGTCCTCGTCTCGCTCACCACCGTCGCCGGCTTCTTCTCCTTCTCCCCCTCGACCATCATCCCGGTGCAGTCCTTCAGCCTCTTCTCCAGCCTTGCCGTCCTCTTCTGCCTGCTCTGGACCTTCACCGTGGCGCCGGCGACGCTCGCCCTCATCCCCGGCGAGCGCCTCGAGCGCCGCGGCTCCTCCATCCTCGACGGCCACGTGCTGGTCCGCCTCCTCTCCCCTCTCCTCTCCCGCCGCCGCGCCACCCTGGCCGTGCTCGGCCTCGCCACCCTCCTGCTCGGCGGCGGCCTTGCCCGCCTGCGGGTGCAGGACAGTTGGATCGACGGCTTCGCCGCCAGCAGCCCGTTCCGCAAGGCCAACGACGAGGTCAACGCCAAGCTCCTCGGCACCCACGTCCTCCTCGCCCACGTCGCCGTCCGGCCACCGCCGGGCCCCATCCCCGAGGGCGACGAGCGCAAGGGCCCCCTGCTCGATCCGGCGACCCTGCAGGCCCTCGGCCGCTTCGAGGACTTCCTGCGCGCCCAGCCGAAAGTGGGCGGCGTCCTCGGCCCCTACAGCCACCTGGTGACGGTCTCCTACCTCTGGCAGGCGCGGCGGGAGGAGTACCGGCGGCTGCCGGCGAACCCCGCCGGCGTCGAGCACCTGATCCAGCTCTTCGACGACGCCCGCGGGCCGCTGCGCCGCCGCCAGGTGATCGACGACGGCCTCTCTCGCGCCATCGTCTCCATCTATCTCAAAGAGGCGGACTACCGGGGGATCGCCAAGCTGATGGCCGCCATCCGCGACTATGAGCGGGCCCATCTCGCGCCGCTGGGGATGCGCGTCGGCTTCGCGGGCGACGTCGCCGTCAGCCAGGCCATGATCCCGGCGATCGTCCGCACCCAGGTCTACTCGCTGCTGCTGGCCCTGGTGGGCTGCTGGGCGGTGATCGCCCTGCTCTACCGCTCCGCGGTCACCGGTCTGTGGGCCGTGGTGCCCGCCTGCGTCGCCGTGCTCTGGGTCTTCGGGCTCATGGGCTGGCTGAACGTCCCCCTCGGCGTCGCCACCTCCATGTTCTGCGCCATCACCCTGGGGATCGGCGTCGACTACGCCATCCACTACGTCGAGCGCTACGGGGTCGCCGAGGCCGCCGGCCATCCCCGGCCGGACCTCAAGGCCCTGGAGGAGACCGGCCCCGCCATCGCCATCGACTCCGGGGCCATCGCACTGGGCTTCGCCCTGCTCGCCGTCTCCCAGGTGCCGGCCAACGAGCGGCTGGGCCTGCTGGTGGGGATCGCCCTGGTCTCGAGCTCCCTGCTCACCCTGGTGGGGCTGGCGGCGCTGCTGCCGCTGGTCCGCCGGCGGTGATGATCGTCCCTCCTCTCCCGGAGGAGCGGAGGGAGATGGAGGTCAGCCGTTTACTGGGCCGTCGGCTGGGCCACGCAGGCGATGGCGAACTGCTGCGTCGCAAACTTGTTCGTCGTCTTCGCGGACTTGGTCGTCACCGCAGTACCGGTGGGCGTCACTGTCTTGCAGTAGGGCGGCGGCGGCGACACGTAATGGAGGTGGGACGGCGCCGTGTGGGTGATG
Organism: Thermoanaerobaculia bacterium; assembly: GCA_036264085.1. Classification (GTDB taxonomy): domain Bacteria; phylum Acidobacteriota; class Thermoanaerobaculia; order Multivoradales; family UBA5704; genus DATARR01. The sequence continues at coordinate 10,351 of DATARR010000084.1, read as the reverse complement.
GGCGCCGGGCATGGCGCCGTGCTGCAGCCGGTCTTGGTGTAAGGGCTCCAGCCGGCGGCGAAGTTCGAGGTGTGGGGCACCGTGGTGTCCGGCACGCCGTTGCCGTCGGTGTCGATCTGCACCGAGCCGCCGGTGTAGGTCACGCCGCCAGAGCCGGGCTGGTGGGTCCACTCCGCGCCCGAGGTGGTGAAGGTGATCGACGACTGGTCCAGGGTCCGCTGCACGCCCGTCCCCTGCTGGGTGAAGGTCAGCCGCGGGGCGATCGTGACCGAGGCGCTGAAGGTGCCGCCGGTAGCCGTGGAGCTCGGCCGGGTGATGGTGATGGGGAACGCCGACTGCGTCGGAGCGGCCGACGACGTCACGTCCCAGAGGGAGCTGCCGGAGCAGCCGGTCACCGTGATCGGGCTCGTGCTCTTGAAGCTCGCCGCCCGCACGATGGCGTTGACCGTCGCCTGGTTGTTGGCATTGAAGGTGGTGTCGCCGAGCCGCTCGATGACCGTGTCGGTGGCGCCCAGGACGCCGGAGGGGTTGGTGGCCACGGGGTTGCCCGCCAGCGCGATGTGCGCCGCGAGCGCCGCCGAGGTGGTGCAGAAGAAGCCGGCCGGCAGCGTGACGTCGGCATAGGTGTTGCCGTCGTTCTTCGTCTGCCAGATGTCGATGCCGGCGGTGATGGTGTTGTCGGCGAGAGCGGGCAGCGCCGCCAGCGAGAGTACGAGCCCCAGATACAGCGTCTTTCTCATTCTACTTCTCCTTGAGTAGTTCTTTGCGAGCTTGGCGCCGCTCGACAGGATGGCGGCACCTCCAAAGCCAAGGTGTCGCCATGCCTTGGCGACGGGACTCCGGGTGGGCCGCCCCCCGCAGGGAGCGGCCCGCGGGAGCGCCTGGCTTACTGCAAGGAAGTACCAGGACTGCCCTGGACGGGCGTCGGCGTGGGGCTCGGCGTCGGCGAGGGGCTGACCGGCTTGTCGATGCAGTAGGAGAAATCCCGCTGCTGCAGGGTTTTGCCCGCGCCCTTCGTGACCTTGGACTTGGCCACGACACCGGACGTGAAGCCCTTGCTGCAGTACGAGGGCGGCGGCGCCACGTAGTGGAGGTGGCTCGGCGCCTGGTGCGGGATGTGCACCGCGCAGGGCGCCGTGGCACAGCCAGTTCGCGTATAGCGGCTCCAGCCGGGGGCGAAGTTGGAGGTGTGCGGCACCGTGGTGTCCGGCACGCCGTCGCCGTCCGTGTCGATCTGCACGTTGCCGCCCGTGTAGGTCACGCCGCCCGAGCCCGGAGTGTGGGTCCACTCGGCGCCCGAGGTGGTGAAGGTGACGGCCGCCTGGTCGAGCGTCTGCTGCGCGCCGCCCGGTCCTTGCTGGGTGAAGGTCAGCCGCGGCGAGATGGTGACGCTGCTGTCGAAAGAGCCGCCGGTCGCCGTCGGGTCCGACCGCCGGATGGTGACCGGGAATGGCGACTGTGTGGGCGCCGCCGAGGAGCGGACGTCCCACTGCGTGCTGCCCGTGCAGCCGGAGACCGTGATCGGCGCCGTGCTCTTGAAGTTGGCGGCCCGCACGATGGCGTTGACCGTGGCCACGCCGCTCGCGTTGAAGGTGGCATCGGAGAGCCGCTCGACCACCGTGTCCGACGCTCCCAGCACGTCGGCCGGGTTGGTCGCGATGGGATCGCCGGCCAGGGTGAGGCGGCCGGAGAATGGTGCCGAGGTGATGCAGAAGAAGCCGGCCGGCAGACTCAGGTCGACGTAGGTGTTGCTGTCATTGCCCGTCTGCCAGACGTCGATGCCGGCGGTGATGGTGTCGTCGGCGAGGGCGGGGAGCGCGGCTAGAGACAGCGCGAGCCCCAGGAGCAGCATCTTCTTCATACAGAGTCCCTCCTTCTGAGTGTGGTTCCTGCAGGCGGCCGCACCAGACAGGGTGCAGTTCCCTACTACAAGAGAAGGTGCCCTGAGCGAAGCTTATGTGACAATACGAATGTGACAATGGTGCGCCGGGCGGAATCGGTACTGATGGGTTAAAATTGTGAAGATTTTCACCACCTCCTCATGCTCACCCTCGCCCGTACCGCCCTGCGCCGGCCCGTGCTCGTCCTCGTGCTGTTCCTCCTCGGCTCGGCGGTGGTGGCGGCCGGGCTCCGGCGCCTCGAAATCCGCACCGACGGCGCCGCCCTCTACCCGCAGGGGGACGCCACCGTGGAGCGGACGCTCGCCGACCGCCGGCGGTTCGACGAGCCGCAGCAGGTCATCCTGCTCGCCTCGTCCCGGCCCGGCGGTCTCCCCCTCGCCTCGCCGGCAGGGTTCCGCTGGATCGCCCGCCTCCACGCCGGCCTGGAGACCCTGCCGGGCGTCCGGCGCCAGGGCGTGCGCTCCCTCGCCAGCCTGGTGGAGCCGCCGGCCGGGGCCACCCTCGTGATCCGCGGCTTCCTCGACGAGATCCCGGACGACCCCGCCGCCTTCGCCGGCCTGCTGGCGTGCCTCGACCGCTTCCCTCCCGCCCGCGGCCTCTTCCTCTCGCCGGACGGCCGCCTGGCGCCGTTCTATGTCTACCTGGACCCGCACGCCGAGCGCGGAGCGGTGATCCGCGCCCTCCAATCCCGGCTCGCCCGCCAGCCCCCCTCCCCCTTCCGCCTGCGGCTCACCGGCCCGGTGGCGGCGGAGGCCGTGCTCGGCGAGGTGGTGCTGCGCGACCTCTCCCGCCTGGTGCCCCTGATGGTCGCCGCCGTGGCCCTCCTCCTGACGTTCACGCTGCGGACTCCGGGCGGCGTGCTCGTCCCCCTCGCCCAGGTGCTCGCCACTCTCCTCTGGACCCTCGGCCTCATGGGCTGGGCCGGCGTGCCGGTGACGCTGGTGACGACCATCCTGCCGGTGCTGCTCATGGCCATGGCCATGACCGACGAGGTCCACCTCCTCGAACGGATCCATAACCGGCTGGCGAACGCACCCCGGGATCTCGACGCGCGGCAGCGGCTGGTCCAGGTCGCCGGCGACGCCTTCGGCGACCTCCTGGCCCCCCTGGTGCTCACCTCGCTCACCACCGCCTTCGGCTTCTTCTCCTTCGCCGGCTCGGCCATGAAGCCGCTGCGCGACTTCGGGATCTTCGCCGGCACCGGCCTGCTGCTCGGCATGGTCTTCACCTTCTCCCTGGTACCCGCGCTCCTCGCCGTCCTGCCGCCGGCGTGGAACCGGCGCCGCGTGCGCCGCGGCGCCGGCGGTGCCTCGATCCCCGCCTGGGAGCGCTTCGTGGCCGCCCGCGGCCGCGCCTTCGCCGCCGGCGGGCTCCTCCTCCTGGCCGCCGCCGTGCCCGGCCTCTCCCGGCTGAGCGTGCAGGACTCCTGGGTCGACAACTTCGATCCCCGCTCGCCGCTGGTGACCGCCGAACGGGATTTCAACCGCGCCTTCTGGGGGAGCTACCGGCTGGACGTCGTGCTCGAAGGGGACCGCCGCCGCTTCTGGACGCCGGCAGGGGCGGCGCTGCTCGAAAAGCTCGACCGCCTGGCCCGCCAGGCTCCCCACGTGGGCGGCGTCCTCGGTCCCCTGCTGTTCCTGGAGGGCGGCGCCCGTATGCACGGCCAGTCCCTGCCCCTCTCGGCCCTGCCGCCGCTGGAGGTCAAGCGGGCCGGCGCCACCGTCGAGGTCCTCAACCTGCGCCTCGACCTGCGGCAGTATCTGACGGCCGATGCCGATGCCGCCCGCACCCGCCTCTTCGTGCGCAACGCCGACTTCACCCGCGGCCGCGAGCTCCGCGATTTCCTCGCTGCCCGCCTCCCGGCCATCACCACCCGCGCCCACCTCTCGGGCGACGTGCCCGCCGGTCTCGCCGTGGTGGAGGCCATCGTCGGCAACCAGCTCGCATCCATCGGCTGGACCACGGCGCTGATCGCCGTCACCCTGCTCGCCGCGTTCCGCAGCCCGCGCTGGACGGCGGTGGTCATGGCCCCCGTCCTCGCCGCCACCCTGCTGCTGTTCGGAGCCCTCGGCTATGCCGGCATCCCGCTGGGGATCGCCACCAGCATGTTCGCCGCCCTCACCCTCGGCGCCGGGGTCGACTTCGCCCTCCACTACTGCTATGCCTACCGGCGCGAGCGGCGGGCCGGCCGTGATCACGGCGGCGCCGTCCTCGCCACCCTCGCCACGGCCGGGCGCGGCGTGCTGTGGAACGCCCTGGTGCTCGCCTTCGGTTTCCTGGTGCTCGCCTTCTCGGCTCTCAAGCCCAACGCCAGCCTCGGCCTGCTGCTGGCGGCGGCCATGGCGGTCTCCTACGGCGCGACGGTGACGTTCCTGCCGGAGCTGCTGCGACGCTGGGGAAGGGACTGAGGGGGAGCCGCCCACGAACGGGGCGGCTCCGGCCCTTGCGCACCAAACTTCGCCCTACTGCTTCTCGGGGCTGCTGGGGGTATGGATGCCGTTCACCCGGGTGCGCGGCGAAGCCTTGGACGCCGCGCTCGACGAGGACGCGGACGACGCCGCGACCACGCGGTGGTTGGTAGACTGCTCGTTCTTGTCCGTCGGGTCGGGCGGGAACGTGGGGCGCACCGGGCGAATACCGATATAGAGGTTGGTCGAGGCGAGCGTCCTGAGCTCGGCCACGCCATCGCCATCACCGTCCACCGCCAAGCCGGCCGGCAGAGACTTCATTTGCCGTTGCTGCGGGTTGAAGCCATCCTTGACGCCGCCGATCGTGAAGCTGCCGTTCGTCGCCGACATTCTCAAGTCGCTGCCGTCGCCACAGACCACGGCGCCGCAGTCGATCGTCGTGCTGTTGCCGTCCTCGCCCGTGAAGACGAGCTTGGGGCGGACGTTGAAGAACGAGTTGAACGTTCCGCCGTCGGCGTTGACCATCTGGAGGTCCAGCCGGCCGGCCTTCACGTCGTCGCGGAACTCCGAGAGGAAGACGTGCACCGTGTACGACTTGCCGCCGATCGAAACCGGCTGCTCGCTCACCAGGCGCAGCGCCACGATGGCGAGCGGCCCGGAGCCGGCGCCGGAGCTGACGTCGATGTCCTGGGGACGCCGCACGATCGTGTCGATCCCGTCCAGAGCGCCTGTACCCAGGGACTCGCCCTTGAGGCTGACGATAGAGTTCCCTTCCACACCGGCGCCGAAGACCTTGTCGATCGGATAGGCCGCGAGGTCGACCTGCGTCCGGCCCCCGCCCTGGGTGCTCAGACCGTCATCACCGGCAGGGATCCTCTGCGCCGACGCCGACGAGGCGACGAGCAGCGCCGCGGCAGCAGCCACATACATCCATTTCATGGTCTTCATCTGCTTCTCCTTGGATGGGCCGGACCCATTCCCAGGTCCGGCGTTTGCACACCTGGATCGGACACGGCCGACCCTTTGAGAGCGGCGGTTGAATGAATCTTCACATCCGCAAAACAGCACTCAAAGGAGAAGGTGCGCGCCCCTTCCGCGGCGGGACAAGCTTCAGCGCCGGCGGGCCAGCCGCCGCTGCGGGCGGGATTTCCCCGCGGCCTTCGCGGTCGTCCGCGGCCACTCGCTGGAGACCAGCCGGCCGATCTCGGAGTTGATCTCGCCCCCCATGAGCAAGGCGAAGGCCGTGAAATAGAACCACACCAGCAGCAGGATGACCGCGCCCAGCGAGCCGTAGGCCGTGGTGTAGGAGCGGAAGTAGGCGAGATAGATCCGCAGGCCGTAACAGGCCGCAAGCCAGAGGGCGACGGCGGTGACGCCCCCCGGCGTCACCCAGTAACGGCTCGGCTTCTTCCCCAGGTTGGGTGCGAAGTTGTAGACCATCTCGAAGGAGACCACCAGGAACGCCACGATCAGCGGCCAGCGCACGAAGACGTGCCAGATGATGCTGAAGGCGAGGCCGAACCCCAGCCGGTCGGCGAGGGACTCGCCCACGCTGCCGCCGGAGAAGATGAGCGTCAGGGCGGCGACGACGAGCAGCGAGAAGCCGAGGGTGAGGCCGAGGGCCACGATCCGCCGCCACCACCAGCGCCGGGTCTCCTTCAGCCCATAGGCGTGGTTGAGCGTGCGCGAGACGGCCAGCATGCCGTTCGAGGCCACCCACAGCGCCGCGGCGAGCGACAGCGACAGCTTGGCGCCGTTGCGCGCCCGCGTGATCTCCTCCAGGGTGTCGCGCAGCAGATGCGTCACGTCGCGGCTCGGCGAGAAGCGGGCGATGAGACGGAAGAGGTCCGCCCGCAGCCCCGAGTGCGCGCCGGCATAGCCCAGCAGCGTCGTCAGGAACAGCAGCAGCGGGAAGATCGAGAACAGGAAAAAATAAGCCAGCTCCGCGCACCGCGCCAACAGCTCGTCCTCATAGACCTGCCGCCACAACCGCAACCCCAAAGCCCGCCACGTCAGCCCGCCGCGCGTCCAGAGCGTCATGGGGAGAAGATAGCAGGGCAATGATAAAGTTCCCCCGTTTCGCAGGACGCAACGAGAGGACCCCGGGATGAACCACCAGCAAGCCGAGGCGCGGATCGCCAAGCTGCAGACCGAGATCCGCCATCACGACTACCTCTACTACGTCGAGGACCGGCCCGCCGTCTCCGACGAGCAGTACGACAAGCTCTACCGCGAGCTCGTGGCCCTGGAGGAGCAGTTCCCGGACCTCGTCAGCCCGGACTCCCCCACCCAACGCGTCGCCGGCCAGCCGGTCGACAGCTTCCCCACCGTCGAGCACGCCGCTCCCATGCTGTCCCTGGAGTCCGATCAGGACGAGGCCACCCTGCGCCGCTTCGACGAGCGGCTGCGCAAGGGGCTGGGACCCGACGTCCCCGTCGAGTACGTGCTCGAGCCCAAGCTCGACGGCCTCTCCGTCGAGCTCGTCTATCAGGACGGCGCCCTGCTCCAGGCCTCCACCCGCGGCGACGGCCGCAAGGGCGAGGGGATCACCGCCAACGTCCGCACCATCACCAGCGTCCCCCTCCGCCTGCGCGAAGGGCGGCACCCGATCCCCCGGCTCCTCGCCGTGCGCGGCGAGATCATCATGCTCGCCCACACCTTCGACAAGCTCAACGAACGACTGATCGCCGAAGGCAAGGAGCCGTTCGCCAACCCCAGGAACGCCGCCGCCGGCTCCGTGCGCCAGCTCGATCCCCAGATGACCGCCTCCCGCCCCCTCCACCTCTACGTCTACGACATCCTGGCCGCCGAGGGGGTCACCGGCATCGACTCGCAGTGGGAGGTGCTGGCGTCGCTGCGCGCCTGGGGGCTCAAGGTCAACGAGCGCATCCGCAAAGGCACGACGCTCGACGACGTCCTCGCCTACCACGCCGAGACCGAGGCGCAGCGGGACGACCTCGGCTACGAGATCGATGGCATCGTCATCAAGCTCGACGACCTCGCGGCCCGCGAGACCCTGGGCTGGACCTCCCGCCATCCGCGCTGGGCCTTCGCCTACAAGTTCCCGCCCCGCAAGGAGATCACCCGCATCCTCTCGATCCTCCCCTCGGTGGGACGGACGGGGGTGGTCACGCCGGTCGCCATCCTGCTGCCCGTCGAGCTCGGCGGCGTCACCGTCGCCAGCGCCACCCTGCACAACCGCGAGGAGGTGGCGAGGAAGGACGTGCGCGAGGGGGACCGCGTGCGCGTCCAGCGGGCCGGGGACGTCATCCCCCAAGTCATCGAGAGGATTATTGAGCCAGACCGCGAGCCGGACCGCGAGCGCGCTCCCGAATGGCGCATGCCCGCCACCTGCCCCTCCTGCGGCACGCCGCTGATCGAGCGCGGTCCCTTCACCGTCTGCCCCAACAGCTTCGAATGCCCGGCCCAGCTCGCCGGCCGCATCGTCCACTTCGCCTCCCGCGACGCCCTGGACATCGAGGGGCTGGGCGACGAGACCTCCAAGCTCTTCGTGGCCGAAGGGCTCGTGCGCCAGCTTCCGGACCTCTTCGACCTCCAGGCCGGGCGGCTCATGGAGCTCGAAGGGTTCGCGCAGAAATCGGCCACCAACCTGGTCAACGCCCTGAAGAAGGCGGCGCACGTGGAGCTCGCCCGCTTCCTCTATGGCCTGGGCATCCCCGAGGTGGGAGTGGCCGTGGCCCGCGACCTCGCCCGGCACTTCGGCACCTTCGCCAACCTGCGGGGAGCGGACGAGGCGAGGCTCCAAGAGGTCTCCGGCGTCGGTCCCCGCATGGCCGGGCAGATCACCGCCTTCTTCCGCGAGCCTCACAACGCCGAGGTGCTCGACGCGCTGCTGCAGAAGGTCGACCTGATCGAAACCGATCCAGTCCAGCCGTCCGGCGAGGCGCCGGCGTCCGTACTTCCTCTTGCGGGCCAGAAGTGGGTCTTCACCGGCGGCCTGACCCACCTCACCCGCCGCGACGCCCAGGAGAAGGTCGAATCCCTGGGTGCCCGCGCCACCGGCTCCGTGAGCAAGTCCACCACCGTCGTGGTGGTCGGCGAAGACGCCGGCTCCAAGGCGGACGACGCGCGGAAGCTGGGGATTCGGACCATGAACGAGGAGGAGCTCCTGGCCTTCCTGCGCGGGAACGGGATCGACGTCTGACCTGTTTTCACCCGTGGCGGGCCGGAGCGTCCGGCCGCTCAACGAAAGGGAACCCCATGAAGCTTGCCATCTCCGTCATCGCCCTCGCGCTGGTCGCGGCCGGCATCGCCCTGGCCGCCGCCCCGGCGAAGGCCGCGAAAGGAACGAGCGAAGTGATCGAAAAAGTCGTCAAGACCGACGAAGAGTGGAAAAAGATCCTGACCCCCGAGCAGTTCAACGTGCTGCGCAAGGAGGGCACCGAGCGCGCCTTCACCAGCCCGCTCAACCACAATCACGAGAAGGGCGTCTACGTCTGCGCCGCCTGCGGCCTGCCGCTCTTCTCCTCCGACACCAAGTTCGATTCCGGCACCGGCTGGCCGAGCTTCTGGGCGCCCATCGATCCGTCCCACGTCACCACCAAGTCCGACCGCAGCTTCTTCATGGACCGCACCGAAGTGCGCTGCGCCCGCTGCGGCGGCCACCTCGGCCACGTCTTCCCGGACGGCCCCAAGCCCACCGGCCTGCGCTACTGCATGAACGGCGTGAGCCTGAAGTTCGAGCCGGCGAAGTAGGGGCCGAATCGATATCCTGAAGGGGCGGCCCCATGGGGCCGCCCCGCCACCGGCAACCCCGCCCCCTCCCAGGCCTCCATCCCCTCCCGCAGCCACAGCAGGTTCGTGAACCCCGCTCGCGCCAGCCGGGCCGCGGCGTCGCGGCTGCGGATGCATGGACGGCCGTAGCAGTAGAGGACCACCGGCGTCCGCGCGGCCCGGGCCTGCGGCCACCTCTCCTCCACCACCTTCTCGATCGCCGTCCCCTCCGTGTAGGCCGGAAAGTTGTACGCCCCCGGCACGTGCCCGAGCTTGAAGTCCCCCGGCTCTCGCAGGTCGAGCACCACCACCGAGCGCGCCACGTCGTCCCCCTTCAGCCCCGGGTTCTCCGCCTCCAGCAGCCGGTCGACCTCCGGCGCGCCCACGATGCGCACCACCGGGTCCGCCGGGTCCCTGGACCACTCCCGGAAACCGCCGGGGAAGACCCGCACGGGGATCCCCGCGCGCCGCAGCAGCAGATACCCCAACCCCGGCTCCCGGTCCGCCGGCCCCTCCCCATAGAGCACGAATTCCGCCTTGGGATCGACCTTCGTCACCTCGCGCGGCCCCAGCCTCTGGAGCGTCTCCCAGACCCTGCCGGCCGCGGGCCACCGATCGTCCACGGGGAGCCACCGCCGGAAATCGAACGGCAACGCATGGGGAAGATGGCCCGCCGCGAACCGCGCCGGCGCCTCGTAGTCCCTCTCCATCCAGATCCCCTCGTCGCGCAGATCCAGAAGCTCCACCCCCTTCGTCCCCACTCGCGACCGCATCCATGCCACGTCCGCCGCGGCCGATTCGGACGCCGGCGCCGTGAAGGCCCGCGCCTCCCGTCTCCCCGGCCCCGTCTCCGGTCCCTGCGCGGAGATCGCGCCGTCGAGCACCCGCACCTCCTTCAACCCCACCCACTCCAGAAGCCAGAACGCCTCCCCCACCGCCGCGCCGTCCTCCCCGACCACCACCACCGCTTCCTCGCCCCCAAGCCCCGCCTTCCCAAGCTCCTTCTGCACGCACTCCACGCCCGAGGCCACGCACTCCGGCGCCACCGTCACCCGCACCGCCCCCGGCAGATGCCCCGCCTCGAACGCCGCCGCCGGCCGCACGTCCACGGGAATCGCGCGATGCTCCACGACCCAGGAAGGGGGGACGATAAGGTCCGGAGCGGGGGTGGAGAGGAGAAGGAGGAGGAGAATCATGGATTTTGAGGGATTGCTTGAAGAGAAAGGATAGCGCAACGCGTGCCGTTGGCCCTCATCACCCAGGCCCTCTTCTCCCAGCCTCCCCACGGTCCGCCGGGAGAAGAGGGAG
>DATARR010000162.1:0-17126 GCA_036264085.1 Thermoanaerobaculia bacterium | reverse complement strand
GACGTACTTTTTCGCGAAATCGCTCTGGTATTCGTAGCCCTTCATCATCGCCTCCATGGCGCGGCGAGCCGCCTCATTCAAGGAATTGTACACGAGGTCGTAGTACAGCCTGGCCCTGTCTTCGTCGAGGTCCCGGATCGCAGGCAGCACCGCGGCGGCAATCGTCGCCCCCTGCTCCGTCTCGCCGTACGCCATCGCGGAGAGCACTCCGAGCTCGGGCCGGCTGGCCGCTTCCCCCAGGTCCGTCACCACCGGTGGAGGCGCCGCTTCAGCGCTTGAGCTTCTTCCGCCGCTTGCCCCGCCGCACGGCCACGGCGAAGCCCATGGCGCCGGCCGCGAGCGCCATCAGCAGGTACTTCCGCTTGGGCGCGAAGCCCACCTCCGTCGTCAGGGCGGTGCGGACTTCGGCCAGGCGCAGCTCGGCTTCGCGCCGGCTCTCCTCGATGCGGCGCTCGGCTTCGCGCCGCGCCTCTTCCAGTCGGCTGCTCATGGCAGGTCCCTCCCCAGAGACTCCGGGCCGGCGGCGTCAACCGGCTCCACGTCCAGCGTCCGCGGCTGGCTGAGGAACGAGTGCTGCCACCAGTCGAGATGATTGTCCACCCGCCGGCGCACGGTCTCCAGCGGGTTCTCCACCTCTCGTATCTGGCGAGCCCCGAGGACGCCGAGGATGGCGGTGGCGAGCACGAAGAGGGCCAGCACGATGAGCGCCGCGGCCCATAACTGCAGCCAGATGTGCAGGATGGCGACGACGGCGAAGAGCAGCAGGCCGACCATCCAGAACAGCAGGACGGCGGCGGCGCCGAAGAGTCCCAGCGCCACCCCGAAATGACGGCCCGAGCGCTGGAAGTCTTCCTGAAGGGCCGCGAGCTCGGCCCGTACCACCTCCAGGAGCGATTCACCGAGCGAGCGGAACAGGTCGATCCATCCAGACATCCCACCTCCCCCTTCTGCGGTCTCGAGGCCTCAATGACCGACGCTCACGCCGCGGCTGATGAACGAGGCCTGGGCGGCAACGTCGTCGCGCACGCCCACCGACACCCGCTGGTCGCCCGGCCGCATCAGCAGGGTCACGGAGTAGACGTAGGTCTTCTGCTGGGCCTTGGCCACCTCGGCCTTGGGAATGCTGATCGGCACCGGCGTCTGCTGCACCTCCGAGGTGGAGCCGTTGGAGTCGATGGCGGCGATGAACAGCCGCACCCGCGCATCTTCCGTCAGCTCGCCGCGGGGCACCAGCACCAGCTTGCCGAGCGGGATGCGCACCATGACAGGCACCAGGAAGTAGCCGTCGTCCCGCGGCCGGCCCTGCCCGAACTCGAGGCTGACGCCGAGCGGATTGTCCTCGAACGGGAAGTTGAGAGCGGCGATGGTGCCGTCGCTCATCCGCGAATCGGTGCTCTTGTCGCGGTAGCCCTCGCGGTGGCGCAGCCTGAGGTCCTTGCGCTTCACCTTGACGTCGATCTTGTAATAGCGCCCGTCACCATAATGGGTGGGCGCGTAGCCGAGGGAGTAATAGCTGTTAAAGTCGTGGGCCATCTTGTCGAGGTAGGGCGCGATCACGTTGGCGTTGAGGATCGCCATGCCACCCGTCTTCTCCGCCATGAACTGGAGCGGGCTCTGGAGATTGGAGAAACGGATCGAATCGATCAACTGGGCGGAGCCCGGGGACGAGGGACCCGGCCCCTGGTTCTCGGCCGAGTTCGAGTCGTAGGCGCGCAGGCCGGCGGCGTCGATGGTGTAGAAAGTGATGCGGTTGGCATTGGATTGCGCCGCCAACTCGGTGAAGCGCTTCGAGGTATCGAACTCGAGCGTCGACACCATGCTCGAGCTCTGCTCGCCGTACTTGTTCTGCACGGCGTAGAAGACGTCCTGGCCGGCGATCATCTGCAGGCCGTCGCTGACGTAGACCACGGCCTTGCGCCCCGGCATGCCGGCGAGCGAGTCGACGATCTTCTTCAGCGCTTCGATCGAGAACGACAGGTCGTTGTAGGTGGACTCGGCGTAGGTGTGGGCGTAGCTCTCGGCCTCGGCCACGCTCTGCGAGTCGTTGATCCGCTGCAGCGCGTCGCGGCGCTCGGAGTCGGCGTGGACCCCCTGAGCCGAGATCTTCTCCAGGTCGAGCATCGTCGAGGCGATGCGGCTCGGGTCGCCGGTGAAGGTTTGCCGGACGTGGAGCTCGCGGTCGTAGGTGACCAGCATCATCTGGTCGTCCTTGGCCAGCTTCTGCCCGATGAAGGCCCGCAGCTCGCGCATCACGCGGTTGCGGTTGAACGGCCGCAGGTTGTAGTTGTCGATGTAGATCACCAGGCGCAACTGCTGATCCGGGGGCAGCCGCGCCGCGTCGAGCTCCTGGGGCGACGGCCGGGGAGGAGGAGGGACGACCGCGCCCGCCGGCACCGGCGGAGCCGCCGCGGCCGGGGCCGCCGTTGCCGGGGCCGTGGCCTTGCCATTGTCGACCGAGTAGAAGTTGGTGACCTGCACCGGGTGGCCGTTCTCGAACAGCTCGAAATCGTCCTTGGTGAGCCCGGTCACCGGGTTGCCCTTCTTGTCGGTCACGTAGACGTCGACGTTGACGACGCTGACGTTGACGATCTCGACGAAGCTCTGGTCCTGCGCCGGCTTGGCTGTCGCAGGCTTCGCGGTCGCCGCGGGCTTCGCGGCGGGCACGGCCGGCTTGTCCGCCACCTTCTGCGCCTGCGCTCCCCGGCCGGCGGCGACACTCCCCAGGAGCAGGAGCAACCCGCCCGTCACGAAACGATTCTGTGTTGACCTCATAGACCTCTTCTTCCTGGACTTGGCGTCCCGCCAGGGATTATACGAGATGGCGAGCCCTCACCACCCCGGAGGCTGAAGAACGGCCTCACTTCTTCGGCGGCGCGACGTCCGTCTGCGCGGTGAGGATCTTGCCGCTCAGCGGGTCGAACACCGCCACGGTCAGGTGATGGGCCATGCGCCGCAGCTTGACCCTCGTCTCGTACTTGACGGCCTTGCCCGCCTGGGGCTGGGTCGCCGTCGTCACCGTGAACGGGATCACCGGCACCGGTGCCCGGGCGCCGGTGGCGTCCACGGCCGAGATCCGCAGCTCCAGCTCGGCGGTGTACTTGCCATTCACCGGGACGAAGGTGATGGCATCGACCGGGATGGCGATGGCGAGGGGGACCTCCATCTCCCGCCGGCCGGAGACCGCCGCCGCCCCCAGCTTCATCGGCAGCGGCACCGAGTCCGGAGCGTTGCCGAAGAGCATGGCGCTCTCCACCTGCATGGACACCTCGGCTTTGCGCGACAGGTCGAGGAAGTCCTCGCGCGCCCGCACCTTGAACCCCGGATGGGTAACGTCGACCTCCACCTTGTGACGCTTGTCGTTGCCCTGCCAGGAGGGGGTGAAGCCCAGCCAGTAGTAGGAGCGGGTGTCGGACTCCACGGCATTCATGGCGTCGCGGGAGAGCGCGTTGAGGAGCGCCCGGCCGCCCGTCTGCTGGGCCACCCACTGCAGGGAGGCCTCGTGCTCCTGCTCGCGGATGTTGAGCCCCGTGACCGTCGGCACGGCGAGGGAGGCGTCGGCGGACGCGCCGCTCTCCACCCCCGGCACGTCCAGCGGATAGATGGTGTAGCCGAGGCGGTTGGCGGTGTCCGCCAGCGGGCGGAAGATGTCGTCGCCGCGCGGCAGGTCACGGTCGAGGATCGGCCGGTTGGGGTTGTTCACCACGTAGTCGGCGGGCGAGAACGGCCAGCCGCCGGCGAGGAGCAGCATGACCTTGCGTCCCGGCGGCGAGGCGAAGCCGCGCAGGGTGCTGGTCGCCGCGTTCACCACGCTCTCGGTCTGGGCTCCCAGGCGCTCGGCGTACTCCACCTCCTCGATGTCGAGCCGCTGCGAGAAGGCCTGGCGGGTGTCGAAGGCCGGGCCGCCGCTGACCAGGCGCCGCGACGACTCGAAGCTGCGCAGCTCGGCGAGCCGGGTGAGCCCCTGGGACGGCTCGCCGATGGCCTTCTCGATGGCCATCCCGAGCTGCCGCACCGAATTCGACCAGCTCGTCAGCATCTCGATGCTGCCGCCGTTGAAGGCCACGATGGCCATGCGGTCGTCCGGACCCAGCCGGGAGAGCTGGTCCTTGAGCGAGCGCAGCACCTCGTCGCGGCGCGGGGCCAGTGAGAACAAATTGTCGATGAACACCAGGTAGCTGGTGCCCACCGGGCTGCCCGGCGCCAGGCTCGGCAGCCCCTTGATCGTGGACGCCGGGGACTCGGCGAGGGCGATGGCCGAGCCCCCACGCACCTCGTTGAAGTACTCGATGGGGACGACCTTGCCGTCCACCTTGAGGCGGAAGTCGGACGGCGTGAAGCCGGCCACGCGGTTGCCCTGCTTGTCCGTCACCACCACCTCGACGTTGACCACCCGGACGTCGATCTGCTCGCCGAAAACGCTCTGCGGCGGCTGGTTGGCCGGCGGCTGCTGGGCCACGGCGGTGGCGGGCGCAAGGGCAGCCAGCAGGAGCGCGGCGGCAAGACCGCCCGAACGGAATTTTCTCATGGGGTTGTCTCCACTCGTGGGGGCGGCCGGCAAGGACGCCCCGGATTCTCTCTTCAAGACGACAACAATCCCGGGCGTCTCTTCATTCTCTCCATCCTCACAGAGGCCGCTGGATGGCGATCTCGGACTGGCGGAGGACCTCGCCGCGATCGCCGCCGAGGACGACGAGGAGCTTGCGGGTGGACCGCTGCAGCTTGACGAGCGTCTCCCAGTGCACGCTGCCGCCCGCCTCCGGCAGCGCGGCGACGTGGATCCGCACCGGCAGGGTCCGCCACCTGTCGCTCTCCCCTCCTCCCTCCAGGACGGCGATGGACAGGTTGGCAGCCAGGTTCCAGCCGCCTTCGGCGGGTAGCGGCGTCAGGGCCGAGACCGGGATCTCCACGGTGAGCGGTAGCTCGATCGTCAGCAGGCTGCTGCGGCGGGTGGCGCCGGCGGTCACCGTCAGCGGCGCGGCCGTCGCGCCGCCGTAGAGCAGTTGGCTCGCGGCCTGAGTCTGCGCCTCCTCCTCCCGCGACAGGTCGGAGAAGCCGGTGCGCGAGCGCACCGCGAGCCCCGCTCGCCGCACCTCCAACCGGATCTCGTGGCGGCTGCCGTCCGCCTTCCACTGCGGGGTAAAGCCGAGCCAGTAGTAGGAGCTCGTGTCGGCCGCCACCCGCGCGAAGGCGTCCAGCCGCGTCGAGTTGAGCATCGCCCTGCCGCCCGTCTCCCGCGCCATGACCCCCAGGGCGTCGTGCACGCCCCGCTCGTAGCCGGAGGTGATGAAGTCGTGTTCCACGGGGCCCGCGGCCCGGGCATCGGCCCCCACGGACTCCGGGTCCAGCCCCTGGACGTCGACCGTATAGAGAGTGTAGCCGAGGCGGTTCGCGGTGTCGAAGATCGGAGCGAACATCGCCTCGGCCTGGGGGAGGTCCGCGGCGCTCGGCGCGCCTCTGAGCCTCTGCGGCACGTCGGGAACGCCCCAGCCGCCGTTGAGCAGGATCATCACCTTGCGCCCCGCCGGCGCGGGCGTGCCGCGCATCGCCGCCACCACGGCCCTGATGCCAATCCCCGCCTGCCAGACCTCGTCGAGGAGCGCCGCCCCACCGCTCTCGAAGTCTCCCCCGTCCGAGCGCCGCTCGGCGAGCCTCGCGATGCCGGAGGAGGGTCGCTCCGCCTCCACCGCGAAGGCTTTGGCCAGGGCCTTGCGGTCGGCCGTCCAGTCGCTCAGGCGCGCGAGCCGGTTGCCGTCGAACGCCACCACGGCCATGCGGTCCTGAGGACCCAGCCGGCCCAGGTCGGCGGCCAGCCGGCGGAGCACGAGGTTGCGCGGCGCGCCGATCGAGAACTGATCGTCGACGAAGACGAGGTAGTTGGTGCCCACCTTCTCGCCGGGGCCCACCGGCGCCGCGGCAGCCGGCGCCTCTCCCCCGGCGGCGGCCGCGGGCGCCACGGCCTCGCCGTTCGCGACCTCGGTGAAGTAGTCGACGGGCACCTCGCGGCCGTCCACCAGCAGCCGGAAGTCCGCGGCCTTGAGCCCCCGCACCCGTTCCCCCTTGCGGCCGGTGACCACCGCCTCGACGTTGACCACCCGGACGTCGATCGACTCGCCGAAGGATTGGGGAGCCGGCGGCGCGCCGGCGGCGAAAGCGGGTGCTGCGATCAGCACGGCGAGACCAGCGAGACGGAGACATCGCATAGCAACCTCCTCAGGTTCGGTCCATTGAGAATCCTGCACGCACTTCCAGGCTTTAGCAAGGGAGATGCCGGAGGGGAATCCGAGGAGACGGCACGGGAAACGTCCAGGAAAGAGGACGCTCCAGTGGCGAGAGAGGGGACAGGGAGTAATAGGCTATATCCTTCAACTCTCCTGTGGCGTAGCTGCGCAGGATTTCGACGACGCCATGCTACGATGAAGACGGGCTCCGGTCAATGAATGCTCCTGAAGACTCCTGCCGCTTGCCGGCCTATGTCCTGGACCGAGTCAGTCCCGATCGGACGCTCAAGCGGAGTCTCTCGTGGCGCCGGTGTCTATGCCGATTGAGGTTTGGCGGCTGAGATGGGACCTGATTAGTCATTGGTGACGAAGAACTTCAGATCTCATAGCATGAATGACATTTTCATTTCTCACGCCTCTGAAGACAAAGATGCTATTGCGCGCCCCTTGGCGGCGGTCCTCAGGGCGCGCGGTTTCAGTGTTTGGTACGACGAATACGAGCTTAGGGTCGGTGACAGCATCCGCGCCGGGATAGACCGCGGCCTCGGAAGCTGCCGCTTCGCCGTCTTGATCCTCAGTCGCAGTTACTTCGTTAAATCCTGGGCTCAGTGGGAGCTGAACGCGCTTCTTCACGTGGAGGCGTCCCGCAAGGCACAGTTCGTTCTTCCCATCTGGCACGAGGTGACGCGAACCGACGTGGCACAATTTTCGCCAATCCTTGCCGATCGCGTTGCCGTCACGAGCGATACCGGGATTGACGCAATTGTCGCCTCACTCCTCCGCGTGTTGCACGGCGAAGAGAGCGCCGTGGAAACGGACCCCCTGGCTGATTACGAGGTCCTTTATACGGTGCATCAGGCGCACTATGGGCGCGTGCTCAAGTGCCGCCGCAAAAGCGATCACGCGCTTTGCATTGTGAAGGAGAGCGAGAGCCGCTGCGTCGATCTGGCCGCCCTGCGGCTTCTCACCACGGTGCAGGTGGAGAATCTCGCGTCCCCTAGCAAAGTTTGGCAAGCCGGAAGGTTCACCTACGAGGAGCTCCCATACGTAGGCGGGATCCGGCTGTCGCAGGCGGTGGTGCCTCAGATTGGCGGCTTGACAGGGTCTGTGCTCGAGAGTTGTCACCGGTAGATGATGCGGACGCTTGAGCAGCTCCACGGGCACGGCGTCATCCATCGGGACGTTCATCCAGACAACGTCTATCTGGTATACGAAATCGGCGAGAGCGATCGGACTTCCGGCGCTGCTCCTCAGGGCCCGGCTTCTCCTTGGCGGTTTTTCGATTACGGCCGTTCATGGCACCAATACCTAACTAGAAGCGCTCGCAGCGCCGAGGATCGCCAAACGTTCCGCTTGGCGTGGGTGCTCGTCGATTGCAGCTTTGCAACCCTCGCCGACTCGTCGGCCAGCGTGCCCTTTAAACACGGCAGCTTTACGCCTCCGGAACAGGTCGAGGACCGCGCTATAGTGGCAAGCGACATGTACGCTCTTGGCGCCACGCTTTATTTCGGGATCACAGGGCACGATCTACCCTCATACCGTGAACGCGGACGGACTGGTGCACCAGGCAACTTCCCAACGGGAAGCCATTCGTCTCACGAGTTCCCGCACCACCTGTCTCGCCTGGTTGCCCTCAACGCGATTGAACGACCGATTGCATCGAAGCGCCTGGAAGAAAATACGGTCAAACCAGGTTACACCGGCACGTTGCTGATCGGTGAAAACCTGCTGCTGCTGTGCGATGTTTTCAGCTCGGAAACTGTGATTGCGAGCCGCGATCGAGCGCTGACACTTTACAGGAAACTGCTCCAGGAAATCGACTTGAGGTGGGATGCTGCCATAGCAGAGCGCCTGCATACAATGATCAAGTTCTTGGAGTGAGCAGTGAGCCCCATTCCGCGCAGCACCTGAGTCCTACTTCCCCGCTTTCTTGTCCTTCCCCCCCACCTCCGCCTCGCCCCAGAGCGCCTGGCCGCTCACCGGGTCCGGCACGGTGAAGACCAGCCGCTGCCCGGCCTCGCGCAGGCGGACCACGGTCTGGAAGCGGGCGTAGGTCCCGGTCTTCGGCAGCGTCGCGACCACGACCTTCAGGTGCGACGCGGGCAAGTCGGCCCGGCCCCCGTTCCCGTCCATGGCGGCGACGGCGAGGGGAACCTCCGCCAGATACCCCTTCCCCTGCGGCGTCAGCGCCAGGGCCTCCACGGGCACGCCGAGGGTCACCGGCACTTCGAGGTCGCGCCCCCGGCGCCGGGGCTCGCCGAGCTGAACGATCAGACGCCGCTCGTCCGCGGCGCCGCCGAAGAGCAGCACGCTCTCGGCCTTCATGGCCGTCTCCGTCCGCTTCGACAGATCGCTGAAGGCGCCCCGCGACCGCACCGTGAGCTCGGGGCGCCGCACCTCCACCGTCACCTTGTGTCCCTTGTCGTCGGCCTTCCAGGTGGGCGTGAAGCCGAGCCAGTAGTAGGAGCCCGAGTCCGCCACCATGTCGCGGAAGGCTTCGTTGGCGGCCGAGACCATGACCCGCCCGCCGGTGGCCCGCGCCAGCTTGTCGAGCACCGTGACCTCGCGGGCGTCCGACATCGAGGCATCCACCGGATAGACCGTGTAGCCGAGCCGGTTGGCGGCGTCCACCATGGGACTGTAGAGCTGCGGCGCCACGGACAGCGACCAGGCGCCGGAGAGGAGCATCATGACCTTGCGTCCCGGCGGGGCTTCAAAGCCGCGCAACGCCGCGGCGGCGGCCGTCGCCGTCCGGCCGAGTTGGGTGCGGGCCTCCGGGCTGACACGGTGGGAGAGGTCCTCGAGCGCCGCCTGGATCTGATCGCCTTCGAGCCCGGATTCCGCCACCGTATCCACGTCCGACCGCAGCGCCCGCTGGTGAGCCAGCGCCCGGTCGCCGTGCGCGGGCCGCTGCCGGGCCTGTTCCAGAGCCGCTTTCAGCGCCCGGACGTCGCCCGTCCAGCGGCTCAGGACGGCGATGCGGGAGCCGTCGAAGGCGAGGACCGCCATCCGGTCCGCGGGTCGCAGGAGGGTCAGGTCCCGCTCCAGCTTGTCCAGCACCGCGTTGCGCCGGCTGAGGAGAGAGAAGGAGTCGTCGACGTAGACCAGGTAGCTGCGTCCCACGGCCTCGCCCGCAGCCACCGGCATGGTCGGAGCCGCGGCCGATCCAGCCGGCTTCTCCGCCGTTACCGAAGCCCCCTCCTCCACCTCCGCGAAATACTCGACCGGTACCTCCCGGCCGTCCACCAGCAGCCGGAAGTCCCCCGCCGTCAGCCCCCGCACCCGCTCGCCCGAGCCGCGGGTGACCACAGCCTCGACGTTGACCACCCGCACGTCGATCGTCTCGCCGATGACCTGCACCGAATCGGGCTGCTTCTTGTCCTGAGCCGCAAGGGGCAGGGAGAGCACCGATATCGTCGCCATGGCCGCCAGTGCCGCAGCCGGCCACCGTATGAAAAGATCCATACCGTCTCCTTCAACAATCAAAAGATCAAGAACGCCCCTTGGGATCTTCATAATAGCAAAGGGGATGCCGGGTCGCCCAACAGGCCGGAGCGGCGAGGAAGACGACCGGCGGAGAAGATGATGAGCGTCCTCTTGGAAGGACGGCGACGGGCGGATCTACTGGTTCTGCATCAGCGAGACAACTCTGGGAGTCTGCGCGGCAGAAAACCAACACAGGGACAGTCCCTGCTGTCCCTGCATCAAGGCTGCCTACGAGATTTCTGCCGCGCAGGCCCCCTACCGCGCCCCCACCGGCGCCAGCCGCCCCTTCAGGTGCGCCACGATCTTGGGGCCGTGGTCGCGCGAGTTCTCGATGAAGATGCGGTCCGTCCAGCGGCCGGCCTGCAGGGTGCCGGCCACGTAGAGCCCGGGGACGTTCGACTCACAGGTCTCGGGATCGTACGTGGGGATCAGCGTCTCGGGATCGACGGCGACGCCGCAGCGGCGCTCGAAGTCCGCGTCCGGCTGGTAGCCGATCAGCACGTAGGCCGCCTGCGCCGGCAGCACCGCTGGGCCGGACGGCGTCTCGATCTCCACTCCCCCCTCGGGGAGGAAGGCGCGCACCAGCGTGTTGAAAAAGGCGGGGATGGA
This sequence comes from Thermoanaerobaculia bacterium, assembly GCA_036264085.1. Taxonomy (GTDB): domain Bacteria; phylum Acidobacteriota; class Thermoanaerobaculia; order Multivoradales; family UBA5704; genus DATARR01. Next base: position 6,813 of record DATARR010000162.1, on the reverse strand, counting down.
GCCCTCCTCGATGCGGTTCTCGACGTCCGGCTTGACCCAGTACTTGACCCCCGGCCTGACGTGTGGCCCGCGGTGGACCAGGGTCACCCGCACGCCGTTGCGCCACAGGTCGAGCGCGGCCTCGGCGGCCGTGTTGCCGGCACCGACGACCACCACGTCCTGTCCGAAGTGGGGGTACGGCTCCTTGTAGCGGACGGATACCCAGGGGAGGTCCTCGCCGGGCACCCCCAGCCGCCGCGGATTGATGAAGTAGCCGGTGGCGAGCGCCACGGCCCGTGCCCGGTACGTCCGCGGCCCCTGGAGCCGGCGGGTGGAGATGGTGAACAGGTCTCCGTCCTTGCGCACCTCCTCCACGTTCTCGTAGAGGGCCAGCGGCACCTGATAGTGATCCACCACCATGCGGTAGTAGACCAGGGCCTGCTGGCGGGTGGGCTTGACGTCGGGAATGGTGAACGGGACGTTGGCGATCTCCAGGCGGTCCCGCGTGGTGAAGAATTCCATGAAGGTCGGATAGCCCTGGATGGCCGCGGTGAGCGGTCCGCGGTCCACCAGCAGGACGGACAGGCCCTGGTGGCGCGCCGCGGCGCCAATGGCGATGGCGGTGGGCCCGGCGCCCACCACGAGAAGATCGAGCGGTTCGTTCATGAGGTCCTCCCTCCCCTACTTCCACAGATAGAAATGGTCGACCGGGCCATGCCCATTCCCGGAGCCCAGAGGATCGGCCGCGGCCGCCGCGGCAATGGCCCCCTGAAGATATCGAATCGCCCCCTCGACCGCACGCGGCAGGTCCTCTCCCCCTCCGAGCCGGGCGGCGATGGCCGACGACAGGGTACAGCCGGTGCCGTGGGTCGCCCGGGTGTGGAGACGCGGATGGGTGAAGCGGTGCACCCGGCCGTCCGCGAGGAGCAGGTCCACCACCTCCTCGCCCGCCGCGTGCCCGCCCTTGGCCAGCACTGCGGGGCCATGCAAGGTCAAGGCCTGGGCTGCGCGGAGGCGTTCGTCTTCGCCGGCGGCGGGCAGACCGGTCAGCGTCTCGAGCTCCGGGACGTTCGGCGTCACCACGGTCGCGAGCGGCAGGAGCTCGGTTTTCAGGGCCTCGACGGCGTCCTCCTGCAACAGCCGGTCGCCGCTCTTGGCCACCATCACGGGATCGAGGACGATGGGCACGCCCGTGCCCGCGAGATGGAACCGCAGGCGGTCGGCCACGGTGCGGACGAGCGGAGCGCTCGCCAGCATGCCGATCTTCACGGCGTCGGCGCCGAGGTCCTCCAGCACGGCGTCGATCTGCGCCGCCACCATCTCCGGCGGGACCGCGAGGACGGAGCGCACCTCGCGGGTGTTCTGGGCCGTCAGCGCCGCGATGACGCTCATCCCGTAGCCGCCGTGGGCCGCGAAGGTCTTGAGGTCGGCCTGGATGCCGGCGCCGCCCCCGGAGTCGGAGCCGGCGATGGTAAGGAGGCGAGGGGTCCGTGGGCTCATGCCGCGCGGGTCTGGAGGCGCTGGCGCCGGACCCAGGCCACCACGGCCACGAGGACGAGGATCGCGACGCTGATCATCTGCGCCAGTGTGAAGCCGCCGAAGAAGCGGTCGTCCTTGGCGCGCAGGATCTCGATGAGGAAACGCTCCACGGCGAGGAGCGCCAGCACCGCCAGCGCCACCGTGCCCGGCGGCTCGGGCCGGCGCCTGAACAGCCACAGGGCGAAGCCCCAGATGGCGAGCGCCAGCGCCGTCTCGTAGAGCTGCGTGGGGTGGACGCGCAGCAGGGTGTCGTCGGGGACCGAGGCCGGCACCGCGACGCCGAACATCCGCCGCAGATTGCCGGCCGTGGTCTCGGGCAGGCCCACGGGGAAGGCCATCCCCCAGGGGAGGCTCGTGGGCCGGCCATAGTCGTCGCCCACCAGGAAACAGCCGATGCGGCCGATGCCGTAGCCCAGGGCGAGAGCGGGCGCCACCACGTCGGCCAGGGGCCAGACGGGGAGACGGCGGCGGCGTATCATCCAGACCACGCCCAGGAAGCCGGCGATGAAACCGCCGTACCAGACCAGCCCCGAGCGGTAGAAGAGCAGGCGCCAGTCCCAGTTGAGGATGGCGTAGTAGACCTTGGCGCCGAGGATGCCGCCGACGCCGGCGGCGAAGACGAGGGCGCTCGCGTCCTCCTCGTCGCCGATGCCGAGCTGCCGCATCCCCCAGCGGAGCTGAAGGTAGCCGGCAAGGAAGGCGAAGACCAGCATCACCCCGAAGGGGCTGACCGAGAACGAGCCGATGTGGAAGATTTCTTTGATCATGGGGGGAGTGGGCGAGCGATCGGGCGGCGGCCCGGCGCGCAATGGTAGCACCACCGGGAGGCGGAGAGGGATAGACTAGGCGCGGAGACGACAGACACGAGCATGGCCGAGAACCGAGTGCAGTTCGACGCGACGGTGAGCGAGGCGGGCGAGGGCGGCCCCGCGCGGCTCTTCATCTGGGTGCGCCGCTTCCAGGGCGGCGAGGAGCTGACCGGCCGCTACGAGGTCTTCGACGACCTCGCGCGCCTGGACGGCTTCATCGCCCGTCACGCCGCCGCGGGCGAGGACACCGCCGTGCTGCACGAGGCCCGGGAGCGCTTCGCCGAGCACCTGCGCGGCACGACCTGACGGCCGTCGCCGCAGGGCCGCAGTAGCCGCGACAATGGATCAGGTCACCCAGGTCACCGAGGCCACCCGCGACCGCTTCGCCGCCTTGAAGGCGCTCGTCGAGGGCCAGGAGAGGCCCGGCCGCTGGCTCGTCCTGACCCACGACAACCCCGACCCCGACGCCCTGGCCTCGGCCCAGATCCTGGCGCGGGTGCTGCGCCAGGCCTTCCACCAGAAGGTCACCGTCGCCTACGGCGGTATCATCGGCCGGGCCGAGAACCAGGAGATGGTGAAGAGCCTGCGCCTCCCCTTTAGCCACGTCCGCAACCTCAGCCTCAAGCGCTACCGGCACTTCGCGCTGGTGGACACGCAGCCCCGCAGCGGCAACAACCAGCTCCCCTCCCGCACCGTCGCCGACATCGTCATCGACCATCACCCCCTGCGGGCCAACACCCAGGGGGGGCCGTTCTACGATATCCGGCCGAAGTACGGGGCCACCGCCACCCTGCTGGCCGAGTACATGCTGGCCGCCGGCGTGCAGCCCACTCACGCCCTGGCCACGGCGCTGATCTACGCCATCCGCTCCGAAACCCTGGACTTCGCCCGCGAGCACATCGGCCCGGACAAGGCCATCCACGACCTGTTCTTCCCCCTCGCCAACCACAAGCTCCTGGCCCGTATCCAGAGCCCCCGCCTCCCCTTGAGCTACTTCGGCAACCTGCACGACGCCCTGGAGAACCTGGAAGCGGTGGACTCGCTCGTCCTCAGCCACCTGGGAGCCGTCGAGCAGCCGGACATCGTGCCCGAGATCGCCGACCTGCTGCTGCGTCTGGAGGGCAAGACCTGGTCGCTCGTCACCGGCTACCACCGCGACCGCCTCTACCTCTCGATCCGCACCACCAACACCCGCGCCGACGCCGGCAGCCTCATGCGCCGCATCCTCGGCCGCCGCGGCAAGGGCGGCGGCCACGGCATGATCGCCGGCGGCTGGATCGACGCCAGCAAGATGACCGTGCCCGCCGAGCGGCGCGAGCTGCAGCGCAAGCTGGGGACGCGGCTGGCGAGGGAGCTGAAGAAGAACCCCGAGAGGTTGGCGCGGGTGGAGCTGCGCGGACAGGAAGATTGAGCCGGAGGACCTCCCCGGCCCTCCTCTCCCGGAGGAGAGGAGGGAGAGAGACAGGCGGCTCTACTGCGTGCACGACAGAGTGGAGGTGCACCCCGTGTCCGGAGGCGTGCAGTCCCAGGTGTCCTCGCAGGCTTCCCTCTCGTAGGTCAGGGTCTGGGCGCCCCGGGCCTTCTGGAGCTCCGTGCCATCGAGGTGGCGCAGGGTCTCGCGGTTGAGGCTCAGCTTCCTGGCAGGTCGCTTCATGGCTCGCTCCTCCGTCAGTTGCCCTCGCAGACCGCCACCGGGCTGGCGGCAGCCTCCAGCTCACGGTGCGCCTCTGCGAGGCGGTTGCGGTCTACGTATACCATGGCCATGGCTCCCTTCTCGCTCTGTACGAACCAGGGAATCCCCGCCTCTTCAAGCTGGGAGGTCACGATCGCGAACACGGTGGCATCGATCACCTCGCCCAACGGCACGAACTCCAACTCCTCCGGAGCCTCCTCCGCGGGCGGAGCGTCCACCAGCTCCACCTCACAGTCCTCACACCATGAAGCGTCATCCTCATATTCCAGGCCACACTCAGGGCAGAACATCGACACCTCCTCCCCCCGTCGGCCGCCGTCCCCGGCGCCGGAAAAATCGCTTCAGGCTTCTCTCCATGAGTGTCTTGAACCCGGAAGGATGTGACAACGGTGTGAGCGCCGGGTGCCAAGCGATCGCTGCGCCGAAAGCTCAGCCGAACCGGGACCGGGGGAGACGCTCGGCGCCGGTCTTCAGGCGCGCCGCGGCGCGGAGCCAGGCGCGATGCTGCCGCTTGAGGTAGCGGGGCAGGACCGTGGCGTCGTTGCGGACCTCGGAGAGGAGGCGGCCGGCCTCCTCCCGCTCGCCTTTGCGCAGGAGGATGCGGGCGAGGCGCACCTGGGCCTCGATGACCGTGCGGCGCTCCAGGAGCTTGCGCAGCACGGGCTCGGCCTCGTCGCTGCGGCCGGCCTCGTCCAGGCTGCGGGCGAGGTGGAGGGGGCCCTCGCCGAGGCGCGAATCCGGCTCCACCTTCACCAGCTCCTGCAGCAGCGGCACCGCCTCGGGCCAACGGCCCTGCATCTCCAGCGACTGGGCGAGGCCGAAGCTCACGTCCTCCACGGCGCCGCCGTTCGCCTTCGCTTCGCGCAGGAGCTTCTCGGCCTCCTGAGGCTTGCCCAGCGCCAGCGTCTCCTCCCCCGCCTCGGCCAGGATGCCGGGCCCCCGCCAGTTGGCGAGCTGCACCTGAAGCTCCCGCAGGCGCCGCCGGGCCTGGAGCCGGCGGGCCGCGGCCGGGGACATCATGCCGGCATTGCGGGCCCCGAGCAACGGGCTGCGCACGACCACGAAATAGGCGATCGGACCCACGCCGGGGAACGCCAGGATGATCAGGAACCAGTACCAGTCCGCACCCACGCGGAAGGCATCGGCCAGGGCCACCAGAGTGAGAATGCCGAAACCGCCAAAGCGCAGGCTCAATAGCGACAGGATCGTGTGCAAGACGCCACTCCGCGGGAAAAGGACGGCTCAAAGAGATGGAATAATGCTATCACCCCGGCGGCCTTCGACGATCCGGATCAGGCTCCGCCGGTCGAGCCGCACCTTGGCCACCGGCTGGCCGTCGCGCAGCAGCACGGGGACCACGTCCGTGAACCGCGCCCGCAGCTCCGGCTCGGCGTCCACGTCCCGGGGCGACCAGGAGAGGCCATATGCCGGTAGGACTGCATCGAGCACGTCCGCCATCTCGTCGCAGAGGTGGCAGCCGTCGCGGGTGACCAGCTCATAGACGGCCTGCGGCGGCTGGCGGCGAAATGGCATGGTCCCCTGGAGAGTAAATCAAGGAGATTTATCCCGGGCACAACGGAATCCGACAACGTCGTAGCGACCGACAGCGAGGTCCCAGTCGCGGGCAGATGCCCGAAGGCTTCCGAGATTCTCGTGCCAGGCTGCCCCGTCACGAATCACCCGAGAAGCTGAGCTCGCCCCTGTCAGCCAAACGCTGCCATCGCCGGGTGCTCCCTTGTAAGAGTCATGCCACGTGTCCTCGCACCACTCCCACACGTTCCCGGCCAAGCCGTTGGCTGAATATCCCCGGGCCGCATACTCCCATTCCGCTTCCGAGGGCAGCCGGCCTCCCCCCCACTCGCAAAAGGCCTTGGCGTCGTTCCAGTCCACGTTGACGACAGGGTCATTCCATCTTTTCCAATTTGGATTGGACTGCGGAGCCGTGGGCATATCGCGCTTTTCCTGCGCAAACATCGTAAACCCCCGGTACCTCTCTGCGGGCACTTCGGTCTGGCTCAGCCAGAAGCCATGGGCGATCTTCACCGGGTGGCGGGGTTTCTCTCCGGTTTCGCATTCCCCATCCTCAGAGTACTGGAGGGCGTCCAGGATCGGCAGCAGGATGCCCACCGCCTCGCGTTCCGGCAGCCGGCCTCCCCGCTCTGCGAGCAGACGGTCGAGGCTGCGTCCGGCGTAGTAGTCCATGACAAGATAGGCCGTGCCATTCTCCTCGAAGAACCCGCGCACCCGCACGATGTTCGGATGCGACAGCCGCGCCAGGGTCCGTGCCTCGCGGAGGAACTGCTCGATGCCGAAGCGGAAGTTGGCCTCGTGGTCCAACGAATAGCTTTTGACCGTCCGGCGGTCCGGCGACCGCCCGGCCAGGTCCGCAGGCATGTACTCCTTGATCGCCACCGGCTGCTCCAGGGCGCCGTACCAGGCCAGATAGGTGATGCCGAACCCGCCCGGCTGGCCCAGCGGATTGCCCACCGTGTACTCGCCGTGCAGCACCGTCCCCACCGGCAGGCAGGCCGCCGGGCGCTGCCGCAGCTCTTCATGGCCGCAACGCGGGCAGGCGGCACCCGGCGGCATGGCTCCGGCGCAGACCGGGCAGAGGAGGAGCGGATGGGGCATGAGCGAAGCTCCAGGAAAGCTTGCTAGAGTCCTTGGTTCGTAATTTGTTGTGTCTTTGAGTCAAGTTCAAGCGGCAAGTTTTTCTCTTTCACAATACTTGGCGATTTCCTCCTCCAATGTGTCGAAGGCACGGCGCAGGGGAGGTCCGCTCTCGGAGAGCGT
>DATARR010000157.1:0-6533 GCA_036264085.1 Thermoanaerobaculia bacterium | reverse complement strand
GACGTACTTTTTCGCGAAATCGCTCTGGTATTCGTAGCCCTTCATCATCGCCTCCATGGCGCGGCGAGCCGCCTCATTCAAGGAATTGTACACGAGGTCGTAGTACAGCCTGGCCCTGTCTTCGTCGAGGTCCCGGATCGCGGGCAGCACCGCGGCGGCAATCGTCGCTCCCTGCTCCGTCTCGCCGTGCGCCATCGCGGAGAGCACCCCGAGCTCGGGCCGGCTGGCCGCTTCCCCAAGGTCCATCACCACCGGGACGGCGGTGCGGTGCAGCACAGGCGGGTGCAGGACGAAGCCGGGGACGCCGATCTCTACCGGCTCCGCGCACCACCGGGCGACGGCCGGGTCGAGCGCGACGACCAGGAGGTCCGTCGGGCAGCCGTGGATGGCGCGCGCGCCGACCACATAGACCGGCCAACTGAAGCGCTTTCTGGGATCGACCGCCAGTTGCACCTCGACGATGACCACCCGCACCGGGACGTCGCGGTCCAGCAGGACGACGACGACGTCGGCGCGGTATTCGGCGGGCTGGACCTCGGTCAAGTCGGTCGCTGCGAGGCGTGATTCGGTGTAGGCCGGCAGCGAGACCCCGAGCACCTCGGCGAGGATCTCGGCGGCAAGCGAGGGGCGGTTCTTGAAGAGATCCACGAGGATCTCGTGGGCCATCGAGGGCATGGCGACGTTCCTCCAAGAGAAAAGATATCATCTCTCTGGCTCGAACGTGTCTCCCGGTCGCTCCTCATGGGTCGGCGGCCGCTCCTCGTGAGTCAGGAGTCGTTCCTGATGAGCCGGCGGTCGCTCCTGTCGTAAAAGCGGTGCCCGCTCAGGGCAGGGCAGCCAGGGCGTAGGGCGATGCCCTCCGCCCCGTCTCGTCATAGACGAAGCGGAGCCTCCGCAGCAGCTCGGGAGGCAGCTTGTGGGCTTGGGGGGCGCGGAAGAGGACGGCGCTCCCTGGATTCCGCTGGAACCAGTCCCGCAGCTCCTCCGGGCTGGTCAGAGACCGGACCCGGCGCCCCAACTCGAAACCGATCATGCCGAAGACGACCTCGTTGGACTGTCCTGGCGGCAGGTAGGCCGGGACCGGCCCGGTGCCCGGGATCTGGCGCGCGACCGCGGCAGTCATCTCGTCCATCCGCTTGACGGGGTCGATCAGCGCCTGCAACTCGGTCTCCAGGGCCAGGAAGAGCAACACCAGCGAGGCCGCGACCCAGGCGACCGGAGGCCCCGTCCGCCGGCTGCGAACGAGCCGCACGACGAAGGCGACACCGGCGGCGAGCGCGACCAGTCCGAAGGTCACGAGATGCCATGGCGGAACGGCTGCCTGGACCGGAGCGACCGTGGCCGGCAATCGCGGCGTCCAGGCGATCCCCAGCGCCAGGGCGCCGAGCAGGAGGAGGATGCCCGCGGCGAAGCCGAACAGGGAGATCAAGGTACGCCGGTCCCAGCTCCTCTCCTCGTCTCCCTCCCCTGCTCCCGCCAGCCACCAGGCCACGACGGCCGACCACGCCGGCAGCAGCGGCATCAGGTACATCTCCCGCTTGCTGGAGGCAACCGACAGCAGCAGGACGCCGAGGCCTGCCGTGGCGAGCAGCAGCCGGCGAGCCTCGCTGCCGCGGAAGGCCCCCGCCCGCAGCATCGCCGGCAGGGCGAGCGTCCACGGCAGCAGCAGCAGCGGACCGAGCCCCAGGTAGTAATAGAACGGCTGAGTGTGGCCGAAGCGGGCACTCTGCGCGGTGTGCAGGAAGCGGCTCATCGTATTGTTGCCCAGGCACTCCTGGAGCCCGGCCCATCCCGCGGCCCGATAGAGCGCCAGGGCCCATGGCGTCACCAGCAGCGCGAAGAGGGGCACGCCGAGCGCAGCGAGGAGCGCCAGCTCGCGTACCGCCCGGCCGCGCCGGGTCGCCAGCAGGTAGAGCACCGGCGGTCCCGCGCCCAGACCGATCGCCACCACTCCCTTGCTGAGGAAGCCGAGGGGGATGGCGACCGCGATTAGGAGCCGCGCCCCCCACGCCTCAGAGGGCGAGCGCGGCTCGGCCAGCTTGGCGAATCCGAGATGGGCCACGGCGACGAAAAAGGCCAGGGCCGGATCCACCACCACCCGCCCCAGGTTCTGCACGAAGACCAGGGTCGTGCCGAGCACCACGAGCGCCAGCAGGCCCTGGCGCGGCCCTCCCAGCCGGCGCCCGATCGCGTATGCGGCGAGCAGCGTCAGCGCCGAGAACAGGGCCGAGGGCACCCGCGCCACGGCGTCCGACACGCCGAACACTCGAAAGGCCGCGACCTGCACCCACCAGTAGAGGGGCGGCTTCTCCAGGAACGGCTCGCCGTTGAGACGCGGCACGATCAGGTCGCCGCTGTCCAGCATTCCCCGCCCCACCGCCGCGCCGGTCGGCTCGTCGGGGCTCCACAGCGAGTGAGAGCCGATGCCCGCGAAGGAGATCAGAAGGGCGAGGAGAAAGGCGGCGGCCGGCCCGAGGAAGGATCGCTCCGCTTGCACGGCTGGGGACCATAACACGCCGCAGGAATCCGCAGGCCGGGCCTCAGCAGACGACTTTCATTACCTCATTTCGATATAGAAAATCAACTTGCGCTGATCGGGCTCGCCCGCTACAGTGGTCGTGCTCGGGCCCGCCGCGGTGGCGGGTCGACAACTGGAAAGGAGCCACACCATGACCCGAGCCCTTCCCAAGCTGGCCTTCGCTCTCGTCCTCACCGGCGCCCCCGGCGCGGGTTCGTCCTCCGTGGCCGCCCAGGCTGCCAAGTGCGTGCCGGACCCCAACCCGATCTGCTATCAGATCTTTGCGCCGGTCACGTGCAGCAACGGCGTGACCTACACCAACCAGTGCTACGCCGACGCCGCCTGCGCCAAGGGCTGCCACCCCGCCTGAGGTGACTCGCCCCCAAGAGAGCCCGGTCCCCCTTGCGTAGGGGGACCGGGGTTCCGCGGCGGCTGCGCACGGCCCTTGCAGCAGGCTCCTCCCCGATGAGGAAAGAAGGCTTTCTCCGATGACCACCGCGGCGCCGGCCGCCCCGCCGCCGGGCGGCGCCGGCTTCATGGTGCGGGCCCTGCGCCATCGCAACTACCGGCTGTTCTTCTCGGGCCAGAGCGTCTCGCTCGTCGGCACCTGGATGACGCGGATCGCGACCAGTTGGCTGGTCTACCGGTTGACCCGCTCGGCGCTCCTCCTTGGCCTCGTGGGCTTCGCGGGGCAGATCCCCTCGTTCCTCCTGGCCCCCTTCGCCGGCGTGCTCGTCGACCGCTGGAACCGCCACCGGCTGCTGATCGCCACCCAGATCCTGGCCATGCTCCAGTCGGCGGCCCTGGCGGTCCTGGCCCTGACCGGCGTCATCAACATCTGGCACGTCCTGGGATTGAGCCTCTTCCAGGGGGTGATCAACGCTTTCGACATGCCGGCCCGTCAAGCCTTCGTCGTCGAGATGGTCGAGGACCGGGCGGACCTGAGCAACGCCATCGCCCTCAACTCTTCGATGGTCAACGCCGCCCGCCTACTGGGGCCGTCGATCGGCGGCGTGCTCATCGCGGCGGTAGGCGAGGGCTGGTGCTTCTTCTGGGATGCCGTGAGCTACCTCGCGGTCATCGCCTCGCTCATCCTGATGCGACTCGCGCCGCGACCGCGGCGGACGGCTGCGAAGTCGAAGGTGCTGCCGGAGCTCCGCGCAGGTCTGTCCTATGTCGCCGGCTCGCCCCCCATCCGCAGCATCCTCCTGCTGCTCGCCCTGGTGAGCCTGGTGGGCATGCCCTACACGGTGCTGATGCCGGTCTTCGCTTCGACCATTCTGCACGGCGGCCCGCATACCCTGGGCTTCCTGATGGCGGCCACCGGTGTTGGGGCGCTCCTCGGCGCGGTGTTCCTCGCTCGCCGCCGCTCAGTCCTCGGTCTGGGGAAGGTGATCCCTTTCATGGCCGCCCTCTTCGGCGCCGGCCTCCTCGGCTTCTCCCTGTCGCGCCACCTGTGGCTCTCGCTCGCCCTCCTGCTCGTCACCGGGCTCGGCTTCATGGTGCACATGGCGGCCAGCAACACCCTCCTCCAGACCCTGGTCGAGGACGACAAGCGCGGCCGGGTCATGAGCCTCTACACCATGGCGATCATGGGCATGACGCCCTTCGGCAGCCTCCTCGCGGGGGTTCTGGCGAACCGCATCGGTGCGCCCCACACCCTCCTGCTCGGCGGCCTGGGCTGCATCGCCGCGGCCCTGTGGTTCGCGCACCTCCTGCCCAAGCTGCGCGAGCGGGTACGGCCGATCTACGTCGAGATGGGGATCCTTCCCGAGACGTGATCCGGCGTCGCCTGACACTGCGAAAGGCAGCTCCGGCCTCAGCCGGTTGCGTCGAGCGGCCGCGTTCCCGTGCACCGCGGATAGCCGGTGCATCCCCAGAACCGCAACCCGGCATGGGCGCCCTTGCGAGCGGTGCGCTGCACCATCCCCTTGCCGCAAGCAGGGCACACGGGGGCGGCGTCATCGGCCGGATCTGACGGATCAGTCGGATCGGTCGGATCGGTCCGATTCTTCTGTCTGGCCCGCTCCTTGAGCCGTGCTGCTGCGAGGTTCTCGCTGTAACCACCCTCGTGGATGAAGTCGCGCTCCAGCGCGGAGATCTGCTGATCGAGCAGGTAGTTGGCCTGGTGGATCAGGCAGATCACCGCATTGGCGACCACGGCAGGCTCAACGTGATTCAACCATGCGGCGTAGGCGGTGGCATCGGTCGGATCCCTAGGATCCGGCGGGTGCTCTCTCCCAACCGACCGCACCGCCCGCGCTTCGCGGTCGTTTTTGTCCCACTGACGCTTGCTGCGTTGGCGCAGGAAGTCTTCGTAATTCAGCAGCAGCTCGTCGAGGCTGGCGCGGGCGACGCTGACCAGGCGCAGCTCGGTCTGCGAGGAGATTGCCGAAGCCCGGCTGCCCTCGGCGATGTTCTGCCGTCCGCTGCGCGCCGCTTGCACCATCTGGTCCACGGTGCGTGAGCGCCTGTCGAGGAAGCGGGCGCAGAACGAGACCGTTGCGTCGTAGATGATCGTGGTCACCTGGAACGACCGCAGCTTGCGATAGCCGCCACTCGGCCGCAGCCGCTGGCCGCTCTAATCTTGGACAGGTCCGTCGGCCCTCTCAGATCGCCTCTCCCTCATGCCACAGCACCTCCCACCAGTCGAATCCTTCGGGTCAAGAGCTCCCTCATCATACTCTGTTCAAGGAACGCGGATCTCGTGAGAGAGAACTTTCCCGCGGCGCGCCGGCCACCTCGCCGGCAAAGAGCTCGGTCATAGGGATCTGAGGGTCTTGCAGTAGCATGCCTCCCTATGAAGCGAACCCTGACGCTCTCCGCCATCACCGTTCTCGCCCTGCTCGCCGGCTCCTCGATCATCGGAGCCGGCGGGACGGGGTCATCCGGGCGCCCCCTGCTCATCTCCGTCGACGACCTGCCGGTCGCCGGCGGCGGCATCCATACCAGCCCGGACGAGAGGGAGCTGATCACCCGAGGCCTGCTCGCGGCGCTGGCGAAACACCACGTCCCCGCCGTGGGCCTGGTGATCTGGGGGAACGTGAAGACGGGCGACGATCGCGTCCTCCTGCGCCGCTGGCTCGCCGCCGGCCACGAGCTCGGCAATCACTCGGCCAGCCATCTCGATCTGACGACGACCGCCGCCGAGGCTTATGCCGCCGACGTCGAAGCCGGGCGGGCGGGGCTCGCCGGCTTCCTCGCCGGCGAGGACGACCGCAAGCTGCGCTTCTTCCGCTTCCCCTTCCTCGACGAGGGGGACACGCAGGCCAAGCTCGACGCCCTCCGCGCCTATCTCGGGCGCTCCGGCCAGCGCAACCTGCCGGTGACGATCGACGATCAGGACTGGGAATTCGAGAAGCCCTGGGTCGAGGCGCGCCGGAAGGGGGATACGCAGGAGATGGAGCGCGTGGGAGAGCAGTATCAGGAGTCGCTCCACGTCGAGGTGCGCGATCAGGAGGCGAAGGGGGACCGCCTCTTCGGGCGCCCGGTGCCGCAGATCCTCCTCCTCCACGCCAACGAGGTCGGCGCCGCCCAGTGGGACCGGCTGTTCACCTGGCTCGAGGCGCGCGGCGACCGCTTCGCCCCCGTCGACGAGGTGCTGGCCGATCCCGTCTTCACGCAAGATCCGCATTATCTCGGCCCTTCCGGTTTCGGCTCCTGGGACCGCATCCTGGCCGTGAAGCGTGCCCAGACCGCCCGCGCGGACGTCGAGGCGCTCCTCAAGACCCAGGCCGACGCCTGGAACCGGGGCGACCTCGACGCCTTCACCTCGGTCTACGCCGAGGATGCCTCGTTTCTGACGCCGACCGGCCTGACGAGCGGCCGGCAGCAGGTCCTCGAGCGCTACCGCCGCCGCTACCCCGACCGCGCCGCGATGGGAACGCTCACCCTCGAGGTGATCGAGGTCCGCCCAGCGCAGGGGGTCGAGTTCACGGTCGGCGGCGACGCCCGCCCGGGGCGCGTCTTCGGCGTCTCCGTGGCCGCCCACTGGCGCCTCGCCTACCCCGAGCAG